>DASWRY010000052.1:0-62138 GCA_036402915.1 Mycobacteriales bacterium
GCGGGACGCCGACGGCAACATCCGGCGGCAGGGGCAGGACTACTACCTCAAGCCGATGAACTGCCCGTTCCACAATCTGATCTACCGCAGCCGGGGCCGGTCGTACCGCGAGCTGCCGCTGCGGCTGTTCGAGTTCGGCACCGTGTACCGGTACGAGAAGTCCGGCGTGGTGCACGGCCTCACCCGCGTGCGGGGCATGACGCAGGACGACGCGCACATCTACACCACCCGCGAGCAGATGGCCGACGAGCTCAAGAGCCTGCTCCGGTTCGTGCTCGACCTGCTGCGGGACTACGGGCTCGAGGACTTCTACCTGGAGCTGTCGACCCGCGACCCGGAGAAGTCGATCGGCAGCGACGAGAACTGGGAGACGGCCACCGAGGCGCTGCGCAGCGCCGCGGAGGAGTCGGGGCTCGACCTGGTCCCGGACCCGGGCGGCGCGGCGTTCTACGGCCCGAAGATCTCGGTGCAGGCCAAGGACGCCATCGGCCGGACCTGGCAGATGTCGACGATCCAGGTGGACCTCAACCTGCCGGAGCGGTTCGGGCTGGAGTACCAGGCCGCGGACGGCACCCGGCAGCGGCCGGTGATGATCCACCGTGCGTTGTTCGGCTCGATCGAGCGGTTCTTCGGCGTGCTGACCGAGCACTACGCCGGCGCGTTCCCCCCCTGGCTCGCGCCCGTGCAGGTCGTCGCCATCCCGATCACCGACGAGCACGTGCCGTACCTGGAGGACGTCGCCGCGCAGCTGAAGGAGCACGGGATCCGGGTGGAGGTGGACTCCTCCGACGATCGCATGCAGAAGAAGATCCGCACGGCGCAGAAGCAGAAGGTGCCGTACATGCTCATCGCGGGCGACGAGGACGCGGGCAAGGGTGCCGTGAGCTTCCGGTACCGCACCGGTGAGCAGAAGAACGGTGTCCCCGTGGCCGACGCGGTGGCGGAGATCGTCGAGGCGGTCCGCACCCGCGCCCAGGTGTGACCGTGAGCGGCGCGGACATGCCGGGCGAGGCGGGCCTGCGGGACGGTTTCGACCGGCTGTGGACCCCGCACCGGCTGTCCTATGTGGCCGGTCCCGGCCCGGGCGACGACGACTGCCCGTTCTGCGTCGTGCCCGGCCTGCCGGACGCCGAGGGGCTCGTCGTCGCGCGCGGCGAGGCGGTGTACGCGGTGCTGAACCTGTACCCGTACAACCCGGGCCACCTCATGGTGCTGCCGTACCGGCACGTCGCCGACTACACGGACCTCACGCCCGGCGAGACCACCGAGCTCGCGGAGTACACGCAGACCGCGATGCGGGCGGTACGGCACGCGAGCGGCGCGCACGGCTTCAACATCGGCATGAACCAGGGTGCGGTCGCCGGGGCGGGCATCGCGGCGCACCTGCACCAGCACGTGGTGCCCCGGTGGGGCGGCGACACGAACTTCATGCCGGTCGTCGGCCGCACCAAGGTCCTGCCGCAGCTGCTCACCGACACCCGGGAGCGCCTCGCCGAGGCATGGTCCGCGGTGACGGCGGACTGATCAGCCGCTCGGCTTGACCGCCGCGGCGACGAGGTGCTGCGGCATCGGCTCGAACCGCACGAACGCGCGCCGGAACGTCGCCGTGCCGGACGTGAGCGACCGCAGGTCGACGGCGTACCGCACGAGTTCCGTCGCCGGCACCTCCGCCCGCACGCGCGTGCGCTCGCCCTCGACCGGCTCGGTGCCGAGCACCCGCCCCCGGCGCCCGGAGAGGTCGCTCATCACCGGGCCGACGTAGGTGTCCGGCACCCGGATCTCGACCTCGTCCACCGGCTCGAGCAGCGACACGTGCCCGGCGGCGGCGGCCTCGCGCAGCGCCAGCGCGCCCGCCGTCTGGAAGGCGGCGTCGGAGGAGTCGACCGAGTGGGCCTTGCCGTCCACCAGGGTCACCCGGAGGTCGACCAGCGGGTTGCCGGAGGCGACGCCCCGCTCCATCTGCGCGCGGACACCCTTCTCGACGCTCGGGATGAACTGGTTGGGGACCGCGCCGCCGACGATCTTGTCCACGAACTCGAAGCCGCCGCCGACCGGCAGCGGCTCGACCTCGATGTCGCAGACGGCGTACTGGCCGTGCCCGCCGGACTGCTTGACGTGGCGGCCGTGGCCGCGGGCCGGGCCGGCGAACGTCTCCCGCAGCGACACCTTCACCGGCTCCGTGTCGACGTCCGCGCCGCCGGAGCGCAGCCGGTCGAGCACGACGTCGGCGTGCGCCTCGCCCATGCACCAGAGCACCAGCTGGTGGGTGTCGGGGTTCCGCTCGAGCCGCAGGGTGGGGTCGCCGGCCACGAGGCGGCCGAGGTTCTTCGCGAGGGCGTCCTCGTCGCTGCGGGTCTTCGCGACGACGGCGACCGGCAGCAGCGGCTCCGGCATCTCCCACGGCGCGATCAGCAGCGGGTTCTCCCGGTCCGAGATCGTGTCCCCGGTCTCGGCGGTGGTGAGCTTCGTCAGCGCGCAGAGGTCCCCGGCCACGCAGTGGGGGACCTCGCGGAGCGTCGCGCCGAGCGGCGAGTAGATGTGCGTCACCCGCTCGTCGGCGTCGTGGTCGTCGTGGCCGCGCTCGCCCATGCCGTGGCCCGACACGTGGATCGGCTGCTCGGGGTGGAGCGTGCCGGAGAACACCCGGACCAGCGACACCCGGCCCACGTAGCTGTCGACGCTGGTCTTGACGACCTCCGCGACGAGCGGGCCGGCCGGGTCCACGGCGAGCGGGTCGTGCGGGGAGCCGTCGGGGCGGGTGACCGCGGGCACGTGGTGGTGCAGCGGGGACGGGAACGCGCTGACGAGCCCCTCGAGCAGCGCGGTGATCCCGACGCCGGTCGTCGCGCCGACCGGCAGGACGGGGTAGAACGTGCCGCGCTCGACGGCGGTCTCGAGGTCCTCGACGAGCACCTTGGGGTCGATCTCCTCGCCCCCGAGGTACCGGTCCATCAGGGTCTCGTCCTCGCTCTCGGCGATGATCCCCTCGATGAGGCTCGCGCGGGCGTTCTCGATCAGCGGCAGGTGCTCGGGGTCGGGCTCGCGGATCTCCGGCGTGAGCGCCCCGCCGGAGTGGTCGTACACACGCTGGGTCAGCAGGCCGATCAGCCCGGCGACCTCGCCGTCGTCGCCGTGCATCGGGAGGTACAGCGGCAGCACGCCCTCACCGAACACGCGCTGGCAGATCGCCACCGCCTCGTCGAAGTCCGCGCGGGCGTGGTCGAGCCGCGTGACCACGACGGCGCGGGGCATCCCGACGGCGGCGCACTCCTCCCACAGGGCGACGGTGGACGCGTCGACACCGTCCACTGCCGACACCACGAACAGCGCGGCGTCCGCAGCGCGGAGCCCGGCGCGGAGCTCGCCCACGAAGTCGGCGTAGCCCGGGGTGTCGAGGAGGTTGACCTTCACACCGTCCACCACGACCGGCGCGAGCGAGAGGGACACGGACCGCTGCTGCTTCACGGCGGCGGGGTCGTGGTCACCGACCGTCGTGCCCTCGGTGACGCGCCCGGCCCGCGGGATGGCGCCGGTGGCCGCGAGGAGGGCCTCCACCAGGGTGGTCTTGCCGGCTCCCGAGTGACCCACCAGCACGACGTTGCGTACGGCAGCCGGGTCATCACCTGCCAGGCCCGCGGAACCCGCGGCGTTCTCCGTGCTCCTGCCCGCCATGTCCGTGCCTCCCACCGCGTCGCCGGCCGAACCCTGTGACCGATCCCACACCCCGAGCGGAGGGAGAGACAAGCCCCGGCGGGACCGGAGCCCGGTCCCGCCGTACCGGCCGCTATCGTGTCAGCGATCCCCCACCCGGCCGGGAGGCACCCCGGCACTTGCCGAACGGACGGTCATGCTCAACGTGCTCGCGCGCGCCCGGATCTCGGTCGTGCTCGACCCGATCGGCCGCTCTCTCGCCCGGACGGGGGTGAGCCCCGACGTCATCACGGTCGTCGGCACCATCGGTGTCGTGGCCGGTGCGCTCTGGTTCGTCCCCCGGGGCCAGCTCCTCGCCGGGATGGTGGTCGTGACGGCTCTCGTGCTGACCGACATGCTCGACGGCGCGGTCGCCCGGGCCCGTGGCGGCGGCTCGCGCTGGGGCGCGCTGCTGGACTCCACGATGGACCGGATCGCGGACGGTGCCGTGTTCGGGTCGGTGGCGTACTGGCTCGCCACCTCGGGCCGGCACGCCTCCGCCGTCGCCGCACTGCTGTGCCTGGTCGGCGCGTTCACCGTCTCGTACGTGAAGGCGCGCGCCGAGGGTCTCGGGTTCACCTGCAACGTCGGTATCGCCGAGCGCACCGAGCGGCTCCTCGTCGTGGGCGCCGGTGCCCTGCTCTCCGTGGTGGGCGTCCCGTACGCGCTCGACGTCTCACTGTGGGTGCTCGCCGTCCTGTGCGCCGTCACGATCGGCCAGCGCTTCCACGCCGTCCGCCGGCAGGCCGCCGGGTGAGCCTGGTCGAGCGGGTCGCGGACTCCGGGTACGCGGCGGGCTGGCGCCTCGTACGCGGCCTGCCCGCGCGGGTGGTGCGGCCGGTGTTCCGCCGCGGCGCCGACCTCGCCGCGCGGCGGGCCGGTCCGGGGACCCGCCGTCTCCGGGAGAACCTCCGCCGCGTCGTCGGGCCGGAGACGTCCGAGGCCGACCTCGACGCGCTCCTGCGGGACGCGCTCCGGTCGTACGCCCGGTACTGGCTGGAGGCGTTCCGGCTGCCGGCCGTGTCCCGGGACGAGGTCGTGGACACGTTCCGGATCGACGGGGCGGACCTGCTGGACGCGTCCCTCGCCGAGGGGCGTGGCGTGGTCGTCGCGCTGAGCCACTCCGGGAACTGGGACCACGCGGGGGCCTGGGCCGCGTACACGGGCCGGCCCGTGACCACCGTCGCCGAGCGGCTGAAGCCGGAGAGCCTCTACGACCGGTTCGTCGCGTACCGGGAGTCGATCGGCATCTCGGTCCTGCCGCTCACCGGCGGACGGCAGCAGCCGCTCGCCGCGCTCGAGGAGCGTCTGCGCACCGGCGGGCTCGTCTGCCTGCTCGCCGACCGGGACCTGTCGCGGCGCGGGATCGAGGTGTCGTTCTTCGGGGCCCGTACCCGGATGCCCGGTGGCCCGGCGCTGTTGTCGCTGCGCACCGGGGCTGCCCTGCTGGTGGCGAATATCTGGTACGACGGGCCGTACACCCGGGCGTCGATCGTCGGGCCGATCCCGGCGACGGACGTCCCCACGATGACCCAGGCCGTCGCCGACACCCTCGGCGAGGGCATCGCCGCCCACCCGCAGGACTGGCACATGCTGCAGCGGATGTGGATCGACGGATGAGGATCGGCCCATGAGGATCGACCCATGAGGATCGGCCTCGTCTGTCCGTACTCCTTCGACATCCCGGGGGGCGTCCAGGCGCACGTCCGGGACCTCGCCGAGGCGCTGATCGGGCTCGGGCACTCCGTCAGCGTCCTCGCGCCCGCCGACGACGAGACCGCGCTGCCGCCCTACGTCGTGGCGGCCGGTCGCGCGGTCCCGGTGCCGTACAACGGGTCGGTCGCCCGCGTGGCGCTCGGGCCGGTCTCCGCCGCCCGGGTGCGGCGCTGGCTCCGGGACGGGCACTTCGACGTGCTGCACGTGCACGAGCCGTTCGCGCCGAGCCTGTCGTTCCTCGCGTGCCTGGCGGCGCGGGGGCCGCTGGTGGCGACCTTCCACACGGCGACGCCGCGCAGCCGCGCGCTCGCGGCGGTGGAGGGGGTGCTCCAGCCGGTCCTGGAGAAGATCGCCGGCCGCATCGCCGTGTCCGCCCTCGCCCGGAGGGTGCAGGTGGAGCACCTCGCGGGCGGGGGAGTGGAGATCCCGAACGGGGTGTCCGTCGCGCGGTTCGCGTCGGCGGAGCCGCTCCCGGACTGGCCCGGCGAGGGCGGCGCGCTCGGGTTCCTCGGGCGGTTCACCGAGTCCCGCAAGGGGTTCGCCGTGCTGCGGGACGCGTTCGGGCAGCTGGCGGCGGAGCGCCCGGGTCTCCGGCTGCTCGTCGCGGGCCCCGGCGACCCGGACGAGGCGCTGGACGGGCTGGACCCCGCACTGCACGACCGCGTCGTCCTCCTCGGCATGCTCTCCGAGGAGGACAAGGCCCGGATGCTGCGGAGCGTCGACGTGTACGTCGCGCCGAACATCGGCGGGGAGTCCTTCGGCATCATCCTGACCGAGGCGATGGCCGCGGGAACGCCGATCGCGGCGAGCGACCTCGACGCGTTCCGCCGCGTGCTGGCAGACGGGACGGCCGGGGCGCTGTTCCGGACGGGGGACCCCGCCGACCTCGCCAGGGTGCTGCGCGGGCTGCTGGACGACCCCGCCGAACGTGCCCGGCTGGCCGCGGTCGGCGCGGACGCCGTCCGGGCGTACGACTGGCCGATCGTCGCGCAGCGTGTGCTCGAGGTGTACGCGATGGTGCTGGCCGCCGTTCCGGGCAAGGTCACCGGCGACGACACGCTCGAGCTGCCGGCGCCGTGACGTACCTCGTCCTCGGCCTCCTCGTCGCGCTGGCCGTCGCCGCCCACCTGAGCTGGACGGCGGCCCGCCTCGACCGGCTGCACGACCGCTGCACCGCCGCGCGTGCCTCGCTGGACGCCCAGCTCGTGCGCCGCGCCGCCGCGGCGGCCGCACTCGCCCGGGACCGGGCGGGCGTCCTGGGGGAGCGGGCCGAGATGCTCCGGGCCGCCGCGCAGGCGGCGCTGGACGCGGGGGACGACGGCCGGGAGCTCGCCGAGAACGACCTGATCCGCGAGCTGCGCCATCTGCCCTGGTCGGCCTCCGAGCCGGTCCTCGCCGACGTGGCGGCCGCGAGCAGCCGCGTGACGCTCGCCCGCCAGATCCACAACGACGTGGTGCGGGACACGCTCGCGCTGCGGCGCCGCCGGCTGCCCCGCGCGCTCCGGATGTCGGCGCTGCGGCCGTGGCCGCGGTACTTCGACATCGACGACACCCCGCCCGGCCGTTCCGGGCCGTGACACGACTCTCGGCGGGAGACCCCCGGCCCGGCAGTACGATGGGCGTACCCGATCTCGACGAAAGGCAACAGCCGTGTCCTCGCCGTCTTCCCCGATCCCCGCAGACCCCGCCGGTGAGGTGGGCACCGCTCGCGTGAAGCGCGGCATGGCGGAGATGCTCAAGGGCGGCGTCATCATGGACGTCGTCACCCCGGAGCAGGCCAAGATCGCCGAGGACGCCGGTGCGGTCGCCGTCATGGCGCTCGAGCGGGTCCCCGCCGACATCCGTGCCCAGGGCGGCGTCGCGCGGATGTCCGACCCCGACATGATCGACGGCATCGTGGAGGCCGTGTCGATCCCGGTGATGGCGAAGGCTCGGATCGGGCACTTCGTGGAGGCCCAGCTGCTGCAGAGCCTCGGCGTCGACTACATCGACGAGTCCGAGGTCCTCACCCCGGCGGACGAGGCCCACCACATCGACAAGTGGGCGTTCACGGTCCCCTTCGTCTGCGGTGCCACCAACCTCGGTGAGGCCCTGCGCCGGATCGCCGAGGGCGCGGCCATGATCCGGTCGAAGGGCGAGGCCGGCACCGGCAACGTCGTCGAGGCGACCCGCCACATGCGCGCGCTGCGGGCGGGGATCAAGCGGCTCACCACGCTGGACGAGACCGAGCTGTTCGTGGCCGCGAAGGAGCTGCAGGCCCCGTACGAGCTGGTCGCCGAGATCGCCCGGACCGGCACGCTCCCCGTCGTCCTCTTCACCGCCGGCGGCATCGCGACCCCCGCGGACGCCGCGATGATGATGCAGCTCGGCGCGGAGGGCGTGTTCGTCGGCTCCGGCATCTTCAAGTCCGGCGACCCGGCGAAGCGTGCCGAGGCGATCGTCAAGGCGACGACGTTCCACGACGACCCCGACGTGATCGCGAAGGTCTCCCGTGGCCTCGGCGAGGCGATGGTCGGCATCAACGTCGACACGCTGCCGGCCGAGCAGCGGTACGCCGGCCGCGGCTGGTGACGGCCCCGACCGAACCGGTCGTCGGCGTCCTCGCGCTGCAGGGCGACGTCCGCGAGCACCTCGCCGCCCTCGCCGAGTGCGGGGTCGTCGCGCGGCCCGTGCGCCGGCCGGAGGAGCTGGCGTCCGTCGACGCGCTCGTCGTGCCGGGCGGCGAGTCCACGACGATCTCGCGCCTCGCCCGGATCTTCGAGCTCCTCGAACCGATCCGGGACCGGATCAAGGGCGGGATGCCGGTGTACGGCTCCTGCGCGGGCATGATCCTGCTCGCCGACGAGGTGCTCGACGGGCGTCCCGACCAGGAGTCGTTCGGCGGCCTGGACGTCACCGTGCGGCGCAACGCGTTCGGCCGGCAGGTGAACTCGTTCGAGGCCGAGCTGGACTTCGCCGGCGTCGGCGGCGTGCACGCGGTGTTCATCCGGGCGCCGTGGGTCGAGCGCGCATCCGGGGAGGTCGAGGTCCTCGCGACCGTCTCCGGGGGCCCCGCCGACGGTAGGATCGTCGCCGTGAGGCAGGGCAACCTGCTCGCCACCAGCTTCCACCCGGAGCTGACGGGTGACACCCGGGTGCACGCCCTCTTCGTGGAGATGGTGCGCGCTGCCCGGCGAGACGCGATCGAGGAGGCATAGATGAGCGGCCACTCCAAGTGGGCGACCACGAAGCACAAGAAGGCCGGCATCGACGCCAAGCGCGGCAAGCTGTTCGCCAAGCTCATCAAGAACATCGAGGTGGCCTGCCGGACCGGTGGCGGTGACCCGGCGGGCAATCCGACGCTGTACGACGCCATCCAGAAGGCGAAGAAGAGCTCGGTCCCGAATGACAACATCGACCGCGCCGTCAAGCGCGGCTCGGGCCTCGAATCCGGTGGCGCCGACTGGCAGACGATCACGTACGAGGGCTACGGCCCCGCGGGTGTCGCGGTGCTCATCGAGTGCCTCACCGACAACCGCAACCGTGCCGCGGGCGAGGTCCGCACGGCGATGAGCCGCAACGGCGGCAACATGGCGGACCCGGGCAGCGTGTCGTACCTGTTCAACCGCAAGGGCGTCGTGATCGTCCCCAAGGGCGAGCTGACCGAGGACGACGTGCTGCTGGCGGTGCTCGAGGCGGGCGCGGAGGCGGTCGACGACGTCGGCGACTCGTTCGAGGTCGTCAGCGAGCCCGGTGACCTCGTCGCGGTCCGCTCCGCGCTCCAGGACGCCGGGATCGACTACGACTCGGCGGAGGCGAGCTTCATGCCGAGCATGAGCGTCCAGCTGGACGAGGAGAGCGCGCCCAAGGTCTTCCGCCTCATCGACGCGCTCGAGGACTGCGACGACGTGCAGAACGTGTACGCGAACTTCGACGTGTCCGACGACGTGATGGAGAAGGTCGGCTGACCTGCCGCTCGTCCGACGGCCCCGGGTGACCACCCGGGGCCGTCGTCGTGTGTGAGACCGCGGGGAGCGGGGTACGCGGCGGATGTACCCCAGCACCGGGAGGAACCGGATGCACGACCAGGCCCGTACCAGCGCACCCACCGGCGTCGGCGAGGAGGTCGCCACCGGGGCGGCCGACGAGTCGGCAGGCGACGAGGCGTCGGCGACCGCGACGGACCCCGCCCGTGCGGCCGCGTCCGTCGACCCGCGCGACGACCGGGGCGAGGAGGCGGCGGCCCCGGAGGGCGCCACGTCGGCGTCGCCGCGCGACGACGCGGGTGGCGGGGACGTGACCGGGTCGGCGGCGGACGGGGAGCGGCGCACCGGCGAGGGCCTGCCCGGTCTCGCGACGGGAACCGCGGGCGGGAACGGCATCGGCGACAGCGGTGAGGGCTCGGCCGGCCGGCCGGTGGACCCCGAGGACACGGGCACGCGGTGACGCGCGGCGAGGAGGACAAGGCGATGCACCCGGACCAGGGCAAGTTCCGGGGGGTCGAGCCGAGCGGCTCGGCGCCCGAGGAGGCCGCCGAGGGGCAGGCCGGCGGCGCGCCGGCCGCGGACGTGGGCCCGGTGGGCCGTACCCCCGCCACGGCGCGGGAGCAGGACGCCGGGGTGTCCGGCGGGACGGGTGCGACCGGCGCGACGGCGCTGGACCGCGGCGAGGTGACGCCCCCGCGGGGTGGGGCCGTGGGGCCGGGCGGCGAGGTGACGCCCCCGCGGGGTGAGGCCGTGGGGCCGGGCGGCGAGGACGAGTTCGCCGTCCCCGGCGACGAGGTCGTGCCGGAACTCGAGGACCTGGGGAAGACCTCGCCGGGCGGCGACGGTACCGACCGCAGCGTCGGCCGCGACACCGCCCGCGGTGACCTCGCCGGGACTCCGACGGGCGACCTCGGCGGGGCGGACAGCGAGGACATCCACCAGGCGCGGATCACCGGCGCCCGGGACGACCAGCGCTGAGCCGACGGCCGTCCGGGCGTGTCGCACCCCCGATGAGCGGTGCTCGCCGGATACCGTGTCGAACACGTGTTCGGTGAGAAGACCGTGGAGGTCGCAGGTGCGGGTGCTCGGCGTCGATCCCGGTCTGACGCGGTGCGGGGTCGGGGTGGTCGACGGGGGCCCCGGGGGCCGCTGCCGGATGGTGTCCGTCGGCGTGGTCCGTACCCCCTCGGACGCGGACATCGGGGCGCGGCTGCTCGCGCTCGACGAGGCGTTCACCGAGGCCGTGGCGGTCCACCGGCCGGACGTCGTGGCGGTCGAGCGCGTCTTCAGCCAGCAGAACGTGCGCACGGTCATGGGCACCGCCCAGGCCGGGGCGGTGGCGCTGGTCGTCGCCGCCCGTGCGGGCATCCCGGTCGCCCTGCACACCCCGAGCGAGGTGAAGGCCGCCGTGACCGGCAACGGCCGCGCCGACAAGGCCCAGGTCACGATGATGGTCACCCGCCTCCTCGGGCTCGCGGTGGCCCCGAAGCCCGCGGACGCCGCCGACGCGCTGGCGCTCGCGATCTGCCACCTGTGGCGGGGGCCCACCCAGGCGCGCCTGGCCGCCGCACAAGCGCGTGCCCTCGCGGGGGTGGTCCGGTGATCACGTCGGTCGCGGGCACCGTCCTGCGTGTCGGCGTCGACCACGCTGTCGTGGAGGTCGGCGGGGTCGGGCTCGCGGTCCTCTGCACACCGGCCGCGCTCGCGGGCCTCCGCACGGGCGCGCCAGGGCGGCTCGCGACGAGCCTCGTGGTCCGGGAGGACTCGCTCACCCTGTACGGCTTCGCCCACGACGACGAGCGCGACACGTTCGAGCTGCTCCAGACGGCGAGCGGGGTCGGCCCGAAGCTGGCCCGCGCGATCCTCGCCGTGCTGGGCCCGGACGAGGTCCGCCGTGCCGTCTCCACCGGGGACCTCGCGACGCTCACCAAGGTCCCCGGCATCGGTCGCAAGGGGGCCGAGCGGCTCGTCGTGGAGCTCCGGGACCGGATGGGCCCGCCCGGCGGCGCGCCGGAGCCGGGCAGCGCCGCGGCACCGGGTGAGCCGGCGTGGCGGATGCAGGTCAGGTCCGGGCTCGCGGGGCTGGGCTGGACCGGCAAGGAGGCCGAGGCCGCCCTCGACACGATCGCCGCCGACGGCGCCGAGCCCGACGTGGCGACCGCGCTCCGGCAGGCGATCCGGATGCTGGGTCGTCGGTGACGGGCGGCCTCCGGTGACGGACGGGCCCGACGAGGCACTCGTCTCGGCTTACGCCGAGCCCGCGGAACGCGAGGTGGAGGCGAGCCTCCGGCCGCGGGCGCTGTCGGAGTTCCCGGGACAGCCGCGCGTCCGCGAACAGCTCGAGCTGCTCCTCCGCGGCGCGCAGCTGCGGTCGCTCCCGCCGGACCACATCCTGCTGTCCGGGCCGCCGGGTCTCGGCAAGACCTCTCTCGCCATGATCGTCGCCGCCGAACTGGGGGTGCAGGTCCGGATCACGAGCGGGCCCGCCATCGAGCGCGCCGGGGACCTCGCGTCGTTCCTGACCCAGCTCGGGCCGGGTGACGTGCTGTTCATCGACGAGATCCACCGGATGGCCCGGCCGGCGGAGGAGCTGCTGTACTCCGCGATGGAGGACTTCCGCGTCGACGTCGTCGTCGGGAAGGGCCCCGGCGCGACGGCCATCCCACTCGGCGTGGAACCGTTCACGCTGGTCGGCGCCACCACGCGGGCCGGGCTGCTGACCTCGCCGCTCCGGGACCGCTTCGGCTTCGTCGCGCACCTGGACTTCTACGACCCGGCGGATCTCGAGCTGATCCTGAACCGGTCCGCCGCCATCCTCGGAGTCCGGCTGGAGGCCCCGGGCGCGGCGGAGATCGCCGGCCGCTCGCGCGGGACGCCACGGATCGCGAACCGGTTGCTGCGGCGCGTCCGCGACTTCGCCGAGGTCCGCTCCGACGGCGTCGTGACCCTCGAGGTGGCCCGTGCCGCGCTGGAGGTGTACGAGGTCGACGGCCTCGGCCTGGACCGGCTCGACCGCGCGGTGCTCGTGGCGCTGGTGGACCTGTTCGGCGGGGGACCGGTCGGCCTGTCCACACTCGCCGTCGCCGTCGGTGAGCAGCCGGAGACCGTCGAGGAGGTCGCGGAGCCGTTCCTCGTCCGCGCCGGGATGCTCGCGCGGACGCCGCGCGGCCGTGTCGCGACCCCCGCGGCCTGGGCACATCTCGGGCGGACGCCGCCGCCCTCCACCGCGCAGGGTGACCTGTTCGGTGGCACCGTCTGAGGTGGGAGGGCCCGGGAACCGGGAGACCGGCCCGCCCGTTGCCGGTCCGGGAGCGTGTACCCACTAGACTCCCGGCGGTCTGTCGTGCACACGAGGAAAGGTCTGACCGTGGGGAATGGCAACGGGGGAGGCAGCTACCTGCCGCTGCTCCTCATGGTGGGTCTGCTCTTCGTGATGTACCTGGTCGTCATCCGTCCGCAGTCGCGGAAACGGAAGGAGATGCAGGAGATGCAGCACACCGTGGGGGTGGGCGCGGAGGTGCTGACCGTCGGCGGGCTCTACGGCACGGTCACCGACACCGACGACGAGTCGGTCACGCTCGAGGTCGCCCCCGGGGTGACCAACCGGTACGCCCGCGGTGCCATCGGCCGGGTGGTCGCGCCGGCCGACGCGCCCGCGTCCGGGACGGACGACGCACCGCCCACCACCACGACGGACTGAGCGCCCGGTCGTCCCGCCACGTGCCGGGACGCCGCACGCATCAGCGGTGCGCCGGTACGGGCCGGAGCACCGGTCGAGGAGTCGGCGGCACGCGCCGCGCGGACACGAGCACGAGGAGACGGAACAGTCGTGGCACCTTCCGGACAGCTGCGGGTCGGGCGGTACTTCGCCGCCCTGCTGGCGATCCTCGTGGCGCTCTACGCGCTCGTGTTCTTCACGGGCGACCACAGGCTCACGCCTCGCCTCGGACTGGACCTCGTCGGTGGCACCACGGTCACGCTGTCGGCACTGACGCCGTCCGGCAAGCCGCCGACCGCGCAGAGCCTCGAGACGGCCCGCGGCATCATCGAGAACCGCGTCAACGGACTCGGTGTCGCCGAGGCCGAGGTCGTCACCGAGGGCAACACGAACATCGTGGTCAACGTCCCCGGCCAGGAGAACGAGGACGTCAAGCGGATCGGCGCGGCGGCGCAGCTGCGCTTCCGCCAGGTCCTGAAGACGGCGCCCGACGTCCCCTCGGCCGAGCCGGCGCCCTCGGCGTCGCCGTCCGCCTCCCCGTCCGCGGCGGGTGCCGACGGTCTCGTGCGTCCCACCCTCGCCGAGGTGACCGCGAAGCTCGGCGGCCCCGCCGCGCTGAAGCGGCTGACCGACCTCACCCAGCCCGGCGCACCGACCGGCCCCGGCGCGCCCCAGCTGATCGCGGCGGTGCAGCGCCTCACTCCGCAGGAGATCGCGGTGCTCCCCGCCTCCGTGCAGTTCAACGTCCCGCAGATCACCTGCGCCAAGCTCAACGGCCGGCCGCCGGGCAGTGTCGACACCCCGGACGCCGAGGTCGTCGCCTGTGACAGCAGCTCCAAGTACCTGCTCGACAAGGCCGCGGTGCAGGGAACCGACGTGTCCAACGCGAGCTTCGAGTACGACACCGCGACCGGTGGATGGAAGGTCATCCTGAACTTCAAGGGCAGCGGCCAGAACAAGTGGACCGCGCTGACGCGCAAGGCCTACACCGATCCCGACCCGGAGCGGAAGCGCGTCGCGATCGTCCTGGACCTCGACGTCGTGACGGCGCCCACGATCCAGTCCGTCATCGCCGGGCAGGCCGAGATCACCGGCGGCTTCACGCAGCACGAGGCACAGGACCTCGCCACCAAGCTGAAGTACGGCGCGCTGCCGCTGACGTTCACGCAGCAGACCGCGCAGACGATCTCCCCGACCCTCGGGCTCGCCCAGCTCCAGGCGGGCCTCATCGCCGGCGCCATCGGGCTCGGCCTGGTGCTGATCTACGTCCTCTTCTACTACCGGCTGCTGGGCCTCGTGACGATCGCGAGCCTGGTGCTGTCCGGGGCGGTCGTGTACGCGGTGCTCATCCTGCTGGGCCGCCCGAGCGTCATGGGCTTCACGCTCACCCTCGCCGGCATCGCGGGCTTCATCGTCTCGGTCGGGATCACGGCGGACTCGTTCGTCGTGTTCTTCGAACGGCTCAAGGACGAGATCCGCGATGGCCGCACGGCGCGCAGCGCGGTGCCACGGGCCTGGATCCGGGCCCGGAGGACCATCATCTCGGCGGACACGGTCTCGTTCCTCGCCGCCGCGGTGTTGTACGTGATCGCCGCCGGCGCGGTGAAGGGCTTCGCGTTCACCCTGGGCATGTCCACGGTGCTCGACCTCGTGGTCGTGTTCCTCTTCACCCACCCGCTCGTGGCCCTGATGTCCCGGTCCAGGGCGTTCCTCTCCCCGCGGATGAGCGGGCTCGGCCGGGTGACGGTCGACGCCGCCCGCCGTGCCGCGACGAAGGAGGCGTGAGATGACCTCGGTCATCCGCCGCATGTACGGCGGTCAGGCGAACTTCGAGTTCGTCGGGCGGCGGAAGGTCTGGTACCTCGTCGCGCTGGTGCTGCTGCTGGTGTCGCTGGCGAGCTTCCTGGTCCGCGGCTTCAACTTCGGGATCGAGTTCTCGGGCGGCAACTCGTTCACCATCCCGGCCCAGCACGGCGTCACGCTGACGCAGGCCCGGGACGCAGTCACGAAGGGTGGTGCGCGGGTCGAGTCCGCCCAGGAGGTGCGGGGCGCCGACCGGAGCTACCTGATCCGCACCGCCGGGCTCTCGGAGGACCAGTCCGTCGCGGTGAAGGCCAGGGTCTCCGCGGCCCTCGGCATCCCGGCGGCACAGATCAGCGACAACCGCGTCAGCCCGTCCTGGGGCGGCCAGATCACCAGGCAGGCGATCTACGGCCTGGTGATCTTCCTGGTGCTGGTCAGCCTGTACCTCGCGTTCCGGTACGAGTGGCGGATGGCGGTCGGCGCGATGGCGGCGCTCGTCCACGACCTGCTGCTCACGGCGGGCGTGTACTCCCTGGTGGGCTTCGAGGTCACCCCGTCGACCGTCATCGGTCTGCTCACCATCCTCGGCTTCTCGCTGTACGACACCGTGGTGGTGTTCGACAAGGTCGCCGAGAACACCAAGGGCATCCTCGGCGGCACCCGGTACACCTACAGCGAGGCGGCGAACCTCGCCGTCAACCAGACGCTGATGCGCTCGATCAACACCTCGCTGATCGCGCTGCTGCCCGTCGCGGGCCTGCTGTTCATCGGCGCGGGCCTCCTCGGCGCCGGCACGCTCAAGGACCTCGGGCTGGTGCTGTTCGTCGGCATGGCCGCCGGTGCGTACTCGTCGATCTTCCTCGCCACCCCGGTGGTCGCCGGTCTCAAGGAGCGGGAGCCCCGGTTCGCCGCGCTGCGCGCCCGGGTGCTCGCCAAGCGCTCCGCGGAGGCGCACCGCGCACCCGCCCCCCTCCCGGCTCGCGCGGCCGCTGCGGGGACGACGACGGCGGTGCTCGAGGACCCGGCCCACGACGACACGTCCGGTGCGGCGCGCGGCGCCCGTCCGGCGTCCCGGCCCCAGCAGCGGAAGCGGGCCGGCGGCAAGCCCGGCCGTCCGTCCGGCAGCAAGCGGCGCCGGTGACCGCCGTCGATGCCGACCACGCGGCCCGGCTCGTCTCCGGTCACGTGCGGGAGGTGCCGGACTTCCCGCAGCCGGGCGTGCTGTTCCGCGACCTGACGCCGCTCTTCGCGGACGGGCCCGCGTACCGCGAGGTCATCGACGCGATCGTCGCCCACCACGGTCGGGACGGGTTCGACGAGGTGGCGGGCATCGAGGCGCGCGGCTTCCTGCTCGCCGCGGCGGTCGGGTACGCCACCGGCGCCGGTGTGGTGCCGGTGCGCAAGGCGGGCAAGCTGCCCGGCGAGACGATCCGGGTCGACTACGCGCTCGAGTACGGGGTCGCGACACTCGAGGTGCACTCCGACGCGTTCACGCCCGGTGCCCGCGTGCTGCTGGTGGACGACGTGCTCGCGACGGGCGGGACGGCGGCCGCCGCGGCGGCGCTCGTCGAGCGCGCGGGCGCGACGGTGTCCGGTGTGTCGGTGTTGATGGAGCTCGCCGACCTCGGCGGCCGCTCGCTGCTGGCCGGACGGGACGTGCACGCGCTGCTCACCGTGCGCTGACCTCCCCGCCCGGAGTCCCCGGAACCCGCCGGGCGGCGGGCTACCATGGGTGATCGGAAGCGTCGCAGGTCAGCGAGGAGGACGGTCGTGGCCCGAGAGGTGGCAACCGGCAGCGACCGCGCCGGTGTGCCCCCGGTGACCGGGCCCGGCGATCCCGCCGCCGCACCGGCGGCCACGGCAGTCGACGGCGGCGCGGCCACGGCGGTCGACGGCGGGGCGGAACCGGCGCCGGACGCCACGGCCGACGGCCCGGACACCCACCCGGCGACCCACCCGGTCAGCCCCGCCCCGGCGCCGCGCATCGCCGTGCCACGTCCGCCGGTCCGTCCCGAGCAGCCCGCCACGCCCGCCGAGCGCCCGGCGGCGGCGGCCCTGCCCCCCGCCGTGGGACGCCCGCGGGGGAACGTGTCGGCGACCTCCGGAACCGGTGCGGCCCCCGGGCCCGGCGCCGGGCACACCGGTCGCCGGGTGCGCGCGGCGCTGGCCCGCTTCGGGGCGTCCTCGTGGCAGGGCGCCGTGGGCGAGGTGCTCGAGCCGCTCGCGGCGACGCACCGCGCGGCGCACCCGAAGGCCGACCTCAAGATGCTGCAGAAGGCATACGACACCGCCGAGCAGTTCCACCGCGGCCAGCTCCGCAAGAGCGGCGATGCGTACATCACGCACCCCCTCGCGGTGGCCACGATCCTCGCCGAGCTCGGCATGGACACGACCACGCTCATGGCGGCGCTGCTGCACGACACGGTCGAGGACACCGGGTACACCCTCGAGCAGCTCGCGCTGGACTTCGGCGGCGAGGTGGCCCACCTGGTCGACGGCGTGACGAAGCTGGACAAGGTCAAGTTCGGCGAGGCCGCCGAGGCGGAGACCATCCGCAAGATGGTCATCGCGATGGCGCGCGACCCCCGCGTCCTCGTCATCAAGCTGGCCGACCGTCTCCACAACATGCGCACCCTGCGCTTCCTGCCGACCGCGAAGCAGGAGCGCATCGCCAGGCAGACCCTCGAGGTGCTGGCACCGCTGGCCCACCGCCTCGGTATGAACACCGTCAAGTGGGAGCTCGAGGACCTCGCATTCCTCACGCTGTACCCGAAGCGGTACGAGGAGATCGCCCGGCTCGTCGCCGAGCACGCCCCGGCGCGCGACGCGGTGCTCGCGCAGGTGATCGAGAAGGTCTCCGCCGAGCTCAAGGCCGCGAAGATCAAGGGCCAGGTCACCGGGCGGCCGAAGCACCTGTACTCCGTGTACCAGAAGATGATCGTCCGCGGCCGGGACTTCGCCGACATCAACGACCTCGTCGGCATCCGGATCCTGGTGGACACGGTGCCCGACTGCTACGCGGTGCTCGGCGTGCTCCACAACGGCTGGCAGCCGGTGCCCGGGCGCATCAAGGACTACATCGCGCGCCCGAAGTTCAACATGTACCAGTCGCTGCACACGTCCGTGATCGGTCCCGAGGGCAAGCCCGTCGAGATGCAGATCCGGACGTGGGCGATGCACCGCACCGCCGAGTACGGCATCGCGGCCCACTGGAAGTACAAGGAGACCAAGGGCGTCGCCGTCGCGGGCCCGCTCGGGGGCGTGGACGAGATGGGCTGGCTGCGCCAGCTCCTCGACTGGCAGAAGGAGGCCGCGGACCCGGGGGAGTTCCTCGAGTCGCTGCGGTTCGACCTCCGCGGTCAGGAGGTCTACGTCTTCACGCCCAAGGGCGACGTGGTCTCCCTGCCGTCCGGCTCCACGCCGGTGGACTTCGGCTACGCCGTCCACACCGAGGTCGGTCACCGCTGCATCGGCGCCCGGGTCAACGGCAAGCTCGTCCCGCTGGAGAGCACGCTGTCCAACGGCGACACGGTCGACATCTTCACGGCCAAGAGCGAGACGGCCGGACCGAGCCAGGACTGGCTCTCGTTCGTCAAGAGCGCCCGCGCCCGGACGAAGATCCGGCAGTACTTCGCGAAGGAGCGCCGCGAGGACGCGATCGAGGCCGGCAAGGACGCGATCAGCCGGTACATGCGCAAGCAGAACCTCCCGCTCCAGCGCCTCCTCGGTGGCGACGCGCTGATCACGCTCGCGCGCGACCTGCACTACGGCGACGTGACCGCCCTGTACGCGGCCGTGGGGGAGAACCAGCTGTCCGCCCAGCACGTGGTGCAGCGGCTGGTGCAGGCGCTCGGCGGCGAGGAGGGCGCGGTCGAGGACCTCGCCGAGACCGCGAGCCCCGTCCGGGAGCGGCGCGTCCCGACCGGCGGAGGCGACCCGGGCGTCGTCGTCAAGGGGACCAGCGACGTGTGGGTCAAGCTCGCCAAGTGCTGCACGCCCGTCCCCGGCGACGCGATCATCGGGTTCGTCACCCGCGGCGGCGGGGTGAGCGTCCACCGGGAGGACTGCACGAACGCCGGCGACCTCAAGCGGCAGACCGAGCGCCTCGTCGAGGTGTCGTGGGCACCGACGGCGGGGTCGCTCTTCCTCGTCGCGATCCAGGTGGAGGCCCTCGACCGGCACCGCCTGCTGTCGGACGTGACGAAGATGCTCTCGGAGGAGCAGGTCAACATCCTGTCGGCCACCGTGACCACGACCCGGGACCGGGTGGCGGTCAGCCGCTTCACGTTCGAGATGGCGGACCCGAAGCACCTCGGGCACCTGCTGCGGACCGTCCGCAAGGTGGAGGGCGTGTACGACGCGTACCGCGTCACGTCGGGCGCCGGGGGCTGAGCCCGGGCGGGCCGCACCCCGACGGCGGCCTGGCGGCGGCGTGTCACGATGGACCGCGTGAGAACCCGCGGCCTGCACTTGCTCGTGGCCTGCGCCACGCCGTCGAGGCTGCTCGTCGCCGCGGTGCTGATGCTGGTGCTCACGACCCTGGCCACGGCCGTCCAGCCGAGGCTCGCCGCGCACGACCTCCCGGCGTGGATCGTCGACGGCACGACGGTGCTCGGCTGGGTGGCCGGGGCGTCGGTGCCCTTCCTGCTGGCCGCCGCCGCCATCCGGTGGCTGACGCGCACGCCGGACGGCTGACCCGCACGCCGGACGGCTGACCGGCGCACGGGTCCGAGAACCCGGTCGGGACCCCGTCAGGAGCGCGGCGGCTCCACGGTCACCGAGGAGAAGGTGACCTTCTCCTTCGGCTTGTCGGTGCCCGGCTGCACGCCCGTGGCGGCGGCCTTCTGCACGACGTCCAGCCCCGACGTGACGTGTCCGAAGACGGTGTAGTCCGGGCTGAACGCCGTGCTGTCCCGGTACACGATGAAGAACTGGCTGCCGTTGGAGTTCGGGTCCTGGGAACGGGCCATCGCGAGGGTGCCCGCCGGGTAGGCCGGGTTCTTGCCGGTGGGGAGGTTCTCGGTGCCGAACTGGTAGCCCGGGCCGCCGGTACCCGTGCCGGTCGGGTCGCCGCACTGGAGGACGAAGCCGCCGTTCGAGTCGAGCAGCCGGTGGCACGACGTGCCGTCGAAGTACTTCTGCGACGCCAGGTGGGCGAAGCTGTGCGCGGTGCACGGCGCGTGGGCCAGATCGAGGTCCGCGGTGACCGTGCCGACGTTCGTCTTCATCGTCACCGTCTGCGTGCCGGCGCGCGGGACGTTGTCGACGGTCGGCACCCCCACGTCCTTGCTCGCCGCCTCGGGTGACTTGGGGTAGGCGCAGCCGCTCGCCGCCGCGGTGGTCTTCGCCGGGGTGTCCCCGTGCAGCTGGGCGACGAGGTACCAGACGCCCGCGACGAGCACGACCACCGCGACGGCGGCGCCCAGGCCGGCCTGCAGCTGCCGGCGGCGGCGGGCGGCCGCCGCGCGGCGGGCCATCTGGCGCTCGAGCTTGGCGCGCGCGAGGGCGCGCTGGCGGTCCTTGCCGGGCACGGTGGTGCTCCTTTGCGTCGCGGGATCCGCTCGGGAGTGTACGAGCCACCGCCCACGCCGTGACGTCCGCCGCGGTCGGTACGCTGGGCGCGTCCCACGCCAGCCCCGGTCCCGGCGCCTCCGCGCGCCCGAGGAAGGACGATGCCGTGCTCCTGGTCGGGTTCCCCGCCGCCGCCCTCGCCACGAACTGCTACGTCGTCGCGCCCGAGGCCGGCGGCCCGTGCCTCGTGGTGGACCCGGGCATCGGCGTCCTCGACCGGCTCGACGAGGTGCTGCGCGAGCACCGGCTCGAGCCGCAGGCCGTCCTGCTGACCCACGGGCACTTCGACCACACGTACTCGGTGACGCCGGTGTGCGGCGCGAACGGCGTCCCGGCGTACATCCACAGCGACGACACGTACCGGCTCGAGGACCCGATCCGGATGCTCGACGCGGGCCTGCTCGCGATGCTGGAGCAGCAGTTCGGCAAGGCCGCGTGGAAGGAGCCGGACGACGTCCGCACGATGGCCGACGGTGACGTGCTCCGGATCGCGGGCCTCGAGATCACCGTCGACCACGCGCCGGGCCACACCGAGGGGTCGGTGATGTTCCGGATGCCGCACGACGAGGTGCCGGAGATCTGCCTGTCCGGGGACGTGCTGTTCGCCGGGTCGATCGGCCGGACCGACCTCCCCGGCGGGGACCACGCCGCGATGCTGCGCAGTCTCCGCGACAAGGTGCTGACGCTCGGCGACGACACCGTGGTCCTGCCGGGTCACGGGCCGGAGACGACGATCGGGCGGGAGCGGGCGGGCAACCCGTTCCTCCGGCAGGTGGTGGAGCATCCGGCGCCCTGACGCCCCGTCCACCACCGTCCGCCGCGCGTAGGAGTACCCGATGGCCAAGCCCACCCCGCTCTCCGGCTTCCCGGAGTGGCTTCCCGACGGCCGCATCGTCGAGCTGAAGATCCTCGACACGCTGCGGCGCGCCTTCGAGCTGCACGGCTTCGCGTCGCTCGAGACGCGGGCCGTCGAGCCGCTCGACCAGCTGCTCCGCAAGGGCGAGATCGACAAGGAGGTGTACGTCCTGCGGCGCCTCCAGGCGGAGGCGGGGGAGGACGATTCGCAGCTGGGGCTGCACTTCGACCTCACCGTGCCGTTCGCGCGGTACGTGCTCGAGAACAGCGGCAAGCTCCACTTCCCGTTCCGCCGGTACCAGATCCAGAAGGTCTGGCGCGGCGAGCGGCCGCAGGAGGGCCGGTTCCGGGAGTTCACCCAGGCCGACATCGACATCGTCGGACAGGGTGAGCTCGGGTTCCACCACGAGGTCGAGCTGCCGCTCGTCATGGCGGACGCCCTCGCGGGGCTGCCGATCCCGCCGATCCGCATGCAGGTGAACAACCGCAAGCTGGTCGAGGGCTTCTACCGGGGCCTCGGCATCACCGACACCGCCGCGGTGCTCCGGACGGTCGACAAGCTCGACAAGATCGGCCCCGCGCGGGTGCACGCCGACCTGGTCGGGCAGGGCCTCACCGACACCCAGGCCGCCCGGTGCCTCGAGCTCGCGGAGATCAGCGCGGAGGACGGGTCGTTCGCCGATCGCGTGCGGGCGCTCGGGTCGAAGGACCCGCTCCTGGACGAGGGCCTCGAGGAGCTCACCCGCGTGGTCGAGGCGGCGCGGGAGCACGCGCCCGGCCTGCTCGTCGCGGACCTGCGGATCGCCCGCGGCCTCGACTACTACACCGGCACGGTGTACGAGACGCAGCTCGTCGGGCACGAGGCGCTGGGCTCGATCTGCTCCGGCGGCCGGTACGACGACCTCGCCACGGCCGGCACCGAGCGGTACCCCGGTGTCGGGCTCTCCGTCGGCGTGAGCCGTCTCGTGAGCCGGCTGCTCGGGCAGGGGCTCCTGCGGGCCACCCGCTCGGTGCCGACCGCGGTGCTCGTCGCGCTGCCGTCGGAGGAGACCCGCGCGGACTGTGACCGGGTCGCCACCGCGTTGCGCCGGCGAGGGATCCCGGTCGAGGTCGCGCCCGCCGCGCAGAAGTACGGCAAGCAGATCCGGTACGCCGAGCGGCGCGGCATCCCCTACGTCTGGTTCCCGCAGCCAGAGGGCGGGCACGAGGTGCGGGACATCCGCTCCGGCGAGCAGGTGGCGGCCGACCCGGCGGCGTGGACACCCCCGGCCGCGGACCTGTACCCCGAGGTGACCGGCGGGGCCTGAGCCGTACGATCGGGGCATCACCCCTTGCCCGAGAGGACCCGCAGTGCTGCGCACCCACGAGGCCGGAACGCTCCGTGCCGAGAACGCTGGCGAGACGGTCACGCTGACCGGCTGGGTGGCGCGCCGTCGTGACCACGGCGGGGTGGCCTTCCTCGACCTCCGCGACGCGTCCGGCGTGGCGCAGGTGGTCGTGCGAGACGAGGAGGTGGCGCACGGCCTCCGGAACGAGTACTGCCTCCTCGTGCGCGGCACTGTCGCGCCGCGGCCCGAGGGCAACGCGAACGCGAACCTCCCGACCGGCGACATCGAGGTGGTCGCCGACTCGGTGGAGGTGCTGAGCGAGTCCGCGCCGCTGCCGTTCCCGATCGACGACCACGTCGAGGTCGGCGAGGAGGCCCGCCTCCGCCACCGGTACCTCGACCTCCGCCGGTCGGGCCCCGCGGCGGCCCTCCGGCTCCGCAGCCGGATCAGCCGCGCCGCCCGCGGCGTGCTCGAGGACCGCGGGTTCGTCGAGGTGGAGACACCCACGCTGACCAGGTCGACGCCCGAGGGCGCGCGGGACTTCCTCGTGCCGGTCCGGCTCCAGCCCGGCCACTGGTACGCGCTGCCCCAGTCGCCGCAGCTGTTCAAGCAGCTGCTGATGGTCGGCGGGCTCGAGCGGTACTACCAGATCGCGCGCTGCTACCGGGACGAGGACTTCCGGGCCGACCGCCAGCCCGAGTTCACCCAGCTCGACATCGAGATGAGCTTCGTCGAGCAGGACGACGTCATCGCGGTCGGCGAGGAGATCGTCCGCGCGCTGTGGGCGCTGATCGGCCACGAGGTCACCACGCCGATCCCGCGGATGACGTACGCGGAGGCGATGGCGCGGTACGGCAGCGACAAGCCGGACCTGCGGTTCGGCAACGAGCTGGTCGAGCTGACGCCGTACTTCTCCGAGACCCCGTTCCGGGTGTTCCAGGCGCCGTACGTCGGCGCGGTCGTCATGCCCGGCGGTGCCTCGCAGCCGCGCAAGCAGTTCGACGCGTGGCAGGAGTGGGCGAAGCAGCGCGGCGCCCGCGGGCTCGCGTACGTGACGTTCGGCGAGGACGGCACGCTCGGCGGGCCGGTCGGCAAGAACCTGTCCGAGACCGAGCGTGCGGGGCTGCTCGAGGCGACCGGCGCGAAGCCCGGCGACGCGGTGTTCTTCGCCGCGGGCACGGCATCCGACGCCCGGGCGCTGCTCGGCGCGGCGCGGCTCGAGATCGGCCGGCGGACCGGCCAGATCGACGAGAGCGCGTGGGCGTTCGTGTGGGTGGTGGACGCGCCGATGTTCGAGCCGGTCGAGAACCCGGACGGCACCCCGGGCTGGACCGCCGTGCACCACCCGTTCACGTCGCCGAACGCCGAGTGGCAGGACCGGTTCACCTCCTCGCCCGGCGAGGCGCTCGCGTGGGCGTACGACATCGTCTGCAACGGCAACGAGATCGGCGGCGGGTCCATCCGTATCCACCGCGCCGAGATGCAGCAGCGGGTCTTCGAGGTGCTGGGGATCAGCAAGGACGAGGCCGAGGACAAGTTCGGCTTCCTGCTCGACGCGTTCCAGTTCGGGCCGCCGCCGCACGGCGGCATCGCGTTCGGCTGGGACCGCGTCGCGATGCTCCTCGCGGGGGCGGACTCGCTGCGGGACGTCATCGCGTTCCCGAAGACCGGCGGGGGGTACGACCCCCTGACCGGCGCGCCGACGCCGATCACGCCGGAGCAGCGCAAGGAGGCGGGGGTCGACGTGCGCCCCGAGCTCGCGGGCACGGCCACCGGCACCGCGGCGGCGGGGGAGACCCGGACGGCGACGGCGCCGGCCTGACGGTCCCGGCTCAGCGCAGGGACGGCGTCCGGGTGGTCTGCTCCGCGAGCAGCGCCGTGAGCTCCGCCGCCCGGCCGGGCCGCGCGAACAGGTAGCCCTGCCCGAACCGGCACCCGAGCTCCCGCAGCCGTGCGGCCTGCGCGGGCTCCTCGATTCCCTCGGCGACCACGTCGAGCTGCAGGCTCTGCGCGAGGCCGAGGATGGCGGCCGCGAGCTCCGGCCGCCCGTCGTCGCGGCCGAGGGCGGACACGAACTGCCGGTCGATCTTGAGGATGTCGACGGCGAAGCGCTGCAGGTACCCGAGGGAGCTGTACCCGGTGCCGAAGTCGTCCAGCGCCACGCGGACGCCGAGGGCCCGCAGCTCCCCGAGGGCCGCGAGGCCGGTCCCGCTGTCGTCGAGGAACACCGACTCGGTGACCTCCACGACCAGCCGCCCGGGTGCCAGCCCCGCGGAGCGGAGTGCGTCGGTGACGTGGGAGATCAGGTCGGGGTGCTCGAGCTGCCGGACGGAGAAGTTCACCGCGATGTCGAACGGGTCGTCCTCACCGAGGGCCGCGATCCACGTGGCGGCGTCCGCGCACGCGCGCCGCAGCACCAGGCGGCCCAGCTCGACCACGAGGTCGCTGTCCTCGGCGACCGGGACGAACACGTCCGGCGGGACGAAGCCCCGCACCGGGTGGTGCCACCGGGCGAGTGCCTCCGCGCCGATGCACCGGCCGGTGCCCAGCTCGACGAGCGGCTGGTACGCCACCGTGAGGCGGTCGTGCTCGACGGCCTCACGCAGCTCGGTCTCGAGCGCGACGCGTTCGGTGGCCGCGGAGCGCATCTCCGGGGCGAACAGGATCGCGCGCCCGCGGCCGGCGTTCTTCGCGGCGTACATCGCGAGGTCCGCGTCCCGCAGCAGGTCGCCGGCCTGCCGCGCTCCCTCGGCCGCCGGGGCGATCCCGATGCTGCCGGCGAGGCGGACGTACCGGTGGCCCAGCGTGAACGGGAGGTCGAACGCGGTGAGGAGCCGCGCCGCGACGCCTGCGGCCTCCGTGGCGTCGGTGTCCGGCAGCAGGACCGCGAACTCGTCGCCGCCCAGCCGGACCAGCAGGGCCGACGCGGGGCAGCGGGCGTCGAGACGGGCGCCGACGACGCGGAGCAGCTCGTCACCGACCGCGTGGCCGAGCGTGTCGTTGACGAGCTTGAAGCCGTCCAGGTCGAGCAGCAGCATCCAGACACGACCGGGGGACCTCGTCTCGAGCGCCTGGGTCGCGGCGAGGGCGAGCCGCTCCCTGTTGGCGAGGCCGGTGAGCGGGTCGTGGAACGCCAGGTGGGCGAGCTCGGCCGTCCGCTCGGACACCCGTAGCTCGAGGTCCGCGGTGAGCAACCGGTTCTCCCGGCTCGCGAGGGCCTGACGGACGGCGCACAGCCCGGCGAGCACGAGGGCGAACGCGGCGAGCAACGGCTCGTGGCGGTTCCGCAGGACCACCTCGCGCAGGCCCTCCGCCACGGCCAGCACGACGGGGAGGTACGGCACGTACGCGAAGGCCCGCAGCGGCGGCTTGCGCGGGCCGCCGGCGTCGTGGCGGCGGAGCGCGGCGAGCCCGAGGCAGAGGAACGCGGCCGACCATCCGACGTTCGCCATGCCCGCGGGGTCCACCGTCCCGTTGTCGAAGGCGTGCGCCGCGTACAGGTCCGCCACGGCGAAGCCGAGCACCGCGAGCGTGAGGAGGACCAGCGTCCCGCGGGAGTGGGCGGCGAACTGCGCGAGCAGTGCGCAGAGCAGCCCGACCAGGACGAGGTCCATCACCGGGTACGTCACCAGGATGGCCCGCCCGGCGGCGGGGAACGCCGTGTCGCCGAGGACGGGCCGGATCAGGGGTGCCCAGCCGATGATGAGCATCGCCCACGCGGCGACGAACCCGTCGGCGAGCATCCGGAACCGCGCGGTGAGGTGCCCCGGGATGCCCGGCGCCTGGAGCAGGCCCCATGCGGTCACCGGCGCGAACGCGAGGTAGCCCAGATCGGCGAGGTACGGCGAGCGCACCGCCTGCCCCGCGAGGACGTGGACCGCGGTGACCACGACACCGGCGCCCCACGCGGCCGTGGCCGCCGCGAAGAACGACCAGGCCCGGGTGCCGGTGCGGCGGGCGGTCCGCATGCAGGCGTACGCGGCGAGCAGCGGGGTGAGCAGGACCGGCACACCGGCGAGGATCTCGGCGACCGAGCCCGGTGCGGGCCGGAGCGCCACCAGGACCGTCTGGGCGGCCAGGGTGACCGCGGCCACGGCGCACGCGGCCGCCCACGTGGTGCGGGCGGTGAGCCGCATGCGGTTCCCCTTCTGGCGGTGCGCTGCTGTCTGCCCGCGTCCGGACAGGTCCTCGATGTTGTTGTCGGCTCCGGCGGGACCTTCCTGAACCCCGCCGGACGGGTTGCCGCCCCTCTGGCGGCCGTCACCCGTGCGGCGCCGGATCCGGGCCGGGGCCCGGGTAGGGTCGCAGGGCGTGGGACCCGACAGCCTCTTCGACGACGCGGCCGACGAGGCGTCGGCGGCCTCCGCGCCGCTCGCGGTCCGCATGCGGCCCCGCACCCTGGACGAGATCGTCGGGCAGGGCCACCTCCTCGGGCCGGGATCGCCGCTCCGCCGGCTGGTCGAGGGAGACGCGCCGCTGTCGGTGATCATGTGGGGCCCGCCGGGCGTCGGCAAGACCACGCTCGCGCAAGTGGTGTCCCGGGCGACCTCCCGCCGGTACGTCCAGCTGTCGGCGCTGTCCGCCGGTGTGAAGGAGGTCCGGGCGGTCATCGACGAGGCGCGCCGCGAGCTCGGCTTCTCCGGGCGGCAGACCGTGCTGTTCATCGACGAGGTGCACCGCTTCAGCAAGACGCAGCAGGACAGCCTCCTCGGGGCCGTCGAGGACCGCCTCGTCACGCTGATGGCGGCCACCACGG
The DNA here is from genome assembly GCA_036402915.1 of Mycobacteriales bacterium. Lineage (GTDB taxonomy): Bacteria > Actinomycetota > Actinomycetes > Mycobacteriales > HKI-0501 > JAVEDU01. Next base: position 27,403 of record DASWRY010000052.1, read on the forward strand.
AGAACCCGTCCTTCTCGGTCGTCTCGCCCCTGCTGTCCCGGTCGCTGCTGCTCACGCTCGAGCCGCTGACGGACGACGACCTCCGGACCGTGCTCCACCGCGCACTCGCCGACGAGCGGGGGCTGGGCGGCGCGGTGACGCTCGCCCCGGACGCGGAGGACCACCTCGTCCGCCTCGCGGGCGGCGACGCCCGGCGCGCGCTCACGTACCTCGAGGCGGCTGCCGGGTCGGCGCAGGCCCTGGGCCGCGGCGAGGTCGACCTCGCGACCGCGGAGTCCGCCGTCGACACCGCCGCCGTCCGGTACGACCGGGAGGGCGACGCCCACTACGACGTGACGAGTGCCTTCATCAAGAGCATGCGGGGGTCCGACGTGGACGCCGCGCTGCACTGGCTGGCCCGGATGATCGCGGCGGGGGAAGACCCGCGGTTCATCGCGCGGCGGCTGGTGATCTTCGCGAGCGAGGATGTCGGGATGGCGGACCCGCAGGCGCTGCTCGTCGCGATCGCGGCCGCGGACGCGGTGCAGCGCATCGGGATGCCGGAGGCCCAGCTGAACCTCGGCCAGGCGGTGATCCACCTCGCGACCGCGCCGAAGTCCAACACGGTCACCACGGCCCTGTTCGCCGCGCTCGCCGACGTGCGCGCCGGCCGGGGCGGCTCGGTCCCGGCGGGGCTGCGGGACGCGCACTACGCCGGCGCGAAGCGGCTGGGTCACGGCGCCACCTACCGGTACCCGCACGACGACCCGGCCGGGGTGGTGCACCAGCAGTACGCGCCGGACGAGCTCGTCGGTGTCGACTACTACCGGCCGGGCCGGCACGGCGCGGAAAGGCCCCTCGCCGAGCGCGTCGAACGCCTCCGGCGCATCGTCCGCGGCGAGCCCGGCGAGGGTGCGGTCGACGGAGAGTGACGCCACACGACCGCTCCTCTCGCGCGGTCCTGCCCAGACGGTAGGGTCGGCCCGTCCGACACGTGAGCACGAGGGAGTGACATCGGTGACGCCAGGTGAGATCGCTGGGCTGGTCGCGGCGGGGACGTTCCTGCTGCTGGTGCTGATCCTCGCGGTACCGCTGCTGAAGCTCGGCCGGACCGCGGACCAGGCGACCCGGGCTCTCGGCCAGATCGCCGACGCGCTCGGCCCCACGCTCGCGAACGTCAACACCACGATCGACGGCGTCAACGAGACCCTCGTCGGTGTCAACGGCCAGCTCGCGAAGGTCGACACGATGACGACGCACGTCCAGCAGCTCACGACGAACGTCGCCTCGCTCAGCTCGCTGGTCGCGGCCACGGTCGGGGGCCCGATGGTGAAGGTGGCGGCCTTCACGTACGGCGTGCGGAACGCGGTGAAGGGGCGCCAGAAGTCCGACCTCGACCGCGAGGTCGCGGAGCGCATCATGGCGGAGCGCAAGGCTCGGCACCGGAGGGGTGACGCGTGATCAGGCGGCTGTTCTGGCTCGGCGTCGGGCTCGGCGTCGGGGCCCTGGTGGTCCGCAAGGCGACCAAGACGGCGGAGGCGTTCACCCCCACCGGTATCTCCCGGTCCCTCCAGACGTCCGCGGCCGACCTCCTGGACACCGTCCGCGGCTTCGTGGAGGAGGTCCGCGAGGGCATGGCGGAACGTGAGTCCGAGCTGTACACGGCGCTCGCGGCGGACCTCGCCGGGGGACAGCAGCACCGGGGCGACCCTTCCTGATGCGTACCGCGGAGATCCGCCGCCGTTTCCTGGAGCACTTCCAGGAGCGGGGCCACACCCTCGTGCCCTCCGCGAGCCTGATCGCGGACGATCCCAACCTGCTGTTCGTCAACGCGGGCATGGTGCCGTTCAAGCCGTACTTCCTCGGCCAGCAGACCCCGCCCTTCTCCCGCGCGGTCAGCGTGCAGAAGGTCGTGCGCACCCTGGACATCGACGAGGTCGGCAAGACCAGCCGGCACGCGTCGTTCTTCCAGATGAACGGCAACTTCAGCTTCGGCGACTACTTCAAGGAAGGCGCGATCACCCAGGCCTGGGACCTCGTCACGACGTCGCAGGACGCGGGTGGCTACGGGCTCGACCCCGAGCGCCTGTGGGTGACGGTGTTCCACGACGACGACGAGGCCGCCGACATCTGGCACCGCGTGGTGGGCGTCCCGCAGGAGCGCATCGTGCGCCGCGGGATGGCGGACAACTTCTGGTCGATGGGTGTGCCCGGCCCCTGCGGCCCGTGCTCGGAGATCTTCTACGACCGCGGCCCCGAGTACGGCGCCGAGGGCGGCCCGGCGGTCGATGAGGACCGCTACATGGAGATCTGGAACCTGGTCTTCATGCAGTACGAGCGCGGCGAGGGGCGGGGCAAGGACGACTTCCCCATCCTCGGCGACCTGCCTGCGAAGAACATCGACACCGGCATGGGCCTCGAGCGGGTCGCGTCGGTGCTCCAGGGTGTCGACAACCTGTACGAGATCGACGAGGTCTACCCGGTCATCGAGAAGGCCGCGGAGCTGACCCGCAAGCAGTACGGCCGGAACCACGACGACGACGTCCGGCTCCGGGTCGTCGCCGACCACGTCCGCACCGCGCTGATGCTCATCGGCGACGGCGTGACCCCCTCCAACGAGGGCCGCGGTTACGTGCTGCGCCGGATGCTCCGCCGCGCGGTCCGCGCGATGCGCCTGCTCGGCTGGGAGGGCCCGGCGCTGCCGGACCTGCTGCCGGTGAGCCGCGACGCGATGAGCCCGTCGTACCCCGAGCTCGCCGCGGACTTCGAGCGGATCTCGAGCTACGCGTACGCGGAGGAGGAGGCGTTCCTCGGCACGCTCCGCGCCGGGACGACGATCCTCGACACCGCCGTGGCCCAGACCCGCCGGGCGGGCGGCACGCTGCTGTCCGGGGAGCAGGCGTTCGCGCTCCACGACACGTACGGCTTCCCGATCGACCTCACCCTCGAGATGGCCTCCGAGCAGGGGCTCTCCGTGGACGAGGACGGCTTCCGGCGGCTGATGACCGAGCAGCGGCAGCGCGCGAAGGCCGACGCCCAGGCCCGCAAGACCGGCCACGCCGACCTCTCGGCGTACCGGACCGTGCTGGACGGCCACGGCGCCTCGGCGTTCACCGGGTACTTCGAGGTCGAGCGGGAGTCCCGGGTCACCGGCCTGCTCGGCGCCTCCGGCGCGCTGACCGGCGCGGGCGAGGGCGACGAGGTGGAGCTGGTCCTCGAGGCCACGCCGTTCTACGCGGAGGGCGGCGGCCAGCAGGCCGATCTCGGGGTGATCGAGGCGGGCGGGGGCCGGCTCGAGGTCCTCGACGTGCAGTCGCCCCTCCCCGGGGTGATCGTGCACCGCGCGCGGGTGCTGTCCGGCGAGGTCCGCGCGGGCGAGACCGTCCGGGCGCTGGTCGACGTCGAGCGGCGGCGCGCGATCTCCCGCGCCCACACCGCCACCCACCTGATCCACCGCGCGATGCGTGGCGCGCTGGGGGAGTCGGCGACCCAGGCGGGCTCGCTCAATGCCCCCGGGCGCCTGCGGTTCGACTTCAACACCCCGTCCGCCGTGCCGTCGACCGTCCTCACCGATGTCGAGGACGAGGTCAACGGGATCCTGCTGGACGACCTCGAGGTACGGGCGTTCGTCACCTCACAGGAGGAGGCGCGGCGGATCGGCGCGATGGCGCTGTTCGGCGAGAAGTACGGGGACGAGGTCCGGGTCGTCGAGGTCGGCGACTACGCGCGCGAGCTGTGCGGTGGTACGCACGCGTCCCGTTCCGGCCAGCTGGGCGTGGTCAAGCTGCTGTCCGAGTCGTCGATCGGCGCGGGCGTGCGCCGCGTCGAGGCGCTCGTAGGCATGGACGCGTTCCGCTTCCTCGCCCGCGAGCACGTGCTCGTGTCGCGGCTCGCCGAGCAGGTCAAGGCGCGCCCGGAGGAGCTGCCCGACCGGATCGCCGGCGTGCTCACCCAGCTGCGCGACGCCGAGAAGGAGCTCCAGAAGCTCCGGGCGGCGGCCGTCCTCGCCGACGCCTCGGGTCTCGCGGCGCGGGCGAAGGACGTGTACGGCGTGGCGTTCGTCGCCACCGAGGCACCCGAGGGCACCGGCGGCAACGACGTCCGGTCGCTCGCCCAGGAGGTCCGCGGCCGGATGGACGCGTCACGTCCCGGCGTGGTCGCGGTGTCGGCCCGCGCCGGTGGCAAGGCGTCCCTCGTCGTCGCGCTCAACGGCCCGGCGCGCGAGTGGAAACTCTCCGCGGCCGAACTGGTCCGGGGCGCGCTGTCCGGCAAGGGCGGCGGCGGTGACGACCTCGCGCAGGGCGGGGGCCTGCCCGCCGACGAGGCGCCGCGCCTGCTCGTCGCGGTCGAGTCGCTGGTGGCCCGCCGCGTCACCGGCGGCGAATGAGCCGGGCTCCGGGGACGCGATGAGCCGCTCTGGCGTCCGGATCGGGGTCGACGTCGGTTCGGTCCGTGTCGGTGTGGCGATCAGCGACCCGTCTGGGCTGCTCGCCACGCCGCTCGTCACGCTGGCGCGGGACAGCGCGCGGGACACCGACATCGACCGCCTCGTGGAGCTGGTGGCGGAGTACGACGCCGTCGAGATCGTGGTGGGACTGCCGCGCTCGCTCTCGGGCCGGGAGGGGCCCGCCGCGGAGACGGCACGGCGGTATGCCGCTACGCTCGCGAACCGGGCAGAACCGGTCCCCGTGCGTCTCACCGACGAGCGGCTGACCACGGTGTCGGCGACGCGCACGCTGGCGGCCCAGGGTGTCCGCGGCCGGCGACAGCGTGCCGTGATCGACCAGGCCGCTGCCGTTCTCATCCTGCAGACATGGTTGGACTCCCGACGGAGTGGCACGGTGAGGGATCGCGATGAGTGAGCACGGATTCGCGCTGCCGTTCGAGGACGAGCCGGACAGCCGGCGAGCCCGACGGCGTCGGCGGGAGAAACAAAAACGCGATCGCCGCCGGGCCGTGACCGCGATGATCCTGGTCCTGACGATCTTCGTGCTGCTCGCCGGAGGGGTCTGGTACGGGGTCGACAAGGTGGGCGCGCTCATCGCGGCCCCGGACTACTCCGGTTCCGGGACAGGTCAGGTCGTCGTCCAGATCAAGCCGGGTGACACCGCGAGCGACATCGCCGTCACGCTGCAGGCCGAGGGCGTCATCAAGAGCACCAAGGCGTTCGTCGACGCGGCGAAATCCGACAAGCGCTCCCTGAGCCTCCAGCCCGGGTCGTACCAGGTCCACCGCCAGATGAAGGCCGCCGACGCCCTCGACCTCCTGCTCAGCGCGGCGAGCAAGGTGACGCTGCGCTTCACCGTCCCGGAGGGCCTCTCGGCCAAGCGCGCGTTCGACCGGATCGCGGAGCAGACGAAGTTCACCGCCGCGCAGCTCGACGCCGCCACGAAGGACCCGGCGGCGATCGGCCTGCCCGCCTGGGCGAAGGGCGACGTCGAGGGCTTCCTGTTCCCGGACACGTACCTGCTCGACCCCGGCACGGACGCGGTCGGCGTCGTGTCGGCGATGGTCGCGCGGTCCCTGCAGGTGATGGACCAGATCAACTTCATCGGGCGGGCGCGTCAGCTGAACCTCGAGCCGATGGACGCGCTGAAGGTCGCGTCGCTGCTCGAGGGCGAGGGCATCCCGTCGGACTTCGGCAAGATCGCGCGCGTCGTGTACAACCGGCTGTTCAAGCAGCACATGCCGCTGCAGTTCGACTCGACCACCGTGTACGGGCGCGAGATCCGCGGCGTCCACCGGCAGACCGCGCTGAGCCACGCGGAGCTGAACCGCTCCGATGACATCTACAGCACGTACACGCACACGGGCCTGCCGCCCACGCCGATCTCGAATCCCGGCAAGGCGGCCCTCGAGGCGGCCGTCGCGCCGGAGGACGGGCCCTGGCTGTATTTCGTGCTGGCGAGCAAGGGCGGCCACTCCGAGTTCGCGACGACGTACGCGGAGCACCAGCGCAACATCGCCAAGTGCAAGGCCGTCGGCGGGTGCGGCGGGTGACCGAGGCGCGGCGCGCGGCCGTGCTCGGCAGCCCGGTGGCGCACTCGCTGTCGCCGGTCCTGCACGGCGCCGCGTACGCGGCCCTGGGCCTGGACGGCTGGACGTACGAGCGGATCGAGTGCGACGAGGACGGGCTGGCCCCGCTCCTCGCCGGGCTCGGCGCCGAGTGGGCGGGGCTCTCGCTCACCATGCCGCTCAAGCGCGTCGCGCTCGAGCTCGCGGACGCCGCGTCCGAGCTGGCCGTGGCGGTCGGCGCGGCCAACACGCTCGTGTTCGGGCCGCCGGGGAGGTACGCGGACAACACGGACGTCCCCGGAATGGTCGACGCGCTCCGCGAGGCGGGCGTGACGCGGGTGGACTCCGCCGTGGTCCTCGGGGCGGGCGGGACGGCGCAGGCCGCGCTCGCGGCGCTCGCCGAGCTGGGGGAGCGGACCCCCACCGTGATGGTCCGGGACCCGGCGCGGGCGGGGGCGCTGCGCGAGACGGCGGACCGCCTGGGGGTCGACGTCACGGTGCGACGGTGGGACCGTGCGGAGCTGCTGCGCGACGCCGACGTGGTGGTCTCGACCGTGCCACGCGGTGCGGCGGACGACCTCCCGGTGCCGCCCGGGGCCGTGGTGTTCGACGTCGTGTACGACCCGTGGCCGACGCCCCTGGCCGCCACTGCTCTCGCGGCCGGTTGCCGGATCGTCTCGGGTCTCGACCTGCTCCTGCACCAGGCGGGGCACCAGGTGCGGCTGATGACGGGCCGGGAGGCTCCGCTCGGCGCGATGCGCGCGGCGCTGTCACCCGGACGGACGGTCCCCGCGACACGCTGAGCACCGCCCCTACAGATCCGTCACCCGGATGCCGACATTCCCCTCGGAGACCGACATCGGTGGGAGGCGGAACGTGCGGCAGCTGGGTGACATCCTGGTGAGCGAGGGACTGGCCTCGCACGACCAGGTGGCCTCGGCCGTCGAGGAGCAGGAGCGCGGCGGCCGGACGCTCGGCCGCGTCCTCGTGGAGCGCGGCGTCCTCACAGAGAGCCAGCTGGTCAGCGCGCTCGCGCGCCAGATCGGCCTGCGGTTCGTGGACCTGAGCGAGTACCCCGTCGACACGTCGGCGGTCGCGCTCGTGCCCGTCGCCGTCTGCCGGCGTCACACGGCACTGCCGATCGGCCACGAGGACGGCAAGCTGCTCGTCGCGATGGCCGACCCGGCCAACGTCTTCGCGATAGACGACATCCGCTCGATCACCGGGCTCGAGGTGCGGGCGCTGGTCGCCACGCGGTCCGACGTGACGGCGGCGCTCAACCGGTACCACCGCGCCGACGGGGAGCTCGGCTCCCTCATGATGGCGATCGACCCGCGGACCGCCGAGGGCGACGACCTCGCCTCGGTCCACGAGGTGACCGACGACGCGCCGATCGTGCGGTACGTCAACCTGCTCATCACGCAGGCCATCGCCGACCGGGCGAGCGACATCCACCTCGAGCCGACCGAGACCGACCTCCGCGTCCGGTTCCGCATCGACGGTGTGCTGCACGAGATCATGCGGTCGCCGAAGCAGATCGCCTCCGGCGTGATCAGCCGGCTGAAGATCATGGCGGACATCAACATCGCCGAGCGGCGCAAGCCGCAGGACGGCCGGCTGTCCGTCGTGGTGGAGGGCAGGAAGATCGACCTCCGTGTGGCCACGCTGCCCACCGTGTGGGGCGAGAAGGTCGTCATGCGTGTGCTCGACAACTCGACGGCCCAGCTCACGCTGGCCGACCTCGGGTTCGAGCCCGCGAACTACGAGTCGTACGCGGAGAGCTTCACCAAGCCGTACGGGATGATCCTCGTGACCGGGCCCACGGGTTCGGGCAAGTCGACCACCCTGTACGCGACGCTGAACATCGTCTCCACGTCGGACAAGAACGTGATCACCGTCGAAGATCCGGTCGAATACCGCCTGCCCGGCATCAACCAGGTGCAGGTCAACAACGCGGCGGGGCTGACGTTCGCCTCGGCGCTGCGCTCGATCCTGCGGAGCGACCCCGACGTGGTCCTCATCGGTGAGATCCGGGACCACGAGACCGCCCAGATCGCGATCGAGGCCGCGCTCACCGGCCACCTCGTGCTGTCCACCCTCCACACGAACGACGCGCCGAGCGCGATCACGCGCCTCGTCGAGATGGGCATCGAGCCCTTCCTCGTCGGGTCGGCCGTCGACGCGGTGCTCGCGCAGCGGCTCGCGAGGCGGCTGTGCGCGCGCTGCAAGGAGCCGTACACGCTGACGGCCGAGCAGTTGCGGCAGGCGCGGTTCGACTGGCCCGAGGACCGGGCGCTCCCCACCGTGTACCGCCCGGTGGGGTGCACCACGTGCTCGAAGACGGGGTACAAGGGCCGGCTGGCGCTCCACGAGGTGATGCAGGTGTCCGAGGAGGTCGAGCGGCTCGCCGTGGAGCGGGCCTCCGGGACGGCGATCGGCGAGGTCGCGCGGGCGCAGGGGATGACGACGCTGCGGCAGGACGGGTTCGCGAAGGTCCTGAGCGGCGCGACGTCGCTCGAGGAGATCCTCCGCATCGTGGTGTAGCGCCGGGTCAGCCCGGGGCGAGGCCGCGGAGCTCGTCCAGGTACGCGGCCACGTCGGGATCGTCCCCGTACCGCGCCGCCAGCTCCCGGGCCAGCTCACCGGCGTACAGGAGCAGGGAGGGCACCGACCGTCGCGGCGTGGCGAGCGCCCGGCGCCCGAGGGCGAGGGCCTGGTCGAGGTCGCCCTCCCGCAGCGCGACCGTGCCGAGCGTGATCCGGGCCTCCGCGTTCCGCATGGGGGACCGCTCGGTGCCGTCGGCGTCGATCCCCGCGTCGAGGATCTGGCGCGCGTGGTTCCTCGCGAGCCGGTTCTCGCCGACGGTCCGGTAGCAGTCCATCGCGAAGAAGTCGAACTTGGCGGGGTCCACCACGAAGTGGTTCCGCAGGTCGGCGGGGTGCGGAAGGCCCGCGAGGATCGTCCGGCCCTGGTCCAGCGCCACCTCCACCTGCCGGCGGTCGCCGATGCGTGCCCAGGCCTTGGCCTTCTGCGCGGCCAGCTGGACCGACACCCCGTCCTGCGGGGCGGCCGCCTGGCCCGCCTCGCTCGCGACGATGGCGCCGCGATAGTCGCCCTGGGTGAGGGCGAACCACGCCTGCATCTCGTGGCCCCAGCCGACCACGGCGGCGTTGCCGGCCTCCTCGCCGAGGGACAGCGCCGCGCGACGGCTCGCCTCGGCCGCGTGTCGCTGTCCGAGGTCGTACTCGACGCAGCCCACCAGCAGCGCGATCCATCCCGCGACGGACAGGAGCTCCCGGTGCTGCGCCAGCCCGGTACGGGCGGACAGCAGGTCGGTGATCCGGTCGAGCCACTCCCGTCCCTCGGCCGAGAGCTCGTCCGCCGGCCGGGTCGGGTACTCGCAGCACAGCCGTTCGGCGGTGAGCCGCAGGGCTTCGATCGTCTCGGCACTCACGTCGCTCGCCCGCAGGCGGGACACGATCTCGAGGGTGTCCAGGCCGGTGGCCGTCAGCACCGAGTGGTCGCGGACCGATCGCTCGGGGGACGGGAACATCGCCGCCGTCACGGTCCCGAACGTCTTGGCGATCCGGGGCCGGTAGAACTCGTCCGGGAGCGACTCGCCCGCTTCCCACCGCCGCCAGTTCCGGACCAGCGTCTCGTCCGGGGGGAGGGTCTCCGCCGAGTGCGCACGGAGTGCCCGGACGGCGTCGTGCTGCGACCACCCCCGCGCCAGCCGCTCGGCGCGGATCCGCCGCGCCCAGGCCGGACGACGGCCGTCGCTCTTCCGCAATCCGGGCATCACGGCCTCCTGACGGCCCCAGTGTGCCGGGTCGGCGCGCGAGGGCGAGGGGACGAGGCGGACACGGGGCTGTCCTCCCGGTGACCCCTGCCCGTACGCGCGCGGTCCGGGCCACGATCGTCTCGTGACCGGGCGAACTCCGGTACCCCACACGGCCGGACCGGCGACGCGACTGCCCCCTCGCACCACCGTCGCCGGTCCGGTCTCGGACGTGTCGGGGTCCGCCGGGCCGGGAGAGGCCCGACGGCCGCCGGGCCCGCATGATCGGCCGCTCAAGGATCCGGCCGCTCCGGCCGATGCACTGCTGCGAGGGCGTGCGCACACGCGTGGGCCCGAACCGACCCGGTCCGGAGGCCAACCCGTGAGCGACTACACCGGTTCGCCGACCGCGTCGCAGCACTACATCCCGTCGTTCATGCCGACCGACGACGGTCCGCTCGTGACGACGGCTCCGCTGCCGACGCAGACCTCCGCACCGGTCACCGAGCAGATCACCCGCCTCGGCATCGACGAGAAGCCGGGTGACGGGCTCCAGCTCGTGGACCTGCTCGAGGCGCTCATCGTCTGCGGCGGCTCCGACCTCCACATCACCGCGGGAGCGCAGCCGACGGTCCGCCTGAACGGCGTCATGCGGCCCATCGAGGACACGCCGCAGATGCTGCCGTCGGAGATCCAGCGGATGCTGTACACGATCATCTCGCAGAAGCAGCGGGAGCGGTTCGAGGAGGGCCTCGAGCTGGACTTCGCGTACCCGCTGCCCGGCCGTGCCCGCTTCCGTGTGAACGTCTACAAGCAGCGCGACTCGCTCGGCGCGGTGTTCCGGATCATCCCCACCGAGATCAAGCCGCTGGCCGACCTCGGCCTGCCGCCCCAGGTCGCGAACTTCGCCGGGCTCACCCGCGGGTTCGTGCTGGTCACCGGCCCGACGGGCTCCGGCAAGTCGACCACGCTCGCGTCGATCATCGACCTGGCCAACCGGACGCGGCACGACCACATCATGACGGTCGAGGACCCCATCGAGTTCCTCCACCGGCACCAGAACTGCCTCGTCAACCAGCGTGAGGTGGGCGAGGACACGCTGTCCTTCGCGAACGCCCTCAAGCACGCGCTCCGCCAGGACCCCGACATCATCCTCGTCGGCGAGCTCCGGGACCTCGAGACGATCTCGGTTGCCCTCACCGCCGCGGAGACCGGTCACCTCGTCTTCGGCACCCTGCACACGCAGGACGCCGCGCAGACGGTCGACCGTGTCATCGACGTCTTCCCGCCGCACCAGCAGCAGCAGATCCGGGTGATGCTCGCCGGGTCCCTGCAGGGCGTGGTCTGCCAGACGCTGATCAAGACCGCCGACGGCCGCGGGCGCGCGGTCGCGAGCGAGGTCATGATCGCGACGCCGGCCGTCCGGGCCATGATCCGCGAGGGCAAGACCCACCAGATCTACTCGGCCATGCAGGCGGGCGCCCAGCACGGCATGGTCACGATGGACCAGAGCCTCGCGGGGCTCGTGCGCATGGGCCGCGTGACGTACGAGCAGGGCATCGAGAAGTGCCACCACGTCGAAGACTTCAACCGGCTCGTCGGCCGGATCTGAGGAGCTGACCCATGTCCACCACGTTCAAGTACTCGGTGCGCGACACCGGCGGCAAGCTGGTCACGGGCACGCTGGATGCGGACAGCGAGGCCGCGGTCGCGCGCAAGCTCCTCCAGATGGGGTACGCGCCGGTCAGCATCACCTCGAACGCCGGGACCGGGCTGCAGAAGGACGTCGCGATCCCGGGCTTCAAGGCCAGGGTGAAGCTCAAGGACCTGGCGGTGTTCTCGCGCCAGTTCGCCACGATGGTGAACTCCGGCCTCTCGCTGCTCCGGGCGCTCGCCATCCTGGGCGAGCAGACCGAGAGCAAGGAGCTGGCGCGGGTCATCGCCGAGGTCCGCAACGACGTCGAGACGGGCTCCGCCCTGTCGGTGTCGATGGCCAAGCACCCCGACGCGTTCCCGCCGCTGATGATCAACATGATCAAGGCCGGTGAGGTCGGCGGCTTCCTCGACTCGGTCATGCTCCAGATCGCGGAGAACTTCGAGTCCGAGGTGAAGCTCCGCGGCAAGGTGAAGTCCGCGATGACCTACCCGATCGTCGTGTTCGTCATGGCCATGATCATGTGCGCGATCATGCTGATCTTCATCGTCCCGGTGTTCGCCGGCATGTTCTCCCAGCTCGGCGGCCAGCTCCCGTTCCCGACACAGGTGCTGGTGTACGCGAGCAACATCCTGCAGTGGGCGGCGCCGTTCCTCGTCGTGGGCCTCATCGCGGGCGCGATCGTCTGGCGCCGGGTGAAGGGCCAGGAGCGCGTCCGCAACGTGGTCGACCCGATCAAGCTCAAGACGCCGGTCTTCGGCTCGCTGTTCCAGAAGATCGCGCTGAGCCGGTTCAGCCGGAACCTCGGCACGATGATGAAGTCCGGCGTCCCGATCCTCCAGAGCCTCGACATCGTCGCGGACACCACCGGCAGCGTGGTCGTGGCGCACGCCGTGCGGGACGTGCAGCAGAGCGTCCGCGGCGGCGAGTCCCTCGCGGCGCCGCTCACCGAGCACAAGGTCTTCCCCGCGATGGTCGTGCAGATGATGGCCGTGGGGGAGGAGACCGGCGCGCTCGACACCATGCTGCTCAAGATCAGCGACTTCTACGACCAGGAGGTCGAGGCGACCACCGAGCAGCTCACCGCGCTCATCGAGCCGCTCATGATCGCGTTCCTCGGCGTGGTCGTCGGCGGCATGATCATCGCCCTGTACATGCCGATCTTCAAGATCTTCGACCTCATCGGAGGCTGAAGCCCAACCGTCCACCGTCGACACCGGCGTCCCGCTGCGGGGCGCCGGTGTCGTCGTTCCGGCCCACCGCCCCAGATTTTCTGACGAGTTGGCCCGGTTGCCTCAAGAGGACGGCTGGCCACGCCGAAGAGGTAGATGTCAAGAGCCGCCGGTGAGTCCGGGCGAAGGCTCAGTCATCGTCCAGAAGGGACCTGCGCGAATGCTCGCTCGCATCCGCAAGGCGATGGAGGAGAAGGACGAGGGCTTCACCCTCATCGAACTCCTGGTCGTCATCATCATCATCGGCATCCTTGCCGCGATCGCCATCCCGGTGTACCTCAACCAGCGCAACAAGGGCTACGACGCTGCCGCCAAGTCGGACGCGAAGTCCCTGGCGAACCTCGAGGAGGCGTGGCTGACCGACAACAGCGCCTACGCCGACGTCGACGCGTCCACGACCGCGGCGCCGACCAACATCACCGACTTCAAGCCCACCACGGGCGTGAAGACCAAGGCCAAGGCGTCCGGCTCGAACGGGTTCTGCATCGTGTCGCAGAGCAAGTCCGGCAAGTACTTCGTGTACGACAGCAGCGCGGGCGGCCTCCAGACCGCCGGCACGGCGTCGTTCCCCGCCTCCACCGACTTCCCGTCGGGTGGCGCCTGCGCGGGCACGAACGGCGCACCGGGCACCTTCTGATCCACCGCACTCCCGACCGGGGCCCCAGCCGACCAGGCTGGGGCCCCGGTCCGCGTTCGGGGCCGGCGCGCTGCGCCGTTCGGGCGCATCGGGGCGCCGCGCGCTCAAGATCATTCCGCCCCCGGCCGACAGCCTCCTGACACCGCGGCACCGCCGCGACGACGGAGGGAAGTGCGTGATGCCCGCTCGCATCCGCAGGTCGTCGGAGCACGGGGACGACGACGGGTTCACCCTGATCGAGCTCCTCGTCGTGATCATCGTCATCGGCATCCTCGCGGCGATCGCGATCCCGGTGTACCTGAACCAGCGCAACAAGGCGTACGACTCCGCCGCGAGGGCCGACACCAAGGCCCTCGCCCTGCAGGAGGAGGCGTGGCTCACCGCGCACGACGCCTACACCGACACCGTCGCCGCGGGGACGCTCACGGAGTTCCGGCAGACGGCCGGTGTCCGGAGCCGGGCCAAGGCCAAGGGAGCCCAGGGCTTCTGCATCGTCTCCCTGAGCAGGTCGGGCCACTACTTCTGGTACGACAGCGAGGGGGGCGGGCTGCACGGGCCGAGCGCCACCGCGCCGACCGGCGGCATCTGCGACACGGACAAGCCGGATCTCCCCGTCTGAGCGTCCCGCGCCCGACTCAAGCCCCGTCCCGCACGTGCCGATGTTGGTGAGCAGCCCGAGAGGAGAACCAGTGAGCGTGACTGCCCTGCGCCGCAGGCTGCGCCTGCGGCTCGTGGCCGCCGGTCCCGACGACGGTGTCTCCCTCGTGGAGGTCATGGTCGCGTTGCTCCTCTTCGCGGTCGTCTCCAGCGGCGTGATCGCCATGCTGAACCTGTCGGTCAAGGAGACCCGGGACGGTCGCAACCGCGTCCAGGCGGCACAGCTGGCCGCGCGGGAGCTCGAGATCGCCCGGAACCAGTTCACCTCGAAGGCGGCCGGTGCCGGCCCGGCGAGCCTGGTCCTCAACTCGGTCACCAACGCGAACCCGCTCACGGCGGGCGCCGCGGCGGGCTCCCCGCTCGTCGTGGACGGCACGCCGTTCACCGTCGTGCGGACGGCCCAGTGGACCGGCGCCAACAGCGCCGCCGGCGTGTCCGCGTGCGACAGCGGCGGCAGCGGCAAGCTCACGTACCTGCACGTCCGGGCGTCCGTCACCTGGCCGCACATGGGCCGCACGCCGCCCGTCGTGTCCGACACGATCCTCACGCCGCCCGCCGGCGTGTACAGCGGTTCCACGACCGGGCACATCGGCGTCAAGGTGGTCGGCGCCTCCGGGTCACCGCAGGCCGGGGTCACCGTGACCCTCGCGAAGGCGGGCCTCACGGTGCAGAACGGTACGACGTCGTCGGACGGCTGCGCGATCTTCGCGTTCCTCGACCCGGACACGTACACGGTGACGCTGTCCGGCGAGGGCCTGTCCGGCGTGTACGTCGACGGCAACCGGCAGAGCACGTCCGTGCAGACCGTCGGCGTCACCGCGGGGGCGATGCAGCGGCAGACGTTCTCCTACGACAAGGCCGCGGCGCTGAGCTTCACGTTCCGGGCGCCGCCGGGCGGGTACTCCCTGCCCGCGTCCGGCCTCGACGCGCTGCCGATCAGGCTCTCCGCGTCGATCCTCCAGCCCAACGGCGCCGAGGCGTTCACCGGCTCCGGCACGCCCCGCGTCGTGTCGCCGCTGTTCCCGACGGCGGCCGGGTACGGCTATGCGTTCGGGACCTGCGCGTCCAACGCCACGGCCGCCACCGCGGCCGCGCAACCCGGGGTGACGACGTCGGTGGTCTACACGCCGCCGCCCGTGACCGTGACGGTCAGCCAGGACAGCGACGGCACGGCCGTGCCGAACGCGACGGTCGTCGCGACGCAGGTCGCCGACGGCGGCTGCCCGGCGCCGTCGACGCTGACGCTCGGGACCACGGACGCGACGGGCCGGCTGGCCACGTCCCTCCCCATGGGACAGTGGACGCTGTCGGTGTCCGGCCGGACCGTGACCGCGGGGTCGGCCGCGCTGACGGTCGGTTCCGGCGGCGGCACGGCCACGGTGGGGGTGGCGTGATGCGTGCCCTCCGCCGGTGGATCTCCGCGCGCCGGCTGCGCGCCGACGACGGCCTCACCCTGGTGGAGGTCCTGGTCACGCTCGCACTCACCACGCTGGTGGGTGCGCTGACGTTCCAGCTGCTGATCCTCGGCATCCGCAGCACCGGCGGCACGTCGATCCGGCAGGACAACGCGGGCCGGGCACGCGTGGCCATCGAGGCGATGAGCAAGAACCTGCGCACGGCGGTCGCCCCGTCCCAGTTCAAGGACATGACCTGCACTGCCGGGTGTACCGCCACGACGGCGCTGAGCGCGGCGGGCGCGAGCTCGGTGACGTTCTACGCGAACATCAACGGGGTCGCCTCACCGCCGTCCCGGATCACCTACGCCGTCACCGGCACCGCGCTGGTGGAGACCGTGCAGGCGCCGGTGGTCGCGTCCGCCACGCAGTACTCGTACTGCACGCCCGGCGCCGGCTGCGCGGTCCGCACCCGGACGCTGGCCCGCGGCGTGGTGGCCCCCACGGCGGCTGCCCCGCTGTTCGCCTACTACGGGGACGGCGCCTCGCCGCCGATGCTGACGCTCAGTGCGCCGCCCACCGCCGCCGAGCTGGCCCTCGTCGACGCCGTCGACATCGTGCTGAAGGTCAGCACCTCGTCGAAGTGGGGCACGCCGCCCACCACGGTGACGATGCGCGTCGCCCTTCCCAACGCCGACTACGCCCGCGCCGCGCCCATCGGAGGAGCCTGATGAGGTCCCGCTTCCTGATCCGCCTCCGCCCGGTGCGCGGCGAGGACGGGTACGCGCTGCTGACCGTGGTCGCGGCCATGTTCGTGCTCACGATCCTCGCGACGGGCGCCCTCGGGTACGCGCTCAACGGCGTGAAGTCCGGGAAGAAGGACAGCGACTGGTCGGCGGCGCTCTCCGCCGCGCAGGCGGGTGTGGACGACTTCCTCGCCAAGGTGCGTGCCGACGAGGGCTACTGGCGCAAGACCCCGCAGTACGCCGTCGCCAACCCGACCGCGGCGTCCACGGTGGACTGTGCGAACACCGCCATGCAGGTACCGATGACCACCAGCGCGCCGTGCGGGTGGACGAGCACCACCCCGGTCGGCTGGCGCAACGTCGCGAGCTCCACGAGGGCCTCGTTCCACTACGACGTCGACGCGAGCGCGACGCAGACCACCGGGATGGTCAAGCTCAGCTCCACCGGGCGCGTCGGCAAGGTCACGCGCACCGTCACCTCACAGGTCAAGCGTGCGGGCTTCGGCGACTTCCTCTACCTGTCGGACTTCGAGACGATCGACCCCGCCAACCGCGCCTACTACGCGTCCGACGCCTCCGCGGCGGATGCCCAGAAGAAGTGCAGCCAGCACTACTACGACCCGGACACCTCCGTGACACCCAACGGCGCGACCCGCAACGCGATGTGCCCGTTCATCAACTTCACCAGCAACGACGTCATCAACGGCCCGCTGCACTCCAACGACGCGATCTCGATGAGCGGCACGCCGACGTTCAACGGCACGCTGACCACGTCGTACCCGAAGTGCCAGAACAAGAGGCAGAACACCGACTGCTACGTGGGATCCGGGACGCCGTCGAAGGTGCCGAGCTTCCTGCCGGTCTACACGTTGCCGACCGCGGTGGCGGAGCTGAAGAGCAAGACCGATCCCGCGAAGGTCGACACGCCCGGCTGCCTGTACACCGGCCCCACGAGGATCCAGTTCACGAGCGACGGCAAGATGAAGGTCTGGAGCCCGTACACCCACTCGGTGAACCCGAACTGCGGCGCGCTGTCCCAGCTGAACGACCCCGCCGGTCCGGGTGCCCTCGTCAGCGTCCCGTCCAACAGCCTGATCTACGTGCAGGACGTGCCCGCGGGGCAGGCGGACCCGCCGGCCGGTGCGTGCGCGCCGAACTCGATCGCGCCGAAGTTCCCGCTCGCGGGCGACTACAACATGGTCGACCTGACCTGGTCGAAGGTGGTGACCACGGTGACCCACACCCAGAACCGCAACGGCACCTACACGATCACGACGAAGAAGGCGTACACCGAGGCGGACGGCTCGACGTCGACGGCCACGCTGACGAGGACGCAGGCCACCGACCCCGGTCCCGACCCGAAGCAGACCACCGGACCGGAGACCCACAAGCCGCTCGGCGCGGAGGCCCAGTGCCGTACCGGCACGGCCTATGTGGACGGTTCGCTGAACGGCAAGGTCACGCTGGTCGCGGACAACTCGATCATCGTGACGGACGACCTCACGTACTCCGACGGCCACGCCGCGCCCACCTACGACGGCCACGGCCAGAGCGTGCTCGGCCTGATCGCGTTCAACTCGGTCATGGTGTACCACCCGATCACCTGCCTCGGCGGCGACCTGAACGCGGACGGCGTGTGCACGACCGGCACGAACCTCCTCCGGCAGACCGGGACCGTGTTCCAGGACCCGAAGATCCACGCGTCGATCCTCACGTTGCAGCACAGCATCGCGGTGCAGGCCCACCAGCTGGGCAAGCCGCTCGGCACGCTGAACATCTTCGGGTCGATGGCCCAGCGCTTCCGCGGCGCCGTGGGGACCAGCAGCGGTTCCACCACGGCGACGGGGTACAAGAAGGGCTACAGCTACGACAACAACCTGAAGTTCGACCCGCCGCCGTACTTCCTCGACCCGACGTCGGGGGGCTGGGGCGCCACGACGTTCGCCGAGATCAGGGCCGCCTACCCCGCGTGACGCCGCGCTCCGACGGATACGCTCGGGCGTGCCGGTGATCGTCGTCTGTGCCCTGCTCGGGCTGCTGGTGGGCTCGTTCCTCAACGTCGTCATCTGGCGTGTGCCGCGGGGGGAGTCGGTCGTCCGGCCGCCGTCCGCGTGCCCGTCGTGCGGCATGCGGCTACGGCCGTACGACAACGTGCCGGTGCTGTCCTGGTTGGTGCTGCGCGCCCGGTGCCGCGGCTGCGGTGGCCGGATCAGTGCCCGGTACCCGCTCGTCGAGCTCGCCACGGCCGCCCTCTTCGGGCTGCTCGCCGCCCGCTTCGGCCTGTCGGTGGAGCTCGCCGCCTTCCTGGTCCTCGGGGCGCTCGGCGTCGCGCTGGCGGTGATCGACCTCGACGTCCGGCGGCTGCCGAACGCGCTCACGCTCCCGGCGTACCCCGTGGTGATCGGGCTCCTGGGACTCGCGTCCTGGGCGGGCCCCGGGCCACGGCCGATGGTCCGCGGCGCGCTCGCGATGGTCGTGCTGCTGGCGCTGTACGGGGTCCTGTTCGTGGTCGGCGGGATGGGGCTGGGCGACGTGAAGTTCGCCGGCGTGCTCGGGTTCGCCCTCGGGTGGCTCGGGTGGCCGGAGGTCGCCGTGGGCACCGCCCTCGGGTTCGTCGCCGGCGGGGTCGTCGCCGTGGTCCTGCTCGTGTCCGGGCGGGCGCGGCGGCGGTCCCGCATCGCGTTCGGGCCGTTCCTCGTCGCGGGGGCACTGACGTCGGTGCTGGCGGGCGCGCAGCTCGCCTCGGCGTACGTCGGCGCGCTGCTGCGGTGATCATCACCCGTTCGGCTCAGGAACGTCCGCTCAAGCACCTCGCGGCCGATGCCGATTGTCACTTCGAGCCAGCAGCTGGCTCGTGGGTGGCTCGTCGCCCGCTGCACCCGGAGGAGTCACGTTGCCACGACGAACGGCTGTCGGTCTCGACATCGGGACCTCAGGTGTGCGCGCGGCCGAGGTGAGCCTCGGCAAGGACCCGGTCACGCTCGAGCGCTTCGGCCAGGTCGCCCTCCCGGTGGGGGCGGTGGTCGACGGTGAGGTCGTCGACGTCGACGCGGTCGCGGCCGCGCTCGGGCGCCTCTGGTCGGCGACGCGCTTCCGGACGAAGAAGGTGGCCCTGGGGGTCGCGAACCAGCGCGTCATCGTGCGTCAGGTGGAGCTGCCCTGGATGCCGCCCGCGGAGCTGAAGGCCTCGCTGCAGTTCCAGGTGCAGGACTTCATCCCCATGCCGGTGGACCAGGTCCTGCTCGACTACCACCCCCTCGAGGAGGTCACGACGGAGTCCGGCGGCCGCGCGGTGCGCGCCCTGCTCGTCGCCGCCTCGAAGGAGATGATCTGGCGCAGCATCGACGCCGTCCGGAAGGCCGGTCTCCAGCCGGTCATGGTCGACCTCGTGCCGTTCGCGATCCTCCGGTCGATGGTGCAGTTCGACGACCTCGGGCTCGCGTCGGGGGAGGGCGAGGCGGTCGTCAACGTGGGCGCCAGCGTCACGAACCTGATCGTGCACACCGGTGGCGTCCCGCGGTTCGTCCGCATCATCCCGATGGGCGGGGCCGACATCACCGACGCACTCGCCGAGCGCCTCGGCGTCACGCTCGAGGAGGCCGAGGCCATCAAGCAGGTCACCGGCTTCGCCGAGGCCGGAGGCGACGGGTTCGACGCCGGGCCGGAGGCGAAGGTCATCGAGGCGACCGCCACGACGTTCGTCGACGAGGTGCGGACCTCGCTCGAGTACTACAACGCGCAGCCCGGCTCCTTCGGGATCCGGCGGATCGTGCTGACCGGGGGCGGCACCCGCCTCGGGGGTCTCCGCGAGCGCCTGGCCCTCGCCACCCGCCTCCCGGTCCGGGACGGCTCCGTCCTCGCGTCCGTGCGGCTGGGCAAGCTCGGCCTCGACAACGACCAACTCGCCTACGTCGACCCGCTCGCCTCGGTACCGGTCGGCCTTGCCATGGGGGTGGCGTCATGACGACGACCGAGCTGACCGACCCGACCGTCACGTTGCCGGTCGGGGACCTCGTCCTCACGACCGCGCTGCCGCGGGTGAACCTCCTCCCGCCCGAGATCATCGAGGCCAGCCGGCTCCGCACGATCCAGCTCAGCATGGGCGCCGCCGTGGCGGCCGCGCTGGTGGTCGTCGGCGGCCTCTGGTTCGTCGCGGACCAGCAGGCGCAGGCGGAACAGACGAACCTCGACGCGGCGTCCGCGACGCAGGCGACGGTGGGCCGCCAGGTGCGCGAGCTCGCGCCGGTGGCCCAGGTGTACGCGCAGGTGGACCAGCGGCGTGCGCTGCTGCAGACCGCGCTCGGCGGCGACGTCGAGTGGTCGCGGTACCTCACCGACCTCTCCCTGACCGTGCCCGACAACGTGTGGCTGACGTCCATGAACGTCACCCCGGATGCGGGGTCCGCCGCGACGACCGGGACGGCGTCCGCGGGAGCGATCGCGACGATCACGTTCGCGGGTACGGCCCTGCAGCACGACGACGTGGCGCTGTGGCTCGAGTCGCTCGCGAAGCAGAAGGGCTACACGTCCGCGTACTTCAACTCCTCGACGGAGGCGACGGTCGGCGGCACGAAGGTCGTCAACTTCACCTCGACGGTCTCGGTGACCCGGGACGCGCTGTCGGGCCGGTACTCGCAGAACGCGGGGAAGTGACATGACCAAGACCAGACTCTGGCTCGTGCTCACGGCGGTCGCCGTGGTCGCGGTCCTCGCCGGCGGGTGGTTCCTGCTGGTGTCGCCGAAGCGCGCCGAGGCGGACGACCTCCGCACGCAGACCGCGTCGACCGAGCAGCAGATCGCGGTCCTGCGCGGCAAGCTCGACCAGCTGCGGGCCCAGCAGGCGGACCTGCCCGCCCAGCAGGCGGTGCTGGAGGAGATCTCGAAGCAGATCCCCACCGACCCGGCGCTGCCCGCCCTGATCCGCGCACTGACCAAGGCCGCGCGCACCTCCGGCGTCGACCTCGCGAGCTTGCAGCCGAGCGCGCCGGCCCCCCTGGCCCCGGTGGGGACGACGACGGGTACGGCCGCCACGCCGATCGACGTGATCCAGCTCGCCGTGACCGCACAGGGGACGTACGCCCAGGTCCAGCAGTTCGTCTCTCGTCTCGAGACGCTCCAGCGGGCCTTCCTGGTGCGCGGCTTCCAGCTCGCGCCGCAGTCGGCCGGGGACACCGGCGCGAACCAGCTCCAGCTCACCGTGAACGGGCAGGTCTTCACGTCGGCGGCCACGGCCGCCACGGCCGGCACGGCCGCGACGAGCGGAACGGTGGCGAACTGATGGGACGGGACATGGACGACACCACGGCGGACGCACCCCGTACGCGGAACCCGCTGCTGCTCGGCGGGATCGTGCTCGCCGCGGTCCTCGCGGCCCTGCTCGGCTACTTCGTCGTGGTGCCGATGTTCGGGGCCGCCCCCGTGGCGGACACCGCCGTCGCCCGGCACCCCGGGCGGGTCGCGGCGACGCCGTCCCCGAGCCCGGCCGCGACGACGCTGAACAAGTTCCGCAGCGGGCCGATCCACGACCCCTTCAAGCCCCTCGTCGCCGCGAACAGCGCCGGCTCCGGATCCTCGGCGGGCACGACGGGGACGACGGGCACGTCCGGGACCACCACCTCCACGTCGCCGGCCGGCGCCGCGGGCAGCACGGTCCCGACGCCGACGCGCGTCGGCGTGGTCGAGATCAACCAGGACGCGCACGGCTCCGCCGTGATGGTCCGCCTCGACACCGCCATCCACATCGCCGCCAAGGGCGAGACGATCGCGGGCATCCTCAAGGTGGTCGCCATCGGCTCGAACTCGGCGACCTTCCTCTACGGCGACGCCAGCTTCACCCTCCGCGTCGGGCAGGAGAAGGTCCTGTCCTGACCGGCTCCGCCCGGCCTGTGACCCGGGACACGACAGGTCTCCCACGGGCCGCGACCCCGGCCCGTGGGAGACTTCGCGCATGTTGCGCTGGATGACCGCGGGAGAGTCGCACGGCCGGGCCCTGGTCGCGATCCTCGAGGGACTCCCGGCCGGCGTCGAGGTCTCCTCGGCCGACCTGGATCTCCACCTCGCCCGCCGCCGCCTCGGCCACGGCCGCGGCGCCCGGATGAAGTTCGAGCAGGACCGCGTCACGCTGATGGGCGGTGTCCGGCACGGCCGGACGCTCGGCAGCCCCGTCGCCGTCGAGGTCGGGAACAGCGAGTGGCCCAAGTGGGAGCAGGTCATGTCGGCCGACCCCGTCCCGGCCGACATCCTCGACGGGCTCGCGCGGAACGCACCGCTGACCCAGCCCCGGCCGGGCCATGCCGACCTCGCCGGGATCCAGAAGTACGGCTTCGACGACGCCCGCCCGGTCCTCGAGCGCGCCAGCGCCCGCGAGACCGCGGCGCGGGTGGCGCTCGGCGCCGTCGCCCAGGCGTTCCTGCGCCAGACCGCGGGCGTCGAGATCGTCAGCCACGTCGTCGAGATGGGCGGGGTGGCGGCACCGGCCGGCCTGCGGCCCACGCCGGCGGACCGGGAGCGGATCGACGCCGACCCGGTGCGCTGCGCCGACCCGGCCGCGTCGGCCGCGATGGTCGCCGAGGTCGACGCCGCGAAGAAGGACGCCGACACCCTCGGCGGTGTGGTGGAGGTCCTCGCGTGGGGCCTCCCGCCCGGTCTCGGCAGCCACGTCCACTGGGACCGCCGCCTCGACTCCCGGCTCGCCGCCGCGCTGATGGGCATCCAGGCGATCAAGGGCGTGGAGGTCGGAGACGCGTTCCACCAGGCCCGCGTCCGCGGCTCGCTCGCGCACGACGAGATCGTGGGGACCCCGGACGGTGTGCGGCGCACGTCGGACCGCGCCGGCGGTACCGAGGGCGGCATGACGACCGGCGAGGTGCTGCGGGTCCGGGCCGCGATGAAGCCGATCTCGACCGTGCCGCGGCGGCTGCAGACGGTCGACATCCGCACCGGCGAGGCCGCGCAGGCGATCAACCAGCGCAGTGACGTCACGGCGGTCCCCGCGGCCGCGGTCGTCGCCGAGGCGATGGTGGCACTCGTGCTGGCCGACGCGGTGCTGGAGAAGTTCGGCGGAGACTCGGTGGCCGAGACCCGGCGCAACCTGACCGGCTACCTCGAGAACCTGGTGGTCCGGTGACCGGCCTCCGCGTGGTCCTGGTCGGGCCGCCCGGCGCGGGCAAGACGTCCGTCGGCCGTGAGCTGGCCCGGCGGCTCGAGGTGGCGTTCCGGGACACCGACGCCGACGTCGAGGCGCGGACGGGCAGGTCGATCGCGGACCTGTTCGTCGACGAGGGCGAGCCCGCGTTCCGTGCGCTCGAGGCCGAGGCCGTCCGCGCCGCGCTCGCCGCGCACACCGGCGTGCTGGCCCTGGGCGGCGGGGCGGTGCTCGCGGCGGAGACCCGCGAGGCCCTGGCCGGGCACACGGTCGTGTTCCTGTCGGTGGAGCTGGCGGACGCGGTCCGGCGTACCGGCCTCGACGCGAGCCGCCCGCTGCTGGCGCTGAACCCGCGTGCCGCGCTCCGCGCGATGCTCGCCGAGCGGCGCCCGCTGTACGAGGGGGTGGCCACCGTGACCGTGCCGACCGACGGGCGTACGCCCGGCGAGGTGACCGACGCGGTGCTCGCCGCGCTCCGGGTGGGTACCCGGTGAGCGCCCCGACCAGGATCACCGTCGGGCGCGAGAGCCCGTACGACGTCGTGGTCGGCCACGGCCTGCTCGAGGAGCTCGGCGGCCTGCTCGGCCGTGCCGAGCGGGTGGCCGTCGTCCACCCGCCGACGCTGTCCGTGCCCGCCGAGGCGCTGCGCGACGAACTGAAGGCGGCGGGGCTCGACGCGCACTCGCTCGAGGTGCCGGACGCGGAGGACGCGAAGTCCGCCGAGGTGGCGGCGTTCTGCTGGGAGGTGCTCGGCCGGGCCGGGTTCACCCGTACGGACGCGGTGGTCGGCTTCGGCGGGGGAGCGGTGACCGACCTCGCGGGCTTCGTGGCCGCGACCTGGCTCCGAGGCGTCCCGGTCGTGCACATCCCGACGACCCTGCTCGGCATGGTCGACGCCGCGGTGGGCGGCAAGACCGGCATCAACACCGCCGCGGGCAAGAACCTCGTCGGTGCGTTCTACCCGCCGGCCGGTGTGCTCTGCGACCTGGCGACGCTCGAGACGCTGCCCCGCAACGAGCTCGTCGCGGGGATGGCGGAGGTCGTGAAGGCGGGCTTCATCGCCGACCCCGTGATCCTCGACCTGATCGAGGCCGACCCGGAGGCGGCCGTCGACCCCACCGGTGACGTGCTGCGCGAGCTGGTCGAGCGGTCGATCCGGGTCAAGGCCGACGTGGTGTCCCAGGACCTCCGCGAGTCCGGGCTCCGGGAGGTCCTCAACTACGGCCACACGCTCGCCCACGCCATCGAGAAGAACGAGCGCTACCGGTGGCGCCACGGCGCCGCGGTCTCGGTCGGCCTCGTGTACGCCGCGGAGCTGGGCCGCCTCGCCGGGCGCCTCGACGACGCGACGGCGGCCCGGCACCGCGCGGTGCTGGCGTCGCTCGGGCTGCCCACCTCGTACCGGGACGACGCGTGGCCCCGGTTGCACGACGCCATGCGCATCGACAAGAAGGCCCGCGGCTCGCGGCTCCGGTTCATCGTGCTGGACGCGCTCGCGCGCCCCACCGTGCTGGACGACCCCGACCCGCAGCTCCTCGTCGCCGCGTACTCCGCGGTCAGCAGCGAGGGCACGACCGGAACGGGGATCCTGCTGTGAACACCGTGCTCGTCCTGAACGGCCCCAACCTCGGCCGCCTCGGTACCCGGGAGCCCGCCGTGTACGGGACCACCACGTACGCGGACCTGGTCCAGCTCTGCAAGGCCACCGGCGCCGCGCTGGGCCTCGAGACGGACGTCCGGCAGACGGACACCGAGGGGGAGATGATCGGCTGGCTCCACGGGGCGGCCGACGCCGGCGTGCCGGTGATCCTCAACGCGGGGGCGTGGACGCACTACTCGATCGCGGTGCGGGACGCGTGTGCCGCGCTGACGGCGCCGCTGGTCGAGGTGCACCTCAGCAACATCCACGCGCGGGAGGAGTTCCGGCACACCTCGTACATCTCGCCGGTGGCGCGCGGGGTGATCGTGGGGCTCGGCGTCGACGGCTACGTGCTCGCGCTGCGGTGGCTGGCGGGGAACCTCCCGGCGGCCTGAGCACCGCGCCCCGCGGCGCGGCCCCGTCGGGGCCCGACCGGTAGACTCGTCCGGTGGTGCCGTCGACCGGCCCGCAGACCGCCCCCACGCCGGGCACGACGAGGAGACCAAGACAGGCATGGCAACCACGAACGACCTGAAGAACGGCCTGGTCCTCAACCTGGACGGCCAGCTGTGGAGCGTCGTGCAGTTCCAGCACGTGAAGCCCGGCAAGGGCGGCGCGTTCGTGCGGACCACCCTGAAGAACGTCCTCTCCGGCAAGGTCGTCGACAAGACGTTCAACGCCGGCACCAAGGTGGAGACGGCGAACGTCGACAAGCGCGGGATGAGCTACCTGTACCGCGAGGGCGACGAGTTCGTGTTCATGGACTCGGAGACGTACGACCAGATCCACGTCCCCTCGGCGACGGTGGGCGACGGCGCGAACTACCTCCTCGAGAACGCCGAGGTCGTCGTCGCGCTCCACGACGGCACCCCGCTGTACGTCGAGCTGCCGACCAGCGTCGAGATCCTCGTCCAGCACACGGACCCGGGCCTGCAGGGCGACCGCTCCACGGGCGGCACCAAGCCCGCGACGCTGGAGACCGGCCACGAGATCCAGGTGCCGCTGTTCCTCACGACGGGCGAGAAGATCAAGGTCGACACCCGAGACGGCCGGTACCTCGGCCGGGTCAGCAGCTGAGCACCGTGACCGCGAGCCGGGGCGCGCGCGGCAAGGCGCGTAAGCGTGCCCTCGACGTGCTGTACGAGTCGGACCTCCGCGGCGTCGACCCCGTGGCCACGGTCGCGGACCGGATGGCGCAGGCGGACCCGCCGGTGCCCGGGTACACGGTCGAGCTGGTCGAGGGTGTCACGGCCCGGCGGGCGCGGATCGACGAGCTGATCGCCACGTACTCGGAGGGCTGGACGCTCGAGCGGATGCCCCCGGTGGACCGCAACCTGCTGCGGGTGGCGATCTACGAGCTGCTGTGGAACGACGACGTGCCGGACGCGGTCGCGATCAGCGAGGCGGTCGAGCTGGCGAAGGACCTGTCCACGGACGAGTCGCCGCGGTTCGTCAACGGCCTGCTGGGCAGGCTGCAGCTCCTCAAGGCCGAGCTGGTCGGCTGAGCGCACGACGGGCCGGAACCCCCTCGGGGGTTCCGGCCCGCGCTCGTCCTAGCGTGCGGGTCGCGGGTCGCTCGCGACGAGGATGCCCCACTCCGTGAGCCGGTCGACGAGACCCGGCGGCGTGAGGTCGTACACGATCGCGAGCGCGCGGAGGTCGTCCGCGCGGATGGAGAGCACCCGCCCGTTGTAGTCGCCGCGCTGGTGCTGGATGCTCCGGGCGTACCGGGCCAGGGGAGCGAACTCGTCCCCGGGCATCTGGATCAGCCGTTCGAGGTCGATGACGACCTTGCCGCTCGGCTCCTGGCGACCCGGGCCCGAGTCGGGGAGCAGTTCGGCGATGGGCACCCGGTAGAAGTCGGCCAGCTCGGACAGCCTCGCAACCGTGACCGCACGATCCCCGCGCTCGTACGAGCCGACCACGACGGCCTTCCACCGGCCGTCCGACTTCTCCTCGACGCCCTGCAGTGACAGGCCCTGCTGCTGACGTATCGAGCGCAGCCGCGCCCCCAGTGATTTCGCGTATTCAGACATCCACGCTCCGGTCGTCGTGACGGACGGTGCGCATCACCGGTACGGAGCGCGCACCCGAGGGGTCTTTCGTTACGGAGCGTGACCGTACGGCGGTCTGGCCACGCGGTCAAGGACATCTCTGGGGCTTCCTACGATCGGACTGTCCTTTCGGCACCCGGACCTGATCTCCACAGGGCCGTTGGTGGGATCGACGCCCGTTCCCACAGTCGGGGTGTCGGGAAGGGTCCCGGCGGGGCGCTGGTACGGTTTCGGGTGTCCGACATCCTTTAACGACCCGTCCCGTGAGGCGGGGAAGGAGGCCGGCGGATGGCTTCTGGCCTGCCCGCTCATCCCGACGAACCGCGGCCCCACCCCGAGGGCAAGTGCGTCCTCGACGCCGGTGCCCTCGCGCGTACCGTGGACCGGATCGCCCACCAGATCATCGAGAAGACCGACGGCGCCGCCGACACGGTCCTGCTCGGCATCCCGACCCGCGGAACGCCACTCGCCCGCAGGCTGGGCGCGCGCATCGAGGCCTTCACCGGCGTCCCGGTCCCGGTCGGCGCCCTCGACGTCACGCTGTACCGCGACGACCTGCGGCTGCGGGGCGCCCGCGCGCTCGAGCGCACCGACGTGCCCGACGGCGGCATCGACGGGCTGCGGATCGTGCTGGTGGACGACGTCCTCTACTCCGGGCGCACGGTCCGGGCCGCGCTGGACGCGCTGTCCGACCTCGGCCGGCCGCGCTCGGTCCAGCTCGCGGTCCTGGTCGACCGGGGCCACCGCGAGCTGCCGATCCGGGCCGACTACGTGGGCAAGAACATCCCCACGGCCGTCAGCGAGAACGTCAAGGTCCTCCTGGCCGAGACCGACGGCACCGACGGTGTCGTGCTGACGGGAGCCGCCCGGTGATCACCCACCTGCTCTCCGCCGAGGACCTGGACCGCGACACCGCCACGCTCGTGCTCGACACCGCCGACCAGATGGCCACGGTGTCCGGCCGCGAGGTGAAGAAGCTGCCCACGCTCCGCGGGCGCACGGTCGTGAACCTGTTCTACGAGGACTCCACCCGCACGAGGATCTCGTTCGAGGCGGCCGCGAAGCGGCTCTCCGCGGACGTCATCAACTTCGGCGCCAAGGGCTCGAGCGTGTCCAAGGGCGAGAGCCTCAAGGACACCGCCCTGACCCTGCAGGCGATGGGCGCGGACGCGGTGGTCATCCGCCACCCGGCCTCCGGCGCGGCGCACCGGCTCGCCGGATGGGTGGCGGGCAGCGTGGTGAACGCCGGCGACGGCACCCACGAGCACCCCACCCAGGCGCTGCTCGACGCGTACACCATGCGGTCACGCCTCGGCCGGCTCGAGGGCCTGCGGGTCACGATCGTCGGGGACGTGCTGCACAGCCGGGTCGCGCGCTCCAACGTCCGCCTGCTCGCCACGCTCGGCGCCGACGTGACGCTCGTCGCGCCGCCGACGCTGCTGCCGGTGGGCGTCGAGGCGTGGCCCGCGGAGGTCGCGTACGAGCTCGACCCGGTGCTGCCGAAGAGCGACGTCGTGATGATGCTGCGGGTGCAGCGGGAGCGGATGAACCAGTCGTTCTTCCCGAGTTCCCGGGAGTACAGCCGGCGGTACGGCCTCGACGTGCGCCGGATGGGGCTGCTGCCGGACCACGGGATCGTCATGCACCCGGGCCCGATGAACCGCGGCATGGAGATCACCCCGCAGGTGGCCGACTCCGCGCGGTCCACGATCGTGGAGCAGGTCACCAACGGGGTGAGCGTCCGGATGGCCGTGCTGTACCTGTTGCTGTCCGGCGGAACGAGGGAGGTCGCGTGAGCGCGTACCTGATCCGGGGCGCCCGCCTCGCGACCGGCGAGGTGACCGACCTGCTCCTCCGCGACGGGGTGGTCGCGGAGACGGGCCGTGGGCTCTCGGGCGGTGAGGTCGTCGACGCCGACGGGCTGCTGGCGCTCCCCGGCCTGGTCGACCTGCACACCCACCTCCGGCAGCCCGGCCGGGAGGACGCCGAGACGGTCGAGTCCGGCAGCCGCGCCGCGGCGCTCGGCGGGTACACGGCGGTCTGCGCGATGGCGAACACCGACCCGGTGGCGGACACGGCGGGCGTCGTGGAGCAGGTGTACCGGCTGGGCCGGGAGGCCGGGCTCGTCGACGTCCAGCCGATCGGCGCGGTGACGGTCGGCCTCACCGGCGAGCGGCTCGCCGAACTCGGGGCGATGGCCGACTCGGCCGCGCGCGTGCGGGTCTTCTCCGACGACGGGCACTGCGTGTCCGACCCGGCGCTGATGCGGCGGGCGCTCGAGTACGTGAAGGCGTTCGGCGGCGTGATCGCGCAGCACGCCGAGGAGCCGCGGCTCACCGCGGGCGCGCAGATGAACGAGGGCGACGTGTCGGCCCGGCT
This sequence comes from Mycobacteriales bacterium, assembly GCA_036402915.1. Classification (GTDB taxonomy): domain Bacteria; phylum Actinomycetota; class Actinomycetes; order Mycobacteriales; family HKI-0501; genus JAVEDU01. Next base: position 56,711 of record DASWRY010000052.1, read on the forward strand.
GGGCCTCACCGGCTGGCCCGCGGCGGCGGAGGAGTCGATCATCGCCCGCGACGCGCTTCTCGCCGGGCACGTCGGCTCCCGGCTGCACGTCTGCCACGTCTCCACGGCGGGCAGCGTCGAGATCCTCCGCTGGGCGAAGGCGAAGGGCATCCGCGTCACCGCCGAGGTCACCCCGCACCACCTGCTGCTCACCGACGAGCTCGCGGCCACGTACGACCCGGTGTACAAGGTGAACCCGCCGCTGCGGACCACCGAGGACGTCGAGGCGCTGCGGGCCGGGCTCGCCGACGGCACGATCGACTGCGTCGCCACCGACCACGCCCCGCACACGGCCGAGGACAAGGAGTGCGAGTGGGCGTACGCCCGCCCGGGCATGCTGGGCCTCGAGACCGCGCTCGGCGTCGTCGCCCGCGCGATGGTCTCGACCGGCCTGCTGGACTGGGCCGGCGTGGCGGACCGGATGTCGACGGCCCCCGCGCGGATCGCGGGCCTCGACGGGCACGGTCACGAACTCCGCCCGGGCGCCCCCGCGAACCTGACCCTTCTCGACCCGTCCGCGTCCTGGACGGTGGACCCGCGGGGGCTCGCGAGCCTCTCGGTCAACACCCCGTACACCGGGCTGGAGCTGCCGGTCCGGACCGTGGCGACGTTCCTCCGCGGGACGCCCACCGTGCTCGACGGAAAGGCCCGCTGGTGACCACCCTGCTCGCCCTGACCCCCGCCGCCGACAGCCACCCGGCCGAGCGCCTGGCCCTGACGCTGGGGCTGTTCGCGCTCTTCCTGCTGGGCGTGTCCGGCATCTGGCGCTCCTGGCGGCGCCGCGCCCGGGACCAGGCCGGCCTGCTGCCGCTCCCCGCCGCGCCGGCGGACCCCGGCGCACCGGTCTCCGCGCCGGCGGAGGGGCTGTACGTCGGGACCACGTTCGGCGGCGACTGGCAGGCCCGGGTCATCGCGGGCGGGCTCTCCCACCGGTCCCGCGGCGCGCTCACGGTGTACCCGGACGTGGCCGTGATCGACCGCCCCGGTCCGGGCCCGCTGGTCATCCCGCGCGCCGCGGTCCGCGGCGTCCGCGCCGAGCGGGCCCTCGCCGGCAAGGTCCTCGGCCCGGGCGGGATGCTGGTCCTGACCTGGGAGCAGCGGGGCGCCGTGCTCGACAGCGGCTTCGCCGCCGACGACCGCGACCGCCAGGACGACTGCCTCGACGCCCTGCGGGCCTGGATGCCCGCGCACACCACCGGAAGGGAAGGGACGGCCGAGTGAGCCCGACCAGACGACCCGCGATCCTCGTCCTCGAGGACGGCCGGACGTTCACCGGCGACTCCTACGGGGCCGTGGGGGAGACGTTCGGCGAGGCCGTGTTCAACACGGGCATGACCGGATACCAGGAGACGCTCACCGACCCGTCGTACCACCGGCAGGTCGTCGTGATGACCGCGCCGCAGATCGGCAACACCGGCGTGAACGACGAGGACGCGGAGTCCGGCCGCATCTGGGTCGCCGGGTACGTCGTCCGCGACCCCTCGCGCATCCCGTCCAGCTGGCGGTCGCGACGGTCCCTGGACGAAGAGCTGGCGGCACAGGGCGTCGTCGGCATCTCGGGCATCGACACGCGGGCCCTGACCCGGCACCTGCGCGACCGCGGCGCGATGCGCGTGGGCGTGTCCAGTGTGGACGGCGTGGCGCCGGAGGACCTGCTGGCGCGCGTGCGGCAGTCCCCCGCGATGGAGGGCGCGGACCTCGTCGGCGACGTCACGACGGCCCGCCCGTACGTGGTGCCCGCCGTCGGCGCGAAGCGCTTCACCGTCGCCGCGGTCGACCTCGGCATCAAGCGGATGACGCCGGTGCGGATGTCCGAGCGCGGCATCGAGGTGCACGTGGTCCCGGCGACCACCACGGTGGACGACCTGCTCGGGATCGGCGCGGACGGGATCTTCTTCTCCAACGGCCCCGGCGACCCGGCGACGGCCGACCACGCCGTGTCCCTGGTGCGGGGTGCGCTGGGCGCCGAGGTGCCGACGTTCGGCATCTGCTTCGGCAACCAGGTGCTCGGGCGCGCGCTCGGGTTCGGCACGTACAAGCTGGGCTACGGCCACCGCGGCATCAACCAGCCCGTCGCCGACCGCACCACCGGCAAGGTCGAGATCACGGCGCACAACCACGGGTTCGCCGTGGACGCGCCGGCCGACCGGATCTCCGACACCGAGTTCGGCCGCGTCGAGGTCAGCCACATCTGCCTGAACGACGACGTCGTCGAGGGCCTGCGCCTGCTCGACGCGCCCGCGTTCAGCGTCCAGTACCACCCCGAGGCGGCGGCGGGTCCCCACGACGCCGGCCACCTGTTCGACCGGTTCTGCGAGCTCATGAACTCGAGGAGTGCCCGTGCCCAAGCGCACTGACCTGTCCCACGTACTCGTGATCGGCTCCGGGCCGATCGTGATCGGCCAGGCGTCGGAGTTCGACTACTCGGGCACCCAGGCCTGCCGCGTGCTCCGCGAGGAGGGCCTGCGGGTCAGCCTGGTCAACTCCAACCCGGCCACGATCATGACCGACCCGGAGTTCGCCGACGCGACGTACATCGAGCCGATCACCCCCGAGTTCGTCGAGGCCGTCATCGCGAAGGAGCGGCCCGACGCGCTGCTCGCGACCCTCGGGGGCCAGACCGCGCTGAACACCGCCATCGCGCTGCACGAGCGCGGGGTCCTGGAGAAGTACGGCGTGGAGCTGATCGGCGCGGACGTCGACGCGATCCAGCGCGGCGAGGACCGGCTGAAGTTCAAGGAGATCGTCCGCACGGTCGGCGGCGACGTCCCGCGCAGCGCGGTGTGCCACTCGATGGAGGAGGTGCGCGCGACGGTCGCCGACCTCGGGTACCCGGTGGTCATCCGGCCGAGCTTCACGATGGGCGGCCTCGGGTCCGGCATGGCGCACGACGCCGAGCAGCTGGACCGCCTCGCGGGTGCGGGCCTCGCCGCGAGCCCGGTCACCGAGGTGCTCATCGAGGAGAGCGTGCTGGGCTGGAAGGAGTACGAGCTCGAGCTCATGCGCGACCACGCCGACAACGTCGTGGTCGTCTGCTCGATCGAGAACGTCGACCCGATGGGCGTCCACACCGGCGACTCCGTCACCGTGGCGCCCACGATGACGCTCACCGACCGCGAGTACCAGGTGATGCGGGACATGGGCATCGCCGTCCTCCGCGCGGTGGGCGTGGACACCGGTGGCTGCAACATCCAGTTCGCGGTGAACCCCGCCGACGGCCGCCTGGTCGTCATCGAGATGAACCCGCGTGTCTCCCGGTCCTCGGCGCTCGCCAGCAAGGCGACCGGCTTCCCGATCGCCAAGATCGCGGCGAAGCTCGCCGTCGGGTACACCCTGGACGAGATCCGCAACGACATCACCCGCGAGACGCCGGCGAGCTTCGAGCCCGCCCTCGACTACGTGGTCGTGAAGATCCCGCGGTTCGCGTTCGAGAAGTTCCCCGGCGCGGACCCCGAGCTCACCACCACGATGAAGAGCGTCGGCGAGGCCATGAGCATCGGCCGGTCGTTCGGCGAGGCGCTCCAGAAGGCCATGCGGTCGATGGAGACCAAGGCGGCCGGGTTCTGGACGCGGCCCGACCCCGAGGGCGCGACGGTCTCCTCGACGCTGGACGAGCTGCGCACGCCGCACGACGGGCGGCTGTACGGCGTGGAGCGGGCCCTGCGGCTGGGCGCGAGCGTCGAGCAGGTGTGCGAGGCCAGCGGCATGGATCCCTGGTTCGTCGACCAGGTCCTCGCGCTCGTGGAGCTGCGCGACGAGGTGGCCGGCGCCGACGTGCTGGACGAGGCACTGCTGCGGCGGGCCAAGAGGGCCGGTTTCTCCGACCGGCAGCTCGCCGCGCTGCGGCCCGAGCTCGCCGGGGAGGCGGGGGTCCGCGCGCTGCGGCACGGACTCGGCGTGCGCCCGGTGTACAAGACGGTCGACACGTGCGCGGCGGAGTTCGCCGCCACCACGCCGTACCACTACTCGAGCTACGACGAGGAGACGGAGGTCGCGCCGAGCGACCGCGCCAAGGTCGTCATCCTCGGCTCGGGTCCGAACCGCATCGGCCAGGGCATCGAGTTCGACTACTCGTGTGTGCACGCGGCGATGGCGCTGCGCGAGGCCGGGTTCGAGACCGTGATGGTCAACTGCAACCCGGAGACCGTGTCCACCGACTACGACACGTCCGACCGGCTGTACTTCGAGCCGCTGACGCTCGAGGACGTGCTCGAGGTCGTCCACGCGGAGGACTCCTCCGGGAAGGCGGCCGGCGGCCCCGGCGTGATCGGCGTCGTCGTGCAGCTGGGCGGCCAGACGCCGCTCGGGCTGGCGCAGGGGCTGGCCGACGCCGGGGTGCCGATCGTCGGCACCCCGCCCGAGGCCATCCACCTCGCGGAGGAGCGGGGCGCGTTCGGCGAGGTGCTCGAGTCCGCGGGCCTCCCGGCGCCGCGTCACGGGATGGCCACCAGCTTCCCGGAGGCCAAGGAGATCGCCGACGAGATCGGCTACCCGGTGCTGGTCCGCCCCAGCTACGTGCTCGGCGGCCGCGGCATGGAGATCGTGTACGACGACGCGTCGCTCGAGGCGTACCTGGACCGTGCCACCGAGGTCACGGCGGACCACCCGGTGCTCGTGGACCGGTTCCTGGACGACGCCGTCGAGATCGACGTGGACGCGCTCTGCGACGGCACGGAGGTGTACCTCGGCGGGATCATGGAGCACATCGAGGAGGCCGGGATCCACTCCGGTGACTCCGCGTGCGCGCTGCCGCCGATCACGCTCGGCGCCACCGACATCGAGAACGTCCGGCGCTCGACCGAGGCGCTCGCCCACGGGATCGGCGTGCGCGGCCTGCTCAACGTGCAGTACGCGCTCAAGGACGACGTGCTGTACGTCCTCGAGGCGAACCCGCGCGCCAGCCGCACGGTCCCGTTCGTGTCCAAGGCGACCGCGGTGCCGCTCGCCAAGGCCGCAGCCCGCATCTCGCTGGGCGCGACCGTCGCCGAACTGCGCGCCGAGGGGCTGCTCCCGGCCCACGGCGACGGCGGCGAACTCCCGCTCGACGCACCGATCTCCGTCAAGGAGGCCGTCATGCCGTGGTCGCGGTTCCGCGACATCCACGGCCGCGGCGTCGACACGGTCCTCGGCCCGGAGATGCGCTCCACCGGCGAGGTCATGGGCATCGACTCCGTCTTCGGCACGGCGTACGCCAAGTCCCAGGCGGGCGCCTACGGCCCGCTGCCCACCAAGGGCCGCGCGTTCATCTCGGTGGCCAACCGCGACAAGCGCTCGATGATCTTCCCCGCGCGTGAGCTCGTCGCCCACGGCTTCGAACTGCTCGCCACCTCCGGCACGGCCGAGGTCCTCAAGCGCAACGGCATCAACGCCACCGTCGTGCGCAAGCAGT
>DASWRY010000053.1:0-23904 GCA_036402915.1 Mycobacteriales bacterium
CTCGGCGTCCGCCTCGCCGGCGAAGTACCCGTGCTCCTTGCCGGCCTTGACGTACGTCAGCACGACGCGGTCGATGAGCTGGCGCAGGCTCTGCTCGCGCTGCGGGGTACCGACGGCGCCGCGGAAGTACTTCGTGGTGACGATGTTGGTGGCGTTCAGGGACCACTCGGCGGGGAACTCGACGCCGCGCTGCTCGAAGTTGACCGAGCCGTCGCGCCAGTTGGTCATCACGACGTCACGACGCTCCCACGTGACCTCGTCGTAGGGGTGTACCCCCTCCGTGGTGAAGACACGCTCGATGGTCAGGCGCTTCCCGCCGTTCGCGGGCACCGCCTTGCCCTTCGAGCCCCCCGTGGTACCCCGTGAGGTACCGACCGCCTCCGTCATGACGTCCCCTGTCCTTCCTGCTGCTGCCGTGTGGCCCGCGGAGCCCCGCCGCTGTGCCCGTGACTTCGTGTTGTTCTCGTCGCTCACTGTTACTTTCCAGCTCGTCCGGCCTGGTGGCCACGTATCCGATGATCGGCGTCGCCGCCCGCGCTCAGTTCCCCCGTACCGCTGCCCCCACCGTCGCGCCCGCGACCCGGTACCGGGTCAGGTCGCGCTCCCGGTGCCGACGAGGTGGTGCACCGGCGGCGCGTTGTCGCGCACCGTCTCGGGCCCACCCGGCCGTGCCGCCGGGTCGTCGTGCAACGCCCGCAGCGCGGTGATCTCCGCCTCGAAGTCCGCCAGGGACTCGAACGCGCGGTACACGCTCGCGAACCGCAGGTACGCCACCAGGTCCAGCTCCCGCAGGGGCCCCAGGATGGCGAGCCCCACCTCGTGCGAGGGGATCTCCGCGCACCCCGTCGCCCGGACCGTCTCCTCGACCCGCTGGGCCAGGACGGCCAGCGCGTCGTCGTCCACCGGCCGGCCCTGGCACGCCTTGCGCACCCCGGACACCACCTTGGCACGGCTGAACGGCTCGCTCACGCCGCTCCGCTTCACGACGGCGAGCACCGCCTCCTCGACGGTGGTGAACCGGCGACCGCACTCCCGGCAGGAGCGGCGGCGACGGATCATCGCGCCCTCCTCGGCCTCGCGCGAGTCGGTGACCCGCGACTCGGGGTGACGGCAGTACGGACAACGCATCTCCCGGCCCCTCTCCGTGCGGACGACGTACCCGCGAGGGCCGCGCCTGTGTATGTCCCTGTGCAGAACCTGTGTGCCACTTGTGGGCCACCGGCCCCAACCTGTGGACAACTTACAGCGGTGTAACTACTACATCTAGGGGTTGACGGTAGGGGGCGGCCAGTACTGGCGCAACCACCTCCCGGCGTGTCCCCGGGGCCGTCCGAGACGACCGTGCCGAGACCTGCCTCCGACGTGCAGGTTCTCCCCGGGACGGTCGCGAGAATCACCCGAACGGCCGACGTGGGCGGCGGCGTGTCGACAGGCTGCGACTCACCGATCACGGGGGGTGGTGCGCCCGGATCGGCCGCGGCGACCGTTCCGGACGGGCCGCCACGGGGTGACTCCGGCGTCCTCCGGGCTCGACCGTGCACTCGTGGGGACTCCATCCGCCCGTGAGTCCCCGGCAACCCCGAGATCAGGGCCGGGCGGCCGCAGCCGGCCCGGCGACCCCGAGATCAGGGCCGGGCGGCCGCAGGCGGGCGCCGCCCGCACCGGCCGGGACACGGGCCCGCGCGGGCCGGTCGGCAGTAGGGAGCCACCACCGCGCTCACCCCTGCGGGAGGACCAGCTCCTGCCCGGCCTCGATCGTGCTGCCGGACAGGCCGTTGAGGCGCCGCAGCTCCGCCATGGTCGCCCGCGGATCCCCGTGCGGATCCACCCGCGTCGCGATGCCCCACAGCGTGTCGCCGGACTGCACCACGACGGTGCTCGTCGAGGCATTCCGGTCGGCCGGCGCGCCCGACCCCGCCAGGGCGAGCAGGACGGCCGCGGCGGCGACCGCCACGTTGAGGAGGAGGCCCACGACCACGGCCCGCCCGCGGCGGGTCAGGCGCACCGGCGTGCTGGTGACCGCAGTACCCGACCCCACACCGGCAGCAGGGCGCATCACCACGACGCGGGATGCGGCGGGACGGCGGAGCACGGCCGGACGGACGGACACGGCGGTCATCGGGACCTCCTGGCAACTCGGCGGCGACCCCGGCGGGCCGCTCTGTTCGAACAAGCGTTCGATCGAACGCTCGTACGATGTTTACCAGCCGCCTCCGACAAAAACGAGATCTGAGCGGCGTGTTTTCGAACAGGTGTTTGAATCGGGCACCCGGGGGCGCTAGCGTCGACCCCGACGGGCGGACGACTTCGGGAGGCGACGTGGCACGGCGGCGAGCGGGCGAGACGGGTACCGGCGAGACCACCGGGCCGGGCACGGGCACGACCGCCGGGACCGGCACGGGCACGACCGCCGGGACCGGCACGGGCTCGGTGGCCGAGAGGGGCCCCGGCACCGTCACGGAGTTCCCCGAGCCCGCCGAGACCCCCGGCCTCACCCCGCGGCAGTCCCGCATCCTCGCGGTGATCCGGGACTCGGTGGAGCGGCGCGGCTACCCGCCGAGCGTCCGCGAGATCGGCGAGGCCGTGGGACTCGCGTCGCCCTCGAGCGTCGCCCACCAGCTGTCCGCGCTGCAGAAGAAGGGTTTCCTCCGCCGCGACCCCAACCGCCCGCGCGCCGTGGACGTGCGCCAGTCCGACGAGGCAGGGGCGGCGGCCGGGGCCGCCGACGACGCCGACATGCGCGCCGCCCGCCCGACGCCGGTCTTTGTCCCCGTGGTCGGCCGCATCGCCGCCGGTGGGCCGATCCTCGCCGAGCAGGCGATCGAGGAGGTCTTCCCGCTCCCCCGCGAGGTCGTCGGCGAGGGCGAGCTGTTCATGCTGAAGGTCGTCGGCGACTCGATGGTCGACGCCGCGATCTGCGACGGCGACTGGGTGGTCGTCCGCCAGCAGCCGGTCGCCGAGAACGGCGAGATCGTCGCGGCGATGATCGACGGCGAGGCGACCGTGAAGACGTTCCGGCGGCGGGACGGCCACGTGTGGCTGCTCCCCCACAACCCCGCGTACGCCCCGATCCCAGGCGACGAGGCCACGATCCTCGGCCGCGTCGTCACGGTGCTCCGCAGGCTCTGAGGAGCGGGCTCTGAGGGGCCCGCCGGCGGTGAGGGGCGGCGCGTCAGCTCCTCGCCGTCGCGTACCTCTCCAGCTCGGCGGCCAGTCCCGCGCCGACCCGGACGTGCAGCACCGTGCCGTCCGCGGAGTGCTCCTCCGCGAGCAGCTCACCGTTCTCGTGGACGCGGTGCACCAGGTCGCCCCGGTCGTACGGCACGAGGACGTGCATCTCGACCTCCGGCCGCGGTACGCGCTCGTCCAGGGCCCGGATCAGGTCGTCGATGCCCTCGCCGGTCCGCGCCGACAGGAACACCCCGTCCGGGAACAGCCGGCGCAGCCGCAGCAGCTGCTCGGCGTCGGCGGCGTCGACCTTGTTGACGACCAGCAACTCGGGCACGTCGAGGGCGTCGATCTCGGCGAACACCTGCCGCACCGCGTTCACCTGGGCCGCCGGCTCCGGGTGCGAGCCGTCCACGACGTGGAGCACGAGGTCGGAGTCGCTGACCTCCTCGAGCGTGGAGCGGAACGCCTCGACCAGCTGGTGCGGCAGGTGCCGCACGAAGCCGACGGTGTCCGACAGCGTGAAGTCGCGGCCGTCCGTGGTCTGCGCCCGGCGGACAGTGGGGTCGAGGGTCGCGAAGAGCGCGTTCTCCACCAGCACGCCCGCGCCGGTGAGGCGGTTGAGCAGGCTCGACTTGCCGGCGTTGGTGTACCCGGCGATCGCGACCCCCGGCACGGCGTTGCGGACGCGCTCCTGCCGCTTGGTGCGGCGGACCGTGCCCATCTCCTTGATCTCGCGCCGCAGCTTCGAGATGCGGGAGTTGATGCGCCGGCGGTCGAGCTCGATCTTCGTCTCACCGGGGCCGCGGCCGCCGATACCGCCGCCGGCGACACCGACGCGCCCACCGGCCTGGCGGGACAGCGACTCACCCCAGCCACGGAGGCGCGGGAGCAGGTACTGGAGCTGGGCCAGCTCGACCTGCGCCTTGCCCTCCCGGCTCTTCGCGTGCTGGGCGAAGATGTCGAGGATCAGCGCGGTGCGGTCGATCACCTTGACCTTGACGATGTCCTCGAGCTGCCGCCGCTGCGAGGGCGCGAGCTCGCCGTCGGCGATCACCGTGTCCGCGCCGGTGGCGAGGACCACGTCCCGCAGCTCCTTCGCCTTGCCCGAGCCGAGGTACGTGGCCGGATCCGGCCGGTCCCGCCGCTGCATCAGGCCCTCGAGCACCTCGGAGCCCGCGGTCTCCGCGAGGGCGGCGAGCTCGGCGAGCGAGTTCTCGGCCTCCTCCGCAGAGCCGGAGGTCCACACCCCGATCAGCACGACGCGCTCGAGGCGCAGCTGCCGGTACTCGACCTCGGTGACGTCGGCGAGCTCGGTGGACAGGCCGGCGACACGCCGGAGGGCCTGCCGGTCGGCGAGGTCGAGCTGGTCACCGTCGCGGTCACGATCGTCCGGCGGTGCGGGGGCGACCCGGTCGTCGAGGCCACGGGGGTCCAGGACGATGTCCGCGGACGGGGACGGCTCGCGACGGGGTTCTGCGGGGGCTGTATCAGTCATCTCACCCTGATGGTGTCACGCCCGGGGTCCGGCAGCCACGCGGATTAAGGTCGAGTACTCGACGTGGACGTCGGACACCGCCGAGGCGGTGCCGGTCCGGTCGCCCCCACCTGTAAAACTCGCAGGTGCCCCGGACGGATCCGGGGCATCCCTTCCCCGAGGAGTCGCGACGTGACCACCCGGATGCCCAGCGCCGGATTCTCGATCACCGTGCGGGTCGCCATGCCCGCCGACGCGTCCGCGGTCGGTCGCCTGACCACCGCCGTCGGCTCGGCCGGCGGCATCATCACGGCCCTGGACATCGTCGAGTCGGCGCACGACACGGTCGTCGCGGACATCACCACGGACACCGCCGACGGGGAGCACGCCAACGCGGTCACCGACGCGCTGCGGGCCCTCGAGGGGGTGGAGGTCAAGAAGGTCAGCGACCGGACGTTCCTGATCCACCTCGGCGGCAAGATCGAGATCCAGTCGAAGGTGTCGCTCCGGACGCGCGACGACCTGTCCCGGGCGTACACCCCGGGCGTGGCCCGTGTGTGCCTCGCCATCGCGGAGAACCCCGAGGACGCGCGCCGCCTCACGATCAAGCGCAACACGGTCGCCGTGGTGACCGACGGCTCCGCCGTCCTCGGGCTCGGCAACCTCGGCCCGGCGGCGTCGATGCCGGTGATGGAGGGCAAGGCGGCGCTGTTCAAGCGCTTCGCGGGCGTGGACGCGTGGCCGGTGGCCCTCGACACGCAGGACACCGAGGAGATCATCGCGGTGGTCAAGGCGATCGCGCCCGCGTACGGGGGGATCAACCTCGAGGACATCGCGGCGCCGCGCTGCTTCGAGATCGAGCGGCGGCTGCGGGACATGCTGGACATCCCGGTGTTCCACGACGACCAGCACGGCACGGCGATCGTCGTGCTGGCGGCGCTCACCAACGCGCTCCGCGTCGTCGGCAAGCAGATGTCCGACGTCAAGGTCGTCGTCTCGGGTGCCGGCGCGGCCGGTACCGCGATCATGAAACTGCTGCTGGCCCAGGGTGTGGGCGACATCATCGCGTGCGACCGGATGGGGGCCCTGCACCCGGACCTGCCGGGGCTGAACTCCTCGATGCAGTGGCTCGCCGACAACACCAACAAGGGGCGGTACGCGGGCTCCGTGCAGGGCGCGCTGGCCGGCGCGGACGTGTTCATCGGCGTGAGCGCCCCGAACATCCTCACCGGCGACGACATCGCCACGATGGCCGCCAAGGCGATCGTGTTCGCCCTCGCGAACCCGGACCCGGAGGTGGACCCCGCCGACGCCCGCAAGTACGCCGCCGTGGTCGCGACCGGCCGCTCGGACCAGCCGAACCAGATCAACAACGTGCTGGCCTTCCCGGGCGTGTTCCGCGGCCTGCTGGACGCGCAGGCGAAGGAGTACACGGTCTCGATGGGCCTCGCGGCCGCCACCGCGATCGCGGACGTCGTCGGGCCCGAGCGGGCGAACGCGAGCTACATCGTGCCCAGCGTGTTCGACCCTGCCGTCGCGCCCGCGGTGGCCGCCGCGGTGAAGAACGCCGCGCTCGGCGACGGCGTCCCGATCTCGGCCACCGCACCGGTCACGGCCGACTCCTCGCCGTCGGGAACCGCTCCGGTGGAGGGTCAGGCGTAGTCCGCCGGGGTGCCCACCTCGGCGAGGACCCCGAGGACCTCGTCGTGCACGCCCGGCGCGCCGGCGACGACGGAGCGGCTGGCGATGTCGTGCGGGGTCCCCGCGAGGTCGGTGACGACGCCGCCCGCCGCGCGGACCAGGCACGCGCCGGGCGCGGTGTCCCACGGGTGGTTGCCGAAGCAGACGGCGACACCGAGCAGCCCGGCCGCGACCCACGCCAGGTCGAGGGCGGTGGCGCCCAGCACCCGGACGCGCAGGGACCGGCGGGCGAGCGCGTCGAGGAGCGCGAGGCGGTACGCCGTCGGGTACCGCCCCGGGCCCGGCCCGGACTTGTGCGGGTTGCCGAACCCCACCGCCACGTCCGCGAGCGCGCCGCGGCGCAGCGGCGGCAGCGCCTCCCCGTTGCAGTGCACCGGGCCGCCGTCGACCGCCGTGTACCGCTGGTCGAGCAGCGGCAGCCAGCTGAGCGCCACCACCGGGACGCCGTCCTGCAGCAGCGCGAGGTTCATGCCGGCCAGCGGGATGCCGCGGGTGTAGTTGGCGGTGCCGTCGACGGGGTCGAGGACCCACACCGCCCCCTCGGCGGGCGCCGGGCCCCCGTGCTCCTCGCCGTGGACACCGATCCCCGTGCGCCGAACGAGCTCCGCCGCGAGACGCCGCTCGATCGCGAGGTCCGCGTCGGTGGCGAAGTCGTTCACTCCCTTGTGGACGGTCGGGGCGGACCGCAGGCCGGCGGAGAAGGCGTCCTCCGCGGCCGTGAGGATGTCCGCCGCGGTCTCGCAGAGCGCCCCGAGGTGCTGGGTCACCGCGCGAGGGCGGGCAGGGCGCCGAGGACACCGGAGGCGACGATCACGGCGGGGCCGGTCAGCAGGCAGGTCACGCCGTCCAGGGTGACGGTCACCCGCCCGCCCGGCACGTCGACCACCACGGTCCCGCGGTCGAGCCCGCGGGCGGCCAGCGCCGCGGCGGCCACCGCGCACGTGCCGGTGCCGCAGGAGCGGGTCTCCCCCACGCCCCGCTCGTGGACCCGCATCGCGACGTGCACGTCCGCGCCGTCGACGTCCTCGGCGGGGACGACGAACTCGACGTTGACCCCCTCCGGGAACACCGCCGGGTCGTATCCGGGCGCGCGGTGGAGGTCCAGGGTGTCCAGTGGTACGTCCACGGGGCAGACGAGGTGCGGGTTGCCCATCGACACCGACACACCGGAGTACGTCGTGCCGTCCAGCACGGCCTCCGACGCGGGGCCGAACACCGGCGCTCCCAGGTCGACGGTCACGGAGTCCGCCGACACGACGACCTCCTTCACGCCGGCCCGTGTCGAGACGGCGAACCGGCCGGGCACGGCGAGGCCCTGGTCGAGCAGGTACCGCGCGAAGACCCGCAGCCCGTTGCCGCACATCTCGGCGAGCGAGCCGTCGGCGTTCCGGTAGTCCATGAACCACTCGGCGCCCGCGGGCGCGCCGGGCACCGCGGCGGTCCGCACCACCCGCAGCACCCCGTCCCCGCCCAGGCCGGCGCGGCGGTCGCACAGCGCGCGCACGAGCTCCGGGGTCACGTCGAGGGTCCCGTCGGGGTCGGGCAGCAGGATGAAGTCGTTCTCGGTGCCGTGCCCCTTCGAGAAACGCAAGCCCTCGGCGAACGGCAGTCCCGGTGTGGTCACCGTGCGATCGTACGGTCGGCCGGGACCACGACCGCCGCCGCGCCCCCGCCGCGGCGCCGCGGTTCCGCGACCGCGGTCAGCAGCCCGCCGGGCCCGAACTCGATGCCCGTGGCCGCGCCGATCTCGGGGACCCGCGTGAACGTGTGGCCCAGCGCACGCAGGGCCGCCGCGCCCGGCGAGGACAGGAAGGCGGGCTCCGCATCGGCCGCGGCGTTGTTGCGCGCCGACGCCCGCGGCGCGGCGATCGCGTCCGGCAGGCTCAGGCCCGCATCGAGGCGGCCGAGCAGGATCTGCAGCACGGTGGTGATGATCGTCGCGCCGCCCGGGCTGCCGACGGCGAGCAGCGGCTGCCCGTCGCGCAGGACGATCGTCGGCGCCATGCTCGAGCGGGGCCGCTTTCCCGCTGCCGGCAGGTTCGGGTCCGGCACGCCGGGGGTGAGCGGGACGAAGTCGAAGTCGGTGAGCTCGTTGTTCAGCAGGAACCCGCGGCCGGGCACCGTGATCCCGGAGCCGCCGGTCTGCTCGATCGTGAGGGTGTACGCGACCACGTTCCCCCACCGGTCCGCGGTCGTGAGGTGGGTGGTGGACAGGCCCTCGTGGGGCTCGGCGGTCGCCGCCCCCGCGGGGGCGCACGGCGCGGGGTGCGCCGGGTCGCCGGGGGGCTGCGGAACCGGCAGCGCGCGGTCGGGCGAGATCAGGCACGCCCGGGAGTCCGCGTACCGCGGGGACAGGAGGCCCCGCAGCGGCACGTCGACGTAGGCCGGGTCGCCGACCCAGCGGTTGCGGTCCGCGAAGGCGAGGGTCGACGCCTCGAGGTACCGGTGGAGGTACGGCCCGCCGCCCGGGTACGCCCCGACGATGTTCAGCGCCTCGCCGACGGTGGAGCCACCGGAGGACGGCGGCGCCATGCCGTACACGTCGAGCCCGTGGAACCGCACCCGCGTGGGCGCGCGGAACGGCGCCGTGTACCGCGCGAGGTCCGCGGCGGTCATCAGGCCCGGCCGCACGATCCGCCCGGCCGCCGGGTCGACCGGCGGCCGCCGAGCGGCACGCACGACGTCGCGCCCGATCGGCCCGTCGTACAGCGCCCGCACGCCGTCGCGGCCGAGCAGGTCGTACGTGGCCGCGAGGTCGGGATTGCGCAGCACGCTGCCGACCGCCGGCAGCCGGCCGCCGGGCAGGAACAGCCGGCGCGTCGCCGGGAAGTCCCGGAACCGCGCCTCGTTGTCCGCCGTCTGCTGCCGGAACGTGTCGTCCACGACGAAGCCCCGCCGGGCCAGCGTGGCGGCCGGGCCGAGGGCGGAGCGGAGCGACACCGAGCCCCAGCGGGCGAGCGCGCGGTCCCAGAGCAACGGCGTCCCGGGCACGCCGACCGACAGTCCACTCGTGACGGCGTCCGGGAAGGGGATCGGTTTCCCGGCCTCGGTGAACGTCTCCGGGCGGAACGCCCCCGGCGCGGTCTCGCGACCGTCGATCGTGGACACCCGGCCGGTCCGCCCGTCGCGGTACACGAGAAAGCCGCCACCTCCGACGCCCGACGAGTACGGCTCGGTGACCCCGAGCGCGGCGGCCGCCGCCACCGCCGCGTCCACCGCGTTGCCGCCGCGGCGCAGGACCCCGAGGCCGGCCGCCGTCGCGTCGGCATCCACAGTGGACACCGCACCGCCGTACCCGGTGGCGACCGGGACCTTCGGGGGCGCGGCGGTCGCGGCGGTCGACGGGACGGTGCCGGCGGAGACCAGGGCCGGCAGCAGCGCGAGCAGGACGGCGGTACGGCGCACGGCGACCTCCCGGTGGGCACGGACCCCGCCCACTCTGGCGCTAGGGGCGGCCCTCCGCCACCGCGAGGGCCCGGTCCAGGGCGCCCGGCGCCCCCGGGTCGAGCCAGGTCACCGACGGATCGCGGCCGAACCACGCCCGCTGCCGCCGGACGAACCGCCGGGTCTGCTGGATCGTCAGCCGGATCGCCTCGTCCTCGGGCAGCTCGCCGTCGAGCAGGCGCAGCACCTGGGCGTACCCGAGCGCGCGGCTCGCCGTCCGCCCCTCCCGCAGGCCGAGCGGCTCGAGCGCCCGGACCTCGTCCACCAGGCCCCGCTCCCACATGTGGCCGACCCGGGCAGCGATCCGCTCGTCCAGCACGTCCGGGGCGAGGTCGAGCCCGATCTGGACCGCGTCGTACACGGGCCGCGGTGACGGCAGCCGCGCGGTGAAGGGCTTCCCGGTGATCTCGACGACCTCGAGCGCGCGGACGATGCGGCGGCCGTTGGCGGGCAGGATCGCGGCCGCCGCGGCGGGGTCCACGGCGGCGAGGCGGGCGTGCAGCGCACCCGGCCCCGCCTGGGCCAGCTCCGCCTCGAGGCGGGCGCGCACCACCGGGTCCGTACCGGGGAAGTCGAGGTCCTCGAGCACCGCCCGCACGTACAGCCCGGACCCGCCCACCAGCACGGGCGTCCGCCCGGCGGCGCGCAGACGGTCGACGACGGCACGCGCGTCCGCCTGGTACTCGGCGACGCTCGCCGTGTGCGTCACGTCCCACACATCGAGGAGGTGGTGCGGTACGCCGCCCCACTCCTCCTCGGTGAGCTTCGCGGTGCCGATGTCCATGCCGCGGTACAGCTGCATCGAGTCGGCGTTGACCACCTCGCCGCCGAGCGCGGTCGCGAGCGCGATCCCGAGCGCCGACTTCCCCGCCGCGGTGGGGCCGACGACGGCCACCACGCGGGTCATGCCACGGGCTCCCACGACGCCACGTGGTAGGCCACCCCGTACGGGGCCCCGGAGTACCGCAGCGTCGCCCGCCACCGTCCACTGCGGACCGCACCCGCGAGCACCTGCCACACCGGCAGCCCCGCCACCATCAGCTCGGCGGCGAGCGCCGCGTCGAGCCCGAGCAGCGCGTCCGCGTCGGCGGCACCCAGCGCCGTGACCACGGCCGCGTCGAACCCGGCCGCGCGCGGGTCGAGGTACCCGGGCGCCTTCTCCGAGAGCCGCGCCGTGCCGTCGCCCATCACGAGCAGGGCGGTACGGCCGGGCCAGTCCGCGATGCGCTCCCCCAGCCCGGCGAGCTCCGCGGCCGGTGCCGGCGCGACCACCCGGCCGTGCGCGCCGCCCGTGTACCCCGACTCCCGCAACAGCCACGCGCCGATCGTGAGCGACAGCGGCAGCCGCGGCTCGGACGGGGCGGGCCCGTCGCCCAGCGCGACGGTGAGGTCCACGCCGTACCCGGCGAGGCTGCCGGTCTCCCCCGGCCGCGCCGTCCCGGCCGCCGCGCCGGTGCCGAGCACCACGATCGCGTCGGGCTCCGTCGCCGCGAGCGCGCGTACCGCATCGAGAGCCGCGGCCCGCAGGTCGGCGGTCTCGGCCGCGGCACCGGCCGCCACAACCGGGACGAGCAGGGGCGGATGGGGGCACACGGCGGCGGCGAGGAGCACGCACGGAGCCTAGATGGTCGCCGTTCTGGCACATCTGCTCGACGCGGGTGGGGTGGAACCTGTGACAATGCCCCCTGAGGACCGCACCCCCGACGGGGTCGCGGCATGCGACGGGTCCCGCGGCGGCGGGTCAGGGAACGAGGATGGCCATGAGCGCTGAGGGCAGCACCACCCCCGACGGGAACAGCACCCTCGACGGCGGCACCACCGCCCACGCGGGCAGCGACCCGGCGGCGCCGCATCCCTCCGCCCCCGCAGGGCGGGTACCGACCGACGGCTCCGCGTACGGACGGGTCGACGCCGACGGGACGGTGTACGTGCGCACCGCCACGGGCGAGCGCGTCGTCGGCTCGTGGCAGGCCGGGTCGCCCGAGGAGGGGCTGGCCCACTTCGCCCGCCGGTACGACGACCTGGCCACCGAGGTCGAGCTCCTCGAGGCGCGCCTCGACTCCGGCGCGGCCGACGCGCAGCACACGCTCGCGGGTGTCCAGCGCCTGCAGGCGTCGCTGGACACCGCCGCGGTCGTCGGGGACCTCGACGCGCTGGCGCTCCGCCTCGAAGCCCTGGCCACCAAGGTCAGCGCGAAGGCCGAGGAGGTCAAGGCGGCCCGGTTCGCGGCCCGCGAGCGCGCGACCGCCCGCAAGCGCGAGCTGGTGGAGGAGGCCGAGCAGATCGCGGCCGACTCCACGCAGTGGAAGAGCGCCGGCGACCGGCTGCGGGAGATCCTCGACGAGTGGAAGACGATCAAGGGCGTCGACCGCAAGTCCGACGGGGAGCTCTGGAAGCGGTACGCCGCGGCGCGGGACGCCTTCGGCCGGCGCCGGGGCGCGCACTTCGCGAGCCTCGATGCGCAGCGCAAGGAGGCGCAGGCCCGCAAGGAGGAGCTCGCGGCCGAGGCGGAGACCCTCGCCGAGTCGACCGACTGGGGACCCACCGCGACCCGGCTCAAGCAGCTGATGGCGGAGTGGAAGGCGTCCGGCCGCGCCCAGCGCGAGGCCGAGGAGACGCTGTGGGCCCGGTTCCGGGCGGCGCAGGACGTGTTCTTCTCCCGGCGCGGCGAGGTCTTCGGCGAGCGCGACGCCGAGCAGCGGGGCAACCAGGAGCTCAAGGAGGCCCTGCTCGCGGAGGCCGAGGCCCTCGACGTCGAGCGGGACGCCAAGGCCGCCCAGGCGACACTCCGGGACATCCAGGCGCGCTGGGAGCAGGTCGGCCGCGTGCCGCGCGAGGCCATGCACAGCCTCGAGCGGCGGCTGCGGGCGGTCGAGGAGGACGTCCGGGACGCCGTCGACGCCGACTGGCGCCGCGGCAGCGCCGAGTCGAACCCGCTGCTCGAGCAGATGCGGGCGCAGGTCGCCGAGGCCGAGCAGCGCCTCGCGAAGGCGAAGGCCGCGGGCGACAACCGTCGCGTCGCCGAGGCGGAGAGGGCCCTCGAGAGCAAGCGGCGCTTCCTGGCCCTGGCGGAGCACTCCGGCTGAGCCGCCGAGCCGCCGGGACGCTCAGCCGCCGGGACGCTCAGCACGCCGGGACGCCGCGCCGCTCAGCCGCCGAGACGCGCGGGCCCGCGCGGCTCAGCTCGCGGGTGCCCCGATCCGGGGCATCCCGAGGTTCACGCCGGGCGTGCGCGGCGCGGTCCCGGCGGCCCAGGCGTCGCCCGCCCGGGTGCGCCGGTGCGACGTGAGCGGGCTGTCGGCGACGAGGTGGTGCGGCGCCGCGTACGTCACGGTCGTCGTCACGATGTCCCCGGGCCGGATCTGCTCGGGCGACCCGGCGAAGTGCACCAGCCTCCCGTCGCGCGCCCGCCCGCTCATGCGGTGTGTGGCGGCGTCCTTGCGGCCCTCGCCGGTGGCCACCAGGACCTCCACGGAGCGGCCGACCAGGGCCTTGTTCCCGGCCCAGGAGATCTCCTCCTGGAGCGCGACGAGCCGCTCGTACCGCTCCTGCACGACGTGCTTGGGGACCTGGTCCCCCATCGTGGCGGCCGGGGTCCCCGGGCGCGGCGAGTACTGGAACGTGAACGCGCTCGCGAACCGCGCCTCGCGCACCACGTCCAGCGTGGCCCGGAAGTCGTCCTCGGTCTCCCCCGGGAAGCCCACGATCAGGTCGGTGGTGATCGCCGCGTCGGGCATGGCGTCCCGGACCTCCGCGAGGATCCCGAGGTAGCGCTCGGTGCGGTACGACCGCCGCATCTCCCTGAGCACCCGGTCCGAGCCCGACTGCAGCGGCATGTGGAGCTGGTGGCACACGGACGGGGTCTCCGCCATCGCGGCGATGACGTCGGAGGTGAAGTCCTTCGGGTGCGGGCTGGTGAAGCGGATCCGCTCGAGCCCGTCGACCTCGCCGCAGGCGCGGAGCAGCTTGCCGAACGCGTACCGGTCGCCGAACTCGACGCCGTAGCTGTTCACGTTCTGGCCGAGCAGCGTCACCTCGAGGACACCGTCGTCGACGAGCGCCCGCACCTCGGCGAGCACGTCGCCCGGGCGGCGGTCGGCCTCCTTGCCGCGCAGCGACGGCACGATGCAGAACGTGCACGTGTTGTTGCACCCGACGCTGATCGACACCCAGCCCGCGTACGCCGACTCCCGGCGCGCCGGGAGCGTGGAGGGGAACACCTCGAGCGACTCGAGGATCTCGACCTGCGCCTCCGCGTTGTGCCGCGCCCGCTCGAGCAGGGCCGGCAGCGACCCGAGGTTGTGGGTGCCGAACACGACGTCGACCCACGGCGCCCGGCGGGTGATCTCGGCGCGGTCCTTCTGCGCGAGACAGCCGCCGACGGCGATCTGCATGCCCGGCCGGGAGTCCTTCACCGGGCGCAGGTGGCCGAGGTTGCCGTACAGCTTGTTGTCGGCGTTCTCCCGCACCGCACACGTGTTGAAGACGACCACGTCGGCGTCGTCGCCCGTCTCCGCGCGGGCGTACCCGGCGGCCTCGAGCATGCCGGCGAGGCGCTCGGAGTCGTGGACGTTCATCTGGCAGCCGTAGGTGCGCACCTCGTAGGTGCGGGCGACGGAAGGATCGGTGGTCGTCATGGCGTACTCCAGGGTACGGGCTCGGAATCGTGCGACGATGCCGCCATGACCGCACCCCGCCGGCTGCTGGGCGCCCTCGTCGCGGTGCTCCTCGCGGTCGCGGGCTGCGGCGCAGGCGGCCCGGCCGTACCGCCGGGCACGGTGGAGATCGCGACCGGCAGCACGCAGGGCGTGTACTACCGGTACGGGACGGCGTTCGCGTCCGTGATCGACGCCGAGCTGCCCGGGGTGCGGGCGCGGGTCCGCGCGACCCAGGGGTCGGTGGAGAACCTGCAGCGGGTCGCGGACGGGCAGAGCACGGTGGCGTTCAGCGCCGCCGACGCGGCCGCCGACGCGGTGACCGGGCAGGGGGCGTTCACGCGGCCGCTGCGGATCCGCGCGCTGGCCCGGGTGTACGACGACTACCTGCACCTCGTCGTGCGGGCGGACTCCCCGATCGAGGACGCCGCCGGCCTGCGGGGCCACCGCGTCTCGGTGGGGCAGGCCGGCTCGGGCACGGAGATCATCGCGGAGCGGGTGCTCGCGGCGCTGCACCTCGACCCGGACCGGGACGTCGTGCCCGCGCGGCTCGGGATCGACGCGTCGGTCCGGGCGCTCCGGCAGGGCCGGGTCGACGCGTTCTTCTGGTCGGGCGGGCTGCCGACCGCGGGCGTCGCCGCGCTCGCGCGGGAGATGCCGATCCGCCTCGTGCCGCTGGGGGACCTCGTGCCCGCGCTGCGGCGGTACAGCGGGAGCTACCGGGCGGCGGCGGTGCCCGCGGGGACGTACCCGGGTGTCCCCGCGGTGCTGACCGTGGCCGTGCCGAACTATCTGGTCACGCGCGCCGGCACGGACGCGGGCCTGGTGTACGCGCTGACCCGGCTGCTGTTCCTGTCCCGGGAGCGGGTCGCCCGCGAGGTCTCCCTCGCCGGGGTGCTGGACGCGCGCGCCGCGATCGAGACCGCGCCGGTTCCGCTGCACCCCGGGGCGCTGCGGTACTACCGCGACACCAAGGTCTGAGCCTCACGCCGCGGGGAGCCGTACCGCGACGACGAGACCGCGGGGCACGTTCGGCTCGACGTGCAGTCTCCCCCCGTACGGGTGCATGAGCGTCCGGACGATCGAGAGGCCGAGGCCGGAGCCGGGCACGTTCTGGTGGGCGGCGCCGCGCCAGAACCGCTCCCCCACGTGGGCGAGCTCCTCGCCGGAGAGCCCCGGGCCCTCGTCCGCCACCGCGAGGTCGACCAGGGGCCGGCCGGGGACCGCGCGCACGCCGACGCGGACCGTGGTGCCCTCGCCGGAGAACTTCAGCGCGTTGTCGAGGATCGCGTCGAGGCAGCTGCCGAGCGCCGTCGGATCGGCGAACACCCACGCCCCCACCGTGCCGTCGAGCACCAGGTCGATGCCGCGCTTGTCGGCGACGACACGCCAGCTCCGCACCCGATCCGCGAGCAGCGCCACCGCGTCGACCCGGTGCGGCGCGGCCTGCGCGCTCTCCAGCCGCGCCACCGCGAGGAGGTCGTCGAGCACCCGCGTCAGTCGGCGGCCCTCCTCCTGCGCCTCCGCGAGCTCGGCCGCGACCGACGGCGCCTCCATCGCCGCCTGCTCGACGCGGAGCAGCAGGGCACCGAGCGGGTTGCGGAGCTGGTGCGAGGCGTTGGCCACGAACGCCCGCTGCTGGTCGAGCGCCGCCGTGATCCCGTCCGCCATCTCGTTGAACGCGCCCGCCAGCCGCCGCAGCTCGGGTGGCCCCGTGTCGGCGGTGACCCGGGCCGCGAGGTCGCCCGTGGCGATCGTGTGGGCGGCCACGTCGAGGCGCTGTACCGGCCGCAGCACCCACTCGGCCAGCCACGACGCCGCGAGGGCGAACAGTGCGAGGCCCACCAGCGACACCGCCGCGATCGCGCCCCAGCCGCGGAGCACGGCGGCGCGCATCCGGTCGGTGGGCGAGCTCGTCACCGCGACCCCGACGACGTCCCCGGCCCGGTACACCGGTTCGGCGACGACCAGCGGCCGGTCGTCCCACGGCCAGGTGAAGGCGGGCGCCTCGCTGCGCCGGCCTGCCTCCGCGGTCTCGACGCGGCGGGCCACGTCGGGGTCGTGCAGCGGGATCCGGCCGCCCGAGCTCACCAGCGTGCCGCCGCCCCGGTCGAGCACCGCGGCGGCGGACCCGTACACCTCGCCGTAGCGCTCGAGGTCCTGCCGCAGCAGGTCGAGGTCGTCGCGGCCACCGGACTGCCCGGCGAGCGACGCGAAGCGCGCGGTGTCGCCGAGCCGGTCCAGGAACATGTCCTGCTGGTGGCGGTCCGAGAGGCTCCGTCCCAGCGGGACGCCGAGTGACAGCACGACGAGCCCCATCAGCACGAGGAGGATCGACAGCAGCCTGCCGCGCACGTCAGCCCTCCGCGACGAGCCGGTAGCCGACGCCGCGGACCGTCTCGATCAGCTCGTGGGCACCGAGCTTCGCCCGCAACGATCCGATGTGGACCTCCAGCGTGCGCTCGGCCGACGCGTCGTGGGTACCCCACACCTCGGCGACGAGGTGCTCCCGGCGGTACACCACGCCGGGCTGCCGGGCGAGGGCGGCGAGGAGGTCGAACTCCCGGCGGGTCAGCGTCACCGGGGCCCCCGCGAGGTGGGCGGTGCGCGCCGCGGGGTCCACGGTCAGCGGACCGACCACGACCGCGCCTCCCGGCCGCTCCCCCTCCCCGCGCCCGCGGCGGGTGACCGCGTGGATGCGGGCCACGAGCTCCGCACCGCTGACGGGCTTCACCATGTAGTCGTCGGCGCCGAGGTTCAGGCCGTGCACGCGGGCGGACAGGTCGGCGCGCGCGGTCACCACGATGACCGGGACGTCGGACCCCGCGCGGATCCGCCGGCACACGTCGAAGCCGTCCATGTCCGGCAGCCCGAGGTCGAGCAGGACGACGTCCGCCTCCCCGGACCGCTCGAGCGCCTCCGCGCCCGTCGACGCACGGAACACGGTGAACCCGTGGCGCGTCATCACGCCCGCCAGCGCGCTGGCGACCCGGTTGTCGTCCTCGACGATGAGCAGCCGCAACCCGCACCTCCCCGGCGTACACGGTGCCGTGACAGCCGCAGCGTAACCGGGCACGACGTGACCGGATCGTGCCGTCGCGTAACCTCAAGTCCGGCTCAAATCGCCGCCCCGACCGGCGCGCCGTCATTAGCATCCGGCCCAGCGCCCGGTGGGCGGTCGCGTGCGGAGGGAGTCCGGAGATGGCGGAGCCGCTCGTCGTCCTCGAGGGCGTGAACAAGTACTTCGGCGACCTCCACGTGCTGAAGGACATCGACCTCGGAATCGGCCGTGGCGAGGTGGTCGTGGTCATCGGGCCGTCCGGCTCCGGCAAGTCGACGCTCTGCCGCGCGATCAACCGGTTGGAGCCGATCCAGACCGGCGAGATCCGCATCGACGGTGTCCGGCTCCCGGAGGAGGGCAAGGAGCTGGCCCAGCTGCGGAGCGAGGTCGGGATGGTCTTCCAGTCCTTCAACCTGTTCGCGCACAAGACCGTCCTCGAGAACGTGATGCTCGGCCCGGTCAAGGTCCGCCGGGAGAAGACCGACGCCGCCCGCGCCCGCGCGATGCAGCTGCTGGACCGCGTCGGCGTCGCGAACCAGGCCGAGAAGCTGCCCGCCCAGCTGTCCGGCGGCCAGCAGCAGCGGGTCGCGATCGCGCGGGCGCTCGCGATGCAGCCCAAGGTGATGCTGTTCGACGAGCCCACCAGCGCCCTCGACCCCGAGATGGTCAACGAGGTCCTCGACGTCATGACGTCGCTCGCCCGCGAGGGCATGACGATGGTCGTCGTCACCCACGAGATGGGCTTCGCCCGCCGGGCGGCGAACCGTGTCGTGTTCATGGCCGACGGCCAGATCGTCGAACAGGCCGACCCGGACAGCTTCTTCGACAACCCGCAGTCCGCGCGCGCGAAGGACTTCCTCTCGAAGATCCTCACGCACTGACGCCGTCCGCCGCGGGACGGGGCCCGGCCGACCGGCCGTGGCCCACTGCTCGACATGCCCCACGGGCACCGGAGACAGGAGTACGTACACGATGAAGATGCACAGGCTGATGGCGGTCGCCGCGGCCGCGGTCCTCGCGCTCGGCGTCGCCGGATGCGGTGGCGGCAGCAGCGACACCTCCGCGAACCCGGCCGTCGACACCTCGGCGTCGTTCGCCGCCGGTACGACGATGGCGAAGCTGAACAAGGCCCAGTCGATCCGGATCGGCACGAAGTTCGACCAGCCGCTGTTCGGGCTCAAGGGCCTCGACGGGAAGCCCGCGGGCTTCGACGTCGAGATCGCCGAGGTCATCGCCGGCAAGCTGGGCATCCCCGCCTCGAAGATCCAGTGGGTCGAGACGCCGTCCAAGGTCCGCGAGGACTACCTCGCCCAGGACCGCGTCGACCTCGTCGTCGCGACGTACACGATCAACGGCGAGCGCAAGAAGAAGGTCGACTTCGCCGGGCCCTACTACATGGCCGGCCAGGACATCATGGTGAAGAAGGGTGACAGCTCGATCACCGGCCCGGAGTCGTTCCGGTCGGGTGACAAGAAGGTCTGCTCGGTCACCGGGTCGACGCCCGCCGGGAAGATCCGCGAGTACCTGAAGGACCCGGCGAGCCAGCTCGTGCTGTTCGACGTGTACTCCAAGTGCGCCGATGCGCTGCGCACCGGCCAGGTGGACGCCGTCACGACCGACAACGTGATCCTGCTGGGCCTCGTGGACCAGAGCAAGGGCGCCTTCCAGCTCGTCGGCAAGCCGTTCACCCAGGAGCCGTACGGCATCGGCCTGAGGAAGGGCGACACCGCGTTCCGGTCGTTCGTCGACGACACGCTCGAGGCGGCGCAGAAGGACGGCTCGTACGCCAGGGCGTGGAAGGACACGGCAGGCAAGGTCGACGCCCAGACGCCGACGCTGCCGACGATCGACCGCTACTGACCCACCCCGCCCCCGTGGCCGGCCGGTGTCCCCGGCCGGCCACTCGGGCGGCCCGCCGCTCCCGAGGAGGACGCCATGCAGGTGCTCGTCGACAACGTCGACGTGTTCGCCCGCGGGCTCTACGTCACGCTGCAGCTCTGCCTGCTGTCCGCCCTCGGGGCGCTCGTGCTCGGCACCGTCCTCGCCGCGATGCGCATCTCCCCCGTGCCGCCGCTGCGGTGGCTCGGCACGGCGTACGTCACGGTCGTGCGCAACACCCCGCTGACGATCGTCTTCTTCGTCGCCGCGTTCGGGCTGCCGCAGCTGGGGTCGAACGCGGACTTCCTCCGCATCCCCGGGCTCGACCGCCTGTTCGTCCGGCTCGGGACCGACCTGCCGTTCTTCCGCTTCGCGATCCTCGCGCTCACCGTGTACACCGCGGCGTTCGTGTGCGAGGCCCTGCGGGCGGGCGTCAACGCCGTCCAGCCCGGACAAGCCGAGGCCGGGCGGTCGCTCGGGCTCACGTTCCTCCAGAATCTCCGCCTCGTCGTGCTGCCGCAGGCAGGGCAGGCCACGGTCGTGCCGCTCGGGAGCGTCGTCATCGCGATGATCAAGAACTCCGCCCTCGCCGGCATCTTCGGCGTCACCGGCGACCTCATGCAGGTCAGTGACGACCTGGTGTCCGCGAGGGGCCTGCCGCTCGTGCCGGTGTTCGTCGGGATCGCCGCCGGGTACCTGCTCCTCACGGTCCCGCTCGGGCTCTGGCTCGACCGGATCGAGCGCCGCCGGGTGGTGGCCCGGTGACGGCCCGCGAGGCGAGCGTCCTCTACGACGTCCCCGGGCCGCGCGCACGCCGGATCACGGTGGTGAGCAGCGTGGTCGCCGGGGCGCTCCTGCTGTGGGCGCTCTACGCCTGGGTGTACCGGCCGCTGGACGCGCGCGGCCAGTTCGCGTACGACCTCTGGGGCCCGCTCGTGGACCCGTCGAACGCCGCGTTCCCGCTGGTGTGGCAGCGGCTCGGGCTGGGCTTCCGCCACACGCTGGTCGCCGCGGCGCTCGCCATCCTCGCGTCGCTGGTGCTCGGGACGGCGCTCGGGGTCCTGCGGTTCCGGCTGGCCGACCTGGCCCGGGGCCCGCGGCCGCGGCTGCGCACGCCGGGCGTCCCGGTCGCGCGCCGTGTGCCGGTCGTCCTCTGGTACGGCACGGAGCGCGGGATCGGTGCGGTCAGCCGGGTGTTCGTGGAGTTCTTCCGCGGCCTGCCGGTGCTGATCACGATCTTCTTCACGGCCGGGATCCTCTCCGAGTACGGCGTCCGCACCCAGCCGCTGTACTACCTCGTCGTCGGCCTGACGCTGTACAACATGGTCGTCATCGGCGAGATCCTCCGCTCCGGCATGGCGAACCTGCCGCGAGGCCAGCAGGAGGCGGCCGAGGCCCTGGGGCTCTCCGGCCTGCAGACGGTCCTCACCATCCTGCTGCCGCAGTCGTACCGCGTGATGCTCCCGGCGCTGATCAGCCAGGTCGTGGTCGTCCTCAAGGACACCTCCCTCGGCTTCATCATCAGCTACGAGGAGGTGCTGCGCGTCGGCGGCCAGCTCATCCAGAACCTCGGCAACCCGATCCAGGTGTACGCCGTGATCGCGGTGATCTACATCGGCGTGAACTACGTGATCAGCAGGCTCGCGGTGTACGCGCAGCGGCGGATCGCGCGCGGCCGCAAGACGCCACCGGGGGCAGCCGTGCCGCTCGTGACGGAGCCGGGCGGGGACGTCGAGGCCGGGGTGCGCGGCGAGGCGGCCTGACGCGGACTGCTGGGCTCGGCCTCAGTGTGCGACCTCGGTGGCGCGCGACTCGCGGACGACCGTGACCCGGATCTGTCCGGGGTAGGTCAGCTCGTCCTCGATCTGCTTCGCCACGTCCCGCGCGAGTACCTGGGCGCCGAGGTCGTCCACCTCGTGCGGTGACACCATCACCCGGACCTCGCGCCCGGCCTGCATCGCGAACACCTTCTCGACGCCGGGCTTCGTCGCCGCGATCGCCTCGATCCGCTCGAGCCTCTTCACGTACGTCTCGAGGCTCTCCCGCCGCGCCCCCGGCCGCCCGCCGGAGCAGGCGTCGGCGGCCTGGGTCAGGACGGCCTCGATCGTCTGCGGCGGCACCTCGTTGTGGTGCGCCTCGATCGCGTGGACGACGTCCTCGTGCTCGCCGTACCGCCGGGCCAGGTCGGCACCGACGAGCGCATGGCTGCCCTCGACCTCGTGCGTGAGCGCCTTGCCGATGTCGTGGAGGAACGCGCCGCGCTTCACCACCCCCGGGTCGATCCCGAGCTCCGCGGCCATGACGCCCGCGATGTGGGCCGTCTCGACGAGGTGCTTGAGGACGTTCTGGCCGTACGACGTCCGGTAGCGCAGCTTCCCGAGCAGCGCGACGAGCTCCGGGTGCACGTCGGTGATGCCGACCTCCACGAGGGCGTCCTCGCCCGCGCGGACGCACAGCTCCGCGACCTGCGCCCGCGACTGCTCGTACACCTCCTCGATCCGGTGCGGGTGGATCCGCCCGTCGAGCACCAGCTTCTCGAGCGTGAGGCGCCCGATCTCGCGGCGCACCGGGTCGAAGCACGACAGCAGCACGGCCTCAGGCGTGTCGTCGATGACGAGGTTGACGCCCGTGACCGACTCGAACGTGCGGATGTTCCGCCCCTCGCGCCCGATGATCCGGCCCTTCATGTCGTCGGTGGGCAGGTGCAGGACGCTGACGACGCTCTCCGCGGTCTGCTCGCTCGCGACGCGCTGGATCGAGTCCACGACGATGCGGCGCGCCCGGACCTCCCCCGTCTCGCGCGCCTCCGCCTCGAGGTCGCGGACCAGGAGCGCGGCCTCGCGCTTGGCCTGGGTCTCGATGGCGTGGACCAGTTCCGCCTTCGCGGCGTCGGCGGTGAGGCCGGCGACCCGCGCCAGCTCGTCGCGGCGAGCGTCCTCGAGGTCCGCCACGGCCACCTCCCGCGCGGTGAGCGCCGCCTCGCCGCGCGCCAGCTCGCGGTCGCGCTGTTCGAGGCGGTGCTGCTCGGCGTCGAGCCGTTCCTCGCGTTCCGCGAGACGCGCCTCCCGCCGGTCGACCTCCACCTCCAGGCGGCGCGCCGACTCGGTGATCACCTCGGCCTCCCGCTCCCCCGATCGCCGGGCCGCCTCGAGCGCGGCGGCCGCCTCCGCCTGCGCCTGCGCGCGGCCGCGCTGGATGAGGTCCTCCGCGGCACGGCGCGCGTCGTCGAGGATCCGCTGGGCCTCGGCACGGGCGGCCGCGGCCTCGGAACGGGCGGCGGCCGCCTCGGCGCGGGCGTGCTCCACCGCGCTGGACGTCTCCTCGGCCGACAACCGCAGGGCCGTGAGCACCGCCTCCTGCCGCTGGTGGCCGGCGTCGAGCCGGGCACGCTCGACCTCGAGCAGGCCGAGCTCGCGCCGCACCGCCGGGTCGGCCGAGGCGGCCGGGACGGATCCCGCGGCGGAGGCTGCCGTGCCGGGGGCGGTGGCTGCCGTGCCGGGGGCGGAGGCTGCCGTGCCCGCGGCGGTGGCCGCCGTGCCGGGGGCGCTGGCTGCCGTGCCGGGGGCGCTGGCCGCCGTGCCGGGGGCGCTGGCGCCTGTCTCCGTGGATCGGGTGCCGGCGGACCCGGGCAGCGATCCGGTGGCGGACGCGCCGGCACCCGTACCCGCGGTTCCGGTCCCACCGGCGCGGCGGACCACCGCGGTCGCGACGAGCGCCGCCACCAGGACGGCCAGCGCGAACAGGAGCAGGACACCGACCCCCAGCAGGACGAGCACCGACGCCGACACGATCCCTCCGCTCCTGACCGCACGCAGGGTGCGGACCCGTACACGGGAGGAGGGCCCGCCGACGCCTCGGCGGCGGCAACGGCGACACGGCCGGTGGGGCCGGTACAGACCGGTCGGCGTGACCGGGACGAGTTCCGACGAGACGGGAGGGCTGTCAGTGCCCGAATTCTGGTGAAATCAGATGATCCATAGGGTGATGCATGTCGTCATTCCCGCGGGGCGGGCTCACTCCTCGATGGTGGTGAGGCTAGGTCCGGCCCCGGGGGCGGTCAAGCGGCTCGGTGACGCCGCTCACCCGGCATCGTCGGCCAGGCCGTCGAGCGCCTCCGCGAGGGCCTCCCCCTCCGGTCCGGAGAGGTCGGCGCGCACCTCCTCGCGCACCACGCGCGCCGCGAGCCCGGCGGGATACCCCTTGCGAGCGAGCATGCCCAGCAGGCGCCGTGTCCGGACGTCGGGGGCGAGGCTGCGCCCGCCCGCGAGGCGACGGCGCACGAGCCCGCGGGCGGTCTGCTCCTGCGTCTCGTCGTCGAGCGCGTCGAGGGCCGCGTGCGCCGTCTCGGCCGCCACACCGCGCCGGTGCAGTTCCTGCCGGAGCGCCCGGCGGGCCAGGCCGCGACCGCGGTGACGGCTGCTCACCCATGCCTCGGCGAACGCCGCATCGTCGATCAGGCCGACGTCCCCGAACCGGTCGAGGACCGCCGTGGCGGCCTCGTCCGGGATGCCGTGCTTCAC
>DASWRY010000054.1:0-28913 GCA_036402915.1 Mycobacteriales bacterium
GCCAAGGTGAGGGTCGCGGGTTCGAATCCCGTCGTCCGCTCGGAGAGGTCTTACCGGGCCTCACTCCGGTGGAGTGGCCGAGAGGCGAGGCAACGGCCTGCAAAGCCGTCTACACGGGTTCAAATCCCGTCTCCACCTCGGATCCCACCCGCACGGGCGATTAGCTCAGTGGGAGAGCGCTTCCTTGACACGGAAGAGGTCACTGGTTCAATCCCAGTATCGCCCACCGAAGAACCCCCAGGTCTCGTGACCTGGGGGTTCTGCTGTGTCACGGGACCGTCCTGGGGTTACCCCGAGCGACGTGCCCCACCCGCGTGAGACCACGTCCTCCCGCCCTGTACCACCAGCGAAACGGAGGCGGAGGCCGGGCTCGCCATCCTGGACGAGGCGCTCGACGTCGCGGATCGTCATGTCGCGGGCTGACGGCGGCCGGACGGCGTTGGTGCCCGCGGAGCGGGGGCCCGATGATGGGCAGCTCCGGAGTCGATCACGGGCACTGCGCGGAGCCGAGGGGGGCCACGTGACAGCCGACCGCGGGACGAGCGGGACACGCCCGCCGGGTACCGGCCGGAGCAGCGTGGTGGCCGGGACCGGGGAGCCGTCTCCGACCCGTCGCGGCCGGTACCTCGGCCTGACGGCCGTGGTCGTGGCGGCCGCGCTGTGGGGCCTGGGCGGCACCGTCGCCAGCCGGCTGTTCAGCCAGGGCGTCCTGCCGCTGGAACTGGTCGAGACCCGCACCTACCTCACGCTGGCGGGGCTGGTGGTCCTGCTCGCCGCCACGCAACGCGGGCGGCCCCGGGGACCGGTGTCGTGGCCCCTGATCGTGGCGCTCGGGCTCGCCATCGCGATCGCGAACGCCTGCCTCTTCCTGTCGATCCAGCACCTCCCCGTGGCGGTGGCGATGGTGCTGCAGAACCTCGCGCCGGCCTTCGTGCTCGGCGGGCACCTGGTGGCGACCCGGCGCCGGCCCGACCCGCGGGTGGTGCTCGGCCTCCTCGTCGCCCTCGCGGGCGTCGCCCTCGTCGTCGAGCTGCCCACCACACCACTCGGCGAGCTGGACCTCGCCGGGATCGGCTTCGGGCTCGCCACGGCCGCCGGGGTGGCCGCGTTCTCGGTCCTGGGCAGCACCGCGACGCAGCGGTACGGCGCGATCCGGGCGAACACGTACGCGTTCGGCGTGGCGAGCGTGATGTGGCTGCTCTTCCAGCTCCCGCAGGGGCTGCCGGCGATCCTGCGTGAGCGCGAGCACCTCGCCGCGGTGCTGTTCGTCGGCGTGCTCGGCACCCTCGCGCCGTTCGTGCTGTTCGCCTGGGGGACGGCGCGGGTGGGGCCGCAGGCCGGCGCGGTGAACATCTCGCTGGAACCGGCGTTCAGCGCCGCTCTGGCCTGGGTCTGGCTCGGACAGGCGCTCACCGCGACGCAGCTCCTCGGCGGGGCCGTCCTCGTCGGGGCCGTCGTCTGGCTGCAGAGGTCGCCCCGCGCGGAACGGACCTCCGGATCCGAGGCCGGCGTTCACCCGGCCGGGACGGCCGCCCCGAGCACCGACCGGTAGAGCGCCAGGTGCGCGTCGGCGGCCGCCTGCCAGGTGTGGCGCACGGCGAGGCGCTGCCCGGCGGCGCGCCTCCGCGCGTCCGGGTTCGCGACGGCCGCCGTGAGCTCCCTCGCCAGCTGCGGCGGTGAGGCGGCGTACGCGACCGCGTCGCCGAACACCTCCCGGAACACGGCGGTGTCCCGCACGACGACCGGGACCCCCGCGGCGAGGGCCTCCATCGCCGCGAGACCGAACCCCTCCTTCACCGACGGGAAGGCGAACACGGCCGCAGCAGCCACCAGCGCGGGCAGCTCCTCGTGCGGCACCGGACCCAGGACCACCGGTGCGACCCCGAGCCGGTCGGCACGCTCCATCACCTCCGCCCGGTACGCGCGGTAGTCGAACAGGGTGTCCCCACCGGCGACCACGAGCCGGAGGCCACGGACCGTGGCCATGGCCTCGACGAGGTCGAGCGTGCCCTTGCGCGGCTCGATACCGCCGACCGCGAGGACGTACCGGCCGAGCTGCCGCCGCCACCGTGCCCGCGCGGCCACCGCACCGCGCCCGGCCGCCGCGGCGAAGCGGGCCGCGTCCACGCCGTTCGGGATCACCGTGGCCTCGACGCCCCACCCGCCGCGGAGCTCACCGGCGACCGCCGCCGACACGCACACGTGCGTGTGCGGGCGGAGGATCGCGCGCTCGTGGCATGCCGCGAGCTCCGGCGTCGTGAAGCTGTCCAGGTGGTGCACGGTGCGGACGCACGGCCCGACGGAGTTCGCGGTGATGCAGTCCTGGGCGTGGACGATGTCGTACCCGCCGTCGAACGCCTCGCGGAGCACGGCGATCGACCGCAGCACCCGGGGACCGACACCCTCTCCCGGTACGTCCGCGAACGGCACCACCCGCAGGCGGACCCGTGGGTCGACGGGCCGGTAGAAGCCGGTGTCCCCACCGCGGCCGATCGTCCACACCGTCACACCCGCGCCGCGGGCGGCCAGGGCCTCCGCCAGCGCGAGCGTGTGCACGACGCCTCCCCGCGGCCGCGTGGAGTACGTCAGCAGCGCGATCCTCACGCGACGCCCAGGCCGCTCACCGCGCCCGGCACGGCCGTGGTGACCTCGCCGTCCGGCCAGCGCAGCACCACGCCCTCCCCCGGGGTGAGCCGTCCACAGTGGGCGGTCACGGCCGGGGCGGCGTCCGGCGGCGGCGACCCCGGACGGTCGGCGGTCAGCAGGGCGAAGCCGGGGAAGCACGTCAGCCAGTCCGCCATCGTCGCGCCGCCCGGTCTCGGCACCGCGGCGACCTCGAGCTCGGCGCCGCAGCCGCCGGCCTCGGCGAGCATGCCGAGCGTGCCGACCAGACCGGCCATGCTCACGTCCTTCGCCGCGGCGGGCGGCCGCCGGTACAGGGCGCCGGCCAGGTGCCGCAGCTCCGCCGCGCTGCGGGTGCTGGTCGAGTCCCACTGCCCGGGGTGGCCGGGACGCCAGGCGCCGCCGAGGTCCGCGGTGAGCCGCACGACGTCGCCCGGGCGGCCGCCCCCCGCAGGCACCGGGGACGCCGTCCGGCCGAGGGCGGTCACCGACAGGGCGGCCGCGACGCCGAGCTGGGTGTGGCCGCCGAGCACCGGCACCCCGTACGCCTCCGCGGCCGCGCGCAGTCCCGCGACCACCCGCGCCACGGTGTCCCGGGACGGCCCGGCGACCGCGTCGAGCAGGCCGACCGGGACGGCGCCCATCGCGGCGAGGTCGTTGACGTTGACCAGGACAGCGCACCATCCCGCCCACTCCGGGTCGCGTTCCACCAGCGAGGGGACGACCGCGTCGCACGCCGCCACGAGGTCACTGCCGGGTACCGGGGCCCCGTCGTCCCCGACGAAGCCCGCGCCGCCCGGCAGCATCCCGGCCAGCAGTGCACCGAGCGGCGCCTTGGTCGCGGCGACGAGCGGCCCGAACCGGTCCACCGGCCACCCCATCCGGACGTGCGGACGTCCCGCGACCGTCGCCCGTCCCGCCGCGATCCAGCCGAGCCGCTCGAACAGCACCCGGTTCTGTGGCTGGACGGAGGCGTCGAAACGCAGCGCGCCCGCGGCCTCGGCGCGGGCGCAGGCGGCGCGGACCAGCGCCGACCCGGTGCCCGGCGGGGCGCCGCGGCGGACCACGAGGCGGCTGCCCGCCCACCACCCCAGGTCCGGCGCGGTCATCGGCGCGAGCCGGACGCCGCCGACCACGGTGCCGTCGGCGACGGCCACGAGCACCACGGTCCGCGGGTCGTCGTCCACGTCGTCGGCGTCGCCCGCCGGGCCGAAGAGTCCCTGCCGGGTCACGAACACGTCGTGCCGCAGGCGGCGGTACGCCCGCACCTCGGCCTCTCCCCCCGCCTCCCGCACGCAGGGACCACGTCTCCGGTGCCCGGCCAGAAGGGGCTCGGCCGCGGTGCAGACGACCGGCCCGCCGGTCGCGGACCCGGCGAGCACCGCGGCGTAGCTCATGACCCGAACGCCAGGTCGTCCAGCACCAGGTGCGGGCGCGGCCGGGCACCGTGGGCCATCAGCTCGTCGGCGAGGTGCTCCGCGTCCCGCCCCACGCCGGAGAGCCGGGCGGAACCCCAGGTGTGCAGCCACGGCAGCCCGAGCACGTACAGCCCTCGCTCGCTGGTGACCCCCCGGTCGTGGGCGGGGTACCCCCTCCCGTCGAAGATCGGGAGCCCGACCCACGACCAGTCGCTCGCGAACCCGGTGGCCCACACGACGGACGTGATCCCCGCCTCCCGCAGGTCCACCTCGCGGGGGTGGTCGGGGCCCGGGTGCCAGACCTTCTCCGGGCGGGGCTCGGCGGGCACGTCGAGCCCCGCCGTGGCGATGTGCTTGTCGATCGTGTCCTTGATCCCCTCGCACACCTCGTCCGCCCGGTCGAGGTTCGCGGCGAGGTCGTCGCCGAACGTCACCCGCGTACCGTCCACGGCGGACAGCCGCCCGTACAGGCACATCCCCTCGCGGGCGAACCGTCGCAGGTCGATGTCACGGCCCCCGTCGCGCCCGGTCACGTAGTGGTTGGGCTTGTGGCGCACGGCCTCGCCCTGCGGGTGCTCGGTCACCGGCATGTCGTAGTAGCCGAGGTCGTCGAGCCACGCGACGACGTCGCGGCCGCGGTACCGGCGGGCGACCCGCGGCGCGCTCCCGGTGGCGAGGTGGACGCGGCGCCCCGCCAGGTGCAGGTCCTCCGCGATCTGCGCGCCCGACTGTCCACTCCCGACGACCAGCACGGCGCCGGCGGGCATCCGCTCCGGGCACCGGTACACGGCGGAGTGGACCTGCGCCACATCAGGCGGCAGGCGCTCGGCGATCCGGGGGATGATCGGCCGGTGGTAGCTGCCCACCGCGAGCACCACCTGGTCGGCCGTGAGGCGACCGGCGTTCGTCCCGAGGACGAACACGCGCCCGTCCCGCCGCAGCGAGGTCACCTCCACCCCCTCGACCAGCGGTGGGTCGACCGTGGCCACATAGGACTCCAGGTACCGCACGATCTCGTCGCGCGGCATGAACCCATCCGGGTCGTCGCCGTCGTACGGGTGGCCGGGGAGCAGGCACTGCCAGTTCGGCGTGACGAGCGAGAAGGACTCCCACCGCTCCTCGCGCCACGCGTGGCAGGCGCGGTGCCGCTCGAGCACCACGTGGTCGATGCCGCGGCGGCGCAGGTACCAGCTCAGCGAGAGGCCGGCCTGGCCGCCGCCCACGATCGCGACACGCCAGTGACCGTTCGGGACGAGCTCCATCGGTGCGCTCCTCAGCTCGCGCGCGCGACCGCGCGGTCGCACACGCACGGGTACAGCTCGGGCCGCCGGTCCCGGAGGTGGAACATCGCCCGCCGGGCCTCGCCGAGGACCGCCGGGACGTCGACGTCCGCGACAGCCATCCCGGCCTTCGGTCCCGTGGTCGCGAGGACGTCGCCGCCGGGGTCCACCACCTGGGCGCCCGCGACGAACCGCAGCGCGCCGAACCTGCCCGCCTGGTTCGCCGACACCCACACCAGCTGGTTCTCCAGCGCCCGCGCACGGTCGAACAGCTCGAACCGCCGGCTCCAGCGATCCTCGGACAGGCGGGCGGCCGCGGCCGTCCGGCTGGCCGGCCACGCCGACAGGCAGGCCACGATCTCGGCACCCTGGACGGCCAGCGCGCGGGCGGCCTCCGGGAACGCCTTGTCGTAGCAGATCTGCATCCCCAGCCTGCCCACCGGAGTGTCGAACACCGGGAACTCCTCGCCGGGCGCGTACGCCTGGCCCTCGCCGAGGGGCTGGTGCACCTTCCGGTACACGCCGAGCACGCCGTCGCCCGTGATGCAGACGGCGCTGTTGTAGCGCCGGGAACCGCCGTCCTCGGCGAACCCGGCGCACAGCACGAGGTCCCCGGCGAGCGCGGCCAGCCGGCGCAGCTCCGGGCCCTCCACGCGGAGCGCCGGGGGCAGGTCGGCGCCGTCCACACCGTCGAGCGCGGCCAGGTAACCGCCGAGCGCCGCCTCGGGCAACACGAGCAGCCGAACCCCCCGCTCCCGGGCCGTCTCGGCGAGCCGCGCGATGCGCGCGAAGCCCTCCTCGAGGTCCCGGCCGAACGGGGCGGCCACGGCGGCCACACGCAGTGCAGGCATCTGTCCTCCTCCAGTCGTCTCCGGGGGCGTGTGGCCGCCCGGCTCAGGCACCTGCCGCGGCGAGCGCGCTGCAGGCACCACAGGCGGCACAGCCCGCCTGCTGGTCCGCGCCGCGCATGCCCGCGGCCCGGAGCTTCTCGGCCACCCGCCGGGTCACCTCGACCACCAGGTCCGCCGGGGGCGCCGTCGCCCCGTCGACGTCCCGCGCGAGGGTGCCGGCGAGCGGCCGGAACGGCACGACGAACGGGTACACGCCCGCCCGGATCAGCTCGCCCGCGCCGGCGACGAGCTCGTCGGGGTCCTCACCGAGCCCCACGAGCAGGTACGTCGACACACGGTTGCGCCCGAACAGCCGCACCGCCTCGTGCCACGCCGCGCGGTACTGCGCGAGCGGGACCTCGGCCTTGCCCGGCATCCACGTCCTCCGGACGTCGTCGTCCAGCGACTCGACGTGGATGCCGATCGCATCCGCACCGGCCTCCCGCAGCTCTGCGAGAGCGGCGAGGTCCTGCGGGGCCGGGGGCTCGCACTGCACCTGGACCGGCAGTCCCGGGACGGCTTCCTTGACGGCCCGGACGCAGCGGGCGAGGTGGCGGGCCCCGCGGTCGTGGCCGGTGGTCGTCCCCGTGGTCAGCACGGCCTGGCGGACGCCGTCGAGCCGTACCGCCGCCGCCGCGACCTCGGCGAGCTGCGCCGGGGTCTTCACCGCGGTGGTCTCCCCGGCCGTCAGCGACGCCTCGATGGCGCAGAACCGGCAGCGGGTGGCCTCGGCGTACCGGCTGCAGGTCTGGACCACGGTGGTCGCGAGGACACGATCACCGTGCATCCGCGCCAGCCGGTGGTACGGCACACCGTCCGCGGTCTCCAGGTCGTAGAACCGCGGCCGCGCGGCGCCCACCAGCGAGAGCCCGGTGTCGTGGCCGTCGTGCAGCAGGCGTCCGGAGTCGACCGTGTACGGGCTGTCGTCGACGAGCGGCAGCGCGGCCCCCGCGCCGGCCAGCAGGACGTGGCCGTCGTCGCTCGGCCCCGCCCCGGCCAGCCGGCGCACGGGCAACTCGTCGCCCTGTAGCCGGATGCCGCGGATCGCGACGTCCACCCTGGTGCCGAGCATGCTCAGACCATGTAGGTGGAGTTGATGATGGCGCCCTTGCGGGCATAGTGGATCAGCGCGTCCTGCACGTCGAGCGGGTGCGCCGGGATGACGCCGGCGATCAGGTCCTCCTCGCGGAGGCCGTGCAGGGACAGGCCGAACCGGCAGCAGTAGACGGTGCCGCCCTCCTTGATGAACGTCTCGAGCTGTGAGTTGATGTTCTGCTCGCCGGGGAACGCGCTGTCGCCCGTGGTCGGGAAGCCCCGGGTGGCCATGCAGTTCATCGCGCCGGGCCCGTAGAAGTAGATGGCGGTCTCGAAGCCCTTCCGCAGGGCGCGGGTGGCCTGGAGGATCGCCACGAAGCTCACCGAGGACTCGTGCGCGATGCCGTGGATCAGGGTGAAGTACGACTGGCCCGGGCCCGCCTGGTAGTCCGGGAAGATCTTCGTCCCGCCGTACAGGTTGCTGCCCGGTGGCAGCGACGGGTGCGCGATCTCCGCCAGGCTCTCCTGCTGCTTCGCGCGGATCTCCTCGGCGGTGGCGACGGGGGCGGTCGTGGGGACGGGGGCGGTCGTGGTCACAGCTCTCCTCCAGGTGTGCGGGGTCAGGCGTACAGGGCGTCGAAGTTGCGGCGGAAGACGTGACGGGCGAGCTCTCCGTCGCCGACCGCGCCGGCGAGCCGTGCCCACTCGCCCGCGGAGTCGCCCCACGGTTCGTCGCTGGCGAACAGGACGCGGTCGTGGCCGATCCCCCGCCGCTCGATCTCGGCGGCGAGCCAGCGCGGGGCGAAGCCGATGGCCCAGGACGTGTCGGTGTAGACGCGCTTGCCGGCCGCGATCCAGTCGAAGAACCGGGAGCCGACGAGCTTGATGTGGCCGCTCATCCCGCCGCCGAGGTGGACGAGGTGGACGGCGACGTCGTCGGCGTACGACTCGACGAGACGGCCCACCTGGTCGATGTCGCTGGCGGCGCCGGGGCTGGTGTGGACATGGACCACCAGCCCGTGCTCCCGGGCGGTGGCGAACACCCGGTCCAGCAGGGGCGCGCACTCGGGGGCGGCCGGCGCTCCCCCGAGCAGGAAGCTGAGCTTCAGCGCCCGGACGCCGTGCTCGCCCGCGAGGGCGAGTGCCCGCTCGGTGCGCTCGGCGTCGCCGGGCAGCACGGAGACCCACAGGCCGCAGCGGACGCGGTCGTCCTTGGCCGCGGCCTCGAGCACCAGCTCGTTGCCCGCGAAGGCGACGTCGGGATCCGGCACCCCGTAGTTGGGGAGGACCAGCGTGCGCTCGACGCCCTCCGCGTCGAGGTCCGCGAGCAGCTCCCCCACGGTCGCCCGCGCGGTCGTGTCGGGCCGCACCGCCGGGCCGCCGTAGAAGCCGAACGCGGGCATCCGGCCGAGGTGCCGGTGCGCGTCGTGGAACGAGGGGGACATGGGCAGAGAGTTCACCCGGTGCCGATGTCCACCGCGTTCCCCGCACGTCAAGTGTCGGTTTCACGACAGTCCCGAATGTGACGGTCTGGTGAACTCGCAGGATGGCGGTGTCGTACGTGCGGGACCGATCGGCGCGCTCGGTAGCCTCCGGAGGGTGAGCACCCTGGAGTCGGACGCCTTCGCAGAGTTCCTCGGCATGACCGTCACGCGCCACGGCGGCGGCCGCGCCGACGCGACGCTGGAGATCGCCGAGCAGCACCTCAACCCGCACCGCACCGCGCACGGCGCGCTGCTGTACTCGCTGGCCGGCGTGGCCCTCGCCGCCGCCGCCAACGACGAGGAGCACAGCGGCGTGGTGAGCGCCGTGACGATCGACTACGTCCGGCCCGCCCGGCTCGGGGACGTCCTCGTCGCACAGGCCGCCGTCGCCGAGCGCCTCGCGAAGGAGGACCTGTTCGAGATCCGGGTCGTCCGCTCCGGCGAACTGGTGGCGCGGGCCCACGCCCGCGCCACCCGCCGCCCCCGCGCCTGACTCAGGCCGGCACGAGGCTCAGGTCCCGGTCGAAGAACCGGGCGGGCACGGCCGCCGCGAACGCGGTACCGAACTCGAGCAGCGTGTCCGGCGACGAGGCCCCGGTGGTGAGGACGCCGAGGTCGGAGACGATGCCCGCGCCGGCGTCCGCCAGCCGCGGCAGCGGGACGAGCGCCGCCCGCAGCAGCCGCACGCCGTCGCCCACCGCGCCGACGGCCTTGGCGTGCTTGTACGCCTCCGTCGCGTAGTGGACGGCCTCCCCGTTCTGCAGCAGCGTGTCGACGGACTGCGCCCCGCCCGCGATGATCACCGCGTCGTAGAGCACCGACGCCATCGTGACCAGGTTGCGGTCCACCGGCATCTCGCCGCCGTCGGACGTCACCAGCACGCCGTCGTGGGGGGCCAGTACCTCGCAGATCGCGCCCTCGGCCCGGATCGGCCCGAGGGCCGACTGGATCGCCGGGTCCACGCCGTCGGCGGCGAGCACCGCGACCTTGCGGGTCTTGGGACTGGCCGGCTGGTCCGCCTGGCTGAGTGCCGGTGACGTGCGGGTGTGGTGGTACTGCGGGGTCCCGCCCGCCGGGGGCTCCACCCCCACCCGGGCGGCGACGGTCGTCGCGAGCTCCGGGTCGATCTCGGCGAGGCAGCCGATCATGCGCTCCCGGATGTACATGCGCTCCACGTGCCCCAGCTCGAACGTCAGCGCGTCGGTGATGTGGTGCTTCTCCCAGCCGCTCATGCTGTTCCAGAACAGGATCGCCTGGCTGTAGTGGTCGTCGAAGCTGGGGCTCCGCCGGCGGACCTTCGGCCCCTCCACCTGCTGCGGGTAGTGCACGTAGCCGCCCACCGGGTCCGGCTCGGGATCGCCCTTGCCGTTGATCGAGTTGGGATGGTAGGCGGCGCGGGTCACCTCGATCCGGTGGTCGGCGAAGCCGTCGCGCTGGTTGTTGTAGACCTCCACGACCGGCCGGTTGACCGGGAGCTGCTCGAAGTTGGGTCCGCCGAGCCGGGTGAGCTGGGTGTCCAGGTAGCTGAACATGCGCGCCTGGAGCAGCGGGTCGTTCGTGACGTCGATGCCCGGGACCAGGTGGCCCGTGTGGAAGGCCGCCTGCTCGACCTCGGAGAAGAAGTCGTCCGGGTTCTTGTCGAGCACCATCTTCCCGATCGGCCGGAGCGGGACCTGCTCCTCCGGGATGATCTTGGTCGGGTCGAGCAGGTCGAAGTCGAAGTCGTTCTCCCGGCCCTCCTCGACGAGCTGCACGGACAGCTCCCAGGTCGGGAACTGACCCATGTCGATCGCCTCGTACAGGTCCCGGCGGTTGAAGTCGGGGTCCTTGCCGGCGATCTTCTGGGTCTCGTCCCACGTCAGCGAGTGGGTGCCCAGCTCCGGGCGCCAGTGGAACTTCACGAACGTCGAGCGGCCGTCCGCGTTCACCAGCCGGAAGGTGTGGACGCCGAAGCCCTGCATCATCCGGTAGCTGCGCGGCAGCGCCCGGTCCGACATGACCCACATGACCATGTGCATGGACTCCGGCTGGAGCGAGATGAAGTCCCAGAACGTGTCGTGCGCCGAGCTCGCCTGCGGGATCTCCCGGTGCGGCTCGGGCTTCACGGCGTGGATCACGTCGGGGAACTTGATCCCGTCCTGGATGAAGAACACGGGGATGTTGTTGCCGACGATGTCGAAGTTCCCCTCCTGCGTGTAGAACTTCGTCGCGAATCCGCGCACGTCCCGCACCGTGTCCGCGGACCCCCGCGATCCCGCCACGGTGGAGAACCGCACGAACGTCGGCGTCCGCCGGCCCGCCTCGGCGAGGAAGTGCGCCCGCGTCAGCTCGGCGAGCGGCTCGTAGCACTCGAAGTAGCCGAACGCCCCGGCGCCACGGGCGTGGACGACGCGCTCCGGGATGCGCTCGTGGTCGAACCGCATGATCTTCTCGCGGAAGTGGAAGTCCTCCATCAACGTCGGGCCGCGCTCCCCCGCACGCAGGGAGTTGTCCGTGTCGTCGACCGGCGTCCCGAACTCGGTCGTCAGGCTCCGGCCGTCGGGCCGGACGCGGTCACGGTCGAGATCGGCCTGCTTCGGGGCGGAGCCGGTCTCGTGGTCGACGGGGTCGGTGTGCTCGGCGGAACCGGTGTGGTGGTGCTTCGGATCGGTCATGTCGAAGCTCCCTCGTGGGCGTTCCCCCCTCCCGGCCGACGCTACTCCGGGCCGCCGTCGTTGCCGCCTGTGCTCCTCCGCCGCACACTGGTCCGGTGATCTGCGAGGCCTGTAGGGAGCAGCGGCACGCCGACTGCCGGGGCGGTTCCTGGTGCGACTGCCAGCACCGGACGCCGCGGCCGCCGGAACCCGCCACCGGACCCCCCGGGGAATGACCTCCTCCGACCCGCGTGAGCCGGCCCATCCCGAAGGGCGGATTTGTCCGCTGTACCGATACTGTTCCGCGCGTGGGAGTACCGATGACGCAGCCGTGGCCCGGATCCGCCTACCCCCTGGGGGCAACCTACGACGGTGTGGGGACGAACTTCGCGCTGTTCAGCGAGGTGGCAGAGAAGGTCGAGCTGTGCCTCATCGCCGAGGACGGCACGGAGGAGCGCATCACGCTGCCCGAGGTCGACGGCTTCGTCTGGCACGGGTACCTCCCCGACATCCAGCCGGGCCAGCGGTACGGATTCCGCGTGTACGGGGCGTACGACCCGGCGAACGGCCACCGCTGCGACCCCAGCAAGCTGCTCCTCGACCCGTACGGCAAGGCGTTCGACGGCGAGTTCGACGGTGACGCGTCGCTGTTCAGCTACGACATCCACAACCCCGACGGGCGGAACACCGCCGACTCGCTCGGGCACACGATGACGTCGGTGGTCGTGAACCCGTTCTTCGACTGGGGCGCCGACCGGCCGCCGCACCGGCCGTACCACGAGACCGTGATCTACGAGGCGCACGTCCGTGGCCTCACGATGCGGCACCCCGACATCCCCGAGGAGATCCGGGGCACCTACGCGGCACTGTCCCACCCCGCGATCGTGGACCACCTCAAGGGCCTCGGTGTCACGGCGCTCGAGCTCATGCCGGTCCACCAGTTCGTCCAGGACCAGGTGCTGCTCGAGAAGGGCCTGCGCAACTACTGGGGCTACAACACGATCGGCTTCCTGGCGCCGCACAGCGCCTACGCGGCGTCGAACCAGCCCGGCGGGGCCGTCTCCGAGTTCAAGTCCGTGGTCAAGACCATGCACGAGGCGGGCATCGAGGTCATCCTCGACGTCGTCTACAACCACACCGCCGAGGGGAACCACCTCGGGCCGACGCTGTCCTTCCGCGGCATCGACAACGCGGCGTACTACCGGCTCGTCGACGACGACAAGCAGTACTACATGGACTACACGGGCACCGGGAACTCGCTCAACGCCCGCCACCCGCACACCCTGCAGCTCATCATGGACTCGCTGCGGTACTGGGTGACCGAGATGCACGTGGACGGGTTCCGGTTCGACCTCGCCGCCACGCTCGCCCGCGAGCTGCACGACGTGGACCGGCTGTCCGCGTTCTTCGACCTCGTGCAGCAGGACCCGGTGGTCAGCCAGGTCAAGCTGATCGCGGAGCCGTGGGACGTCGGCGAGGGCGGGTACCAGGTCGGCAACTTCCCGCCACTGTGGACGGAGTGGAACGGCAAGTACCGCGACACCGTGCGCGACTTCTGGCGCGGCGAGCCGGCGACCCTCGGCGAGTTCGCCTCGCGCCTCACCGGCTCGTCCGACCTGTACGAGCACTCGAGCCGCCGTCCGGTCGCGAGCATCAACTTCGTCACCGCGCACGACGGCTTCACGCTCGCGGACCTGGTGTCGTACAACGAGAAGCACAACGACGCCAACGGCGAGGGCGGGATGGACGGCGAGAGCCACAACCGCTCGTGGAACTGCGGCGTGGAGGGGCCCACCGAGGACCCCGAGGTCCTGGCCCTCCGGGCCCGCCAGCAGCGGAACTTCCTCGCCACGCTCCTGCTGTCCCAAGGTGTGCCGATGATCGCCCACGGCGACGAGTTCGCCCGCACCCAGGGCGGCAACAACAACGTGTACTGCCAGGACAACGAGGTCGCCTGGGTGGACTGGACGCTCGAGGAGTCCCATGCGGACCTGCTCGAGTTCACCAGCCGGGTGGTCCGGCTGCGGCAGGAGCACCCGGTGTTCCGCCGGCGGCGCTTCTTCGAGGGGCAGCCCATCCGCGAGGGCGAGGAGCTGCGCGACATCGCGTGGTTCACCCCGGGCGGCGAGGAGATGACCCGCGCCGACTGGGACGCGGGCTTCGGCAAGTCGGTGGCCGTCTTCCTCAACGGCGAGCAGATCGGCGAGCGGGGCGCGCGCGGGGAGCAGGTCGTCGACGACTCCTTCCTGGTGTGCTTCAACGCCCACGACGGGGAGCTCGACTTCGTCACGCCGGACGGCGAGTACGCCAAGACGTGGGCGATCGAGCTGGACACCGAGACACCCACCGGCGCGGCGTCCTACGAGGACGGTGAGGTCGCCGCCGGGGCCACCGTGAAGGTCGCGCCCCGGTCCGTCGTCGTGCTCCGCCGACGGAGCTGAGGCACCGATGCGACCCCCGGTACCCCGCCCGGTGCTGTCCACGTACCGGCTCCAGGTCCACGCGGGCTTCGACCTGCACGCGGCGGCGTCCGTCGTGGACTACCTCGCGGCGCTCGGCGTCGACCACGTCTACACCTCACCGCTGCTCCAGGCGATGCCCGGCTCCCTGCACGGGTACGACGTCGCCGACGCGACGCGGGTGTCCGCCGAGTTCGGCGGCGAGCCGGGGCGGCAGGCGCTGGCGGACGCGGCGCGGACGGCGGGGCTGGGCACGGTCGTCGACATCGTGCCGAACCACATGGGCGTCGCCGTGGCGGAGGCCAACCCCTGGTGGTGGGACGTGCTGCGGCACGGCCGCGCGTCGGCGTACGCGCGCTACTTCGACATCGACTGGTCCGCGCCCCGGATCGCGCTGCCCGTCCTGGGCGACGCACCGGACGAGACCCGGCACCTCACGGTCGACGGGAACGCGCTGGTCTACTTCGACCACCGCTTCCCGCTGGCGCCGGGCACCGGCGAGGGAACGCCGGAGGAGGTGCACGCGCGCCAGCACTACGAGCTCGTGTCCTGGCGGTCCGGCCGGCTGGGATACCGCCGCTTCTTCACCGTCACGGACCTCGCCGGCGTCCGCCAGGAGGACCTCGAGGTGTTCGCCGCGACCCACCGCGAGGTGCTCCGGTGGGTGCGTGCGGGTGACGTCGACGGGCTGCGGGTCGACCACCCGGACGGGATGGCGGACCCGCAGACGTACCTGCGCCGCCTCGCCGCCGAGGCACCCGGGACGTGGATCGTCGTGGAGAAGATCCTCGGGCCCGACGAGGAGCTGGACCCGTCCCTCCCGGTGGCCGGGACGACCGGGTACGACGCGCTGCGGGAGGTCTCCGGCGCCTTCGTGGACCCGGCCGGTGAGGATCCGCTGTCGGAGCTCCACCTCGAGCTGACCGGGCAGGCCGCGGACGCAGGCGCGGTCGCCGAGGCGGAGCACGAGTCCAAGCGGCACGTGGCCCTCACCAGCCTGCGGCCCGAGCTCGAGCGGATCGCCGCGCTGGTCTGTCCGCGGGACGACGCGCGGCGGCCCGAGGTCGTCGGCGCCCTCGCCGAGCTGATGGCGGGTCTGCCGGTGTACCGCACCGACTACTCGCACCTGCGGGGCGTCCTGCGCGGAGCCGTGGCGTCG
Source organism: Mycobacteriales bacterium (assembly GCA_036402915.1). GTDB lineage: Bacteria > Actinomycetota > Actinomycetes > Mycobacteriales > HKI-0501 > JAVEDU01. The sequence goes on from DASWRY010000054.1 coordinate 14,981, forward strand.
GCCGTCCGGCGCCGCCCGGATCTCGAACGTGAGCTCACCCTCGTCGCCGAGGCGCTCGAGGCCGCGGGCGAGGCCGCGACGCGGTTCCACCAGACCTGCGGTGCCGTCACGGCCAAGGGGCTCGAGGACCGGCTGTTCTACCGCACCGCGCGGCTGGTCGCGCTCAACGAGGTGGGCGGCGACCCGGCGCGGTTCGGGGTGTCCCCGGCGGAGTTCCACCTCGCCGCCTCCGGTCGCGCCCGGTCGCGGCCCACGGCGATGACCGCACTGTCCACCCACGACACCAAGCGCGGCGAGGACGTGCGCGCCCGGCTCGCCGTCCTGGCCGAGATCCCGCGGCGCTGGGCCTCCGAGGTCCGTGAGTGGAACGCGGCCGCGCCGCCGCCGGAGCCCGTCATGGGGTACCTGCTGTGGCAGACGTTCGTGGGTGTGTGGCCTGTGGACGGTCCCCCGCCGGCCGAGCGGCTGCACGCGTACGCCGAGAAGGCCGCCCGCGAGGCCGGGCTCGCGACGACGTGGGAGGATCCCGACCCGGACCACGAGAAGGCGCTGCACGCCTGGATCGACACGGTCTGCTCGGGGCCGGTGGGCGAGTCCGTCGGCGCCTTCGCGGCCTCGATCGCGCCGTTCGGCTGGTCGAACGCGCTGGGCCAGAAGCTCGTGCAGCTGACGTCCCCGGGTGTGCCGGACGTGTACCAGGGCACCGAGCTGTGGGACGACTCGCTCGTGGACCCGGACAACCGCCGGCCGGTGGACTACGACATCCGCCGCGAGCTGCTCGCCGAGCTCGACTCGGGTCTCGCCGTCCTGCCCCCGGTCGACGCCACCGGCGCCGCGAAGCTCCTGGTGACCTCCCGCGCGTTGCGGCTGCGGCGGGAACGCCCGGACGTCTTCGCCGGGACCTACCATCCCCTGCCCACGGGGCGGCACCTGCTCGGGTTCCTCCGCGGCGCGTACGGCGGCCCGCGCGACGCGGCCGTCGCCGTCCTCGCCACCCGGCTGCCCGCCGGGCTCGCCGCGCGCGACGGGTGGACGGACGAGACCGTCGGCCTCCCGGGTGGACGGTGGACGGACCGGCTCACCGGCGTCACGCACGAGGTGTCCGGCGGCCGCCTCCGCATCGCCGACGTCCTCGATGCGCTGCCCGTCGCGCTGCTCGTACGGGAGGACGCGTGATCACGGTCTGGGCACCGGACGCGGCGCGGGTGCGCGTGGTGGTCGACGGCGCCCGCCGCGAGATGTCCGCCGGGGACGACGGCTGGTGGCGGGCCGAGGTGGAGGGCACGGACTACGCGTTCCTGGTCGGCGACGACGACACACCCCTGCCGGATCCCCGCTCGGTGTGGCAGCCCGCGGGCGTCCACGGGCCGAGCCGCCGGTACGACCACGACCGTTTCGAGTGGACGGACGCGGACTGGACCGGCCGGGACCTCCCCGGGTCGCTGGTCTACGAGCTGCACGTCGGGACGTTCACGCCCGGCGGGACGTTCGACGCGGCCGTCGAGCGGCTGGACCACCTCGTCGAGCTCGGGGTGGACCTGGTCGAGGTCATGCCGGTCAACGCCTTCGACGGGACACACGGGTGGGGGTACGACGGCGTGCTGTGGTACGCCGTGCACGAGCCGTACGGCGGGCCCGACGGGCTCAAGCGGTTCGTGGACGCGTGCCACGCCCGGGGCCTCGGCGTGGTGCTCGACGTGGTCTACAACCACCTCGGGCCGTCCGGCGCGTACCTGGACCGGTTCGGGCCGTACTTCGCGGAGCACCACCACACGCCGTGGGGCCCGGGCCTGAACCTCGACGGCCCGCACTCGGACGTGGTGCGGTCCTATGTGCTCGACAACGCACTGGGGTGGTTCCGGCACTTCCACGTGGACGGACTGCGGCTGGACGCGGTCCACGCCCTCGCCGACGAGCGCGCCACCCACCTCCTCGAGGAGCTGGCGTCCGAGGTGGACGCGATGTCCGCCCACCTGCGGCGGCCGCTGACGCTCATCGCGGAGAGCGACCTCAACGACCCGCGCCTGGTCACCCCGCGCGAGGCCGGCGGGGTCGGGCTCGATGCGCAGTGGTGCGACGACGTGCACCACGCGCTGCACACGGCGGTCACCGGCGAGCGGCAGGGCTACTACGCGGATTTCGGCTCGCTCGCCACGCTGGCGTCCACCCTGCAGAACGCGTTCTTCCACGCGGGCACCTGGTCGAGTTTCCGCGGGCGGGCGCACGGACGGCCCGTCGACCGGCGGCGGGTACCGGCGTACCGCTTCGTCGTGTACACCTCCGACCACGACCAGGTGGGCAACCGCGCCACCGGCGACCGTCCCTCGCAGTCGCAGCCCCCCGGCCTGCTCGCGGTGGCCGCGGCGATCGTGCTCACCTCGCCGTACACGCCGATGCTGTTCATGGGCGAGGAGTGGGGCGCGTCGACGCCGTGGCAGTTCTTCACGTCGTTCGGCGACCCGGACCTCGGCGACGCCGTCCGGAACGGCCGGCGCGGCGAGTTCGCGGCCCACGGCTGGGCGAGCGAGGACGTCCCCGACCCGCAGGACCCCGCCACCCGCGACCGCTCCGTGCTCGACTGGTCCGAGGTGGAGAAGGACCAGCACGGGTGGCTGCTCGACGTCCACAGGAGACTCGTCGCGCTGCGACGGTCGAGGCCCGAGCTGACCGATCCGCGGCTGGACCGGTTCCGCGTCACCTACGACGAGGACGAACGGTGGCTCGTGATGCACCGGGGCGACCTGCGGGTCGTCGCGAACCTGGGCACCGCGCCGCGCCGCGTCACCCTCGACCGCGACGTGGCGGACGTGCTGCTGTCCAGTGCGGACACCTGGGTCGAGGGCCCGGACGTGGCGGTGGACGGCCAGTCGTTCGCCGTGGTGTCGCTGGTCAGCGACCGCGCGCCAGCGCGACCAGGCGGCTGATCGCCCGGTTGTACTTCTTGCGGTAACCGCCCGCGAGCAGCTCCGGCGCGAACACCTGGTCCAGCGGGACGCCCGACGTGGTCACCGGGATCGACCGGTCGTACAGCCGGTCGGCGAGCACCACGACCCGCAGCGCCACGTCCTGGTTCGTCAGCGTGCCCACGCCTGTCAGGTACACGGACTCCACGCCGTCGAGCAGCGCGCCGTACCGGGACGGGTGCAGGCCCGCGAGGTGGCCGAGCAGGGCGTCCCAGTGGTCCAGCGTGGCGCCGGGCCGTCGTGCGCTCTCCTCGACCTCGGCGTCGGTGCGGGGCGGCGGTGCCTCCGGGAGGCCGCGGTGCCGGAAGTCGGGGCCGTCGACACGCACCGTGGTGAAGTGCGACGCGAGGCCCTGGATCTCCCGCAGGAAGTCGCGGGCCGCGAACCGCCCCTCCCCCAGGCTGCCGGGCAGCGTGTTGCTGGTCGCGGCGAGACGGACGCCGTGGGCGACGAGCTTCTCGAGCAGCGACGAGACGAGCACCGTGTCACCCGGGTCGTCGAGCTCGAACTCGTCGATGCACAGCAGCCGGTGTCCGGAGAGCGCGTCCACCGTGCCGGCGAAGCCGAGCGCGCCGACGAGGTGGGTCAGCTCCACGAACGTGCCGTACGCCTTGGGGCCCGGTGCCGCGTGCCACAGCGACGCGAGCAGGTGCGTCTTGCCGACGCCGAAGCCGCCGTCGAGGTACACACCGGACGGTCCCTCCGGGGCCCTGCGGCGGCGGAACAGGCCCTTGCCCGCCGGGGCGTTCAGGGTGTCCGCGAACGCGCTCACTGCCCGGACCGCCGCGGCCTGGCTCGGCTCGCCGGTGTTCGGCACGTACGTCGAGAACCGCACGTCGGCGAAGCGCGGCGGCGGGACCAGGTCCGCGACGAGGCGGCCGGACGCGACCTGGGGACGGCGGTCGACCAGCCTCCCGGGCGACGGGGCCTGCGACGGGAGCGACGACACGCGTCCACCCTAGGTGGGCAACGCGGGGCCGCCGATGGTGGGATGACCCGCATGCGCCTGCTGCATCCCGGAGTGGGAGACCTCGACCACGACACCCTCGTCGCGCTGTACGCGCCGTCCGACCGTTCGACGCCGCGGGTGAGGGTGAACTTCGTGTCCAGCCTGGACGGTGCCGTCACGGTGGACGGCTACTCGGAGGGTTTGTCGGGAGCCGCGGACAAGCTCGTGTTCGGGATCCTCCGGGCGGCGTGCGACGTGCTGCTGGTCGGCGCGGGCACGCTGCGGCACGAGGGGTACGGCCCGGTGCGGCTCTCGGCCGACCGGCGGGAGCGCCGGGTCGCGGCCGGGCTGCCGGAGGTCCCGGTGCTCGCGGTGGTGAGTGGCCGGCTCGACCTCTCCCCCGACCACCCCGCGCTCGCCGACGCCCCGGTGCGGCCGGTGGTGATCACCCGCGCCGCCGCACCGGAGGACCGCCGCGAGGCGCTGTCCGCGGTCGCGGACGTGCTGGTGTGCGGGAACTCCGAGGTGGACCTGGGCGGGGCGCTGGACGAGCTGGCGGCGCGGGGGCTGCGGCAGGTGTTGTGCGAGGGCGGCCCGTACCTGCTGAGCGCGCTGCACCGGGCCGACCGGGTGGACGAACTGTGCCTGACGCTGGCACCGGTGCTGGCCGGGCCGGGGCCGGGACGCATCACGGCGGGCGAGCCGGCGGAGGCGCGCCGGATGGCGCTCGGGCACGTGGCCGAGGAGGACGGGAGCCTGTTCCTGCGGTACGTCCGGCGGGAGCCCGCCACGGGGTGACCGGCACGCCGTGGCCGTCCGGGGGGCGATCACGGGGGACCCGGCGGGCGGGGCGGGCGCACCCCGCCCACCCAAGGGAGCGAGCGGGCTGGGCGGGCGCACCCCACCCACCCAAGGGAGCGAGCGGGCGGGCGCGCACGGGAGCCGACCGTAGTGCCCCGGGCGCCCGGCCCCGCCGTTGTCCACAGGACCACTTTTCGTCCACAGTCCGGCGCCCTGACCGCGCCCAGGGAGCCCCGCGGTGTTGGATGGGCCCCATGCGCCTCCCCGTCACCCCGCCCGTCGAGCCGATGCTCGCGAAGTCGGCCGACTCCGTGCCCGTCGGCGACGGTCTGTACTACGAGCCGAAGTTCGACGGCTTCCGCTGCATCGTGTTCCGCGACGGTGACACGCTCGAGCTCGGCAGCCGCACCGGCAAACCGCTGAACCGCTACTTCCCGGAGGTCGTCGACGCGCTGCTCGCCCAGCTCCCGGAGCGGTGCGTGGTGGACGGCGAGATCATCCTGGTACGGCCGGACGCCGGCCCGGAGCTGCCCGGCGGCATGGGGCGGCTGGACTTCGACGCGTTGTCGAACCGGCTCCACCCCGCGGCCTCCCGCGTGAACCTGCTGGCGAAGGAGACGCCCGCGTCGTACGTCGCCTTCGACCTCCTCGCCCTCGGCGACGACTCGCTCGTCGCGGCGCCGTACACCGAGCGCCGGGCACAGCTCGAGGAGACGCTCGCGGACGCGGCGCCGCCCCTCCACCTGACCCCGGTGACGACGGATCCGGACACGGCGCTGCGGTGGTTCGACGTCTTCGAGGGAGCGGGGCTCGACGGGCTCGTCTGCAAGCCCGGTGACAGCCGGTACACGCCGGGCAAGCGGGTGATGACCAAGGTCAAGCACGCCCGGACCGCGGACGTGGTGGTCGCGGGATTCCGGTGGCACAAGTCCGGTCCGGTCGTGGGCTCGCTCCTCCTCGGGCTGTACGACGCAGCGGGGCGGTTGCAGCACGTCGGCGTGTCGGCGTCGTTCACCGCGAAGCGCCGCGAGGAGCTCCTCGCCGAGCTCGCGCCGTACCGCGACGACGCCCTGGACGACCACCCGTGGGCCTCCTGGGCCACGCCCGACGGCGACGACCCGGAGCGGATGCCCGGCGGCCAGTCCCGGTGGAGCGCAGGCAAGGACCTCTCGTGGGTTCCGCTACGCCCGGAGCTCGTCGCCGAGGTGGCGTACGACCACATGGAGGGCTTGGACGGGCCGGTGCCGCGGTTCCGGCACACCGCCCGGATGCTGCGGTGGCGGCCGGACCGCGAGGCCGGGTCGTGCACGTACGAACAGCTCGAGGCCCCGATCCGCTACGACCTCGGCGCCGTCCTCGCGGGCCGATCCCCCGTCTGAGGAGGAGCCGTGCGCCGCGTCGCCCTCGCCCTGGCCCTCGTCGCCGTCCTCGCGACGGCCTCCTGCACCGCCGCGGACACCCCCGCCGACGGGCGGGTGCGCTGGCGGGCGTGCCCCGAGGTGGCGAAGGAGATCGCCGGCCGGGACAACAGCCGGTTCGCCTTCGCGTGCGCCACCGTCCGGGTGCCGCAGGACTGGGCACGTCCGGGCGGGTCCACGTTCGACGTGGCGCTGCTGCGGGCCCGGGCGAAGGACCAGCGGCGCCGCATCGGCTCCCTGCTGGTGAACCCCGGCGGCCCCGGGGCGTCCGGGGTCGAGCTCGCGGTGTACCTCGGGTACGGCCTGCCCACCGAGGTGGCGTCGCGGTTCGACATCGTGGGGTTCGACCCCCGCGGCGTGGGCCGGTCCACCCGCGTCGCGTGCATCCCCGACGGGGACAAGGACGCGCTCGCCGCCGCCGATCCGGACCCGCGGAGCGCCGCGGAGTTCGACGGCCAGGTCACGCTGTGGCGCCACATCGCGGCCGGTTGCGGGAAGGCGTACGGCGCCCGCCTCGGACTGTTCAGCACCGAGCAGACGGCCCGTGACCTGGACGCGATCCGGTCGGCGGTCGGCGACGCCAAGGCCAGCTACCTGGGGTACTCGTACGGCACGTTGCTGGGCGCGGTGTACGCGCACCTCTTCCCGACGCGGCTCCGGGCGGCCGTGCTCGACGGCGCGATCGACCCGACCGCGGACTCGGTGGACGCGAGCGCGCGGCAGGCCGGCGGGTTCGAGCGGGCCTTCGACGACTTCGCCGCGGACTGCCGCGCCCACGCGTGCGCGGTCGGGCCGGATCCCCGGGCGTTCGTGGCGCGGCTGCTCGACAGGGCCCGCCGCGCCCCCATCCCGTCGTCCGGCGGGCGGCCCGTCACGGCGGGACACATCGTGCTCGCGGTGGTGGCCTCGCTGTACACCAGGTCTCAGTGGACGACGCTCACCCGCGCGCTCGCCGACGCGGAGAGCGGACGCGGAGACCGCGTGCTCACGCTCGCGGACGAGTACAACCAGCGCCGCTCCGACGGCACGTACTCGAACCTCGTCGACGCGAACACGGCCGTGAACTGCGCCGACGACGCGCACCGCCCGACCGTGGCCGAGGTGCGCCGGCTGCAGGCCGAGTGGCGAGCGCGGTACCCGCTGTTCGGAGCGCCGCTGGCGCTGTCACTGCTCGGCTGCGCGCTCTGGCCGGCGAAGCCGGACCCGTACCCCACCGGCGCCGCCCGCGGTGGGCCCCCGATCGTCGTCGTGGGCACCACGGGCGACCCGGCGACGCCGTACGAGAACACGCCCCGCCTCGCGCACCTCCTCGGCACCGGTGTGGTGCTCACCTGGCAGGGCGAGGGTCACACCGCGTACCCCCAGACGCGGTGCGTCACCGCGGCAGTCGACGGGTACCTCGTCGCCCTCAGGACGCCACCGGACGGGGAACGATGTCCGGCGCGGTGACGAGCCCGGGGAGCAGCGCCCCGAGGCCCGGTGCCCCGACGCCCGATGCCCCGACGCCCGGTGCCCCGACGCCCAGCACGCCGAGGCGCTGCGTCGCCCGGGTGAGCGCGACGTACAGGTCCCGCTCCCCGAGGGCGGACCCGGCGACGATGCCGTCGGGGTCGACGACGAGGACGGAGTCGAACTCGAGGCCCTTCGCCTGACGGACGGTGAGGACGGCGACCGTGTTCTCGAGTTCGGGGCCGGCGCCCCCGAGGCCGGCGGGGTCGCCGGCCAGGCCGGCGGGGTCGCTGCCCAGGACGGCGGGGTCGCTGCCGAGGACGGCGGGGTCGCTGCCGAGGTGGGCGCGGTCGCCGTCGAGCGCGTCGGTCACGGCGGCGCGGACGGCGGCGCGGACGGCGGCCAGCCGGTCCGCGGGCACGAGGACGCCGATCCGGCCGTCACCCACGGCCGCCGCCTCCCGGCGTACCGCCTCGACGAGCGCCGGGAGGAGGCTCTCCTCGTCGACGGGGAGCCCCCAGGGCGCCACGCCGGCACGGCGGACCGAGCGCGGCGGGGCGAGTGTCGGGTCGATCCGGGCGAGGACGCCGGCCGCGACCGCCATGATCTCCGCGGGCGTCCGGTAGCAGACGGCCAGCTCCTCCCGGCGCCATCGGCCGTCCACGTGCGGCTCGAGCGCGTCCCGCCACGACGTCGCCCCGGCCGCGTCGCCGGTCTGCGCCACGTCACCGACCACCGTCATCGACCGGCTCGGGCACCGGCGCATGAGGACGCGCCAGGTCATGGCGGACAGCTCCTGGGCCTCGTCGACGATGACGTGCCCGAACGTCCAGCCCCGGTCCGCCGCGGCACGCTCGGCGGCGGTGCGGTGCTCGAGGTCCTCCTGCCGCTCCGCGAGCCGATCGGCGTCGAGGAGGTCGGTGGCGAGGAGCAGCTCGGGGTCGAGCTCGTCCTCGACGTCGATCGACCGGGATCCCCGGGCGATCTCCAGCGCGCCCTCCGCGTACTCGACGCGCTCCCGGTGTTCCCGCTCCTCGCGCGCACGGGCGGCCCGCTCGTCCTCGCCGAGCAGGTCGGCGGCCTCGTCGAGCAGCGCCACGTCGGCGGCCGTCCAGCCGTCGCCGGGATCGCGGCGCAGCAGGACGCGTTCGGCCGGAGTGAATGCCGGTGCCGCGGCGGCCAGCCGCGCGTCGGAGGCGAACAGTTCGTCCAGCAGTTCCTCGGGTGTGAGGACCGGCCAGAGCCGGTCGAGTGCCGCCCGGACCGCAGGATCGGCGCGGAGCTCGGTGCGGAACTCCGCCACGTCCTCGGACTCGAGCAGGCTGCGCTCGGAGCGGGCGTCGTCGCCGCCGAGGGGCTGGTCGAAGTACGGGTCGTCACCGATACGGTCGGCGAGCTGCCTGGCCAGCGCGGCGGCCACGTACCGCTCGACGATCGGCCGGGCCAGATTGTGCGGACGGCGGGAGCGGCGGGCCGTCTCGCGCGCCCGCAGACACGTGTCCCGGTCCAGCGTGAGGAACTGGTCGTCGTCCACCAGCACCTCGAGCGCGTCGTCCGGAACCCACTGCCGGTCGCGCACCGCGGCGGCCAGGACCTCCGCCATCGCGAACCGGCCCTTGACCTCCGCCGCGTCGGGGCCCTCGGTCCGGGTGGCGGCGACGCCCGGGTACAGCTCCGCCGGGGTCCGCAGCAGTACCCCGGTCTCCGCGAGCGACGGCAGGACGTGCTCGACGTACCGGAGGAAGGTCGGGTTCGGGCCGACCACCAGGACGCCGGCCGACGACAGCTGACGGCGGTGGGTGTAGAGCAGGTAGGCGGCCCGGTGCAGCGCCACGGCGGTCTTCCCCGTGCCGGCGCCGCCCTGGACGACCAGGATCCCGTCGAGTGGCGCCCGGATGATCCGATCCTGCTCGGCCTGGATCGTCTCGACGATGTCCCGCATGCGCCCGGTGCGCCCGGCGTTCAGCGCCGCGAGGAGCGCCGCCTCCCCCGCCAAGCCCTCGTGTGCGGCGGGATCCACCTGGTCCAGGTCGAGCACCTCGTCCTCGACGGAGACGACGCGCCGCAGGCTCGTGCGGATGTGCCGGCGCCGCCGCACGCCCTCGGGGGAGGCGGCCGTGGCGACGTAGAAGGGCCGCGCCGCCGGGGCACGCCAGTCCATCAGCAGCGGCTCGTCGGAGTCCGAGTCGTCCGCGATGCCGATCCGGCCGATGTGCCGGGTCTCGTCCCCGGCGAGATCGAGGCGGCCGAAGCACAGACCGTGCTCGACGGCCCCGAGCCCTGCGACACGATCGGTGTAGAGCGTGATCGACGCGTCGCGCTCGGCACGCGCCTGCGGAGTTCCGCCGGACTCGAGCAGAGCCCTCCCGAGCCGCCGCTCGGCCTCGCTCCGCAGCGCGTCGAGCCGGTCGTACAGCCGCGAGACGTATTCCTGTTCCTGCGGAATGTCGCACGGAATTGACACTGTGGCGCTCCACACACTTGAATTGAATTCGGAACGGCAGAGGCCGCTCCTTTTTGTTGCCCGAATTCCAGAGAATACCGCGTGTCCGGTCCCGGACCACACCCTTGCTCGACGCGGCCGGATGACGTCGACTCCTCCTCCTTCGGAGGGGGACGTCATGAGGCAGATCTGGGCGGCCGCGCTGGCCGCGCTTCTCGGTATCGCGCTCGCGCCACCGGCCGCGCAGGCGAAGGCACCGCCGGTGACGCAGACCACGGTGTATGCGACCGCCGGGGACCACGACTGGTCCCAGATCCTGCGGCTCGCGCTCGACGGCAACGGGACCGTCGTCACCCGGCACGACGACATCGCACCGGACGGCAAGAGGTTCGACCAGGCCACCGACGCGGTCGGCGGCAAGCTGCTGTACACGACGCAGTCGGCCATCGTGTACGTGCCGTCACCACCGCAGCGCCGGTCGGTGTACGCCGGGTTCACCGACGCGGTGTTCACACCCAGTGAACGAGCGATGTTGCTCCTCCGCCGCCCGCGTGACCCGGTCACCGCCGAGGTGCTCCGCGACGAGCTGGTCCTGCGGTACTTCGCGGGCACACCGGCCGGGCGCACCGTGCTCACCCGGCCCGCCGACACGGTCCGCGACTACCGGTACTCGTTCGACGGCGCGTCGATCTGGATCCTGGCGGGCGGCCGGGCGCGCGAGTTCGAGGGCCTGGTCGAGTACCGGACCGCCGAACGCCGGATCGGCCGGACGATCCCCGTCCAGGGCTGCACCGACTTCGAGATGCTGCCCAGCGGGAGGCGCGTGGTGGCGGCGTGCGGGTACGAGCTGCGGGTCGTCGACCTCACCACCGGCCAGACGACCGGGCGGTTCCCGCTCGCGGCCGGCGTCACGGCCGACCGGATCGACGGACGGCTCGCGCCGCGGCTGCTGCTGGTCAGCGCCCACTCGGGCGACAACGACGCGAGTGCCGTCCAGTGGCTCGGTGCGCTCGACCTCGACACGTTCACCGTGCGGCAACTCGGCCGGTCGGCGGGCCTCCACAGCGGGGTCGCCGCGTACTGAAGTCCAGCACGGCGGCGCGCGCGGCGCCGGCCGGGCCGGTGGGACCTCCTGCACCATCCGGAGGCCTCACCCGCCCGGACGGCCGCCCCGCATGCTGCGTGGCGGTGGTCCGGCCGGGCCGGTGGGACCTCCTGCACCGTCCGGAGGCCCCACCGCTGCGCTCCCGGGCGTGCACCCCGTTCCACCCACCTCGGGGACACTCAGTCGGCGGGCGCCGCCGCAATGCGGAACACGGGGTGCCGGCCGGCGATCCGCCGCAGCTCCTCGTCCGGTGCGTCCGGGCCCACCCCGTCGAAGAAGGCACCGACCTCGAACTTCCACCGCCCCAGGTACGCCCGCAGCACCGCCGGCTTGTCCCCGTCCCCCAGCTCGGCGGCGGTGAACGGCTCGGCTCGCCGGCCGAGGCGCAGTTCCCCCGCTCCGGCCACGCGCAGGTTCCGCACCCACTGGGTCTCCCCCCGCGGCGCGACCAGGTAGCGCTGGCCGTCGTACGTCAGGACGTTCACCGGGGTGGTACGCCACTGCCCGCTGCTGCGGCCGCGCACCGACAGCACCCGGGACCCCCACACGCTGATCCCCCACCGCGTCAGCCCCGCGACGACCGCGTTGAACAGTGCGGTGCCCCGTCCGGGCTCGACATACCGGCTCATGTCCGCCTCCTCCACCGTCATGTCCGCCTGCTCGAGCGCCATGTCCTCTCCCTCCATCAGAGAGCAGTGCTCTCGTTCCAGAGCATTGCACCACTCCGCGCGACGACACGTCAAGAGCGGTGCTCTCCGAAGTGAGCGGTGTTCTGGCACACTGTCGCCATGGCCACCGCACGCGACCGGGTCCGCGCCGAGCTCGTCCGCGAGATCAAGGACGAGGCACGCCGCCAGCTCGCCACCACCGGCGCCGACGGGCTGTCCATGCGGGCCGTGGCGCGGGAGCTCGGCATGGTGTCCTCGGCGCTGTACCGCTACTTCACCAGCCGGGACGAGCTGCTGACCGCGCTGATCATCGACGCGTACGACGCGCTCGGCGCCGCCGCCGAGGCCGCCGACCCGGCGAGGGACGACGCTCGGGGCCGGGACCGCGCACAGGGCCCGGACCACGCACAGGGCCCGGACCACGCACAGCGCCCGGACCACGCACAGGGCCCGCACCCCGTAGGACGCGGGGACGACGCCCTCGAACGGTGGCGCGCCGTGTGCCGGGCCGTACGGGCCTGGGCCCGTGCGCACCCGCACGAGTACGCCCTGCTCTACGGCTCCCCGGTGCCCGGCTACCGCGCCCCGCAGGACACGATCGCGCCCGCCGCCCGCGTGCCGCTGGTGCTCCTCGGCGTGCTGGGGGACGGCTGGGCGGCCGGTCGGCTGGCGCCCGTGTTCGAACCCCCGTACCCCTCGCCGCCGCTGGCCGCGCAGGTCGAGCGGCTCGCCGCGTCGCTCGACCTGGAGCTCCCGGCGCCCGTGCTCGCCCGCGCGCTCATCGCGTGGACGCAGCTCTTCGGCATGGTGAGCTTCGAGCTGTTCGGCCAGCTGGTCGGCAGCGTCGATCCGAGCGACGACTTCTTCGAGTACGCCATCGGGGAGATGGCCGCGCTCGTGGGGCTGTCCGGCTGAGTCGTCGCCACACCGCCGGAGGACGGCAACGGCCCGGGTCAGTCCTTCTTCGCCCTCGACGGCTGCACGCGGGAGGGCTCGCCCGGCATCTTGGGGTAGTTCGGCGGGTACGGCAGGTCCCCCTCCGCGTCCCGCTCGAACCACTCCAGCAGCGGCGTGATGTCGTGCGCCACCTCGTCGATCGCCGCCCGCAGGTCTCCCACGGCGGCGAACCGCGCCGGCATCGTGAGGATCGTGAAGTCCCGCGTCTCCACGTCCGGAAGCTCGTCCCACGTCACCGGCGCCGACACCGTCGCATCGGGACGGGCGCGCAGGCTGTACGCGCTCGCGATCGTGCGGTCGCGCGCGTTCTGGTTGTAGTCGACGAACACCCGGGAGCCCCGCTCCTCCTTCCACCACTTCGTCGTGACCTCGGCGGGCGCGCGCCGCTCGATCTCCCGGGCCAGCGCGATCGCGGCCCGCCGCACCTCGGTGAACGTCCACCGCGGCTCGATCCGCACGTCGATGTGGACACCGCGGTTGCCGCTCGTCTTCGGGAAGCCGCGGAACCCCAGCTCCCCCAGCAGCGGCCGCACGATCTCGACTGCGATGCGGCGCGCGTCGGCGTAGTCGGTGCCGGGCTGCGGGTCCAGGTCGATCCGGAGCTCGTCGGGGTGGTCCGTGTCGGCACAGCGGGCGTGCCACGGGTGGAACGTGATGGTGCCCAGGTTCGCGCAGTACGCCACCTCGGGCAGCGACACCACCTTCAGCGCGTCCGCGCTGCGCCCGGACGGGAACGTCACCCGGCACGTCTCGAGCCACTCGGGCGCGTACTTGGGGATCCGCTTCTGGTAGATCTCCTCGCCCTCGACACCGCCCGGGAAACGCTGGAGGTACGTCGGGCGGTCCCGCAGGGCGCGCACGATGCCGTCGCCGACCGCGAGGTAGTACTCGACCATCCGGCGCTTCGTGCCGTCCGTGCCGAGCGCCGGGAAGTACACCTTGTCGGGATTGGACAGTCGCACCGGCGTACCGGAGACGTCGATCTCTTCCGCGGGTGCCGCCATGGCCGCAGGTTACGCGGCCCCGCAGGTGGTCACACCCCGCTCACCCCGTATTCAGCGGAATGTCCGGAACTGCTGGTAGGCATGAAGGACCCCACCGAGGAGATCCCCGTGCGCCGTGTCCTCCCCCGCCCCCCGGCCGCGCCGCTGCTCGCCGGCGTCCTGCTCGCGGGGGCCGC
>DASWRY010000055.1:0-98784 GCA_036402915.1 Mycobacteriales bacterium
CTCCAGCCGTCGCGCGTCCGGGGCCAGGCCGCGGGCCAGGGCGATGGCCAGCCGCGCGCCGGCGGCGGCCATTTCCTGCAGGGGCTGGCGGATCGTCGTCAGCTCCGGGGTCAGCCAGCGCGCGACCGGCAGGTCGTCGAAACCGACCACGCTCAGGTCGTCCGGGATCCGCAGCCCGGCATCGCGTGCCGCTTCGTACACGCCGAGGGCCTGCAGGTCGCTGCCGGCGAACACCGCCGTCGGCCGGTCGGGGAGGGTGAGCAGTGAAGCCAGCTCGCGGTAGCCCGACCGGACGTGGAAGTCGCCGCGGCGCACCAGCGCCGGGTCGAAGGCCAGCCCGGCCGTCTCCAGCGCCGTGCGGTAGCCGTCGATCCGGGCCCGGCTGCACAGCACCCCGTCCGGGCCGCCGATCATCGCGATCCGGCGGTGGCCCAGCCCCACGAGGTGCCGGGTGGCGGTCAGCCCGCCCTGCCAGTTCGTGGCCCCGATCGAGGGCGTCTCCGGTCCGGGCGCGCCCGCCGGGTCGACCACGACCAGCGGGATGTCCCGCGCGCGGAGTTTCGCCAGCTGCCCGCCGGTGAAGTCGGAGCAGACCGAGACGATGCCGACCGGCCGCCGGGCGAGCACGCTCTCCAGCCAGCTCTGCCCGGGCGTGTGCCGGCCGGAAGATTCGGCCAGCACCACCGCCATTCCGTTTTCGCGGGCGACGCACTCGACACCGCGGATGATTTCCAGCGCCCAGGTGCTTTCGAGTTCGTGGAACATCAGTTCCAGCAGCCGGGAACGACGGGAGCGTTCGTCGGCCCGGCGCCGGTAGCCGTATTTCCCGATGACCGCTTCGACGCGGGCGCGGGTGGTTTCGGCGACGTCGGGCCGGCCGTTCAGTACTTTCGAAACAGTCGGCACGGAAACACCGGTCTCGGCGGCGATCCGGGCGATGGTCACCCGGGACGCACTCGGCTCGAGACCGTCGGACTTCGTTGTCATGAAGGAGATTCTAGGTCATCGAAACCCGATTTGAAACGGTTGGAAACTTTCGGAGCTCCATTGTCACGCGGAGGATGAAGATGTCGCGAAGAATTCCGGGTAAACGCATCCTGATGGCGGTTGCGGCGGTCATGGGTATTGCGGTGTGGCAGGCGCCGGCGGCTTCGGCGTCGGTGCCGCTGCAATACACCACGAACCGTTACGTCGGCAGCGCGGTGGCGGCGGCGTACCTGGCTTCGGAAACCGATTACCGGGCGGTGCTCACCCGGGAATTCGACAACGTGACGCCCGAGAACGAGATGAAGTGGGGCACGGTCGAAGCCGTGCGCGGCCAGTACGACTGGTCGGGCGCCGACGCGATCGTCGAGTACGCCCGGCAGCACCACAAGACCGTCCGCGGGCACACCCTGGTCTGGCACTCGCAGCTGCCGGACTGGGTCGCCGCGCTGCCCGCCGACGAGCTGCGGCGGGTCCTGCGCGACCACATCACGACGGAGGTCAAGCGGTACAAGGGGAAGATCCGCGCCTGGGACGTCGTCAACGAGATCTTCAACGAGGACGGCACCCGCCGCGACACCGTCTTCCGGCAGAAGCTCGGCGACGGTTTCGTCGCCGACGTCTTCCGCTGGGCGCACGCGGCCGACCCGCACGCGAAGCTCTACCTCAACGACTACAACATCGAAGGGATCAACCCGAAGAGCGACGCGGTGTACGACCTGGTGAAGACGCTGCGGCGGCAGGGCGTGCCGATCGACGGCGTCGGCGTCCAGGGGCACCTGTCGATCCAGTACGGCTTCCCGGCACAGTACCGCGAGAACCTGGCGCGTTTCGCCAAGATCGGCGTGGAGACCGCGGTCACGGAGGCGGACGTCCGGATCCCGATGCCGCCGGACGCGGCGAAGCTCGCCACCCAGGCGAGCTACTTCGGGCAGCTGTGGGACGGCTGCCACGCGGTCCGCAGGTGCGTCGAGTTCACGACGTGGGGCTTCACGGACCGGCACTCGTGGGTCCCGGACGTCTTCCCGGGCGAAGGTGCGGCCTGCCTGTTCGACGAGAACCTGCGCCCGAAGCCGGCGTACTTCGCGCTCAACCCCTGACCGGACCGGGACGCAGCCCGCGCGCGGCGAGCGCGGTGAGGATGCGGGGGACCGCGTCGAGGGTGGCCGGGCGGCCTTCGTGCATCAGCACGACGCCGCCCGGCTGCACCTTCCTGGCCGCGGTGACGATCTCGTCCGCGGAACAGCCCGCCCAGTCGCGGGTGTCGACGCTCCACAGCACCTCGGTGAGCCCGTGGGCCGCCAGCACCCGGGCGACCGAGGCGTCCGTGTCGCCGTAGGGCGGCCGGAACAGGGCGGGCCGGAGCCCGGTCAGCCGGGTCAGCAGGTCCTGCGTGCGCCGGACCTCCTGGTCGCGGTCGGCCGGGGACAACGTGGTCAGCTGCGGGTGGGTCCACGTGTGGTTGCCGATCGCGTGGCCCGCCGCGGCGATCGCCCGGACGAGGTCCGGGTGCGCCGCGGCGTGCTCGCCCCACAGGAAGAACGTCGCCCGCGTGCCGCCGAGCGCGGCCAGCAGCGCCGGCGTCGTCTCGGGGTACGGGCCGTCGTCGAAGGTCAGCGCGACCGTGTCCATCGCTCCAAGATCACCGGACCCGGCCGCGGCGGCAAGGACTTTCGGCCAGTTATCGGTCCGGCCAAAAGCAGGCCGCCCCTCGCACGGCACGTAACCGTGGCTGCGAAAGCCGTCCGGCCGTGGCTGTGGCCGGATCGATAACCATCGGCACAGTCGCCAGCGGGTCAGCGGGCCAGGGCCGCGAGCCGCTTCGCCGTCGGCCAGCGGACGTTCCACGCCCAGCCGAACTTCTCGAACACCCAGATCACCCGCGCGGAGATGTCGATCTGCCCGCGCTGCGCGCCGTGGCGGGCCGAGGTCGGGTCGGCGTGGTGGGTGTTGTGCCAGGACTCGCCCATCGACAGGATGGCCAGCGGCCAGAAGTTCGCCGAGCGGTCGCGGCTGGTGAACGGGCGTTCGCCGATCATGTGGCAGATCGAGTTCACCGACCACGTCACGTGGTGCTGGAAGGAGATCCGGGCCAGGCCGGCCCAGAGGAACGCGGTCAGCGCGCCCCACCACGACAGCGTGATCAGCCCGCCGAGCAGCGGCGGGAGCAGCAGGCTCACCACCACCCACACCGGGAAGAGCCGGTCGACGACGCGGAGGTCGCGGTCGGCGGCCAGGTCCGGGGCGAACCGGTCGACGTTGGTCTTGTCGCGGCCGAAGAGCCAGCCCATGTGCGCGTGCCAGAAGCCGCGGGCCAGCGCCACCGGGGACGTCCCGAACAGCCAGGGCGAGTGGGGGTCGCCCTCGCGGTCGGAAAAGGCGTGGTGCCGGCGGTGGTCGGCGACCCAGCCGATCACCGGGCCCTGCGCCGCGAGGCCGCCGGCGATGGCCAGCGCGATCCGCAGGGCCCGCTTCGCGCGGAACGAGCCGTGGGTGAAGTACCGGTGGTAGCCGACGGTGACCCCGAGTGTCGAGACCACGAAGAACGCGCCGCCGATCGTGAGGTCGAGCCAGCTGACGCCCCACCCCCAGAACACCGGGACGGCGACGGCCAGCGCGAGGAACGGGACCAGCAGGAACGTGCGGATGGTGATGAGCTCGGGGATCGTCTGCTTGCCGTCGAGCACCGGTTTCGGTGCCGGGCGCGCGGGTTTCACCGGGGTGGAGGTGGTCATGCAATCTCGTTTCGAGTCTTCGCCGCGCCGGACTGAGCCTCGCGGGACGCCGGGGAGCGGAAACACCCGGCGGTGAACGGTCTGCGGGTGACCCGGGCGCGTCACCGCTCCTGCCGGTGATCTGCCTCGAGGCCACACGGCGAGAGTGAGGCCGGCGGGACGCCGGCGTACGAGGTGCTCTCGCCTCTGCCCAGGTTACCGGATCGTTGTGAACGCGCAGTGTGGCCGGCGGCGGCGAGGCCGCGACACCGGGTGGCCGGCCGACGAGTAAGGCCCCCGCCCCTGGTCGGGGCGAGGGCCTTCAGGATGCCTCGTGGCTCAGATGACGCTGACGCGCTGGGCCTGCGGGCCCTTCTGGCCCTGGCCGATTTCGAACTCCACGCGCTGACCCTCGTCAAGCGACTTGAAGCCGCTGCCCTGGATCTCGGAGTAGTGGACGAACACGTCCGGACCCCCGCCGTCCTGCGCGATGAAGCCGAAGCCCTTTTCGCCGTTGAACCACTTGACACTGCCCTGAGCCATACCAATACCTACTCTTTGTAGTGAGCCTGGACGCCCCGTTCGGACACCCGGTCTCGAGGCCATTCTTCCATTGCCGGACCGCGGAGGCCACCCCCGGTGGTCAAACTCCCCAATCGGGTCGCAGCGGCATGCTCATCCCGCCCTCTCGGTCGGTCCGGACGCCCAGGATGTGGTGCAGTTCGATCTCGCGGCGTTCGAAGGCCAGCCGGCAGGCCGCCAGGTAGAGCGCCCACACCCGGCTGCGCCCGGCACCGGCTTCGGCGACGGCTTCGTCCCAGTGTTCGTCGAGGTTGGCGCACCACCCGGCCAGCGTCGTGGCGTAGTGCTCGCGCAGGTTCTCCGAGTGCCGCACCTCCAGCCCGGCGTCGTGCATGGCGGTCATGAGCTCGCCCGGCGCCTCGAGCTCGCCGTCCGGGAAGACGTAGCGGTCGATGAAGCCCCGCGACCGGTGGGCGACGCTGGTGTCCGGGTTGGTGATGCAGTGGTTGAGCAGGCGCCCGTGCGGCTTGAGCTTGCCGGCCAGGAAGCGGAAGTACCCCGGCACGTTGCGCGCGCCGATGTGCTCCGTCAGGCCGATCGAGGAGATCGCGTCGAACCCGGTTTCGGTGACGTCCCGGTAGTCGAGGTGCCGGATCTCGGCGCGGTCGGCGATCCCGAGCGCGACGATGTTCTTCTGCCCCCACTGGGCCTGCTCGCGGGACAGGGTGACGCCGATGGCCTCGACGCCGTAGTGGCGGACGGCGTGCGCGACCATGCCGCCCCAGCCGCAGCCGACGTCGAGCAGCCGCATGCCCGGCTTGAGGCCGAGCTTCCGGCAGATCAGGTCGAACTTGTTCGCCTGCGCCTCCTCCAGGGTGGCGCCCTCGTGCGGGAACACCGCGCACGTGTAGGCCATCGACGGGCCGAGGACCAGCTCGTAGAACCGGTTGGACACGTCGTAGTGGCTGGCGATGGCCTCGCTGTCCCGCGCTTTCGAGTGCCGCAGCGCGGTCATCCCGCGCCGGAACCGGCTCGGGTGCTCCTCGGCCGGCGGCTTGACCACCCGCAGGTGGCGCGGGCCGAGCTTGCGCAGCAGCCACAGCCGGTCGGCCGGGGTGAGCTGGTCGACCTGCGTGGCCAGCGCGCGCAGCGCCGTGTAGAGGTCGCCCTTGACGTCGAGCGCGCCGGCGACGTACGCGCGGGCGAGGCCGAGGTCACCGGGGGACGACATCAGGTAGTCCAGCGCCAGCGGTGAGCGCACTTCGATGCCCACCGGCGCGTCGGCCGGGCCGCTGCGGCTGCCGTCGTAGGCGGTGATCGACACCTCGGCGCGCGGCCCGAGCAGTCGCTCGAAGACGGCGCCGACGGTGATGTTTTCCTGGGTCACGTTCGTTCCTTTCACCGGCGGCGGACGCATTTTTCGTAGAGGCCGAGCAGCCGCTCGCGCGGGTCGTAGGTCCGCTTGAGCTCCCGGTAGGCGTCGCCGTTGTAGAGCCGCCAGAACTCGTCTTCGGTGTAGAAGCTGTCCGAGTACAGCGACTTGTGGCCGCCGAGCCGGGTGACCTCGGCTTCGACCATCCGGTTGTGCACGCCGTCGCGCTCGCCGGGGTCGAGGGGCACCGACGACCAGAACCCGAAGTTGACGTACAGCTCTTCGGGGTCCAGTTCGTACAGCGGCCAGCGGACCCCGCCGGGCCGCTGGCGCAGCGGGCAGATCCAGACCGGGCTGATCGGGATCTCGCGTTCGAAGAACTCGAGGAACTCCGCGGCCCGGCCGAGCGGGACCTCGATGTCCTGGACGATCGTCTCTTCCGGCGGCAGCCGGCGGAGTTTCAGCAGCCGCTCGGCGATCCGGAACCGGCGGTCGAGCGCGACGGCCTTCCAGTACACCGAAGACCGCAGGAGCCGGCGGCCGAGCAGCAGCCGGGGCAGCCGGTGCTGGACGCCGAACGCCCGTGAGCACCAGAACCAGTCGGTGTCCCAGCGCCAGAGGTAGTCCCGGATGGTGAGATGGTCGGTCTCCCGGCGCTGGATCGAGCGGTAGTAGATGTCCAGCCAGGTGTAGTCGCTCGTCGCGGGCGCGGTGTCGGTGAACGTCCCGAGCGTCAGGTACAGCTCGTCCGGGCCGAAGACCGTGCCGTCGACGAAATCGACGTGCTCGCCATCGTGTTCGCTCTTCGCGCAGATCTCGCCCAGCGCCTCGAAGAACTTCCCGCGGTCGTGGTGGCGGACGTGCCGCAGCCGCACGAACGGCTTCACCGGCTCCAGGAGGATCCGCAGCCGCAGCGCGTAGCCGAGGGTGCCGTAGGAGTTGGGGAAGCCGTGGAAGAGGGCGCGGTGCTCGTTGTCCGGCGTGGCGACGACGATCTTGCCGTCGCCGGTGAGCACCTCGAGCTCCAGCACCGATTCGTGCGGCATGCCGTTGCGGAACGACGAGGATTCGATGCCGAGGCCGGTCACCGCGCCGCCGAGGGTGATCGTCTTCAGCTGCGGGACCACCAGCGGGACCAGCCCGTGGGGGAGCGTCGCGGCGACCAGGTCCTCGTACGTCGTGAGGCCGCCGACGTCGGCCGTACGCGCCACCGGGTCCACGGCGAAGACCCGGTCCAGCCCCCGCGCGTCGAGGCGGTGCCGCAGGTCGGTGGTGCGGGCGCGGAACAGGTTGGAGGTCCGCTTGGCGAGGCGGATCGACTCCCCGGGGGGGACGGCGGCCACGCGGGCGGCCAGGCGGCTCGCGATGGCGTCGTAGCCGCCGGTCGTCCCGACCGGTCGGGGGTGCACTGTGGAGCCCTCGGTCATCGCCCCTCCTGTGCAGTTGCCCTACGCAACTGTCTACCTTGCCATCGTCGGGTCGCCGATGCCAAACAAGATCGTAAAACGTCACACCGACGTCACACGGGTGTGACGCTCCCGCCGCTCGCCGCGGGCGGGCTGTGTACTCCCGATCTACGCTCCCGCCATGCACGCACCGCAGGCCCCCGGCCGCCGCCGCTGATGCCCCGGCTCCGCCGCGCGAACCCCGCCGCGCCCGGCATCGCCCGCCGCCGGGCCGGGCGTGGGTTCACCTACCGGGACGACCTCGGCAACGCCGTCACGGACCCCCAGACCCTCGGCCGGATCCGCGACCTCGTGATCCCGCCGGCGTGGACCGACGTGTGGATCTGCCCGTGGCCGAACGGCCACATCCAGGCCGTCGGCACCGATGCGGCCGGGCGCCGGCAGTACCTGTACCACCCGGCGTGGCGGCAGCACCGGGACCGCGTGAAGTTCGACCGGATCCTCGAGCTGGGGGAGCGGCTCCCCGAGGTACGGCGCCGGTTGAGGGAGATGCTCGTGACGCGGGGCCTGGGCCGTGAACGGGTGCTCGCCGCGGCGGTGCGGATGCTCGACCAGGGCTTCTTCCGGGTCGGCGGGGAGGTGTACGCCGCGGAGAACGGCTCGTTCGGCCTCGCCACCCTCCGCCGTGAGCACGTCGAGGTGGTCAGGGGCTCCCTCGTCTTCTGCTACCCGGCCAAGAGCGGCGTCGAACGGCTCCACGCCGTCGCCGACGACGACGTCGTGAAGGTGGTCAGGGCCCTGCTGCGCCGCGACGACCCCGACGAGGAGCTGCTGTCGTGGAAGGACCGCTCCGGCTGGCACGACATCCGCAGCCCGGACATCAACGCGTTCCTCTGCGAGGTCGCGGAGGGGGAGTTCACGGCGAAGGACTTCCGCACCTGGCACGCCACCGTGCTCATGGCGGTGGCGCTCGCGGTGTCGCACCGCGTCGCGTCCTCCCCGACGGCGCGCAAGCGCGCGGTCGCCCGGGGCGTCAAGGAGGTGTCGGAGTACCTCGGCAACACGCCCTCGGTGTGCCGGGCGAGCTACATCGACCCGCGCGTCATCGACCTGTACAGCGACGGCGTGACGATCGAGCGCTGCCTCGACGCGATGGGCCGCGGCGCGACCGGTGGGGCGCTCGCGACCGAGGGTCCGGTCGAGGAGGCGGTGCTCCGGATGCTGCGGCGAGATAATTGAGTCCTGAAACGGTTCATGACCCGGTTGCACCTACTTGATCGATCGTGACACCGAAACGTCACGTCCGCCGGACTTGACCCGTGTGTCTTCTTCAGTCAGGGTCCTTTGTGCGGAGAGTCACCGGGGGGTCGCTCGGTCCGCGGTCGCGATCCGGGTCCACGCAGTTCGGGGCCCGTCACTCGCGATCGTCGTTGAGCAACCAGCGACCCCTTGTACACACTGCGTAGTCGCCTGCGCGGTGAAGCTGCCGTACGGAGGTGCCCGTGACGCTGCCCGGCCACATCGGTCTCGAGGTCGACGAGCGGTCCTGCCGGCTCGCCCTCTCCGGCGAGGTGGACGGGGCGTCCGCGCCCGCCATGCACGACGCGCTGGAGCAACTCGCTGCCGCGCCACCGAGGGCGGTCACCGTCGACCTCGCCCAGACCACGTATTTCGACGCGAACGGTGCCCGGTTCCTCCTCGCCGTCCACGACCTGGTCGCCACCTCCGGCGGCCGCGTCACGGTCGTCGGCGTGGAGGACCCGATCCGCCGGGTGCTCGCCTTCACCCGGCTCGACCGGGTGCTGGACATCCGGGACACCGTCACCACGCCGGCTCCGGTCGGAGTAGGGGGTTCAGTTCGATGACGTCCACCGTGCACGACACCTTCACCACTGCAGAGGCCATGGCCACCCCGGCGCCGCCGTGCGAGCGCTGCGGGCGGGCGCTCCGGATCCGCTGGGTCGACGTGGCCAGTTCGGAGGCCGCGCGGCCGCTCTGGCGGGTCGAGCGGCAGTGGTGCGAGACCCCGGGGTGCATGCCGTCGGACATCTGGCTGGGCTGAACCGTCGCAGAAGGGACGAAAGTCACACCGGGAGGCCGCGGGGCCTGTGGTTGGATTCGTGACGTGAGGACGTCCACGGTTCGGCGCATCGGGAACTTCCTGGTGCCCGGTGCCGGGGACTCGTTCTGGCGCTGTTGCCGTCGCTGACGCGACCAGCCGACCGCCACGCCGCCTCGCCGGCCCTCCCTCGGAGTGACCGATGTCCTCTGCTGCCCTGCGCCCTTTCGACCTGCCCGCCGACCGGCCCGCGCCGCCGCCCGGCACGATCGGGTTCGTGCTGTACGGCGCCGTGCCGGCCGGCAGCCGCGACCTGCCCGAGGTCCTCGACGTCGTCGAGGCCGTCCGGTCCCTCGCGGTCGACGCCCTGCCGGGCACCCACACGACGGCGACCGTGACGATCGCCGGCGACCTGTCCGTTCCCGGCGACCTCCTCGCGGTCACCACCGCCCGCTCCGGCGGGGCGGTCGTGGACCGTGAGGACGGCGGGCTCGTCGTGGACCTGGCCTCCCGGCGGGTCGTGGCCGGGGGCGGCGAGGTGACCTTCACGTACCTCGAGTTCGAGCTGCTCGCGTTCCTGGTGGAGCACCGCGGCCGGGTGTTCAGCCGTGCGCAGTTGCTCCGCCACGTGTGGGGCCAGGACCGCATCGTCGGCGGCCGGACGGTGGACGTCCACGTCAAGCGCGTCCGGACGAAGATCCGCCCCGAGCACGGCGCGCGGATCGAGACCGTGCGAGGCGTGGGGTACCGGTTCGCGGGGGAGGCGCGGATCGTCCGGCCGGGCGAGCCGCTGCGGATCACCGGCTGAGCCGAGGGTTGTGCGGTCGGGTTCACGGCGCGCGGGGAGACCCCGCGAGTTCGCAACGGGCGTGCTCCGGGGCCCCGTTGCCCCGGACCACCCGCCGGCTCAGGCAGAGCGGCGTGACGCGGTCTTCTTCGCGGGCGTCTTCTTCGCCGCCGTCTTCCCGGTGGCCGACTTGGCCGCCGTCTTCTTCGCCCCGGCGGTCTTCTTCGCGGGCGTCTTCGTCGCCGCGGCCTTCGCGGCCGGCGCCTTCGTCGCGGCGGCTCGCTTGCGCGGGGCCGGCGCGTCCTCGGCGGCCTCCTCCGACGGACCCCGTCCGGACCGGGCCCGCTCGACGCTCGCCCGCAGCGCGCTCATGAGGTCGACCACCTGGCCGGACCGGTCGGCCTTCGGGACCGGCGTCTCGACGGTCTCCGCGCGGCCCTCCTTGGCCTCGATGAGCGCCTGGAGCGCCTCGCGGTAGGAGTCGTGGAACTCGGCCGGGTCGAAGTCCGTCGCCATGCTCTCCACGAGCGACGACGCCATCTGCAGCTCCTGCGGGCGCACCTCGACGTCGTCGTCGAGGAACGCGAAGTCGGGCTGGCGCACCTCGTCGGGCCACAGCAGCATCTGGAGCACGATCACGTCGTCCCGCACACGGAGCGCGGCGAGGCTCTCCCGCTGCCGCAGCGCGACCTTGACGATCGCGACGCGGTCGGTGGACTTCAGCGCCTCGCGGAGCAGCACGTACGGCTTGGTGGCCTTGCCCTCGGGCTCCAGGTAGTACGTCTTCGCGTACATCACGGGGTCGACCTGCGAGTCCGGCACGAACTCGACCACGTCGATCTCCCGCGTCGACTTCAGCGGCAGGTCGGCGAAGTCCTCGTCGGTGAGGATGATCGTCTCGCCGTTGTCGAGCTCGTACCCCTTCGCGATCTCGTCGTAGCCGACCTCCTTGCCGTCCACCGAGCAGGTCCGCTTGTACTTGATCCGACCGCCGTCGGCGCGGTGGACCTGGTGGAACCGGATGTCGTGCTCCTCGGTGGCCGAGAACAGCTTCACCGGGATGCTGACGAGCCCGAAGGACACCGCGCCCTTCCAGAGTGCTCTCATCGCCCGTACCCCCTTCTCGACCTGCACGTTCCCGCCGTACTGGGCAGGATGGCACCGTGTCGTACCCCACCGCGAGTCCACTGCGGACGGCGGCCCGATGAGTCAGGACAAAGTGCGCGTCCACATCGACGGCCGCGACCTCACGCTGACCAACCTCGACAAGGTGCTGTACCCCAGGGTCGGCTTCACGAAGGGTGAGGTGATCGACTACTACAGCCGCGTCGCGGACGTGCTGCTGCCGCACCTCCGCGGTCGTCCGCTGACCCGGAAGCGGTGGCCGGACGGGGTCGACGGCCCCTTCTTCTTCGAGAAGAACGTCCCCCGCGGTACACCGGACTGGGTGCGGACCGTGCGGCTGCCGGTCCCGGGGAGCACCAAGGACCGCGAGACGGTGGACTTCGTGGTGGTCGACGACCTCCCCACGCTGGTGTGGACGGCGAACCTCGCCGCGCTCGAGCTGCACACTCCGCAGTGGCAGGTCGGGCCCCGCGGGGCCGTGAAGGACCCCGACCTGCTCGTCATCGACCTCGACCCGGGTCCGCCGGCGGGGCTCGCCGAGTGCATGCACGCCGCGTGCCTCGTGCGGGAGCGGCTCGCCGCGGACGGTCTCACCGCGTACCCCAAGACGAGCGGCAACAAGGGCATGCAGCTCTGCGTGCCGGTGAGCGCGAGGCAGAGCTCCGCGGTGGTGTCGGACTACGCGCACCGGGTCGCCCGCGAGCTCGAGGCCGAGCACCCGGACGACATGCTGTCCCGGATGACGAAGGCGCTGCGGCCCGGGAAGGTGTTCCTCGACTGGAGCCAGAACAACGCCGCGAAGACCACCGTCGCTCCGTACTCGCTGCGCGGCCGCGAGGAGCCGACCGCCTCCACGCCGCTCACCTGGGCCGAGGTGGAGGCCGGCAAGCCGCTGCGGTTCTGGCCGGAGGACGTGCTCGCGCGGGTCGCGGAGCACGGCGACCTGCTCGCCGGACTGCTCGAGCGGGGCCCGCGGGTCCCCACCGGCTGAGCCGACGTGCGGGGTGAGTCTCCGCCGATACGCTGACGCACCATGACGTACGCGCCGCAGTGGCCGCCCGCCCCGGCGCCGGCCCAGCCGCTCCCTCCGCCAGAGGGCGCGCTCTACCGGCCGCTCCGCAAGAGCCGCGGCGGGCGGGTGCTGCTGGTCGTCGCGCTGATGGTGCTGTTCGGGCTGTGCGCCGTGGCCCTCGCGGCAGTGATCGGGTACGAGTTCGGGCCGTTCGTGCCGATCCTCGGCATCCTCGCCGCCGCGTTGCCCGTCCCGCTGGTGGTGCTCAGCCTGCGCTGGCTGGACCGGTACGAGCCGGAGCCGTGGCGCTACCTGCTGTTCGCGTTCGGCTGGGGCGCGCTCGTCGCGACGGTCAGCGCGCTCGTCCTCCAGGTCCTCGCCGGGACGGTGGTGCCCGAGGGCGCGTCGGCGGTGCTGGTGGCGCCGCCGACCGAGGAGTTCGGCAAGGCACTCCCGGTGCTGCTGCTCCTGCTGTTCCGGCGGCGGGAGTTCGGCGGCGTCGTCGACGGCATCGTGTACGCGGGGATGGCGGGCGCGGGGTTCGCGTTCACCGAGAACGTCCTCTACTTCAGCCAGGCGTACGTGCAGGGGGCCGAGCAGGGGCACGGGTTCCTCGCCGTCGCGGTGCTGTTCGTGGTCCGCGGCGTGCTGTCGCCGTTCGCGCACCCGCTGTTCACGGCCTGCGCCGGCATCGGGCTCGGCCTCGCCGCGCTGTACCGCCATCCGGCGGTCCGCGTGGGCGCCCCCCTGGTGGGATACCTGATGGCGGTGACGCTGCACGCCCTGTGGAACCTCATCGCCTCGGTGCCGTCGCTCGCCGTCCAGGTGACGGGGTACCTCTTCCTCATGGTCCCCGCGTTCGCCGCGATGGTGGGCATCGCGCTGTTCGTGCGGTCCCGCGAGGCGAAGGTCGTCGGCCGCATCCTCCCCGCGTACGTCACCGCGGGCTGGCTCACGCCCGCCGAGCTGCCGTGGCTGTCCACGACCGGCGCGCGGCGTGCGGCCCGCCGGTGGGCGCGGGCGGTGGGGGGCGAGGCCGGGGACCGGGCGCTGCGGGAGTACCAGTTCGGCGCGACGAAGCTCGCGATGCTGCGGGACCGCCAGCTCCGCGGCCACGTGGACCCGGAGTTCGTCACGCGCGAGCGCGAGCTGCTGGGCGCGCTGACCACGGCCCGCCAGTTCTTCCTGCGGTACTCGCCGTACGGTCCGGTCCCCGCGCCTCCGCCCGGCTACAGGTAGAGGCCGGTCGCGCCCGGTTCGACGCGGGGCGCGGCGACGGCGTGGACGTCGCGCTCGCGCAGCAGCACGTACGTGCGGCCCTGGAGCTCCACCTCGGACCGCTCGTCCGGGTCGAACAGCACGCGGTCGCCGGTCTCGATCATGCGGACGTTCGGGCCGACCGCCACGGCACTCGCCCACGACAGGCGGCGTCCCATCGACGCGGTCGCGGGGATCACGATCCCCGACGTGGAGCGGCGCTCCCCGTCGGTACCCTCCCGCTCGACCAGGACGCGGTCGTGCAGGAGCCGGATCGGCAATGCGGTGTCGACATCGGTAGGCGTCACGGGGCCACGGTACAAGGGGGGGCGTCCGCGCTGCTCCCGTCGGTCCCCTCGACTACCGTGAGCGCACGGCGGAGGGATGGATCATGACGATGGCCTGGCTGGACCGGGTGCGCACGACGGCCCGGGAGCGGCTCCAGCATGCCGACGACGCACACCCGCCGTTCGTCGTGGTGCCCCACGAGGACACGCACGGCGCCGAGGAGGACGTCCCCCGGGGGATCCGCATCGCGGCGGCCTGGGCGTGGCGGCTGCTCGTGCTCGCCGCGGCGGGATATGCCCTGGTCTGGGCGATGGCACGGCTGTCCACCGTGCTCATCCCGGTCGCCGTGGCGCTGCTGCTCTCGGCGTTGCTGTACCGGCCGGTGCGGTTCCTCCGGAACCACGGCGCCCCGAAGTCCGTCGCCGCCGCGGTGGTCCTCGTCGGCGGGCTCGTGATCGTCGGTGGCACGCTCGGCGTCGTCGCCGACGCGATGGTCTCCGGCTTCTCGGATCTCTCCAGCAACGTGACGCAGGGTGTCGACAAGATCCGCGACTGGCTGGTCGAGGGCCCGCTCGGGTTGTCCCAGCACCAGATCGACGGGTACATCGCCAGCGCGACCAAGGCCGTGTCGGACAACCGGTCCACCATCACCTCCGGCGCGCTCAGCACCGCCACGACCGTGGGACACGTGCTCGCGGGCTTCTTCATCGTGCTGTTCGTGACGTTCTTCCTGCTCCGTGACGGGGGGCAGATCTGGGCGTTCGTCACCCGGTTCCTGCCGCGCGGAGCCCGCCTCCGCGTGTGGAAGGCGGGCAACGACGGCTGGGAGACCCTGAACGCGTACGTGAAGGCCACCGTGTTCGTGGCGTTCGTCGACGCGGTCGGGATCGGCGTGGGGGCCGCGGTCCTCGGCGTGCCCCTGGCGCTGCCGCTCGGGGCGCTGGTGTTCCTGAGCTCGTTCATCCCGGTGGTGGGCGCGACGCTGTCCGGCGCGGTCGCGGTCCTCGTCGCCCTCGTCGCGAAGGGCCCGTTCACCGCGCTCATCCTGCTGCTCGTGGTCATCCTGGTGCAGCAGGTCGAGGGCCACGTCCTGCAGCCGCTCGTCATGGGCCGGGCGGTGGCCCTGCACCCGCTCGCCGTGGTCCTGGTGCTGACCGCCGGCATCGTGCTGGCCGGGATCGTCGGCGGGCTCATCGCCGTCCCGATCCTCGCGGTCCTCAACACGGCGGTGCGGAGCCTGAACGCCCCGAGCCCGCCGTCATCCCGGTCGGCGCCGCCGGGCACGGCCGAACCGGGCCGGGACGGCAGCGAACCGATCGCCGGCAGTGCCGTCGCCGACCCCGGCGCGGGCGGCTTCCGCAGCCCCGACTCGAAGACCGAGGGCCTCTAGACCGCGGGCACCTCGCGCGCGGCGGCGTCGAGCCGGCCGAGCGCCGCGAGGACCACGTCCCGCTGGGTCGTGTACCAGAACGGTGGCAGCGACCGGCGGAGGAAGTCGCCGTACCGGGCGCTGTGCAGCCGCGAGTCCAGCACGGCCACCACGCCGCGGTCGCCGGACGCGCGCACGAGGCGCCCGGCGCCCTGGGCGAGGCGTACCGCCGCGTGCGGCACGGACACCGCGGCGAACCCGGAGCCGCCGGCCTCGTCGACGGCCTTCGACCGCGCGGACTGCAGCGGGTCGTCCGGTCGCGGGAACGGCAGCCGGTCGATCACCACGAGCTGGCACGACGGGCCGGGGACGTCGACGCCCTGCCAGAGCGACATGACCCCGAGCAGGCACGCCTCGGGGTCCTCCCGGAACCGCCGGACCAGGTGACCGAGGGTGTCCTCGCCCTGGAGGAGGACGGGGAGCTTCGTCCTCGACCGCAGCGCCTCGGCGGCCTGGCCCGCGGCCTTCCGCGACGAGAACAGTCCCAGCGTCCGCCCGCCCGCCGCCTCCGCGAGCGCGACGAGCTCGTCCTGCGCCTGCTCGGTGAGGCCGGACGCCTGCGGGCGCGGGAGCCGCGCGGCGACGTACAGCACACCCTGGCGCGGGTAGTCGAACGGCGAGCCGACGTCGAGCGCGCGCCACGGCTGCGGACCCTGTTCCTCCGCCTCGGGACCGGGCTCCGGCGGCTCCTCGGCACGGGTGTCGCCCGTGGCCGGGGTCCGGCCGTACCGCGGCTCGAGGCCCACCGAGCGGGCGACCACGTCGAAGCGGCCGCCGAGCGCGAGGGTGGCGGAGGTCGCGACCACGGTCCTGTCCCGGTACAGCCCGCCGCCGAGCAGCGCGGCGACCGACAGCGGCGCGACGGAGAGGCTGCGGCGGTCCCGCTCGTCCGCGGTGGTCCAGGCGACGTCGTACTCGGACTCCGTCAGGAGCCGCTGGGTGGTCTCGGACAGGCCCGCGACGGTGGCCTTCGCCTGCTGGACGGCGACCGCGTCGGGATCATCGGTCGACACGTCCCCGATCGTCTCGAGGGCCTGACGGCAGGCCGCGTCCAGCAGGGTCAGCGCCTCGCGAAGCGGCCCCGGCAGGGTCGCCTGCCGCCCGACCGGCGCGGCCTCCAGCGCGGCGCGGAGCATCTCGCCGGCCTCCTCCAGGCGCTCGTGCACCAGGCCGTCGACCTGCGGCCGGACGCGGCGCGCGGCGCGGGACACCGCGTCACCGGACAGCTCGGCCTGGGCGGCGGAGGTGACCCGGTCGACGAGCTCGTGCGCCTCGTCGACCACCAGCAGGTCGTGCTCGGGCAGGATCTGCCGGCCCGCGACCATGTCGACGGCGAGCAGGCTGTGGTTCGTCACGACGATGTCGGCCGCGCGGGCCCGGGTACGGGACGCCTCGGCGTAGCACTCCTCGCCGAACGGGCACCGCGACGCCCCGATGCACTCGCGCGCGGGCATCGACACCGTGCGCCACACGGTGTCGTCCACGCCCGGGTCGAGCTCGGTGCGGTCGCCGGTCTCGGTGGTGTCCGCCCACTCCCGGATCCGGGTCATCTGCTGGCCGAGGCGGCCCGCCTGGGCGAGCCACCGCGGCCCCTCGTCCCCGAACAGGCCGGCGTCCGGGTCCTCGGCCGACGTGCCCTCGAGCCGCGCCAGGCACAGGTAGTGGTGGCGGCCCTTGAGCAGCGCGTATGTGGGACGGCGGCCGAGGACCGGGGCGAGCGCGTCGGCGAGGCGGGGGAGGTCGCCGTCCACGAGCTGGCCCTGGAGCGCCAGGGTCGCCGTGGAGACCACGACCCGGCGCCGGCTGTGCAGCGCGGGGACGAGGTAGGCGAGCGACTTGCCGGTGCCCGTACCCGCCTGGACGAGCAGGTGCTCGCCGGACGTGGCCGCGTCCTCCACCGCGTGGGCCATCGCGTGCTGGCCGTCGCGGCGGGTGCCGCCGGGGACGGCGGAGACGGCCGCGTCGAGCAGCTCGTCCAGCGACTTTCCCACCCGGAGACGGTACCGCCCCGGACCGGCGACCCGGCGCTCCTCACGGCCCGCGTGCCGCACCTCACCGCTCAGTGGGCGTCCGCGTAACACTCCGTCGCGGTGGCCACGAGCGGGAACCGCACGCCGGTGTCCCCGAACAGCAGCCGCCCCGCCTCCGCGCCCGCCGCGTGCACCGCCGCCACGACCTCGTCGGCGACCTCCCGCGGGGCGTGCACCACGACCTCGTCGTGCTGGAACAGCACCAGCTCGGACACCCCGATGCGGCCCACCCGCTGCCGCAGTCCCGCCAGCAGCGCCCCGGCCCACTCGGCGGCGGTCGCCTGGACGACGAAGTTCCGGGTGAACCGCCCCCGCGCCCGGGCCTCGCCGGGGGAGCCGGGGAAGCCCGGGGAGCCGGGCGGGCACGTCCGGCCGAGGTGCGAGCGGACCAGCCCGCCGGCCTCGCCCACCGCGGCCGCCTCCTCGAGCAGGTCGAGGGCCACGGGGTACCGCCGCCGCAGCACCGCGAGCGGCACCGCCGCCGTCCCGCCCGTCTGGCCGTACATCGCCGCCAGCAGCCCGATCTTCGCCACCCCACGGTCGCCGCCGAACGTCTCCGCCGCGAGCGCCGCGTACAGGTCGGCGTCGCCCGCCGCCCGCACCATCGCCGGGTCGCCGGACATCGCCGCGAGGATCCGCGGCTCGAGCTGACCCGCGTCGGCCACCACCAGGACGTGCCCGGGATCGGCCACGACGGCGGGCCGGAGCCGCCGCGGTATCTGCAGCCCCCCGCCGCCGCGGGTCGCCCAGCGGCCGGAGACGACGCCGGCGGGCACGTACCCGGGCCGGAACCGTCCCTCCGACACCCACTCGTCCTGCCACGCCCAGCCGTTGGCGGCGTGGATCCGCGCCAGCTCCTTGTACGCGAGGAGCGGCGCGGTCGCCGGGTGCTCCGCCTGCCGCAGCACCCACGAGCGGGTGGACGGCAGCTCGATGCCCGCCCGGGAGAAGGCGCGCAGCACCTCGGCCGGCGAGTCCGGGTTCACCGGGCGCCCGAACGCCACCCCGATCTCCTCCGCCAGCGCGGCCAGCCGCGCGGGCCGCACCCCCGCGGCCACCCGCGGACCGAGCAGCTCCGCGAGCACCCGGGAGTGCACGTCCGTACGCCACGGCAGCCCCGCCGCGGTCATCTCCACGGCCGCGAGCGCGCCGGCCGACTCGATCGCGACCAGCAGGTCGAAGCGCGGGATCGCGGCCACGCGCTCCACCTGCCCCGCGTACACGGCGGTGGCTGCCGCGTCCGGATCGGTCCCCTCGGGCACCGGTGCGCGGGACACGGCGAACAGCGCGTCCTGCCGGTCCGCCGCGCCCGGCACGGGGTCGGGCGGCACGTCCAGGCCGCGTAGCCGGGCCCACGCGGCGGCGAGGGAGCGCGGCGCGCCCCACTCCCCGTCGTACGCCAGCAGCAGCGCCTCGGTCAGCGCGAGGTCGTGGCACCGCTCGACGCGGACCCCGGCGCGCAGGAGGTCCGGGTACACCGCCGCGGTGTCCGCCCAGACCAGCCGGGATCCCGTGCGGGCGCGGACGGCGGCCGCCAGGTCACCGGCGCGCGCACCGTCCACGACGCCCCCGCCCCCCGGTGTGGCCGTGACGACCACCGGGCCGGGCCGTGCGCTCAGACGCGGGCCTCGTCCGCGGCGAGTTGCGCGTGGACGTCCCGCGTCATCCGCCGCTCGACGACGAACGACAGGAACGGCACGGTGCCCGCCAGCAGCACGCCGACGATGCGGCGGACGCTCCACCCGGCCCGCGTCCCGAGGTCGATCGTGCAGCCGACGTAGATCATGTAGAGCAGCCCGTGGAGCGGGCCGTGGATGCCGATGAACGTGTCGTCGTGCGCGAGGTACTTGAGCGGCATCGCGACGAACACCAGCACGAGCAGGCCCACGCCGACCAGGTTCGCCGCCACCCGGAACCGGGTGATCGGGTTGTTCACCGGCGCTCCTCCTCGGCGGCGAGCCGGGCCAGGTACGCGTTGTACCGGTCCAGCCGCTCGTCGGTCTCGTCACGGGGCAGGTCCACCGGAACCGGCGCCGGTGCCGGTGCCGCGGCGGGCGGCGCCGCGTGCAGCGGGCGGGACAGGCGGCGCTGCTTCGCGGGCGGGTGGATCTCCCACTGCATCAGCCGCACCCACACGAACACGACGGCCAGTGCGAAGAGCGGCCACTCGAGGCTGTACCCGATGTTCTGCAGGGAGCCGGTCTTGCGGGCCTCGTCGAGCTGCCACCAGCCGAGCCGGAGGCAGGCCAGCACGAGCACCACGGCGAGCGCGTGGCGCAGCAGCCACTTCGGCGTGAGGAAGACCCGGGGCACGCGCCCAGGGTACCCGCCGGGCACACGACGGCTTGCCGCCCGCGGCGGACGGGGCGAGGGTCGAGAGATGCGCGCCATCGCGATCGACCGCTTCGGCGGCCCCGAGACGCTCTCCCTCCGCGACGACCTGCCGGACCCGCCGGTCGGTCCGGACACGGTGCTGGTCCGCACGCGCGCCGTGAGCGTGAACCCGGTCGACTGGAAGATCCGGGAGGGGTACCTCGCGAGCCGGTTCCCGCACCACTTCCCGCTGATCCCCGGCTGGGACGTCGCGGGCGTGGTGGAGGAGGTCGGCCCGGCCGTGCGCACGTTCGCGCCCGGGGACGAGGTGTTCGGGTACGTGCGCCGCGACGACGTGCAGTACGGGACGTACGCGGAGCTGGTGCCCGCGCCGGAGCGCACGCTCGCGCACAAGCCCCGGAGCCTGTCGTTCACCGAGGCCGCGGCCGTTCCGCTCGCCGGGCTGACCGCGTACCAGGCGCTCCACGAGGCGCTGCGGGTCGGCCGGTTCGACCGGGTGCTGATCCACGACGCCGGCGGCGGTGTCGGGACGTTCGCCGTGCAGATCGCGAAGGTGCTCGGCGCCACCGTCGTCGGCACGTCGTCGCCGTCCGGCCACGACCGCCTGCGCGCCCTCGGGGCGGACGAGGTGGTCGACCGCACCGCCGGGCCCGTGAGCGAGCAGCTGGGCGAGCGGGTGGACGCCGTCCTCGACCTCGCCGGCGGCGACGCGCTGCTGGACAGCCCCCGCCAGATCCGGGACATCGTCCCCCCGCGGCTGGTCTCGGTCGTGGACGCGGACACGGTCCGCAAGCTCGGCGGCCTGTACGTCTTCGCGCGGCCGAGCACGGTCCACCTCGCCGCGCTCGCCGCGCTCGCCGCGATGGCGGACTGCGGGGACCTGCGGGTGGAGCTCGCCGAGACGTTCCCGCTCGCCGAGGCGGCAGCCGCGCAGCGCCTCGGCGAGGAGGGCCGTACCCGCGGCAAGATCGTGCTCACCGTCGACTGAGCGCGGCGGGAACGGGTACCTCCCGGTCATGTCGGTCCGCGACCTCCTCCTGGTGCCTCCGGGCGGCAAGGTCGACCTCACGGCCGTCGACCCCCGGTCCACGCCGGGGCTGCCGGACCGGCACGCCGTCGGGCAGGAGCCGAAGGCGTGGGCGCGTGCCGACGTCGCCGCGTGCCGGCCGCACCTCGCTGACCTCCAGCGGCGCCTGTACGCCTCGTCGCGGGTGGCCGGGGACCCGCGCCGCGTCCTCCTCGTCCTCCAGGCGATGGACTGCGGCGGCAAGGACGGCGTGATCCGCCACGTGATCGGCGGCCTGGACCCGAACGCCGTGCAGGTGACGCACTTCCGCGCCCCGGACCGGGAGGAGCGCCGGCACCATTTCCTGTGGCGCGTCCGGCGCGCGCTGCCGCCCGCGGGGTACGTGGGCGTGTTCAACCGCTCGCACTACGAGGACGTGCTGGTCGTCCGCGTGCACGAGCTGGTGCCGCGGGAGATCTGGCGCCGCCGGTACGACGAGATCAACCGGTTCGAGGCGGGGCTCGCCGTGGACGGGTACGTGGTGGTCAAGGCGATGCTGCACATCTCGCCCGAGGAGCAGGCCGCCCGGCTGCTGGCCCGCCTCGACGACCCGGCGAAGCGGTGGAAGTACGACCGGGCCGACGTGGAGGAACGGGCCCGGTGGGACGACTACCGCGAGGCGTACGAGGCGGCGCTCGCGCGGTGCAGCACGACCGTGGCGCCGTGGTACGTCGTGCCCGCGGACCGCAAGTGGTACCGCGACTGGGCGGTCTCCCGCCTGCTCACCGAGGTGATGGACGGGCTGGCGCTGCGCTACCCGGAACCGCCGCTGGACGTCGGCACCGAGCGCGCCCGCATCGCGGCCACCCAGCCGAGGTAGCCCGCCGTGAGACCCACCACGTCGGCCACCCAGTCCGCGAGGCTGGTGGAGCGGGCGACGAACGGGAGGGACTGCAGCACCTCGCCCAGGGCGCCGTACCCGGCGAGCGCCGGGAGGAGGAGGCGGGTGCCCAGGCCCGCGTACCGTCCACTCGCGGCGAGGGCGGCGAACAGACCGATGTGGACGACCTTGTCCACACCGTCCGGTCCGGCCGGGACGTCGCGGCCGGGCGTGAACAGCACGACCAGGCTGACCAGCACGATCACCGCGAACAGTGTCCGCCGCCACCGCACCGGGGTGCCGGTGTCCGTCATCCGTTCGACCTTCCCTAGCATCTGCCGAGGTTGTTTCCCGACAGGACCTGTCACCGACACCAGAGGTTTGCCGTGCGCATCCGTCTCCGTCCCACCGAGGACTCGTTCTACGCGCTGTTCAGCCAGGCCGCGGGCAACCTGGTCAAGGGGGCGGGCATCCTCTCGGAGCTCAGTCTGCCCGACCCGGACCACCAGGCCATCTCGGACCGCCTCAGCGACATCGAGCACGCCAGCGACGAGGTCACCCACCAGCTGCTCCGCACGCTCAACTCGACGTTCGTGACGCCGTTCGACCGCGAGGACATCTACCGCCTCGGGTCCACGCTCGACGACGTGATGGACCACATGGAGGCCGTGGGCAACCTCGCCTTCCTGTACGGCCTGTCCGCGCTGCCGGCGCTCCCGCGCGAGATGCACGAGCTGATCGAGGTGCTCAACGAGAGCGCCCGGGTCACCGCGGAGGCCGTGCCGCGGCTGAAGACGATGAAGGACCTCGAGCCGTACTGGATCGAGGTGAACCGCCTCGAGAACGAGGCCGACCGGGCGTACCGCATGCTGCTCGTCCGGCTGTTCAGCGGCGAGTTCGACGCGCTGACGGTCATGAAGCTCAAGGAGGTCGCCGATGGGCTCGAGGCGGCCGCCGACGCCTTCGAGCACGTCGCGAACACGATCGAGACGATCGTCGTCAAGGAGTCCTAGGCGTGGAGCTCCTCGGCATCATCGTCGTGATCGTCGTGGCGATGGGCTTCAACTACACGAACGGCTTCCACGACGCCGCCAACGCGATCGCCACCTCGGTCTCGACGCGGGCCCTGACGCCGCGGTCGGCGCTGGTGCTCGCCGCGGTCGGCAACCTCGGTGGCTCGTTCCTCGGCGCGAAGGTCGCGAGCACCGTCGGCAAGGGCATCATCGCGCTGCCCGAGGGGCACCGCAGCCTGGTCGTCGTGTTCGCCGCGCTGGTCGGCGCGATCGCCTGGAACCTCGTCACCTGGTACTTCGGGCTGCCCTCGTCGTCCTCGCACGCGCTGATCGGCGGCATGGTCGGCGCCGCCCTGGCCGCGGGCACGGCCGTGCTGTGGTCCGGCGTGCTCCACAAGGTCGTCATCCCGATGGTCGTGTCGCCGATCGTCGGCATGGTGCTCGGCTACTTCGCGATGCTCGCGATCCTGTGGCTGTTCCGGCGCGGCCAGCCCGGCAGGCTCAACCGGGGCTTCCGGATCGCTCAGACGTTCTCGGCGGCCGGGATGGCGTTCGGCCACGGCATGCAGGACGCGGCCAAGACGATGGGCATTGTTGTCCTCGCGCTCACGGTCGGCGGCTACCACGACGGGACGAGCATCCCCTGGTGGGTGTACTTCGTGACCGCCGGTGTGCTGTCGGCCGGGACGTACGCGGGCGGCTGGCGGATCATGAGGACGCTCGGCCGCAAGGTCATCGAGCTCGGCCCCCCGCAGGGCTTCGCGGCCGAGGTCACGGCGTCGCTGGTGCTCTACGTGGCGGCGATCGGCTTCGGGGCGCCGATCTCCACGACCCACACGATCACGTCCGCGATCATGGGGGTCGGCGCCACCAAGCGCCTGTCGGCCGTCCGGTGGGGCGTGGCGGGCAACATCGTCATGGCCTGGGTCCTGACGTTCCCCGCCGCCGGCCTCGTGGCCGTCGCGGTGTACTACGCCGTGGCGCGCCTGGTCTGAGGCGCGCGGTCCCAGCCCGCGCCGGTCGGCCGGCCCTGCCGGGCCCGCTCCGGCAGGATCTGCAGGTGCGCGTCCTTCTCGTGTTCGTAGATGTCACAGGCCAGCTCCAGATCGTCGCCCCGGTACAGGCAACTGCCCTGCGCGCTGTCCACCTCGTAGGTCATGTCCTGCTCCTCGCCGTGGCCGGTCCCGGGTGGGGACCCGCCTTCCGTGGTACACCCCGGCGGGTCGTCCGGTATGGAGACGCGCCGCGGGGATGTCCCTGACGCAACACCGTTCGCGCGGCCCTGGGGAGGGGTTCGTCGGCGACCCGACCCGGCACCGGGCGGACGCCCGATGTTCATCGCCCGGAGGGTGCCCACGCGGGCCCGTGGGCCCCTAGCGTCCGGGGCGGGGCCGGTGGGCGCCGTGGCACCGCCGTGGCCCGGTTCCACGGGAGGTGGGCATGCTCCGAACGAACAGAGCGCGAGTCGCCGGGGCCGCGGTGGTCGCGGGTGTGCTGGTGGCGGGTGGCGCCGTCGCCGCCGTGACCGGCGGGCCACCGGCGGGACCCCGGGGTGACGGCACCGCGGTCACCCCGGTCGGTTTCCGCGTCACCCCGGCCGGCCGCCAGAGCGCGCTCGGCGACCTGCCGCTGCACGCGGTGCTGTCGCCGGACGGCGGCACGCTGCTGGTGGGCAACGCGGGACAGGGCGTCCAGTCGCTCCAGGTGGTGGACCCCGCCAGCGGGGCGGTCCGGCAGACGATCCGGTACGCGGCCCCGCACGGCATCTACGTCGGGATGGCGTTCAGCCCCGACGGCCGCCGGGCGTACGTCAGCGGGGGCGGCAACGAGCTGATCCGCACGTACACGGTGTCCGCTGGGCAGCTCACCGAGGGCACCGCGCTACACCTGCCGAGCACGAACCCGGCCGGTGTGGCGGTGAACCTCTACCCGGCCGGTCTCGCGGTCACGCCGGACGGGCGCCGCCTCGTCGTCGCGGACGAGGAGGGCGACGCGGTGACGGTGGTCGACGTGGCCACCGGGGCCACGGCCACCACGGCGGCCGGGCACAAGCCGTACTGGGTGACCCTGTCGCCGGACGGTCGCCGCGCGTACGTGACGAACCAGGGCGCCGACACCGTCTCGGTCCTCGACCTCACGGGCACCGCGCCGCGGGTCCGGCGGACGGTCCGGGTCGGCACCCACCCGAACAAGGCCGTGCTCTCCGGCCGGAACCTGTACGTCGCGAACGGCGACAGCGACACCGTGAGCGTGCTCGACACCGTGTCCGGCCGGGTGACGCGGACGCTGGACCTCGCGCCGTACCCGGGCGCGCCGGTCGGCAGCAACCCCGACTCGGTGGACGTCTCGCCGGACGGGCGGACGCTGTACGCCGCGAACTCCGGCAACAACGACGTCGCCGTCGTCGACCTGGCCCGCGGACGGGTCGCGGGCGCGATCCCGACCGCGTGGTACCCGACCACGGTGATCGCCCACGCGGGCCGGCTGTACGTCACCAACGCGAAGGGTCTCGGTGCGGGGCCGAACGACGGCCCGGGGTACCCGAACCCCGAGTCGACCACGACGACGTCCCCCGCCCAGTACGTGGGCTCGATGATGGTGGGCACGCTCTC
Organism: Mycobacteriales bacterium; assembly: GCA_036402915.1. GTDB lineage: Bacteria > Actinomycetota > Actinomycetes > Mycobacteriales > HKI-0501 > JAVEDU01. Next base: position 24,831 of record DASWRY010000055.1, read on the forward strand.
GGTGGTCCCGGTGCCGGACGCCGGGCAGCTCGCCGCGTACTCACGGCAGGTGGCGGCGGACAACGGGACCGGCCCGGGCGCCGCGGGCACCGGCGCGGTCGTGCCCCGGCACCGCGGTGAGCGGTCGCCGATCCAGCACGTCATCTACGTCGTGAAGGAGAACCGGACCTTCGACCAGGTCCTCGGGAGCCTCGGGAAGGGCAACGGCGACCCGTCGCTGAACCTTTTCGGCGAGGAGTCCGCGCCGAACCAGCGGGCGCTGTCCCGTCGGTTCGTCACGCTGGACAACTTCTACGCCGACGCCGAGGTCAGCGCCCAGGGCTGGAACTGGTCGGTCGCGGCGAACAGCAACCCGTACACCGAGCAGACGTGGGTCGCGAACTACTCCGGCCGCAACCACCCGTACCCGTCCGAGAGCGGCGACCCCGCGATCGCGCCGAACCGTGACCCGCGCAACGCCTACATCTGGGACCGGCTCGGCCGCGCCGGGATCCCGTACCGGAACTACGGCTTCTACGTGGCCCCGGACGCCGCGGGTCGGCAGGTCGCCGTCGACCCCGACCTCGCGCCGCACACCGACCCGGCGTTCACCGGGTTCGACCTCGCGTGCCCGGACAGCCCGGGCACGTTCGCGCCGAAGCGCACCGGGTGCGGGCTCGCGCGGTACGCCGAGTGGGAGCGGGAGTTCCGCGGGTACGAGGCGTCCGGCACCCTGCCGACCGTCGAGTTCGTCCGGCTGCCCAACGACCACACGGCCGGGACGAAGAGCGGCTCGCCGACGCCGAAGGTGTACGCCGCGGACAACGACTGGGCCCTGGGCCGGCTGGTGGACACGGTGTCGCACTCGCGGTTCTGGTCGTCCACGGCGATCTTCGTGACCGAGGACGACGCCCAGAACGGCCCCGACCACGTGGACGCGCACCGGACGACGAGCTACCTCGTCAGCCCGTACACGCAGCACGGCACGGTCGACTCGACGTTCTACAGCACGGTGTCGATGCTCCGGACGATCGAGCTGATCGTCGGGCTGCCCCCGCTGACGCAGTTCGACGCGTACGCGGCGCCGATGGTCGCGTCGTTCTCGGCGCGTCCGGACCTGCGGCCGTACGACGCGGTCCGGCCCACGGTGCCGTTCGACCGGGTCAACACGCCGTCCTCCCCGCTCGCCGCGGCCTCGGCCCGGCAGCAGCTCGCGGAGGAGGACCGGATCGACGAGCAGTCGTTCAACACGGCGATCTGGAAGAGCGTGCGGGGCGCGAACTCGGAGATGCCGCAGCCGCGGCACGCGATCCCGTTCGGCGTGGGACTTCCCCAGGGACGCTGAGCGGCGGACGGGGCGATCCGGCCGGGGCGGGGAAGGGGGACCGCCCCGGGCCGGATCGGCCCCTGCCGTACAGAGTCAGCCGAACCGGCCGGTGATGTAGTCCTCGGTCCGCTTGTCGCCGGGATTCGTGAAGATCTTCTGGGTGTCGTCCATCTCGATCAGGCGGCCGGGCTTGCCCACCCCGGAGAGGTTGAAGAACGCGGTCTGCTCGCTCACCCGCGCGGCCTGCTGCATGTTGTGGGTGACGATGACGATCGTGTACTTCTCCTTGAGCTCCTGGATCAGGTCCTCGATCGCCAGCGTGGAGATCGGGTCCAGGGCCGAGCACGGCTCGTCCATCAGCAGCACCTGGGGCTCGACCGCGATGGCGCGCGCGATGCACAGCCGCTGCTGCTGGCCGCCCGACAGCCCGGAGCCGGGCTTGCCGAGGCGATCCTTCACCTCGTTCCACAGGTTCGCGCCGCGCAGCGACTTCTCGACGACCTCGTCGAGCTTCTTCTTGGGCTGGCGCCCGGCGAGCTTCAGCCCGGCGACGACGTTGTCGTAGATCGACATCGTGGGGAACGGGTTCGGCCGCTGGAACACCATGCCGATCGTCCGGCGGACGTTCACCGGGTCCACCGCGGAGGCGTAGATGTCCTCGCCGTCGAGCAGCACCTTCCCCTCGACGCGGGCGCCGGGGGTGACCTCGTGCATCCGGTTCAGCGTGCGGAGCAGCGTCGACTTGCCGCAGCCGGACGGTCCGATGAACGCCGTGACGCTGCGGGGCTCGACGGTCATCGACACGTCCTCGACCGCGAGGAAGTCGCCGTAGTACACGTTGAGCCCGGAGACGTCGATGCTCTTTGCCATGTGTCGTGTGGTCCTTTCCCGCGTCAGCCGCGGGCCTTGGTGAACCGGGCGGCGATCCGCGCCACCAGGTTCAACAGCATGATGAGGATGATCAGGACGAGCGCTGCCGCCCACGCCCGGTCGAAGGCCGGGGCCGTCGTGCTGCCGGCCGCCGAGGTGAGCTGGCCGAAGATGTACGTCGGCAGCGTGGAGATCGGGTTCGACTCGGTGTGCGAGAAGCCGAACGGGTCGAAGTTGATCCGGACCTGCGTCCCGACCAGCAGGAGCAGCGGGGCGGTCTCGCCCATCGCCCGGGCGATGCCCAGCATGACGCCGGTGACGATGCCGCCGAACGCCGTGGGCAGCACGACGCGCGTGATCGTCTTCCACCGCGGGATGCCGAGCGCGTACGACGCCTCCCGGAGCTCCTGCGGGACGAGCTTCAGCATCTCCTCGGTCGACCGGACGACCACCGGGAGCATGAGGATCACCAGCGACAGCGCGCCGGCGAACCCGGACTGCTGGAACCCCAGGACGAGCATCCAGAACGTGAAGACGAACAGGCCGGCCACGATCGACGGCACGCCGGTCATCACGTCCACGAAGAAGCTGATGGCCCGGGCCAGCCGGCGGCCCTCGCCGTACTCGACCAGGTAGATGGCCGTGAGCACGCCGAGCGGCACCGCGATGACCGCGGTGATCGCGGTGACGAGCAGCGACCCGACGATCGCGTGGTACGCGCCGCCGCCCGGCCCGGACGGGCTGATGAGGAACATCGACGACCACAGGAAGTCGCCGTCGAGCCGCTTCACCCCGCGCGCGATCGTGTAGGCCGCGATGCTGGCGAGCGGCGCCATCGCGAGCACGAAGGCCGTGTACACGGCCGTCGTGGCGAGGCGGTCCCGCGCCTGGCGGGGGCCTTCGAACGCGAAGCTCACGGCGGTCAGCGCGACGGCGAACAGCAGGCCCGCGGCGACGACGAAGCCGAGCGTGCTGTGGTTTCCGGTCAGACCGAACAGCACCCGGGCGAGGACGAGGGCGCCGAGGCCGACGGCCGGGACGGCCCACCGGGGCAGCCGCTGGCCGCGGAGGATCGACGCCGTCGAGGTCGGGCGGACGGGGGTCGTGGTGGCCACGGTTCAGCCCTTCAGCTGACGGCGGAGGAGGTACTGGGAGGCCGAGTTCACGCCCAGCGTGAGGAGGAAGAGCACCAGGCCGGACGCGATGAGCGCCCCGGTCCCGATGGGGCCCGCCTCGTTGTACTTCAGCGCGATGTTCGACGCGAACGTCACGCCGCCGTCCTCGAGGATGTGCACGTTCAGGTTGTACGCCGAGGAGAGGATCAGCGTGACCGCGAGCGTCTCGCCGAGCGCGCGGCCGAGGCCCAGGATCGCGGCGGAGACGACGCCGGCGCGCCCGAACGGCAGCACCGACATCCGGATCATCTCCCACCGGGTGGCCCCGAGGGCGAGCGAGCCCTCGACGTGGGCGTTCGGCACCTGGCGGAAGACCTCGCGCGCGAGTGCGGAGACGATCGGCAGGATCATGATCGCGAGCACCAGGCCCGCCGTGAAGTCCGAGCGGTTGGCCGGGATGCTGTCCGGCCGGTACTGGAGCACGCCCGTCCAGCCGAACCACCGGTCGAGGAACACCGCGACACCGGTCAGGTTCGGCGCCAGGAAGAACGCGCCCCACAGGCCGAACACGATCGACGGCACCGCGGCGAGCAGGTCCACGACATAGGCCAGGGCCGACGCGAGGCGGCGCGGCGCGTAGTACGTGATGAAGAGCGCGATGCCGATCGCCACGGGTACCGCGACGACCATCCCGAGGAGCGCCGTGACGACGGTGTGGAAGGCGAGCGCGGCGATCCCGAAGACGGACGCGCCGCCGGCGGTGGACGGGTCGGGGAACCACTCCTTCGTCGTGAAGAAGTTGGCGTCGTCCGCGCTGAGCGCGGGGACCGCCCGGTAGACCAGGAAGACCGCGATGGCGGCCATGATCACCAGAACCGTGGTGCCCGCGGACAGCGACATGCCCCGGAACACCGCGTCGCCGCGGCGTGTCGAGCGTGCCGCGGCGATGGGGGTGCGGTCCGGGGCGGGGATCCGCGTGGTGGCCGGGGTGGGGGACATCGGGGCGGGCGCCGTCGGGGTGTCCGGCCGGACCGTCACGAGCGGGCGCCTGTCGGCGGGCCGCGGGCCGTCGGGGGCCGCCTCCCCGCCGGCGATGTCCGCGGCGATCTCCCCGCTGTCCGCCCGACCGGGGATCACGCGCAGCCCGATCGGCTCCTCGGCGCTCGCCTGCTCGGTCGTGTCTGCCATCTGGTCCTCGTGCTCTGGTCCGGGCCGCGGTGTGGCGGCGTCGGGAACGGTGCTGCCGGCAGGCGGCCCCACAGGCGGGGCCACCTGCCGGCGGCGGGGTCGGGGTCGTCCCCCGGTCGGCGTCAGCTGATCGCGTCGACGGCCTTCGCGACCTGGTCGCGCAGGTCGGAGGGAAGGCGCGAGTAGCCGGCCTGCGAGGCCGCGGTCTGGCCGTCCTCGCTCACGGTGTAACCGAGGAACGACTTCGTGAGCTTCACCTGGTCGGCGGGGAGGCCCTTCTCGCAGGTGATCTCGTACGTGACCAGGATCAGCGGGTAGGCGCCCGCGGCCTTGGTGCCGTAGTCGAGCGAGAGCGTGATGTCGTTGCCGTTCACGTTCCGCTTCGCCGCGGCGATGGCCTTGCCGACGGCGTCGTCGCTGATCGCGACCGGCCCGCTGCCGAGGTCCAGGGCCGCGGTCGTGAGCTGGTTCTTGGTGGCGTCAGGGTTGTCGACGTAGGAGATCGCACCCGGGGTGATCTTCACGGCGGCGACGACGTCACCGGAGGCGGGCGCACCCTTGCCGACCGTGCCCTTCCACGCCTTGCCGGTGCCGAGCTTCCAGTCACCGCCGGCGGCCGCGTCGAGGAACTTGGTGAAGTTGTCCGTGGTGCCGGAGTCCTTCGACCGGAAGACGACCTGGACGGACGAGGTCGGGAGCGTCACGCCGGAGTTCGTGGCGGCGATGGCAGGGTCGTTCCACTTCGTGATCGTGCCCTGGAAGATGCCCGCGAGAGCCTTGGGCGACAGGGCCAGCTTGTCGACGCCCTGCAGGTTGTACGCGACCGCGATGGGGCTCGCGATCATCGGCAGGTCGATGGCCTTGCCGGTCTTGCAGCGGGCGTCCGCGGGGCCGTGCTCCTCCGGCTTGAGCGCCGAGTCGCTGCCGGCGAACGTCTTCTTGCCCGAGGTGAACGCCGTCACGCCGGCACCGGAGCCGCTCGCCGTGTAGTTGACGGTGGCGCCGCACGCGGAGGAGTACTTCTGGATCCAGCCCTCCATCGCGGTGTACTGGGCGCTCGAGCCCTCGCCGTTGAGCTGGCCGGTGGCGCAGTTCGCGATGGCGCTGCTGTTGGTCGCGCCGGCGCCGGCCGAGGTGTTGTCCGAGCCGCACGCCGAGAGGGCGAGCACGCCGGTCAGGGCGAGGCAGGCGAGCGAGCCGTGCCGAAGGAGCTTCACGTCCGGTTCCCTCCGGGGAATCGATGGGAGCGGGCAGGAATTCGCCCGTCCCGAGCGACGCTAGGGAGCCCAGGTGGCGCGATCCCCCGCCGTCGGTGAACGGAGAGTGAACTCACGCCCACCGTGCCGGGTCCGTGAGGCATAGATCACATTGCATCCCGGTGAACGCCCTCGTGTCCCCTATGGGGGGAACTGGTCGGGTCAGTCCCGGGCGAAACAGACGTCGGTCGACCACCGCGTGAACCCGAGGCCCTCGTACAGGCGAACGGCGCGGGTGTTCGACTCGTCGACGTACAGCATCGCCGTCGGGAGGCCGTGGGCCCGGAGGTACCGCAGTCCCGCGAGCGTCAGCGCCGGGCCGAGCCGCATGCCCTGCGCGGCGGGGTCGACGCCCAGCACGTACACCTCGCCGACGGGGTCGTGGGCCTGCCCGTTCGACTCGTGCTCGTGGACCTTGGTCCAGTGGAAGCCGAGCAGCGCACCGTCCGAGCGGCGCTCCGCGAGCAGGAAGCCGTCGGGGTCGAACCACGGCTCCGCCTCCCGGAGCTCGAGGTCGCGCCGGGTCCACCGGCCCTGGTCGGGGTGGTCGGCGAACGCGCGGGAGTTGACGCGGACCCAGGTGTCCTCGTCGCGCCCGACCTGGAACGGACGGATCCGCACGCCGTCCGGCACGTCCGGCGCCGGGACGTCGGTGAGGAGCGACCGGCGCATCTGGAACAGCACCCGCTCCCGCGCGAACCCGAGCCGGTGCGCGAGCGCGGTCGCGGCGGGGTGCTCGCCGTGCGCCCAGAGGCGGAGGCGCCCGTCCGGGCTCTCGTCGAGGGCCGCCTCCACCAGCGCGCGGCCGATGCCGCGGCGCCGGTGGTCCGGGTGTACGGCCATCTCGGCGCTCGAGCCCGCCACGGGGTCGGTGACGTCGACGTGGGCGTACCCGACGAGCTCGTCGCCCTCGCACACGAGCAGGTGCCGCACGTCGGCGTCCCCGCCGTGGCGCACGTGGAGCACCACGTGCTCGGACAGCGGGTAGTCGCCGTCCGCGCCCGCGGCGGCGTCGAGGAGGTGCAGGACCTGCTGGACCGCCGCGGAGTCGAGGTGCCGGAGCCGGATCGGCAACGTGGTGGTCAGCTGAGCACTCTTTCCTCGTCGGGCACGGCGCGGGCAGGCGGGCTCACGAACTTGTAGCCCACCTGGCGGACCGTGCCGATCAGCGCCTCGTGCTCGCTGCCGAGCTTCGCGCGCAACCGTCGCACGTGGACGTCCACGGTGCGCGTACCGCCGAAGTAGTCGTAGCCCCACACCTCGCGCAGCAACTGGTCGCGGGTGAACACGCGGCCGGGGTGCTGGGCCAGGAACCGCAGGAGCTCGAACTCCTTGTACGTGAGGTCGAGCGGGCGGCCCTTGATCCGGGCGCTGTACGTCTGCGGATCGATCATCAGCTCGCCCGCCCGGACCACGCCGGCGTCGGCGGACTCCTCGGCCTCGCCGCCGAGACGGCCGATCGCGAGGCGGAGCCGGGCCTCGACCTCGGCCGGGCCCGCGGTGACCAGCAGGACGTCGTCGACGCCCCACTCGGTCGTCACCGCGGCGAGCCCGCCCTCGGTGAGGACCGCGAACAGCGGGACCGCGAGGCCGGTCGTGCGCAGGACGCGGCAGGTGGCCTTCGCGCCGGCGAGGTCGCTGCGGGCGTCCACCATGACCGCGTCGGGCTCCGCGCCCTCGAGCAGCGACCGGACGTCGCGCGGGGCGGTGCGGACGCCGTGGCCCAACAGGTCCAGCGCGGGCAGGACCACGGGCGCGGGCTCGCCCGCCAGCAGCAGGATGTCCACGGCCACCTCCCGCGGCGACCCGGATCCCAGGCCACCGTCCGCCGAGTGTCAGCGGGCCACACTGCCCAATACCCCGGCGGGTCGCCGGACGGTACTGCCGGTGAGGATATCGGAAGACTTGACCGATCCCGACTCGGCTACCGAGAGGAGACGACGATCACTCCCGAGGAGCTGTGGTTCTCCGCCGCGGACGGCGTCACGCTCCGCGGTGTCCTGGTCGGCGGACCGGTCCGCGACGGCCTCGTCGTCCTGGTGCCCGGCTTCACCGGTCACGCGGACACGCCGGCGGTACGCCGGACCGCGGCGCGCCTCGCCCGCCGGACCCCCGTGCTGGTGCTCGAGCTGCGGGGGCACGGGCGCAGCGGGGGACGATCGACGGTCGGCGACGCGGAGGTGCTGGACCTCGACGCGGCGGTGGCCTGGGCGCGCCGGCGCGGCGTGCGGCGCCTCGCGACCGTGGGGTTCTCGCTCGGCGGCTCGGTGGTGATCCGGCAGGCCGCGCTCGGCGGGGGCGTCGATGCGGTGGCCTCCGTGAGTGCGCCGTCCCGCTGGTACATCCGCGACACCCCGGCGATGCGGCGGCTGCACCCGATGGTCGAGACGCGGCCCGGGCGCCTGGTGGCGCGGGCGGGGTTCCGGGTGCGGCTCGCGACCGGATGGACGGACGTCCCGCCGTCTCCGATCGAGGTCGTCGGCGCGATCGCGCCCACGCCGCTGCTGCTCGTGCACGGCGATGCGGACACGTACTTCCCTGTCGAGCACGCGCACATGCTGGCCGCGGCGGCGGGGCCCGCGGCCACGCTGCGGATCGTCCCGGGGTTCGGGCACGCGGAGAACGCGCTGACCCCCGCGCTCGTCGACGAGCTCGACGACTGGTTGGCCGGGGCCCTGTCCTGATCCCTGTCCGGGCCTTGTCCAGCGGTCCGGCCCGATCTGTGGACAGGATCGGGCACTGTGGACGACACCGACCTCCGTGCCCCGGTGTGGAACCATCCTGCGCATGAGCCAGCCGATCACCCCCGTGTTCCCCGCGCCCGCGTCCGCGGCGCCGGGGAGGCCGCAGTCGGCGGCGGCAGCACTGGTGGCGGCCGCGCTCGCCGCGGCGGTCGGCGCGGGCGCCGCGCTGGGGACCGGTCCCTATCTCCTGCTGATCGGCGCCGTCCAGGCCGTGCTGGTCGCGGCCTGGTGGACCGCGGTACGGCCGCCCGGGCGTACCGCCGCGGCGGTCGTGGCCGGAGGTGCGGCGGTCGTGGCCGACCTGGTCGTGCTGCGCGACGGGGGCGGGACGCTCGAGCCCGTCGTGGGCGTGGTCGCGATCGCCTTCGTCGCCACGGTCGTCGCCCAGCTCGCCCGGGGGGTCGGGCGGGCGGGGGTCACCGAGTCGTTCGGGTCGACCGTGCTGCTGGCGGTGTGCTGCAGCGCGCTGGCCGGGCCGCTGGCGCTGCACGCCCGCCAGGGCGGGCCGGCGATCGTCGGGGTCTGCCTGGCCGCGGCCGGCGCCGGGCTGGTCGCGGCCCACCTCGCGGACGCGGTGAGCCCCGCTCCCGAGTTGTCGCCGGGCACGGGCCGGGGTGGGATCGGGGTGGCGGTCGGCGGCGCGGTCGGCGCGGTCGCCGGAGGTCTCGCCGCACGGGGCGTCACGGACGCGGTCTCGCCGGTCGTCGCGGCGCTGCTCGGCGGCGTCATCGCGCTGACCGCGGTCCTCGTCGGCGTCGGGCAGGCCTGCGCGGCGGTCGGCCGCGAGCGGGCGGGTGAGCACGTTCCGGTGTCGTGGGCGACGGTGGCGCTGGGGCCCGCGTGGGGAGTCGTCGCCGCCGCCGTGGGGGCGTACGTGGTGGGCAACGTGGTGCTGGGATGAACACCGTGGCGCCGCGGCGGACGTGGTGGCGGGAAGGCCATGGCGCCGGGAAGAACATGGTGCCGGAAAGAACATGATGCCGGGATGAGGGTGGTGTGCGGATGAGCGCGGGTCGGCGGCGGGGTCTCACGGTCGTGGTCGTGCTGCTGGTGGTGTTCGCCGGGCTGCTGGTCGCCGCGGACCGCGCGGCCGCCTGGTACGCGGAGCAGCGGCTCGCCGAGCAGGCCGCCGCGTGGGCCGTCCGCGCCGGCGCGTCGGCGAACCAGAAGCCGGCCGCACACGTGGAGGGCTTCCCGTTCCTGACCCAGGTGATCCGGGGCCGGTACGACGGGGTACGCATCACCGCACGCGACGTGGGAGCGGGCGGGCTGGTCGCGTCGCGCCTGGACGTCCACCTCGTCGGGGTGCGGCTGCCCCTCGCCGACCTGCGGGCGGGGGACCTGTCGCACGCCACGGCCTCCGAGGTGACCGCGGAGGCGCACATCCCGCTGTCGGAGTTCGCCACCGCGCTGAGCCCGCGCGGGGTCACCGTGAGCGTCGTGGGGAACCGGCTGCGGATCCGGGTGCCGTTCGACGTCGCCGGGTTCAAGTCGAGCGTCACGAGCCTCGCGGACGTGGAGGCGTCGGGCGGCAAGCTGCGGGTCCGGCTGTCCGACCTGCGGGCGGCGGGGGCTGCGCTGCCGCAGTCGGTGGCGGACGCGGTGTCGGCGCAGCTGTCGACGATCGTGTCGGCGCCGAAGCTGCCGTACGGGCTGGAGCTGGAGACGGTACGGGTGACACCGGACGGACTGGTGGCGACGGCGAGCGGGCGGAACGTGCCGCTGAAGTCCTGACCCGGGCGGATCACGCACCGGGCCGCGGGGGGGGCCTGCCCCTCGCCGGGCTGGCCTGCCCCGCGCCGGGCTGGCCTGCTCCCGTCGGGTGCGTGCCGCGGGCCTCTGCGGGTCTGCCCCGCGCGGGGTGCGTGCCGCGGGCCTCTGCGGGTCTGCCCCGCGCCGGGTGGCCTGCCCGCGTCGGGTGCGTGCCGCGGGCCTCTGCGGGCCTGCCCGCGCCGGGTGGCCTGCTCCCGTCGGGTGCGCGCCGGAGCGGCCCGCCGCCCGGCGGGCGCGCCGTGGCCTTCCCCCCACCACTCCCGGCGGGAAGCATCTCCGGCCCCCACACGTTGCCCCGGACGTGACCGGTCTCTACGTGCTCCTCGCCGCCCTCGTCGCGGCGACCGCCTTCGGGCTCGTGTGGAGGCGCCGCGACGGCCGGATCCGTCTCACGGACCCCACGCGCCCCGCGGGACAGGCCGCCGGCAGCCCCGGCCCGGCCGCCGCCGGCAGCCCCCGCCCTGCTGCGGGTCCAGCGCCCGGCGCCGTCCCCGCTGATGCGCCCGCGGGCACCGGCCCGGGGGACTCCCGCGACCGGGTCGACCCCGCGCTCCTCGCCGCGCTCGGGGTCACGCCCGCGCCCGGCGTCACGCTGCTCCAGTTCTCCTCCGCCTTCTGCGCCCCCTGCCGTACCACCCGGGTCCTGCTCGCCGACGTGGCCGGCTCCGTCGAGGGCGTCCGGCACGTCGAGGTCGACGCGGAGTCCCACCTGGACGCGGTCCGGGCCCTCGACATCCTCCGCACGCCAACCACGCTCGTGCTCGACGGTGAGGGCCGGATCCGGGGCCGCGCCTCCGGTGCGCCGCGTCGTGACGAGGTGCTGGCGGTCGTTCGTCCACTGGCCGGGAACGCCGTCCCTCGCCCCGGGACCGACCCGGGCCCTGCTGGTAGGGTCTGACGCCATGCACCCGTTGTTGTTGACCCGGCGCCGCGCCGTGGATCTCGGACGTGTGCACAGCTGCCTGTGTCGACCGCTCCGCTGAGCGGTGACCGCAGCCCTTCCGACCGACACCGCTGAGAGCCGTGCCGAGCCGGGCACTGTCGCCGCCTGACGCTGTCCGCCCGTGACCTCCCGTCAGGAGCAACCCATGTCCACTCCCGCAGTCGATGTCCGTGGCCCGCGTTTCGGCGCCTGGGTCACCACGGTCGTGCTCGCCGTCGTCCTGGTGACGTCGAGCGGCGCGTTGCTCGCGCTGCAGGCCGTGATCTTCGCCGTCGGCGCGTTCGCCGGCCTGCGGTACGCCCCGTACGGCGTCGTCTACCGCCGGCTGGTCGCGCCCCGCCTGTCCCCGCCGACCCAGTTCGAGGACGCCGCGCCGCCGCGCTTCGCCCAGGCCGTGGGCCTCGTCTTCGCGGTCGTCGGCACCGTCGGCTTCCTCGCCGGCGTCCCGGCCCTGGGGCTCACCGCCACCGCGCTCGCCCTGGTCGCCGCGTTCCTGCAGGCGGCGTTCGGCTTCTGCCTGGGCTGCCAGATCTACCTGCTGCTCAAGCGCGCCACCACCCCCGCTTCCCAGACCACTGCCTGATCACCACCACCACGAGGAGACAACCACCATGAGCCGCAACGACGTGCTCGTCTCGCCCGACTGGGCGGAGAAGAACATCGGTGCCGACGGCATCGTGTTCGTCGAGGTCGACGAGGACACCACCGCCTACGACAACGGTCACATCGAGGGCGCGATCAAGCTGGACTGGAAGAAGGACCTCCAGGACCCGGTGCGCCGCGACTTCGTGAACAAGGAGCAGTTCGAGAAGCTGCTGTCCGAGCGCGGCGTGTCGAACGACGACACCGTCGTGCTGTACGGCGGCAACAACAACTGGTTCGCCGCCTACGCGTACTGGTACTTCAAGCTGTACGGCCACCAGGACGTCAAGCTGATCGACGGCGGCCGCAAGAAGTGGGAGCTCGACGGGCGCGCCCTCGTCTCCGACGCGGTCTCCCGTCCCGCCACGCAGTACACGGCGCAGGAGCAGGACCACTCGATCCGCGCCTTCCGTGACGAGGTCATCGAGGCCATCGGCACCAAGAACCTGGTCGACGTCCGGTCGCCCGACGAGTTCAGCGGCAAGCTGGCCGCACCGGCGCACCTCATCCAGGAGGCGGCGCAGCGCAACGGTCACATCCCGACCGCCATCAACGTCCCGTGGAGCAAGGCCGCGAACGAGGACGGTACCTTCAAGTCGGACGACGAGCTCCGTGCGCTGTACGCGGACGCCGGCATCGAGGACAGCAAGGACACGATCGCGTACTGCCGGATCGGCGAGCGCTCGAGCCACAGCTGGTTCGTGCTGCGCGAGCTCCTCGGCCACCAGAGTGTCAAGAACTACGACGGTTCGTGGACCGAGTACGGCTCGCTCATCGGCGTGCCGATCGAGCTCGGTACCGGCAAGGAGAGCTGAGCATGTGCGGAGCCCCGGTGCAGGGTCAGGGTCTGGAGGGCGTGGACACCACCACGCAGACGGTCATCCAGGGCGTGGTGACGTCGGGCGGCTCGCCCGTGCCGTCGGCCCACGTCCGGCTGCTCGACGCGACGGGTGAGTTCACGGCGGAGGTCGTCGCGTCGGCCACCGGCCAGTTCCGCTTCTTCGCCGCCCCCGGCGACTGGACGGTCCGTGCCCTGTCGCGGCAGGGCAACGGGCAGTCGTCCGTCGCCGCCGAGGTCGGCGTGAACGAGACGCCGGTCCTGGTGGGCTGACCCACCCCGTCCGAACAGAGCCCCGTCCCCGGTCCGTCCGGGGGCGGGGCTCTGCGCGTCGGTACGGATGCGGGATCGGACGCGTCGGTACGGGTGCGGTACCGGACGCGTCGGTACGGGTGCGGGGTGGGACGCGTCAGTACACGAGCGCCTGCGCACCGTCGGCCAGTGACTCCTCCACGAACACCGCCGCACCCGCGATGCGCACGCCCGGCAGCACGTCCCCGGGCCCGATCCCGCGGCGGGCGGCGCACTGCGTGCACAGCGTGACCCGGCCCGCCGCGAGCAGCGCCGCGAGGAGATCCTCGAGCGGGGCCGAGTGGGGCAACTCGAACTCGGCCGCGCGACCGGGCAGCGCGAACCAGGACGCCTCGCCGGTGAGCCACAGCGAGACGTCGGCGCCGGCGGCGGCGGCCGTCGCGGCGACGGTGAACGCCTGGGCGCAGCGCTCCGGGGCGTCGGCACCGGCAGTGGTCTTCACGACGAGCGATCGGGGCATGCGGCGAGGCTAACCCGCGTGCGATCGGCCACCGCCCGGGGTCGGTCGCGGACACGGACGCTAGGCTGTCGCCGTGCTGGAAACCTTGTTCCTCGTGCTGCTCGGGCTGACCTTCAGCTTCATCGCGTGGTTCTCCGCGTACTCGGTGTACAAGCTGTACCAGGGACAGCGGTGACCGAGGGCGTCACGCCCCACCCCGGCTACCCGTACGAGGAGACCCACGACCTCCGTTCGGGCCCGGAGCTGCACCCCGACCTCCTCGACCTGCTGCCGCTGGTCGGCCTCTGGCGCGGCACCGGCAAGGGCGGGTACCCGACCATCGAGGACTTCGAGTACGCGCAGGAGATCCGGTTCAGCCACGACGGCCGCCGGTTCCTGTTCTACGAGTCCCGGGCCTGGATCATCGACGCCGACGGCCGTCCGGTCCGCCCTTCCCACCGTGAGGTCGGATGGTGGCGGCCCGGGGGCGGCGAGGACGAGATCGAGGTCCTGCTGACCCAGCCCACCGGGTACGTCGAGGTGTTCGTCGGCCGCGCCGACGGCACGAAGTTCGAGATCGCGACCGACGCGGTGGTCCGCACGGCCACCGCGAAGGAGGCCACCGGCGAGAAGCGCCTCTACGGCATCGTCGAGGGCGACCTGCTGTACGCGGAGGACCTCGCTGCGGTCGGGCAGGGCCTGAGGCCGCACCTCTCCGCGCGCCTGAAGCGCATCGCGGGCTGAGCCCCGCCTGCACCCGGAAAAGGGGAACCCCCGAGCGTCTCCTCCACGCAGGAGGGCCGAGTTGGACTCACTCGGCGGCTCGGGGGCCCGATGACTGTCCGGTAGTGCCGGCCGCCGTCGCGGTCGGTCACCTAAGTCCTTGTGGACGGCGGCTAGCGGACAGCCACCTCACGCGTCCCAAGAGTACTCAACTTCGGACCACCTCCCTTCCCGTGTACCCACGAGATTAAGTCGCGATCCGGGGACCGGCAAGCAACTTTCAGGCCGGGAAGCCGAGCACCGCCCGGAGCTGCGGCGTGCGGGGATCGACGGCGAGCGTCTTCCCGTCCAGCTCGGTGACCGGCACGATGCCGCGGACGCTCGAGCAGAGCCACACGCCGTCCGCCGCGGCGAGGTCGTCCGGCACGGCCATGTCCCACGCCGCGCGGAGTCCGAGCGACGGAGCCCGCGACAGCAGGTACGCCGCCGTCGTCCCCGGCAGGATCCCCGTCGAGTCCGGCACGGTGGCGAGCACGTCCCCGCGCCGCCACACCACGGTGGACGTGGGGCCCTCGAGGACGTACCCGTCGGCCGACACGTACAGCACGTCGTCCACGCCCTGCTCGGCCGCCCAGCGTCCGGCCGCCATGTTTGCCGCGTACGACAGCGACTTGACGCCGCCGAGCAGCCACGGCGCGGCCTCGCGCGCGCCCGCGGCCACCCCGAGCGACGCGGTGACGACCCGGATGCCGTCGCGGCGCTGGGCCCGCACGGACTCCTTGATCGGGGCGACGGTGGCGTACAGCGTGGGGTCGCCGCCGTCCTCGGGCCCGCGGGTGCAGATCAGCCGCAGCGCGCCCTCCTCGGCCGGGTCCCACGCCGCGCAGGCGGCGACCGCCAGCGCCCGGACGCGGTCCAGGGTCGGCAGCGGCAGGGCGAGCCGCGCGGCGGACCGCACCATCCGCGCGAGGTGCTCCCCGAGCAGGAACGGCTCGCCGCCCCGGACGTGCAGCGTCTCGAACACCCCGTCGCCGCGGAGCACACCGAGGTCGTCGGCCCGCAGGAGCGGTTCCTCGGGGGCGACGAGCCGGGGTACGCCGTCGGTGCCGGACACGGCGATCACGCGATGGGCCATGTCCACAGACCCTAACCGGGCTCGTCCTTCCCGGCGTGATTCATCCCTCCGGGTACTTCACTTCCCCGTTCGGATGACCGATACACGGGGAGAGGTCGGTCCGACAGGAGGAACATGGACGAGAACCCGAACCACACGAGTCAAACCGTGGCCGCCGTGGGTGACCCGGACGTCACGATGGAGGTCCTGCGGAGCCACGTGCCCCTGACGCTGCTCATGGACCTCGGCTCGGTGGACGGCCCCGACTCCGCGGGCATCTCGGCCGTCGAGGGCGGCGACGCCGCCTGGCTCCAGCGCGGCACCGCGCACGGCGCGGGCGCGGCCGGGGAGCACGTCGCCGGCTAGCGAGATGCCGCACGCGGCCCGACCCGGTAGGACTGGACGGCGTGGGAACGATCAGTGTCGGCACCGCGTCCTGGACGGACCGGACCCTGCTCGCGAGCGGGTGGTACCCGGAGGGCGTCGACTCGGCGGAGGAGCGGCTGGCGTACTACGCCGGCCGTTTCCCGTTGGTGGAGGTCGACTCGACCTACTACACCCCGCCCAACGAGCGGAACAGCGTGCTGTGGGCCGAGCGGACGCCGCCGCACTTCACGTTCAACGTCAAGGCGTTCAGCCTCCTGACCCAGCACCCGACCCGGCCGGGCGCGCTGTACAAGGACCTGCGGCCTGCCGACACGAAGAAGAACCTCTACCTGAAAGACCTCGACGAGAAGACGGTCGACGCCGTCTGGGAACGTTTTCTCAGCGCGCTCGGCCCGCTGTACGACGCCGGCAAGCTGGGGGCGGTGCTGTTCCAGTTCCCCCAGTGGTTCCCGATCGGCAGGCGCAACAGGGAGTACCTCCTCGAGGTGAAGGAACGCTGTGGTCCGTTCACCCCCGCGGTCGAGTTCCGGAACCGGACGTGGATGTCCGAGGAGAACCGCGAGGAGACGCTGGACTTCCTCCGCTCGTACGCGATCCCGTACGTCTGCGTGGACATGCCCCAGGGGTACGCGAGCTCGGTCCCGCCCGTGACAGCGGCGACCGCGCGGCTCGCGGTCGTGCGCTTCCACGGCCACAGCGACAAGTGGACGTCGAAGGACATCTACGAGAGGTTCGGATACCGGTACTCCGAAGGTGAGCTCGCCGAGTGGGCGCCGCGGATCACCGAGCTGGCGTCCCACGCGGAGAAGACCCACGTGCTGATGAACAACTGCTACTCGGACTACGCCCAGACCAATGCCCAGCAGCTGATGGACCTGCTGTGACGACGTGGGTCGGCACGTCCGGGTGGCAGTACAAGGACTGGAAGGGGCGGCTCTATCCGAGGGAGCTGCCGCAGAAGGAGTGGCTCGAGCACTTCGCGGCGCACTTCGACACGGTCGAGCTGAACAATGCTTTCTACCGGCTGCCGGAGCGCGAAACGTTTTCAGCGTGGCGCGAGCGGACGCCGGACGGCTTCGTGATGGCGGTCAAGGCCAGCCGGTACCTCACCCACATCAAGCGCCTGAAGGAGCCGGAGGAGCCGGTCGCGCGGCTGATGGGGCGCGCCGAGGCCCTCGGGGACCGGCTCGGTCCGGTCCTGCTCCAGCTGCCGCCGAACCTGAAGGCGGAGCCCGCGCTGCTGGAGCGGACGCTCGCGTGCTTCCCGGCCGGCGTGCGGGTCGCGGTCGAGCCGCGGCACGAGACGTGGTGGACCGGCGAGGTCCGCGGCATCCTCGAGCGGCACGGCGCCGCGCTCTGCTGGGCCGACCGGCACAGCCGGCCGGTCACGCCGCTGTGGCGCACCGCGGACTGGGGGTACCTGCGGCTGCACGAGGGGCGCGCGAAACCCTGGCCGCACTACGGCCGCGACGCGCTCCGCACCTGGGCCGGGCGGCTCGCGGACACCTGGCCGGACACGGCCGACGCGTACGTGTACTTCAACAACGACCCGGGCGGCTGGGCGGTGCAGGACGCCCTGGTGTTCGCGGCGGAGAGCCGGAAGCTCGGCCGCACCGTGAGCCACACGCCCCCTAGGATCGGCGCATGACGGACCGCATCCTGGTCGAGGCGCTCCGCGCCCGTGGTCTGCGGCTCACCCCGCAGCGCCAGCTGGTCCTCGACGCGGTCCGGCGGCTCGGGCACGCGACGCCCGACGACATCCACGCCGCCGTCGCGGAGGTCGCCGCGGGCGTGAACATCACGACCGTGTACCGCACGCTCGAGCTGCTCGAGGACCTGCGGCTGGTCACGCACACCCACCTCACGCACGGGCCGCCGACCTACCACGCGGTGGGCGACGACCGGCACGTGCACCTGGTGTGCCGGGGCTGCGAGGCGGTGTACGAGGTGGAGCCGGAGCTGTTCGACGGGATCGCCGCGCGGCTCCTGGCCGAGCGCGGGTTCACGGTCGACGTGGAACACGTGGCGCTGTTCGGGACGTGCCGCGACTGCGCGGGATAATGGTCGTATGAGCACCCTCCTGCAGTCCCCGGGCGCCGTGGCCGCCGAGGGCCACGACGCCGGTGTCGCCGCCCACTACGGCGACCCGTTCCGCGAGCAGCGCACGCTCTCCGAGTCGGTGGGGCTCGTGGACCGCAGCCACCGCGCCGTGCTCGCCGTCCCGGGGGAGGACCGCCTCTCCTGGCTGCACAGCCTCACGACGCAGCACCTGTCCGGCCTCGCGCCGTGGCGGGGGGCGGAGTCGCTCGTCCTCAGCCCGCACGGGCACGTCGAGCACCACCTCCTCGTCGCCGACGACGGCGAGACGGCGTGGCTCGACGTCGAGCCGGGTACGGGGGAGGACCTGCTCGCCTTCCTCACCAAGATGCGGTTCCTGCTGAGGGTCGAGCCCTCCGACGTGAGCGCGGACCGGGCGCTGCTCTCGCTCGTGGGCCGGGAGACGCCCGCCGCCCTGGCCGCGCTGGGCGCCGAGGTCCCGCCCGAGCCGTACGACGTACGCCCGTTGCCTGGCGGTGGCTGGGTGCGGCGGATGCCGTGGCCCGGACCGGACGCGGCGGACCTCCTGGTCCCTCGCGACCGTGTCGGTGAGACGGTCGCGAAGCTCGGCGTCCCCCTCGCCGGGATCTGGGCGTACGAGGCGCTGCGCGTCGAGGGTCGCCGCCCGCGGCTGGGGTACGAGACCGACCACCGCACGATCGTGCAGGAGCCCGAGTGGATCCCGGCGGCCGTCCACCTGAACAAGGGCTGCTACCGCGGCCAGGAGACCGTCGCGCGGGTGCAGAACCTCGGCCGCCCGCCGCGGCGTCTCGTGCTGGCGCACCTGGACGGTTCGAGCGAGCACCTGCCACCCACCGGTGCGCCGATCACTGTGGACGGTCGGCAGGTCGGCTTCGTGACCACGGCCGTCCGGCACCACGAACTGGGGCAGATCGCGCTCGCGCTGGTCAAGCGGAACGTGCCTGACGATGCCGTCTTGGCCGTCGGTGACGTACTCGCCCGAATCGACACGGATTCCCGGCCACTCGGGTAGTTTCCGTGCGGTTCGGGCGGTGGGAGCATCGCCGCCCTGGGCACGCCGAGTGCGAGGGGGAGTGGCCATGTCGCCACGCAGAATCCGCACCATCGTCGTCACCGCCGCCGTCGCGGCGCTCACGTTCCTGTCACCGATGGTCGCGCAGGGCTCTGTCCTGTTGCCCTCCGTGGTGAGTGCGGTACCCGCCGGGTTCACACCGCACGCGATCAACACCACCAACGTCGACTCCGACGTGGACGTGTTCGCACAGTCCGGCGGCATCATGTACGCCGGGGGGCTGTTCGCGGCCGTCCAGAACTCCGGCCGGACCACCACGTACACCCGGTCCGACATGTTCTCGTTCAACGCGGCGACCGGGGCGGTACAGGCCTTCGCGCCGGTCTTCAACGGACGGGTGTGGGCGATCGTCCCCGCACCGGACAACACGCTCATCGTCGGCGGCGAGTTCACCACCGTGAACGGTGTGGCGCGCCGCGGTCTCGCCAAGATCAACCCGACCACCGGGGCGCTGGTGCCGGGCTTCGTCCCGGCGGGCATGACGAGCGGCGGGGTCTTCGACGCGCAGCTGGTCAACGGCCGGCTGATCGTCAGCGGCTCGTTCGGCCGGCGGCTGCTCGCGCTGAACCCGGCCACCGGCGCGGACACCCGGTACATCACCCAGGTCATCACCGGCACCACCGGCGGCACCAACGCCGGGCCCACCCGGGTGTACCGCTTCGCCGTGAACCCCGCCGGCACGCAGCTCGTCGGGATCGGCAACTTCACGTCGGTGGGCGGCGTCGCGCGGCGCCAGACGTTCCGGCTGGACCTCGGCACGACGGCCACGGTCAGCACCTGGTACGACGTGAACTTCGACAAGCAGTGCGCGTCGGCGGGCTTCCCGGCGTACCTCCGCGACGTCGACTTCTCTCCGGACGGGTCGACGTTCGGCTACGCGGCCACCGGGTACATCTCGCAGACCGGTGACCTCGGGAGGACGGTGTGCGACGCCGCGGCGCTGTACAGCGCGGCCAGCACGTCGCCGACGTCGAGGCCGCTGTGGATCAACTACACGGGCGGCGACACGCTGCACTCGATCGCGATCACGGGCGCCACCGTGTACGTGGGAGGGCACCAGCGGTGGCTCGACAACCCGTACGGCAACAACAACGCGGGGCCCGGCGCGGTGTCCCGGCCGGGCATCGGCGCGATCTCGGCGTCGACCGGCAAGGCGATCTCCTGGAACCCGGGCAAGGAGCGGGGCGTCGGCGCGAAGGCGCTGTACGCGGTGTCCGGGAAGGGGCTGTGGGTGGGCAGCGACACCCGGCTGTTCGCCGGCCGCGTCCACGACTCGATCGCGTTCTGCCCGCTGTAGGTCAGCGGCCGAACAGGCGCCGCCTCGGTCCCTTCGCTGCCGGGGCGGCGTCCGTCGCGGCGTCGTCGGGCAGGATGACGGCCGGTAGGGCGGCGGCCGGTAGGGCAGCGGCCGGCACGGCGGCGGCGGCCGGTCGGGCGGCCGGCACGGCGGCGGCGGCCGGCACGGTGACGGCGGTCGGCACGGTGACGGCGGTCGGCACGGTGACGGCGGTCGGCACGGTGACGGCGGCCGGCACGGTGACGGCGCGCAGCGGGGCGTCGACCCGCTCGATCTCCCCGGTCAGCGCGCTGAGCTCGCGCAGGAGGGCGGCGGTGTCCGCGTCGGGCCCGGGAGCGGCCGCGGGTGCGCGCTCCTCCGGGGACGGGACCGTGACGACCCGCAGGTCGTCCACCGGCGCGGGGGGTTCCGCGCGCCGCGGCGCGGGCAGCACCACCGGCCGGGCGGCCGGGGCGCGGCCGGTGCGGAGCAGGCCCTCCCCGGCGAGCGCGGCGACGACGTGGACGGCCTCCGGCACGGTGAGCCCGGCGGCCGCGGCCACCTCGGCCGTCGTGCGGGCGCCGTCGGTCACCGCCAGCACCGCCCACGCCTCCGGGGCGAGGTCCAGGCCCGCGTACGGGCCGCACGGCTCGAGCACCGGTACCACCCGCACGGCGGCCACCAGCTCGTCGCCGAACTCGGCCGCGCGCTCGGCGGCCCGGGCCGGCAGCGTCCCGGCGGAGAGAGCCGGCAGGTCCGGTACGGGGGCCGTGGCATCGACATCCCACGTGCCGCGGGTCCACGCGGCCGCCGTCCGGAACGCCTCCAGGAGCAGCTCGGCGGCGTGCGGCGCGAGGCGCCGGGCGGGGATCGCCAGCTCGCCGAGGGGCCGCGTCGCCTCGCGCGGGTCCAGCAGGCCCGCGGACCGGAGCCGGTGGACCAGCGCCGGCTGCGGCGTACCGGTGGCGTCCCGAACCTCGCCGAGGACCGGGCCGCCGTCGCGCAGCCAGAGGCGCACCTCGCCGCCCGCGGGTTCGCGGAGCGTGAGCAGCCCCGTGCTGCCGGACGCGGCCAGCGCCGGCAGCAGCGCCGTGAGCGATGTGTGGGCGAGCTCCCCTTGCACGCGGATTGCCCCTCCCGTCGGTCCGACTCCGTCCGGACCGGTATCGGCATCCTGGGACGGATCTTGAGCACGTGCCACGATCATTTCCTCGTCGAGCTGCACACCCGCATGCGCGAGCGCGAGATCGTGCCCGGGTACGGGGCCCGGTGGAGGACAACGCCCGGCTGGTGGCGCGGGCCGCCGGGCTCGCGCGGATCGCGCAGCGGCCGCCTATGTCCCCGCGCGACGCGCGGACTCTGCCGGGGATCCGGCAGACTTCGGATGCGGCCCGCACGCGCTGAGTGCTCACGATAGGTTCGGCGGAGGACCGGGAGAGCTAGGGGAACAGATGATCGACGTGCAGCCGGGGGGACACCGGAGGATCGACCGTGTCCTCGGACCGGACTTCGCCGAGGACCTCACGGGCCTGCCGATGGCGGAGCTCCGCAGCCGCCGCCACGACGCCGAGCAGGAGGAGGTCGATCTCTCGTACCTCCGCCGGCTCCTCCAGGGGCGCATCGACATCCTCCGCGCGGAGGAGGTGCGCCGCCGGAGCGGCGGGGACACCGTGATCGGGCACCTCACCGACATCCTCGCGGACGAGCGGCGGGACCAGCAGCACGGCATGGGGCGGCACTCGACGCTCGAGCCGACGCGCGCGGGCGAGCACCGCCGCAGCGTCGAGGCGCTGGTCGGTGACGTGGACCTGTCCGACGCCGGTGCGCTGAGCGACGAGGACCTGATGAAGGCGCTCACCGTGTTCTCGGAGGCCGAGCGGTCGGTCAGCGGCCTGCGGACGCGCGTGCAGCACGTGATGGACTCGTTCGGCGCCGAGGTGGCCCGCCGGTACCGCGAGGGCGAGGCCGCCGTGGACGACCTCCTGCCCGGCGAGTCGCGCTGACCCTCCCTGCACGGCGGCTACCGCCGGTGCACGAGGAACACCGACGCCATGTCGTCGTGGCCGTGTCCCTGCTCGAGCGCGGCCGCGAAGTGTCTCTGCGCCGCCGCGGTGAGGGCCATGTCCACGCCGGCGTCGCCGGCAGCCTCGAGGATCAGCCGGCAGTCCTTCTCCGCGCCCTCCGTCGGGAACGCGGGCGCGAACTCCCGCGCGATCATCGCCTTGCCCTTGAGATGCGCGTACGGCGAGTCCGTCCCGGTGCCGGCGATCGTGTCCAGGAACAGCTGCGGGTCGAGTCCCAGGCCCTCCGCGAGCGCGATCGCCTCCGCGGTCGCCTCGGTGAGCGCGAAGACCCAGCTGTTCACGACCATCTTCAGGCGGCTTCCGGTCCCCGCCGGGCCCAGCCAGAAGACGCGCGAGCCGATCGCGTCGAAGACCGGCGCGCAGCGGTCCCGCGCCTCCTCCGGCCCGGACGCGAGGACCGTGAGCTCCCCCTGCTCGGCGGGCTGCCGCGTCCCCAGCACGGGGGCGTCGACGTAGACGAGCCCGTACCGCTCCGCGACCGCGGCCAGCCGTAGGGCCGGCGCGACGCCCACCGTCGAGGACTGGATCCACAGCATCCCGGGACGCAGCCCGTCCTCCGCGCCGCGGATCGCCTCGTCCACGGCGACCGCGTCGAGGAGCATCGTGACGACCACGTCCGCGCCGCGGACCGCCTCGGCCGGGGTACCGGCGACGGTGACTCCCTCGATCGCCTCGGCCTTCTCCCGCGTACGGTTCCACGCCCGGACCTCGAGGCCGGCCCGCAGCATCGAGCGCGCCATCCCGGTACCCATGAGGCCGGTTCCGAGCAGGGCGACGGTCGTCATCGTGGGCTCCTTCGCGTGTGGCGTGCGTCCGGCCGAGTCTGCCAAGCCGTGGCCCGGCGCGCGCGCGGTGATCCAGTGCACAGTTGCAAGCACAATGCTTGCAACAGCTAGCACATCGTCGTACGGTGGGGACGTGTCCGCGTTGGGAGATCTGGGCGAGTACATCCGCGAGCAGCGGACCAGGGCCAAGGTGTCCTTGAGGCAGCTCGCCGAGCAGGCGGGCGTGAGCAACCCGTACCTGAGCCAGATCGAGCGGGGTCTGCGCAAGCCGAGCGCCGAGGTGCTCCAGCAGATCGCCGCGGCGCTGAAGATCTCCACGCCGGTCATGTACCTGCGCGCCGGGCTGCTCACCGACCGCGAGAGCGGCGGCGTCATCGACGCGATCGCGCACGACCCGGTCCTCACCGACCGGCAGCGGCAGATCCTCGTGGAGGTCTACGAGTCGTTCTGCCGGGAGAACCGGGCGTCCACTGTGGACGCGCCGGTCGAGGAGGCCGCTGTCCGCGAGGCCGCGGTGAGCAAGGCGGCACCGCGCACGACGGCAGCACCGCGCACGACGGCACCGCGCAAGGCGGCACCGCGCAAGGCGGCACCGCGCACGACGGCACCGCGCAAGGCGGCACCGCGCACGACGGCAGCACCGCGCACGAAGGCCCCGCCGGCGACGCCGGGGTCGGGCACCACCGGCTGACCCCGAACCGTCTCCGTACCCCCCGATCCGAGGAGAGAAGAACATGGCCCGCACCACCGGCACGGACCTGACCAAGCCCCTCTACGCCGCCGCCGGCGTGGGCGACCTCGCCGTCGCCCAGCTGCGCCGGCTGCCGGCCAAGGCCGCCGAGCTGCAGAGCGAGCTGGCCGTCCGCGCGGCCGACCTGCCGAAGGCGGCCAAGCAGGTCGACGTCGACGCGATCCGCACCACGGTCACCCGTACGGCGGGCGCCGCGTCCGACCGCGCCACCGAGACCTACGACGAGCTCGTGGACCGCGGCCGCAAGCTGGTGACCGCGATCCGCAACCAGGCGGCCACCAAGCAGCTCGAGACGCAGCTGCGGAACACCGCCCGTGCCGCCAAGGCCACGGTGACCGCCGCCCGCGACTCGGCGACCCGCACCCGCACCGCGGCGAAGGGAACCGCCACCACGGCGAAGAAGTCCGCCGCACGCACCAAGACGGCCGCGAAGGCGACCGCCACCAGCGCCAAGAAGTCGGCCGAGACCGCCGCCAAGGCGGCCGACGCCGGTGCCGACAAGATCGGCTGACACACGGCACCTCGGACAGGCCCCCGGCGTCGCCGGGGGCCTGTCTCGTGCCACCCGGGATGCGCGAGCCGCGTACGCTGTGCCCATGCTGGCCCTCGACATCATCACCCCGGTCGTCACCGTCGTCGGTCTGGTCCTCACGCTCGCGGCACTCGCCACCGAGCTGTACGCGCTGATCCACTCGATCGCCCAGCGCGCCGACGCGTTCCCGGCGGCGGGCAAGCTGACCAAGCCCGCGTGGATCGGCATCAACCTCGCCGCCCTCGGCGCGACCCTGCTCTTCGGTATCGGGCCGAACCGCCTCCTGGGCCTCGTCGCGATCACCGCCGCCCTGGTGTACATCGTGGACGTCCGCCCGGCCGTCCGTGAGGTCAGCGAGGGCGGCAACTCGCCCTGGTGACGGCCTCGCTGCTGTCCACCCCGCACGGCGCCCGGCTGGAGTGCCTCGTCACGGGTGCCGGGGAGCCCGTCACCGTGTTCGCCCACGGGCTCGGCTGCACCGTCGCGGAGACGCGCCCGCTCGGCAGCGGGGTCGGCGGCACGCGGGTGTTCTTCGCGTTCCGGGGTCACGGGCGCTCGTCGACTCCGCCGTCCGGATTCGGGTACGCCGAGCTGGCCCGGGACCTCCGCGCGGTCGCCGACGCCCACGGGGCGACCCGGGCCGTCGCGACCAGCATGGGCGCCGGCGCCCTCTGCCGGCTGCTCGCCGACACGCCGGACCGGTTCGAGCGTCTCGTGTTCTTCCTGCCCGCCGTGCTCGACGGGGCACGCGCGCCCCGGCCGGAACTCGCGGCGCTCGCGGAGGCCGTGGAGACGGGTGACCGCGACGCCCTCGCCGCCGCGCTGCGGCGGGAGATCCCCGCGCACCTCGCCCGCACCGCGACCGCGGAGGCGTTCGTCCGGGAGCGGGTGGAGGGCATGCTGGCGGGCGGCGGCATCGTGGCCGCGCTGCACGGTGTGGCGGGACAGCCGCCGCTGCCCGGGGGAGCGGACGTCCTCGCGGCCGTGACGGCCCCGGCGCTCGTGCTCGCCTGCGAGGGGGACCCGGTGCACCCCGCCGCGGTCGGGGCGCGCCTCGCGACGCTGCTGCCCGCGGCGGAGCTCCACACGTACTCCGAGCCCGGTGTGCTGTGGCGGGAGCGGGCGGACCTCCGCCGCCGCATCAGTGGTTTTCTCGGTGGGCAGACCTAGAGCGCGGGCGGCCGCTCCGCCCGGAACAGCTCCAGCTCCGCGTCGTAGTACCGGTCCGTCCGGCCGAGGTGCTCCATGCCGAGCCGGCGCGCGACGTCGATCGAGGGCTCGTTGCCGGGCTGCACGACCGCGTACACCTCCTCCAGCCCGGCGGAGAACGCCCGCGCCAGCAGCGCCCGCGCGGCCTCCGTCGCGTACCCGTGGCCCCAGTTCGACGGGTGGAGGTGCCATCCGATCTCGGTGTCCCGGCCCTCGGGCGGCAGCGTCAGCAGGAGCACCGTGCCCATCAGCTCGCCGGTCGCGCGGTCGGTGATCGCGGACACCCCGTACGGCGGCCCGAGGGCGGCGTTCCGCTCGGCCCACCGCAGGATCCTCTCCCGCATCTCGTCCACCGACCCGACGACACGACCGGTGTCCAGCCACCGGGTGACCTCCCACAGCCGGTACAGCGCGTACGCCGCGTCCGCGTCGTCCGTGGTGTACGGCCTCATCGCGAGCCGCTCGGTGGTGAACAGGACGTCCACGTCAGCGCCCCCGGGCGCGCGCGGTCTCCCGGTCGTTCGCCTTGGCGATGGCATCGACCAGCTCGTCCTTGGACATGGTCGACCGACCGCGGATGTCGAGGCGCCTCGCGATGTCCAGCAGGTGCTCCTTGGAGGCGTTCGCGTCCACACCGCCCTTCGTGTCGGCGCTGCCCTCCCGCGCGTCGGCCCCGCCCTTCGCGGCCTGCGCATCGCTCGGCCCCGGCTCGGCCTTCCGCTCCCAGTGGTCCCCCACCTTCTCGAAGTCGTGCTTCAGCGAGGCGTACGCGGTGCGGCGGGCCCGCTCCCCGTCGCCGTCGTACGTCTCGATCGCCGAGTCCAGGGTGGCGAGGAACTGTTCCTGCGCATCCTTCGGTGAACGCTCCAGCGTCGACGGCAGATCGTCTCGGTCGACGTTGCGCTTGCTGCCCTTCGGCATGGCGGTTCCCTTCGACGCTCCCATGATCGGCGGAAACGCTCGCCTTCGCACGGCGGGGAGGGCCAGGATGTACGGCGTGGAGCTGACCGCGATACACGGCGACATCACCGTCCAGGAGGTGGACGCGATCGTCAACGCCGCGAATCCGTCGCTCATGGGGGGCGGTGGCGTGGACGGGGCCATCCACGAGGCCGGCGGGCCCGAGATCCTCGCGGAGTGCCGGGAGTTGCGCCGGACGAAGTACCGCGGGGGCATCACCATGGGCTACGCGGTGGCGACGACGGCCGGGCGGCTGCCCGCGAAGTGGGTGATCCACACGGTCGGCCCGGTGTGGACGCCCCTGCAGGACTACTCCTACACGCTGCAGCAGTGCTACCGGAAGTCGCTCGGGATCGCCGACCAGCTCGGCGCGCGGAGCATAGCCTTCCCGCTGATCTCGGCAGGGCTGTTCCGGTGGCCGGTCGAGGACGCCGTGCACCAGGCCGTCGCGGGCATCCGGTCGGCGGACACGTCCGTCGACGACGTGCGGCTGGTGCTGTACACGCAGGAGGCGTACGCGGTGGCGCGGCGGGCGATACGCGACCTGGACTAACCCGTCCGCAGTGCCGACAGCAGGTACGGGTCTCCTTCGACCGTGAGCACGTCGAACCGCACCCGCCCCCACAGCGCCAGGAGCAGGTCGCTCGCGGTGCCGGCCGCCGCGGCCTGCGCCCCCGGTCCCGCGTCCAGCAGCGTGCCGGTGTCGAGGAGGGCGACCTCGCTCCCGCGGACGCGGACCGCCCACTCGTCGCCGGTGTCGGTGGCGACCAGCCGGACCACGCCCTCGGCGTCGGTGGGTCCCTGGCGGCGGCCGCCGGGCAGGAACACCTCGAGCACCTCCGCCACGCCGTCGGCCGCGAGCTCCGGGTCGACCGGCTGGGGGAGGGCCGCCGCGCTCTGGGCGTCCCAGCGGTGGACCGCCGTCTCCTGGGCCATCCGCCGGTGCCAGAACGCGCCCTGCTCCGGCTGGACGGACCAGTTCCACGCGGGGGTCTCCGGGTCCAGCCCGGCGAGCGAGTCCAGCACGGCGGCGTGCTGCTCCGCGAACCAGGCGTACACGGCCTCGCCCTCGGGCGCGGTCGTGCGCTCGTGGGCCGGCTCGGACGTCTCGCCGCGGACGAAGTGCCGGCGCTGCCAGTCGTACACGACGCCGAGGTGGCGGACGAGGTCCCACACGGTCCACTTCGGACACGGCGGTACCGGCGCAGTCAGGTCCACCCCGCGGGCCGCCTGGAGGAACGTCGCGCCCTCCCGGCGTACCGCCTCGACGAAGAACTCCTTGTCCGTCATCGCCCACCTTCCTGTGAGAGCGGCTCGCGGCACAGCCTAGGGTTTCCGCGTGCACGCGACCCCCGGAGCCCCGCTCGCCGAGCTGACGACCCTGCGTCTCGGCGGACCCGCGCGCAACCTGGTCACGGTGACGTCCGCGGACGAGACCGTCGAGGCGGTACGCGCGGCGGACGCGGCGGGCGACCGCGTCCTGGTGCTCGCCGGGGGCAGCAACGTCGTCGTCCCGGACGCCGGGTTCGACGGCACGGTCGTGCTGCTGCGCTCGGCCGGGGTGCGTCTCGACCGGACCGGCGACGGCGTCGCGGTGACCGTCGCCGCCGGTCACGACTGGGACGCCCTGGTCGCCCAGACGGTGGCGGAGGGCCTCGCCGGCGTGGAGTGCCTCGCCGGTGTCCCGGGCTCGGCCGGTGCGACGCCGGTGCAGAACGTCGGCGCATACGGGCAGGAGGTCGCCGACACGGTCACCGCGGTCACCGCGTACGACCGGGTGGCGGGCGCGGTGGTGACGATGACGCCGGAGGAGTGCGGGTTCACGTACCGGCACAGCGTCTTCAAGGGCCGGGACCGGTACGTCGTGCTCGACGTGACGTTCCGTCTGCGGCCCGGCCGCGCGTCGGCGCCCCTGCGGTTCGGCGAGCTGACCCGCGTCCTGGGCGTCGAGCCCGGCGGGTCGGCGCCGCTCGGCGACGTCCGCGAGGCAGTGCTCGCGCTGCGGCGCGGCAAGGGGATGGTGCTCGACCCGGCGGACCACGACACGTGGAGCGTGGGGTCGTTCTTCACCAACCCCGTGCTGCCGGCGGTGGACCTCCCCGCGGACGCACCGCGGTTCGACGCCGGAGACGGGCTCGTCAAGACCTCGGCGGCGTGGCTCATCGAGCGGTCGGGGTTCCACCGGGGACACGGCCGGGACGGGGTGTCGCTGTCCACCAAGCACACGCTCGCGCTGACGAACCGGGGGACCGGCACGACCGGCGCGCTGCTGGGACTGGCGCGGGAGGTGCGGGACGGGGTGCGGGAGGCGTTCGGCGTCACGCTGGTGAACGAGCCGGTGCTGATCGACGCGGAGCTGTAGGCCGGCCGGAGGTCGGCGGGTCGAGGCGGGTCGAGGCGGGTCGGGGCGGCCCGGGCTACGGGGCCACCGCCTCCCAGGCGACGGTCACCTCGCCGAGCCGCCAGCGATCCCGCCCGCCGACCACGGGCCATCCGTCCTCGACGAGCCGCTCCACGGCCCCGGTCCACCGCTGCCGCGCCCCGAACGCCGACAGCGGCGCCGCGCCCTCCCACGCCGCCGTCAGCGCCGCCAGCAGGGTGTGGATCCGCTGCCCCGGCACGTTGTGGTGGATCAGCGCCTTCGGGAGCCGCTCCGCGAGGGTGGCCGGGGTGTCGAGCGCCGAGACCGCGGCGGCCAGCGTCAGCGTCAGCGGCCCCGACGGCGCGAGCGCCACCCACGACCCGATCCGGCCCACCTCGTCGCAGGTCCCCTCCACCAGCAGCCCGCCGGGCGCGAGCCGGTCCAGCACGGTCCGCCAGGCGTCGGCGGCCGCGGTCTCGTCGTACTGCCGCAGCACGTTCATCGCGCGTACCACCGCGGGCCGCAGCCCGGCGAGCTCGAACCCGCCGCGCCGGAACTCGAGCCCCTCCGCCTCCGCCCCCGCGGCCGCCGCGACCCGCTCCGGGTCGATCTCGAGCCCGACGACCCGGAGGTCCGGGCGTACGGCCCGCAGCCGCGCGGCCAGCTCGACGGTGGTGACCGGCGTGGCGCCGTACCCGAGGTCGACCACGAGGGGATCCGGAGCCCCCCGCAGCAGCGCCGCCTGTGTCCCGGTGAGCCACCGGTCGACCCGCCGCAGCCGGTTCGGGGCGGTCGTGCCACGGGTCGGCAGGCCCAGCGCGCGGGCGCGCCCGGCCGCGAGCCGCGGTACGCGTGCCACTAGATCGGTCCGCGGTGCACCTTGTACTGCGCGGCCTGCGCGAGCGGGCGCACCACCAGCAGGTCGATGTTCACGTGCCGTGGCCGCGTCACGCACCAGCCGATCGTGTCGGCGATGTCGTCCGCGGTGAGGGGCTCCTCGACGCCCGCGTACACGTCCTCGGCCTTCGCGGCGTCCCCGCCGAACCGCCGCAGCGAGAACTCCTCGGTCTTGACCATCCCGGGGGCGATCTCGGTGATGCGCACCGGGCGGCCGACGAGCTCGAGGCGCAGCGTCTCGGCGAGGACGTTCGCCCCGTGCTTCGCCGCGGTGTAGCCGGCCCCGCCCTCGTACACGATGTGCCCGGCCGTGGAGGACAGGACGACGACGTGCCCGTTGCCCGACGCCTCGAGCGCCGGGAGCAGGGCCTTCGTCACGCGGGCGACGCCGAGGACGTTCACCTCGTACATCCAGCGCCACGCGTCGAGGTCCGCCTCCGCGATCGGCTCCATCCCGCGGGCGCCCCCGGCGTTGTTCACGAGCACCTGGACCGGTGCGCCCGAGCGCAGCGCGACCTCGCCGACCCCGTCGACGAACGCGGCGACCGACGCGTCGTCGGTCACGTCGAGCTCGAGGGGGGTCCCGCCGCACTCGGCGGCGACCTCTGCGAGCCGGTCGAGGCGCCGCGCGCCCAGGACGACCTGGTACCCGTCCGCGGCGAGGCGAAGGGCGGTGGCGGCGCCGATGCCGCTGCTCGCGCCCGTGACGACCGCGACGGGACCGGGGGAGGGAGGCGGGGTCATGTCCGGCATCCTGCCCCAGGACGCGGGTTCTCCGGAACGCGGGGGAAGATGGCCGGGTTGCGCGGCGTTGGACGTCGATGTGCCCGCCCGGGTGCAGGGAGCGAGGTGACGGTGTCGTTCGAGCGACGCAAGTCTTCGCGCCGCAGGCTGGGCGTACCGCGCCGGATCGCCACGCTGTCCGTGCACACGTCACCGCTGGACCAGCCCGGCACGGGCGACGCGGGCGGGATGAACGTCTACATCGTCGAGACCTCCCGCCGCCTCGCGGAGGCCGGCGTGGAGGTCGAGATCTTCACGCGGGCGACGTCCTCCGACCTGCCGCCGGTCGTCGAGCTCGCGCCGGGCGTCACCGTGCGGCACGTCACCGCGGGACCGTTCGAGGGCCTCGGCAAGGTGGACCTGCCGGCGCAGATGTGCGCGTTCACGTCCGGTGTCCTGCGCGCGGAGGCGGCGCAGGAGCCGGGGCACTACGACCTCGTCCACTCGCACTACTGGCTGTCCGGCCAGGTCGGCTGGCTCGCGAAGGACCGCTGGGGCGTCCCGCTCGTCCACACCGCGCACACGCTCGCGAAGGTCAAGAACGCGAACCTCGCCGAGGGCGACGACCCCGAGCCGCTGGCCCGCGTGATCGGCGAGGAGCAGGTGATCGCGGAGGCGGACCAGCTGGTCGCGAACACCTCCGACGAGGCGCGCCAGCTCGTCTCCCGGTACGACGCCGACCCGAACCGCGTCGCCACCGTGACGCCCGGCGTGGACCTCGACCGGTTCTCGCCCGGCGACCGGCACGCGTCGCGGGCCCGGTTCGGGTTCGCGCCGGACGCGGTCGTGCTGCTGTTCGTGGGGCGGATCCAGCCGCTGAAGGCCCCCGATGTCCTCCTCCGCGCCGCCGCCGAGCTGGTGGCGGCCGACCCCGGGCTGCGGGACCGGCTGGTCGTGGCCGTCTGCGGCGGCCCGTCCGGCAGCGGGCTCGCCGAGCCCGAGCACCTCCAGCGGCTCGCGGTGGGCCTCGGCGTGGACGACGTCACCCGGTTCCTGCGCCCCATGTCCCCGGACCTGCTGGCCGAGCTGTACCGCGCGGCGGACGTCGTCGTGGTCCCGAGCCACAACGAGTCGTTCGGGCTCGTCGCGGTGGAGGCCCAGGCGTGCGGGACGCCCGTGGTCGCGGCGGCGGTCGGCGGGCTGGTCACCGCCGTGGCCGACGGGGACTCGGGCATGCTGGTCGCCGGGCACGAACCGGTCGACTACGCTGCCGCGTTGCGACGGCTGATCGGCGATCCCGGGCTGCGGCACAGGCTGTCGCAGGGCGCGGTACGCCATGCCGCCGCGTTCTCCTGGGAGCGGACCGCCGAGGGCCTGCTCGCCGTGTACGCCGATGCGCTCGCCGCAGCCGCCCCGCCCGTGACCGGAATGGTGGTGTCGTGACCGTCGCCGAGCTGATCGAGTCCACACTGGACGACCGCGGGGTGGAGTGGGAGCGGACCGGCGAGGGGTACGTCGTCACGCTGCCCGGCGACCACAAGCAGAAGACGCTGTGCAACCTGATCCCCGGCGAGCACGCGCTGCGGGTCGAGGCGTTCGTGATGCGCCAGCCCGACGAGAACCGCGAGCAGCTGTGGGAGTACCTGCTGCAGCGCAACGCGCGGATGTACGGCGTCTCGTTCTCGATCGACGCCAACGGGGACGTGTACCTCACCGGCCGCGTCTCGCTGAAGAGCCTCGACGCGGACGAGCTCGACCGTCTACTGGGGAGCGTGCTGCGGTACGCGGACGAGTCGTTCGACAAGATGCTGTCGATCGGCTTCCGCACCGCGATCCGGCGCGAGTGGGCGTGGCGGGTGTCGCGGGGGGAGTCCCTCGCGAACCTTCAGGCGTTCGCCTCCTGGGCCGCTCCGGAGAGCTGACCGGCCCGCAGCACGGCGAGCCGCCGGCCGCGGGCAGGCGCGGCCGCGAGCCGCCCCGCCGCGACGAGCAGGCCGCGAGGAACACGTACACGAACCCTGTGGCACGGTTGACCAGCGTGCCGGCCCACAACACCGGAGAAGGCGCGGGGCAGGCCACCCGCCGTCGTCCCGAGCCGGCGCCGCATCGGGCCACGGTAGGGCGGCGAATCCGCCCCCGGCACCCGAATTACGTGCGTCCGGCAGGCGTACGGCAGGATGTCGGCCATGACGATGGGCACGCTTGTCCTGCTCCGCCACGGCGAGAGCGAGTGGAACGCGAAGAACCTCTTCACGGGCTGGGTCGACGTCGACCTGACCGCCAAGGGCGAGGCCGAGGCCCGCCGTGGCGGCGAGCTGCTGCGCGAGCACGACCTGCTCCCGGACGTGCTGCACACCTCGGTGCAGCGCCGCGCGATCCGGACCGCGAACATCGCGCTCGACACCGCGGACCGGCTGTGGATCCCGGTGCGGCGCTCGTGGCGGCTCAACGAGCGGCACTACGGCGCGCTCCAGGGCAAGGACAAGAAGCAGACGCTCGAGGAGTACGGCGAGGAGCAGTTCATGCTCTGGCGCCGCAGCTACGACACGCCGCCGCCGCCGCTCCCGGACGACGACTCCTACAGCCAGACCGGCGACCCGCAGTACGCGGACCTGCCGCGTGACATGCGGCCGCGGACCGAGTGCCTCGCCGACGTGGTGCGCCGGATGCTGCCGTACTTCGTCGACGCGATCGTCCCGGACCTGCGTGCCGGGCGGACGGTGCTCGTCGCTGCGCACGGCAACTCGCTCCGCGCCCTGGTCAAGCACCTCGACGAGATCTCCGACGACGACATCGCCGGGCTCAACATCCCGACCGGCATCCCGCTGGCGTACCGCCTCGACGACGAGGTGAAGCCCGTGGAGCGCGGCGGGCGCTACCTCGACCCGGAGGCCGCCGCGGCCGCGATCGAGGCCGTGAAGAACCAGGGTCGCAAGTAGACAGCCCGTCCGGGGGTCCCCGCCCGGCGGGAACCCCCGGACGGCTCAGCCCACCGCGTGGATCCCGGTGTCCTTCTCGGGCATCTCGCCGGTGACGAGGTACACGACCCGGCGTGCCACCGACACGGCGTGGTCGGCGAACCGCTCGTAGAAGCGGCCGAGCAGCGTGATGTCGATCGCCGCCTCCATGCCGTGCGCCCAGTCGTCGTCCAGCACGATCCGGAACAGCTTCCGGTGCAGGGCGTCCATCACGTCGTCGTCGTTCTCGAGTTCGGCGGCGAGCTCTGCGTCGTGCCCCGCGATGACGCTGCCGGCCTTCGCGACGATGCGCTGGGCCACCTGGCCCATCTCGAGGATGGTGGCGCGGAGCTCCGGCGGCACCGCGGACGCGGGGTAGCGGCGGCGCGCGATCTTCGCGATGTGCTCGGCGAGGTCACCCATCCGCTCGAGGTCGCCCACCATGCGCAGTCCGGTGATGATCACCCGGAGGTCACCCGCGACCGGCTGCTGGCGCGCGAGCAGGTCGAACGCGCGCTCCTCGGTCTGGCGGTACAGCTCGTCGACCGCCGCGTCGGCCGAGATGACCTTCTCGGCGAGCTCCAGGTCACCGTCGAGAAGGGCGGTCGTGGCGCGGCTCATGGCCGAGCCGACCATGTTCGTCATCTCGACCAGGGCGGCGCCGATCTGGTCCAGCTCGTCGTGGAACGTGTCGCGCATGCGTCTCCCTGTCATCTGCAACGTCCTATCGGTCCCAGGCTAGACACTTCGACGCACGGAGCCGAGTTTCTCGGTGAACGAGGGCCATCGTCCCGGTGAACATCGAACGGCCGTTCCCGGAGCGAACCGGCCGGAGAGGTGATCCGGGGGTCCGGCATGCCTACCATCGGCTCGTGGATGTCGTGCTCGCCGTGGTTGCCGGGGTGGCGATCGGTGCCGTCGTGGCGGGGTTCGCGCTGTACCGGCGCCCCGCCCGTGACGCCGGTCCGTCCGCCTCCCCGCCCCCGCCGCCGTTGTCGGAGGATCTCGCCCGGCGCAGCCTGGAGACACTGCGGGCGGCGCTGGTCGTCGTGGACCCGGACGACGACGTCGTGCTCGCGAACCCCGCCGCGCACCGGATGGGCGTGGTCCGGGACCGCCGCGTGTGTCACGGGACCCTGCGGACGCTCGCCCGCCAGGCCCGCAGCGGGCTCGACACCGGCGAGACGGTCCGCGACACCGAGCTGGACCTGCCTCGGGGCGGGATGCTCGAGCCGCTCGCCGTGCGCGTCCGGGTGGCCGCGCTCGGGCACGGCGGGCACGTGGTCCTCCAGATCGAGGACGTGACCGAGGTCCACCGGGTCGCCAAGGTGCGCCGTGACTTCGTCGCCAACGTGAGCCACGAGCTCAAGACCCCGGTCGGGGCGCTCCAGCTCCTCGCCGAGGCCGTCGCGGACGCGACCGACGACCCCGAGGCGGTCCAGCGGTTCGCCGCGCGCATGCAGCACGAGGCCGACCGGCTCGGCCGCCTGGTGCAGGAGATCATCGTGCTGTCCCGGCTCCAGGGCGCCGAGCCGCTGCCCGAGCCGAAGGCGGTCGCCGTCGACAAGGTCGTCGCCGAGGTGCTCGACCGGTCCCGCGCCACCGCGGATGCCCGCCGGATCACGGTCGTGGCCGGCGGCGAGCGGGGACTCGAGGTCAGCGGCAGCGAGAGCCAGCTCGTCACCGCGCTCGCGAACCTCGTGGACAACGCCATCGCGTACAGCCCGGAGGCCACCCGTGTCGCGATCGGCGTCCGCCACCGCGACTGCCTGGTCGAGATCTCCGTCAGCGACCAGGGCATCGGCATCGCCGAGGCGGACCTCGACCGCATCTTCGAGCGGTTCTACCGCGCCGACCCCGCGAGGTCCCGCGTCACGGGCGGTACCGGCCTCGGCCTCGCCATCGTGAAGCACATCGCGACGAACCACGGCGGGAGCGTGGACGTGTGGAGCGTGGAGGGCTCGGGCTCCACGT
Organism: Mycobacteriales bacterium; assembly: GCA_036402915.1. Classification (GTDB taxonomy): domain Bacteria; phylum Actinomycetota; class Actinomycetes; order Mycobacteriales; family HKI-0501; genus JAVEDU01. The sequence goes on from DASWRY010000055.1 coordinate 60,142, forward strand.
TCACGCTGCGGCTGCCCGAGACGGGTGCCGTGTCCGACTCGCCGACCTCCGACGAGCTGCTCTCCCAGAGAGGAACCGCGTGACCCGAGTGCTGGTGGTGGAGGACGAGGAGTCGTTCTCCGATGCCCTGTCGTACATGCTGCGCAAGGAGGGCTTCGAGGTGGCGGTGGCCGCGACGGGGCCCGACGCGCTGACCGAGTTCGAGCGCGGCGGGAGCGACATCGTGCTCCTAGACCTGATGCTGCCCGGGTTGTCCGGCACGGAGGTGTGCCGCCAGCTGCGGCAGCGCTCGAACGTCCCGATCATCATGGTCACCGCCCGCGACAGCGAGATCGACAAGGTCGTCGGCCTCGAGCTCGGCGCGGACGACTACGTCACCAAGCCGTACTCGCCGCGTGAGCTCGTGGCGCGGATCCGCGCGGTGCTGCGCCGACGCAGCGAGCCGGAGGAGCTGCTGCCGACGGCGCTCGAGGCCGGGCCGGTGCGGATGGACATCGACCGGCACACGGTGAGCGTCGGCGGGGAGACCGTGTCGCTGCCGCTCAAGGAGTTCGAGCTGCTCGAGATGCTGCTCCGCAACGCCGGCCGGGTGCTCACCCGCGGTCAGCTCATCGACCGGATCTGGGGCGCGGACTACGTGGGCGACACGAAGACGCTGGACGTCCACGTGAAGCGGCTGCGCGCCAAGATCGAGCCGGAGCCGGCGAGCCCGCGGCACCTCGTGACGGTCCGCGGCCTGGGGTACAAGTACGAGCCCTGACGAGGCTCACCACGACGGCGCGGCCGCGCCGGCGTGCCGCATGACCTCGTACGCCTCCCGGACCTCGGCCGCCTCGGGCAGACCGCGGGCCTCGGCCATCTCGACGACCTCGAGCGCCCGCCAGTGGTTGGACGGCACGACCCGTCCGGAGGCGATCGCCTGCCCCACCGCCGCGCAGGCCTCCTCCGGCTTGCCGGAACCCATGAGCGCGAGGGCCAGGTCCACCCGCGCGAGCGCGACCCGCCGCGGTCGCTGCGTCTCGTCGAGCCTCCGGAGGACCTCGCGGGCGTGGTCCTCCGCCGCGGGGTCGCGCACCCAGGCAAGCGTGGTCGCGAGGTAGCTCACGGCCTTGTCCGGGTCGTACCGGTAGTGATGCTCCGGACGGTCCGGCGTCGGCAACGCGGACACCAGCCGGCCCAGGCGGTCCAGTGTGCGGACCGTCTCCCGGCGCCGGCGGAGGCGTGCCCACGCGCGGCCCTCCTGCGCCGTGGCCTGGATCAACGCCGAGCTCCGGCGCGGCGCGATGCGCTGTGCCGCCTGTGCGAGCTCGAGTGCCCGGCGTTGCTCCCCATCGGTGAGTGCGCTCCACGCGCGGGTCTCCAGGGTCCAGGCGGCGATCTCGGCGTGACCGGTGTGCCGGGCCAGTTCCTCGACGGTGGTGAGCCGTGCCGCGGCCGGACTCCGCTGCCGGAGGTCGATGTGCAGCGTGGCGGCGAGCAGCGAGAGCCAGCCCGCGACGACGAGCAGACGGCCGTGCTCCCGCAGCGTCTTGCGCGCGTCGAGGAGGCGCGCGACGAAGCCGAGGTGCTCGCGGACCCGCAGGAGCAGCGCGGCCGGAGGTGTGACGGGATACGCGGTGCAGAGGTCGTCCACCGCCAGTTCCAGCCGGGACAGGGTCTCGTGCCCCACCTCGCTCGCCACCACACGCCTGGCCAGCTCCAGCGCCTCGGTCTCGTCGCTCCACGCGTCGCGTGCCGCCCGGAGCGCGCGAGCGGAGTCCGCATGCCGGATTCGGGCCAGCCGCTCGAGCTGGTCGTGTGCGGCGGCGAGGGCGGAACCGGTGCCCAGTACACCATCACAGCGTTCCCAGAAGTCCCGTGGCGCGTGCTGGCGTCCCACCTCCACGGTGGCGACCGTGCTCCGGCTGTACCCGGTCAGTGGTGCGAACGACGCCTGGCTGTACCCCCCGGCACGCCTGTGCGCCGCGAGTTGCTTCCCGAGCGTCAGTCTGGCCTCGGCGAGCGGATCTCCAGGACACACGGCGGGCCGCCCTCCGTCGGCGGGATGTCGCAGTTGCCGGTCGACGCTATCCGACCGGCGCACCCGGCGGGTTGTCTGTGCACGGGATGGTCAGCGAGGCCGGCACCTGACAAGGTGGCCGCGGCAAGCCGCCCCGGAGGTGCGTCGGATGAGGCTTTCGGAGTCTTCTCGGCTCGACAGAGCCCTGCGGGAGTACGTCGCCGGAGGGTGGCCGGTGCTCACCCCGGACGGTGCTGCGGACGCGCACGGCATCGCCGTGGTCACCGGCTCGGTGGTGGACGCGTGGGATGTGCCCACGGCCATCGGGGCCCAGGGCATGCGCATCCTCGAGCGGATGCGGGGCCCCTGGCCGGCCGTCTCGCACACGGGCGACGGCCGGTGGCTGTTCTTCACCCAGCCGTACACCGAGCCGGTCCCCGTGATCGAGGCACACGGCAGCCGGGTGCGACACGTCGGTGCGGGACAGACCGCACTGCTGCCACCGTCCCGCCGGAGCACCTCACGCCCGGACCGATGGGTCTGGGTACCGCGGTTCGACCGGATGCCCGCCGCCCACCAGACACTCGCCGCGCTGGTCACCGCGGCCTCCCGCTTGCACACGTGGGAGGTGCGCGATGAACCGACGACCGGGGGAGGCCCGCGCCGCTCCTGACGGAGGCGCCGACCGCTTCCCGTCGCCACACGCCGGGCGCTGGTGCGCGGACGAGCGGGACGACCCCATCACGGGACTGGTCGCGTGGCCCGGCTTCCACCGGCAACTGCCGGCGCTGCTCTCCGCCGCGCTGCGGGCGGGTGTTCCGGTCGGCTTCGCCATCGGTGACGTCGACGACCTGAAGGACCACGTCGAGGGCGTACGGGACGCCGACCCGGAATCGTTCGGGCATCTCGCGGGCAACGCGCTGATGCGTCGCCTCGGTGAGGTCGCGCGGGAGTGGTGGTCCCGCACGGGCGTGGTGGAGGGCTGTCTCGCGACGTTCGGCGGCGACGAGATCGTCCTGGCTGCCGAGGTACCGGACGCCGAGCGTTTCCGCGATCTGGTGACGGAGCTCCGAGACCGGCTGGCCGCGGCCCTGCCCCGACCGGTGTCCTTCGCGGCCACCACCGTGCGGCCGGCGCAGCTACCGGGTGACGTCGTCGGTGACGAGTGGATCTGCGGGTTCTGCACGCATGTCATCGGGGAAGTCGACCGCGCGCTGGTCGGCCGCAAACACGATCGCCGCGAGAGCGGGGACGTGCCACTCGGGTTCGTCGTCCACGTTCCGCCGTTGTCGCCGGAATGAGGGCGCTGTCGCCGGAATGAAGCCGCTGTCGCCGGGATGCGGCCGGGTGTCCGGCTCAGGTCGTCGCGCGGCTCGTGGTCGGCGTCGCGGGCTCGCGCGGCGGCTCGTCCCGGGCGAGTCCCTCCGCCCGAGCGGCCACGGTGGCCGGGTGCTCCGCGACGAGTCCGTGCACCCGCCGGGCCGCGCACAGCTCGGCCAGCCGCGCGTACGCCGGCGCCCCGATCAGCGCGGTGAGCTCGGCCGCGTACTCGACGTACAGCGGGTCCGCGGCGACGTGCGCCTCGGGGGACGAGGTGCACCACCAGTGCAGGTCGTGACCGCCCTCGCCCCAGCCGCGCCGGTCGAACTCGCCCAGCGTCGACACCAGCACCTGCGTGTCGTCGGGCCGCGTCACCCACTCCTGGGCACGGCGCACGGGGAGCTGCCAGCACACGTCGGGCTTGGTCTCCAGCGGATGCAGCCCCTCCCGCAGCGCGAGCGCGTGCAGTGCGCAGCCCTCGCCGCCCGGGAAACCGGGGCGGTTGAGGAACACGCAGGCCCCGTCCACGGTCGCCGTGCGGCGCCGGTCGGCGTCCTCGCCGACGGAGTCCTTCTCGGTCCAGTTCCCGAGGCCCCGGCGGTGCATCTGCCAGGTGTCCGGCGTGAGCTTCGTGACGAACGAGCGGACCCGCTTCTCGTCGTCGGCGTCCGTGAAGAACGCCCCGTGGCTGCAGCAACCATCGCTCGCCCGGCCCTCGACCACGCCGTGGCACCCGCGCCCGAAGATGCACGTCCAGCTCGACAGCAGCCAGGTGAGGTCGGCACGCACCTGGTGGTCGGCGTCGGCGGGATCGGTGAACTCGAGCCACTCCCGCGGGAAGTCGAGCGTGACCTCGCGGTCGCGCGGAGAGGGCATGGGCAGGTCGATCGGGTGTGACTTCGGCACCCACCGAGACTAGACGTTCCCCGGCCGGCCGGCCGGGCCGCCGGTAGCGTGTGCGCGTATGCGGCTCGGCGTGCTGGACGTGGGATCGAACACCGTGCACCTCCTGGTCGTCGACGCGCACCACGGCGCGCGGCCGACGCCCGCGTACTCGGAGAAGGCGGTCCTCCGGCTCGCCGAGCACATCGGCGACGACGGCAAGCTCTCCCACGAGGGCGAGAAGGGCCTGCTCGAACGGGTCGAGTCCGCGCTCGGGGCGTCGCGGCGGCTGGACTGCGACGACCTGCTCGCGTTCGCCACCTCCGCGGTCCGGGAGGCGCGCAACGGCGAGAAGGTGCTCGCGCGCATCCGCGAGAAGACCGGTGTGGACCTCCAGGTCCTCGCCGGGGAGGAGGAGGCGCGGCTGACGTTCCTCGCGATCCGGCGGTGGTTCGGCTGGTCGGCCGGGCGGCTGCTCAGCCTCGACATCGGCGGCGGCTCGCTGGAGCTCGCGGCGGGCGTGGACGAGGAGCCGGACGTCGCCCTGTCGCTCCCGCTCGGGGCCGGGCGGTTGACCCGCGAGCGCCTGAAGGCCGACCCGCCCTCGAAGGCGGAGCTCGAGAACCTCCGGTCGTACGTCGAGGGTCAGCTCGGCGCGGCCGTGGCGGCGCTGGCGGAGGTCGGCCGCCCGGACAGGGTGGTGGCGTCGTCCAAGGCGTTCCGCTCGCTCGCCCGGCTCACCGGCGCGGCCCCGAGCGGCGAGGGGCCGTACGTGCACCGGCAGCTGCACCGCGGCGCGCTGCACCAGGTGCTCGCGTTCATCAGCCGGATCCCGTCGGCGGACCTCGCCGAGCTGGAGGGCGTGTCCGCCGGCCGCGCGCACCAGCTGCTCGCGGGCGGCATCGTGGCGGAGGCCGCGATGCGGATGCTCGACGTCGAGTCCCTGGACATCTCCCCCTGGGCGCTGCGGGAGGGCGTGATCCTCCGTCGCCTGGACTGGCTCGACGCCGGGTGAGCGGGCACCCTCCCCGTACGCTGGCGGCGTGACGGGATCGGCAGGAAACGGACGTGCCGTACGGGTGCCCTCGGCGACGGTGGGCCTGTCCACCGCGTCGGTGTACCCCGAGTCGACCGCGGCGGCGTTCGAGATCGCGGCCGCGCTGGGGTACGACGGCGTCGAGGTCATGGTGTGGACGGAACCGGCGAGCCAGGACGCCGGGACGATCGCGGCGCTGTCGGAGCGGTACGAGCTGCCGGTACTGGCCGTCCACGCCCCCTGCCTCCTCATCACCCAGCGGGTGTGGAGTCCGGACCCGTGGGAACGCCTGCGCCGGTCGGTCGACATGGCGGAGCGGGTGGGCGCGCCGACCGTGGTCGTGCACCCGCCGTTCCGGTGGCAGCGGGAGTACGTGCGCGGGTTCGTGCCGGGGCTCCGGGATCTCGCGGGGCAGACGCCGGTGCGGCTGGCCGTGGAGAACATGTTCCCGCTGCGGGCGCGCGGGAGGGTGTTCTCCCCGTACGCGCCGACCTGGGACCCGACGCACCTCGACCTCGCCCACTTCACGCTGGACACCTCCCACACCGCCGTGTCGCGCTCGGACGCCGTGGAGTTCGCCGAGCGGATGGGGGCCGGGCTGGCCCACGTCCACCTCGCGGACGGCACGGGGCTGTCCCGGGACGAGCACCTCGTCCCGGGTCGCGGCGACCAGAGGTGCGGTCCGCTGCTCGAACAGCTCGCGGCGCAGTCGTTCGCCGGGGCGGTGATCGTCGAGGTGTCCACGCGCGGCGCCGCGGACCGGGAGGCCCGGGAGGCGGACCTCGCGGAGGCCCTCGCGTTCGCACGGCTGCACCTCGCCGCGCCCGCGCCCACGCTGGACACCGCCTGACGGGGCTCATCTAGGCTTCCGACCATGCTCCGCACCGTCCTGCTCGCCGCCGCGCGCAACAAGCGGGTCGAGCGCCTCGTCGCCACCGCGCCGGTGAGCCGGGACGTCGTGGCGCGGTTCGTGGCCGGTCCGGGGACCGGGGACGCGCACCGGTCGGCCCGCGCGCTGGCCGACGCCGGGCTCGCCGTGAGCATCGACCGCCTCGGCGAGGACACCACCGACGAGGACACCGCCCGGGCCGCCCGGGACGCGTACGTGGCGCTGCTCTCCGGCCTCGGTGACGCGGGCCTCACGCCCGTGACCGAGGTCAGCCTGAAGCTGTCCGTCGTCGGGCAGCGCCTCGACGAGCGGATGGCCCTCGACCACGCCCGGGCGATCTGCCGGGCCGCGGCGAACGCCGGCACCACGGTGACCCTCGACATGGAGGACCACACCACCACCGACTCGACGCTGGCCCTGCACGCGGAGCTGCGCGAGGACTTCCCGTCCACCGGAGTGGCCGTCCAGGCGTACCTCCGCCGCACCGAGGCGGACTGCGCCGACCTCGCCGCCGCGGGCGCCCGGGTGCGGCTCTGCAAGGGTGCGTACGCCGAGCCGGAGTCCGTCGCGTTCCGGTCCGCGCTCGACGTCGACCGCAGCTACGTGCGCTGCCTCAACGTGCTGATGGCGGGCGAGGGTCACCCGATGCTCGCCACCCACGACCCGCGGCTCGTCGCGATCGCGGAGGAGCGGGCGCACTGGTACGACCGCGGTCCGTCGTCGTTCGAGTTCCAGATGCTGTACGGCATCCGGCCGGACGAGCAGCGCCGCCTCGTGCGGGAGGGGTACACCGTCCGCGTGTACGTCCCGTACGGCGAGGCGTGGTACGGCTATCTCATGCGCCGCCTGGCCGAACGCCCCGCCAACGTCGCGTTCTTCCTCCGCGCCCTCTCCGGTACGAACTGAGGTATTCCATAGTGGACACTCTTGCCATCCTCGGCGTCGGGAAGCTCGGCGAGGCCCTGCTGTCGGGCATCCTGCGCTCCGGCACCGCGGCGGACGGCGTCGTCGTCGTCGAGAAGCACGCGGAACGTGCCGCGTACCTCACCGACGAGTACGGCGTCCGGGCCGTCTCCGAGTCCGAGGCCGTCGCGTTCGCGACGACGCTGCTGATCGCCGTGAAGCCGCAGGACGTCGGCGCCCTGCTCGACGTGCTCGGCCCGCTCGTCACGCCGCAGCACCTCGTCGTGAGCGTCGCGGCCGGCATCCCCACCGCGTACCTGGAGAAGCGCCTGGTCGGCGTCCCGGTCGTCCGGGTCATGCCGAACACCCCGGCGCTCGTCGACCAGGCGATGAGCGCGATCAGTCCCGGCGCCCACGCGGGCGAGGAGCACCTCGCCGCCGCCGAGGCGCTGCTGTCGTCGGTCGGCCGGGTGGTCCGGGTGCCGGAGCACCAGCAGGACGCCGTCACGGCCCTGTCGGGGTCTGGGCCCGCGTACTTCTTCTACCTCGTCGAGGCGATGATCGACGCGGGCATCCTGCTCGGGCTGCCGCGGGCGGTCGCCGCCGACCTCATCGTGCAGACCGCGCTCGGCTCGGCCACGATGCTGCGTGACTCGGGGGAGCACCCCGTGCAGCTCCGGGAGGCCGTCACGTCCCCGGGCGGGACGACGATCATGGCGATCCGCGAGCTCGAGCGCCACGGCGTCCGCGCGGCCCTGCTCGCCGCGATCGAGGCCGCCCGCGACCGGTCCGCGGAGCTCGGCCACCTGTACGACCGGTAGGAGAGCCCGATGACCGACCAGCTCCCGCCGGAGCGCGTGCAGTGCCGCCATCCCGACCCGGCGAAGTCGGGACCCCGGATCGACCGGTGGCTCTACGACGTCACGCGCGCCGCGATCCTGGACGCGGCGCCCCTCCGTGGGGACGGCCTGCCGCTGTCCACCCTGGCCGGTGAGGTCGAGCGGCGCACCCCGCCCGGCACCTGGGCCGCCGCGTCCGTCGGCTGGTACACGACCGTGGTGAAGCTCGACCTCGAGGCACGCGGCCTGCTGCTGCGGGCCGCGACGACGGGGCCGCAGCGGCTGTACCGGCGGCAGTCCGTCCCGGCCCGCGCGGCCTCGGCGGACCTCGACCCTCTTGTGACCGTTCGAGCATCGCCGGGGTCACTCGGGTAACGCTACTGTTCAGCCAGCACGTGCGTGTCCGTCGTGCCGGTGGGGAAGCCGGCACCCGACACGTGCCGGAAAGATCGGTGTCCCATGGTCGGATCCCGCACCGACAATCCGCTGTCGGAGGTCAGGTTCCTCACGGTCGCGGAGGTCGCGGCGCTCATGCGCGTCTCGAAGATGACCGTGTACCGGCTCGTGCACTCCGGCGAGCTGTCCGCGGTACGTGTCGGACGGTCGTTCCGCGTTCCGGAGAGCGGCGTCCACACGTACCTCAAGGACGCGTTCACCGACACGGCCTGAGGGCCCCTGCCGGTGGGCGGGGCGGTCCGGGCGACGTCCCGGGCCGCCCTTGTCCGTCTCCTGCCCGATGTGTCTGTCCGCCGACGCGCTACGCTGTAGCCCGATCACCACTTCGTGGACTCTAGGGATGTGGCATGGGCTCGGTCATCAAGAAGCGTCGTAAGCGGATGGCGAAGAAGAAGCACCGCAAGCTGCTGAAGAAGACGCGCGTCCAGCGCCGCAACAAGAAGTAGTCCCGCCTCCACTCACGCGTAGGCCGGCGCTCCCGCACGGGCGCGCCGGCCTCGTCGTGGGTGTGAGCCCGGCCACGCCCCACCGCGGTCGTGGTGGCACCGTCAGTACACTCGCGAGCGTTGCCCACACGGGAGGGCCCGCATGCCGGAGGTCGTACTCGTCACCGGGGTGAGCCGTCACCTCGGCAGCCGCGTGGCCGCACGGCTCGCCGGTGACGACTCGATCGGACGGGTCATCGGCGTGGACACCGTCCCGCCGCGAGGTGAGATGCTCGGCTCGCTGGGCCGGACGGAGTTCGTCCGCGCGGACATCCGCAACCCGCTGATCGCGAAGGTCATCGCGAGCGCGGGCGTCGACACCGTCGTGCACATGAACGTCACCGCCACGCCCCGCGGCGCGGGCGGCCGGTCGTCGATGAAAGAGATGAACGTCATCGGCACCATGCAGCTGCTCGCGGCCTGCCAGAAGGCGCCGAGCATGCGCAAGCTCGTCGTGAAGTCGACGGCCGCCGTGTACGGCTCCTCGCCGAAGGACCCGGCGCTGTTCAGCGAGGACACCGAGCCCCGCCGCTCGCCCTCCTCCGGGTACGGCAAGGACGCGGTCGAGGTCGAGGGGTACGTCCGGGGCTTCGCCCGCCGGCGTCCGGACGTCGTCGTCACGATGCTGCGGTTCGCGAACTTCCTCGGCCCGCGCATCGACAACCCGATCTCGCGGTACTTCAGCCTGTCCGCGGTGCCGACCGTGTTCGGCTTCGACCCGCGGCTGCAGTTCCTGCACACGATGGACGGGCTCGCCGTCCTCGAGCAGGCGGCCCGCGAGGACCACCACGGGACGTACAACGTGGCGGGCAGCGGCGTGATCCTGCTGTCGCAGGCGATCCGCCGGGCCGGGCGCGTCCCCGTGCCGGTCCCGCAGTTCGCGGGCGGGCCGCTCGGGATGTTCCTCCGGCGCTCCGGTGCGATCGACTTCTCCGCCGAGCAGCTGGACTTCCTCACGTACGGCCGGGTGACGGACACGTCGGCGCTCGCCAGGGACTTCGGGTTCACCCCGCGGTACTCGACCGTGCAGGCGTTCGACGACTTCGTGCGCAGCCGCAACCTCAGCTCGGTGCTGAGCCCCGACACGATCGCGGCTGCCGAGCGGGCCGCCCTGGCCCTGATCGGCCGCAGGAGGAACGATGGCTGAGTCCGCACCGGAGACCGGCGCCCGCGTCATCCCGATCACCACCGCCGCGTCGCGCCGCCACGAGGCGGCGGAGGCCGCGACGAAGGCGCCCGCGACGAAGGCGCCCGCGACCGAGACGTCCGTGACCAAGGCGCCCGCGACGAAGGCGCCCGCGACCGAGACGCCCGCGACCGAGACGCCCGCGACCAAGACGCCCGCGACCAAGACGCCCGGGACGAAGACGCCCGGGACGAAGACGCCCGGGACGAAGGCGCCCGGGACGAAGGCGCCCGGGACCAAGACCGCAGCGAAGAAGGCACCCGGCGCGAGGAAGGCCCCGGCCGCGACGAAGGCTGGCGCAGAGAAGACGGCCGCGAAGGCTCCCGCGACGAAGGCTGCCGCGACGAAGGCGGGCCCCGTCACGCCGCCCGCTCCGCCCGTCCCCGACACCGCGGCCCCCACCGCTCCCGAGCGCGGGGCGGCCGCGAGCCCTCGGGCCGACGTGTGGGAGCGGCGGGTCGCCGGCGCGCTCGCGTTCCTCCGTCGTCGGCTGACCGGCGAGTACGAGATCGACGACTTCGGGTTCGACGCGGACCTGACCGAGAACGTCCTCGCTGCGCCGTTCCGGCCGCTGTACGAGAAGTACTGGCGCGTCGAGGTCTTTGGCCTGGAGAACGTCCCGTCCGATGGCTCGGCGCTCGTGGTCGGCAACCACTCCGGCACGATGGCCGCCCTCGACGCGGTGATGGTGCAGCTCGCGCTGCTGGACAAGCACCCCGCGCACCGGCACCTCCGGATGCTCGGCGCGGACCTCGTGTTCTCCACGCCGTTCGTCGGGGAGCTCGCCCGCAAGAGCGGCTCGACGCTCGCCTGCAACGCGGACGCCGAGCGGCTGCTGCGCGACGGCCACGTGGTCGGCGTGTGGCCGGAGGGCTTCAAGGGGATCGGGAAGCCGTTCAGCGAGCGGTACAAGCTCCAGCGGTTCGGCCGCGGCGGCTTCGTCTCGGCGGCCCTGAAGACCGGGGCCCCGATCGTGCCGGTCTCGATCGTCGGCGCCGAGGAGATCTACCCGATGCTCGGCAACGCGAAGACCCTGGCGCGGGTGCTCGGCCTGCCGTACTTCCCGCTGACCCCCACGTTCCCGTGGCTGGGCCCGCTCGGGCTCGTGCCGCTGCCGAGCAAGTGGCTCATCGAGTTCGGCACGCCCGTCGAGACGGCGCACCTCACCGACCAGGCCGACGACCCGATGCTGGTCTTCAACCTCACCGACCAGATCAGGGAGACGATCCAGCAGACCCTCTACCGCCTGCTGCTGCGCCGGGAGAGCGTCTTCTCGTAGATCTCGGGGTCAGCGCCAGCGCCGACGCGCGGCCAGGGCGGCGACGACGCCGCCCGCGACCGCACCCGCGCCGAGCACGGTGGGGACTCCGACCCGTGCGGCCTTGCGGGTCGTCCGGAAGTCGCGGACCTGCCACCCCCGGACACGCGCCTCCCGCCGGAGGACGGAGTCGGGGTTGACCGCGACGCCGGTACCGACGGTGGACAGCATGGGGATGTCGTTCGCCGAGTCGCTGTACGCCGTGCAGCGGGACAGGTCCAGCCCCTCGCGTTCCGCGAGGGCCAGCACGGCCTCCGCCTTCGCGAGCCCGTGCAGCGGCTCGCCGACCAGGCGCCCGGTGTACACGCCGTCCTCGACCTCCGCGACCGTGCCGAGGGCTCCGGTGAGGCCCAGCCGCCGCGCGATGATCGTCGCCAGCTCCACGGGCGTCGCCGTGACCAGCCACACGCGCTGGCCGGCGTCGAGGTGCAGCTGCGCGAGCGCCCGGGTGCCCGACCAGACCCGGGCCGCCATCACCTCGTCGTAGATCTCCTCGCCGAAGCGGCAGATCTCCTCGACCTCGCGCCCGGCCACGAACGCGAGCGCCACCTCGCGGGCCTGCAGCATCGTCTCCGGCTTCTCCGCGCCGCCGACGCGGAACTTGAGCTGCTGCCAGGCGAACTGCGCGAGGTCGCCGGTGGTGAAGAACTTCCGCGCCGCGAGGCCGCGGGCGAAGTGGTAGATCGACGCGCCCATCATCATCGTGTTGTCGACGTCGAAGAACGCGGCCGCGGTGGGGTCGACGGGGACGGCGAGGGAGGCCTCCACCTCCGCGGCGGCGGCGCTGGCCGCGCCGGCGATGACGGCACGGACCTCGTTGTCCTGCTTGCGTCGGCGCAGGCGTGTCAGGGTCGGGGCCACGGATCCGAGCCTAGCGGGACAGCGCTCACGTGACCGGTCGAGGCGCGGGGCGCGTCAGCGACCGGGGAGGATCCGGCCCGGCAGGCCGGGCAGCGACGAGGGGGACACGCTCGGGCTCGGGCTCACGTGGTCGCCCGGCAGCCCGCCGCCGATCAGGGGCCCGAGGAGACCGCCGACCACGCCGCCCACCGTGCCCGCGACCGTGCCGAGCAGCCCGGCGGGGCCGCCGTCGCCGGAGTACCCCGGCAAGCCGGGCAAGCCGGGCACGCCGGACCCAGGGAGGCCCGGCGTCGGGAGCCCGGTCCCGGTCGGCGTGGTGCCGCCCAGGCCGGGCAGGGTCGGGATGCCCGTGGGGATCGGGCCGGAGGGCAGCCCACTGCCACCGACCGTGGGACCCGGTAAGCCGTTCGTGCCCGGACTGGTACCGGCCCGCAGGGCGGCACAGCGCTGGGGCAGCGGGCCGAGGTCGTCCGTGCCGCCGTCCTCGGCGTACCCGGAGGTGCAGAGCAGCGAGCCGCGCAGCTCGAGCGAGCGCGCCTGGATCTGCTCGAGCAGGACCAGGGAGTCGAGCCCGCGGTCCCGCGCCGCGGGCGTCAGCTCCTGCAGCAGCGTGGTGAGGCCGGCGCGCTGGGTCAGCACGAACCCGTCGATGACGTCCAGCGGCGCACGGTCCTGCCCGCCCACCGCGGCCGTGCCGAGCAGGCGCGTGCCGTTGCGGCTGGCGGTGTCCATGTCCGCGAGGGTCCGCTCGACCGTGCGGGCGTCGTCCCGGACCGCCGTGGCCTCCGACATCCGGGTCCGGGCGAACTCGAGGAACAGCCGTCCGCGGTTCACGTCCGAGGACGCCAGCGACAGCTGGGCGGCCTCGGTGGACCGCTTCACGCCGTACAGCGTGTCCCCGGGGACCGCGCCGGTGCTCGCGGCGCCGATGCCGGAGAGGGCCAGCACGCCCGCGAGCGCGGGGCCCGCGATGACGACGCGGCGGGGCAGCCGGAATCGGGGCGCCGGGGCGGTCCGGGGCACGCCCTGGACCTCCACGACCGAGACGACACGGGTGCGCAGGCGGTCCCGGAACGCGGGGTCGAGCCGCGCGCCCGCGGGCGTCCGCGTGGAGGACAGCGCCCTGGCGGTGTGCACCAGCTCCGTGAGGTCGCCGTCGCCGTCGCCGCGACGCGGGGCGCTGCCGTCGAGGAGGTCGGCGAACCGTTCCGCGCGCCTGCGCCCGAACAGAGTCACCACGGCGACCACCCCCTCTCACGTCCGGTGTCCGGCGTGTCCGCGGACATCGGGTGCAACGCGCAGGGGCGCCGTTCGGTTACGGCCCACGCTCGAGTTTCCGATGCGGGCCGGGTCACGGCGTGAATCCCTCCGGCAGGAGCCTGCCGAGGGAGCGGACCGCGCGGTACTGCAGGGCCTTGATCGCACCGTCGTTCTTGCCCATGGCCTGCGCGGTCTCGCTGACCGACATGCCCTGGAGGAAGCGGAGGACGATGCACTCCTGCTGCTCGGGGTTGAGCTGCTGGACGGCCGTGAGCAGGGTGGCGTTGGTGAGGGCGTCGAGCACCTCGCCCTCGGGACCGTCCTGGAGCCGGTCCGCGTCGCGCATGTCCGCCGTCGAGACCTCCAGCCGGAAGCGGCTGGACTTGAAGTGGTCGGCGGTGAGGTTGCGCGCGATCGTCACGAGCCAGGCACCGAGGTCACGGCCCTGCCAGGTCACCGTCCCGATCCGCCGCAGCGCGCGGAGGAACGTCTCGCTGGTCAGGTCCTCGGCGAGCTGGCGGCTGCCGACGCGGTAGTAGAGGTACCGGTACACGGTGTCGACGTACCGGTCGTACAGCAGCCCGAACGCCGCGGCGTCCCCGTCGCGCGCCCGCTCGACGAGCTGCCAGACCGGGTCCTCGCCGGGGCCGTCGGGGTACTGCGGGTCCGGCAGCGGCGTGGTCGCGCGGTGGGCGCCGGTGCGCGGGTGCGGGGAGGGCCGCCGGGGCGGGGTGTCGTCCACCACGGGGGTGTCGCCGACCGCGAGGGCGAGGAGGTGCCGGAGGTCGCCCACGCCGGCGGCGAGGGCCTCGGCGAGGGGGTTTCCGCGGGGTACCGCCCAGGCGCCGGTCACGGCCGGCCCCCGGGATGCCCGTCCGCACGGCGCGCGGAGCGAGCGGTCCCGCGCACGGTGGTGACGGCGGTCGCGGGCACGTTCCCCTCCCTCGGTCGCGGCGGTGGTCGCCGCGGCTTTCGGCGCACGCGGTCCGGGCTGTGATCGCGACGACTATACGTGCCGGGCATCACACCCGGGGGGCCCCTTTCGGGTGCGATGAGGCCAGCGTCACGGTCGGGTGCCCGGCGAGGCACGGACGACCAGGTCCTGGTGGAGGGTAAAGGATCCAGGGCTCGCTGTGTAATGAAAGCTGGTCAATGTGACCGGGCCGTCCCGCTTCGTGGTGATCGCCCGGCGGGCGGACGGGGTCCCACGGGACGACCATGCGGGGGTACGCGTGTGACAGACTCGCTGGCGGTCTGAGGCGCCGCCGGAACCGGTCTGCGCCGATGGAGGAGGTCAGCGTGGTGGGCAGTGAGCGGAACCTGGCCGACCTGGTCCGGGAGGCCGCGGCCCGCGACCGTGACGCGCGGGCGCTGCTCTTCCGGGACATCGTGCTCACCTGGGGAGAGCTGGACGACCGCGTGGACGCGGCTGCCGCCGCCCTGCTGGACCTCGGTCTCGTCCCCGGCGACCGGCTCGCGCTCGCGCTGCCGAACGGGCTCGACTTCCCGGTCCTCTACTTCGGGGCGCTGCGCGCGGGGCTCGCCGCCCTGCCGGTGAACCCGGGGTACACCGCCCCCGAGCTCGAGCACCTGCTCTCCGACTCGGGCGCCGCGGCGCTCGCCGGGACGCCGGCCACCGTGCGGCAGGTGACCGCGCTGGGGCTGCCGGCGCTGAAGCACCTGCTCGTCGCCGGCACCGAGCCCGGCGCCGTGCCGATCGGCGAGCTGCTGGCCGGGGCCGCCGGGCGCGGGCCGGTACCCGCCGGTGCGGGCGGGGAGGACCTGGCCGTGCTGATGTACACGTCCGGGACCTCGTCCCGCCCCAAGGGCGCGATGCTCTCCCACCGCGCGTTGCTCGCCAACCTCGACCAGTGCGCGCAGATCCGCCCGCCGGTGCTCGCCACCGACGACGTGGTGCTGATGGTGCTGCCGCTGTTCCACATCTACGGGCTCGGGCCGGGCCTCGGCCTGGTCGCGCGGACGGGGTGCGCGGGCGTCCTGGTCGAGCGCTTCGACCCGGTGGACACGCTCGCGCTGATCCAGCGGTACGGCGTGACGAACGTGGCGGGTGCCCCGCCGATGTACATGGCGTGGTCGCTGCTGCCGGAGTTCGCGGAGGCGTTCGCGGGGGTGCGGCTCGCCGTGAGCGGTGCCGCGCCGCTGGACCGCGAGGCTCAGCAGCGGCTGCTCGACGCGACCGGGCACCACGTGTTCGAGGGGTACGGGCTCACCGAGACCGCACCTGTGCTGACGTCCACGCTGATGAGCGAGGTCGCGAAGCCGGGGTCCATCGGGCAGCCCGTCCCCGGGGTGGAGCTGCGGCTGGTCGACGCGTCCGGCTCCGTGCTCGAGGACGGCCTCGAGGACGGCCTCGAGGACGAGGAGATCGTCCCCGGCGACGAGGAGCCGGGCGAGATCGCGGTGCGCGGGGACAACCTGTTCAGCGGGTACTGGCCCGACGGCGCCGACGGGCCCGACGCCGAGGGGTGGTGGCGTACCGGCGACGTGGCGTACCGGGACGACGACGGGGACCTGTTCCTCGTGGACCGGATCCGGGAGCTCGTGCTGGTGTCGGGGTTCAACGTGTACCCGCGCGAGGTCGAGGACGTGCTGTTCGCGCACCCCGGCATCACCGAGGCGGCGGTCATCGGCGTGCCGCACCCGTACACGGGGGAGACCGTCAAGGCGTACGTCACGGCCGCGCCCGGCGCCCACCTGACCGTCGAGGACGTGATCGCGCACTGCGAGCGGTCGCTGGCCCGGTTCAAGTGCCCCACCGCGGTGGAGTTCGTCGACAAGCTGCCGCACTCCGCGACCGGCAAGGTGGCGAAATCCCGGCTGCGGGCACGGTCGTGAGGGTCACGTTGCTGACGCGGGCCGGGTGCCACCTGTGCGAGCCGGCGCGGGAGGCGATGGAGCGGGTGGCGGCGGCGACCGGGGTGGCGTGGGACGAGGTCGACGTGGACGGCGACGACCAGCTGCGGATGGAGTACGGCGACCGGCTGCCGGTGGTGCTGCTCGACGGCGCGGAGCACGGGTACTGGAAGGTGGAGGAGGAGCGGCTGATCCGGGACGTCCGCACCGGCTGAACGTCGTCGACGGCCGCTCCGCGGCCCAGCACCACGCGGCGGGCGCCAGGGGGCCGCACCGACAGGAATCCGCGCCGGTGGCCTCGGCCGGTCAGGCCCTCTTCTGCGCCACCACGAAGATCCGCCGGAACGGGAACAGCGTCCCCGCCGCCCCCACCGGGTACGCCTCCGCCAGCGCCGCCCCGAGGTCGGCCCGGAACGCGTCCCACTCCCCGTCGTCGGACAGGGCCGCGCGCACCGGCCGCAGGGCCGTCCCGCTCATCCAGGCCAGCACCGGGTGGACGTCACCGGGCGGCAGCACGTGCACGTACGTCGTCTCCCACGCGTCCACCGTGCACCCCAGCGGCTGCAGCAGCGACGCGTACCCCACCGCGTCCAGCACGGGCGACTCCCGGAACTCCACCCCGGCCAGCCGCTCGCGCCAGGCGGGCGAACCCGCCACCGACCGCAGCAGGACATGGGACGGCGCGGCGAAGTTCCCCGGGACGGCGAACCCCAGCCACGCCCCCGCGGGCAGCGCCCCCACCCACGCGGGGAGCAGCGCCAGGTGCGACGGCACCCACTGGAACGTCGCGTTGGAGACCACCACGTCGGTGTCCGGCCCCGGCATCCACTCCGCCACCTCGCCCAGCCGGAAGGAGACCCCCGCCCCCAGTCCCGCGGCGCGCGCGATCATCTCCGGCGAGGAGTCCAGCCCTTCCACGCGGGCGGACGGCCACCGGGCGGCGAGCCCGGCCGTGAGGTTCCCCGGTCCGCACCCGAGGTCGACGACCTGCCGCGGCGCGTCGGCGCCGATCCGCGCCACCAGGTCGACGAACGGCCTCCCGCGCTCGTCCGCGTACGCGAGGTACGTCACGGGATCCCACACGGCAGCCTCCAGGGGACATTTCGGCACCGTCGATGTGAGTCCCGCCACCCGGAGGGGCCTCCGGGACCAGCGACTTTGTGCCTGCGTTCACAAGTCGTTAACGTGGGTTTCCGACAGCCCGGGGATAGCACATCGGGTGATCTTCCGGGGGAGCGACCCCCCCGCCGAGCAGGAGTCCGATGACCGACCAGCGCCCCACCGTCCGCGATCGCGTCGTCCCGGACGCGACCGTGGCGCGGCTGCCGGTCTACCTGCGGGCCCTGCACACGCTCGCCGACGAGGGCCACGCCACCGCGTCGTCGGAGGAGCTCGCCGCCGTCGCCGGGGTCAACTCCGCGAAGCTCCGCAAGGACCTCTCCCACCTCGGGTCGTACGGCACGCGCGGCGTCGGGTACGACGTGGCCATGCTGGTCGACCAGATCTCGACCACCCTCGGGCTGACGCGCTGCTGGAACGTGGCGCTGGTCGGCATCGGCAACCTCGGCCACGCGCTCGCCGGGTACGCGGGCTTCGCGTCCCGCGGTTTCAAGATCGTGGCGCTGGTCGACCGGGACCCGGACCGGATCGGCCAGGTCATCAACGGCATCGCGGTGAGCGACGTCGACGACCTCCCGCGGATCGTGGCCGAGCGCCGCATCTCGATCGGGGTCCTCGCGACGCCCGCGGCCGCCGCCCAGGAGGTCTGCGACAAGCTCGTCGCGGCCGGTGTGACGAGCATCCTGAACTTCGCGTCCCACGTACTGTCCGTTCCGGACGGCGTGGACGTCCGCAAGGTGGACCTGTCGATCGAGCTGCAGATCCTGTCGTTCCACGAGCAGCGCAAGGCCTCCCGCGGCGCGCCCTCGCTGACCCGCCTCCCGGGCGGTCGCGGCGCAGCCGGGCCACCCCCGAGCACGGCGGACGAGAAGGCGGCAAACGGATGAGTGTGCTGGTCGTCGGGCTGAACCACCGCACCGCGCCGGTCTCGCTCCTCGAGCGGGCCGCGGTGCCGCAGGGCGAGCTGGCCCGCGTCCTCGACGCCCTGCTCGCCGGCCGTCACGTCGCGGAGTGCGCGGTCGTGTCGACCTGCAACCGCGTCGAGGTGTACGCCGCGGTGTCGTCGTTCCACGGCGGCCTGCACGATGTCGGCGAGGCACTCGCCGGCCGCATCGGCATGGAGCTGCCGGAGCTGGCCGACCACCTGTACGTCCACCACGGGGACGACGCGGTCCGCCACCTGTTCACCGTCACCTCCGGGCTGGACTCCCTCGTCGTCGGCGAGGCGCAGATCCTCGGGCAGATCCGGAACGCGTACTCGAACGCGGTCGAGCACGGGGCGCCGGGCCGCGTCCTGCACGAGCTGATGCAGCAGGCGCTGCGCGCCGGAAAGCGCGTCCACGCCGAGACGGCGATCGACCGTGCCGGGCAGTCGATCGTCACGTTCGCGCTGGACGTCGGTCAGGCTGCGACCGGCCCGGTCGAGGGCAAGCGGGCGATGATCGTCGGCGCCGGCTCGATGGGCGCGCTCGCGGCGGCGACGCTGCGCCGGCTCGGCATCGGCAGCCTGATCGTGGCCAACCGCACGGCCGGCAACGCCTCCACGCTCGCGTCCACGGTGGGGGCCGAGGTGATCGCGCTGGACGCCGTGGACGCGCGGCTGTCCGATGTGGACATCGTGGTGTCGGCGACCGCGACGACCGGCGTGGTCCTCACCGCCGCGGCGGTGGCCGCGGCGCAGGAGGCGCGCGGGGACCGCCCGCTGCTCGTCGTCGACCTCGCCGTGCCGAAGGACGTCGAGGAGGCCGTCACGGCGGTCCCGGGCGTCACGGTCGTGGACATCGAGCGACTGCGCCGGGAGGTCGCGGAGCGCGCGGCAGAGCACACCGTCGCGGACGACGTCCGGGCGGCGCACGCGATCGTCGACGAGGAGGTGCGGGGCTTCCTCGCCTGGGAGCGCTCCTCGGACGTCGCCCCGACCGTGGCCGCGCTGCGGGCGCGCGCCGACGAGGTCGTCGCCACCGAGCTCGCCCGGCTGTCGACGCGCCTGGGGGCCCTCGAGCCCGGCGACCGCGCCGAGGTGGAGAAGTCGGTCCGCCGGGTGGTGTCCCGGCTGATCCACATGCCGACGGTCCGCGTGAAGGAGCTCGCCACCACGCCCGGCGGCCACCAGTACGCGGAGGCGCTGCGCGAGCTGTTCGGGCTCGAGACGGCCGGTGCGTCGGCCGCCGCGGCGGTGGCGGTCGAGCCGTCCGCGATCCCCGCGGTCACCCAGGCCGACGTCGTCAGCCTGCTCGCGCGCCCCGACGAGGAGGCGACCCCGTGACCCGTCCGCTCCGCCTCGGCACCCGCGGGAGCGCCCTCGCGACGGCCCAGTCCGGGCACGTCGCGCAGACCGTGACCGACAAGACCGGCCGTGAGGTCGAACTCGTCGAGATCACGACGTTCGGGGACGTCTCCCGGGACGCGATCAGCCAGCTCGGCGGTACGGGCGTGTTCGTGTCCGCGCTCCGCGACGCGCTGGTCGCCGGCGAGATCGACTTCGCCGTCCACTCGTACAAGGACCTGCCGACCGCCCCGGCCGACGGGCTGGTCCTCGCCGCGGTGCCGCCGCGGGAGGACCCCCGTGACGCGCTCGTGGCCCGGGACGGGCGGACCCTGTCCGAGCTGGGCCCCGGTGCCCGGATCGGCACCGGCGCCCCCCGGCGGATCGCGCAGCTCAACGCGCTCGGCTTCGGGTTCGAGTGTGTCCCGATCCGCGGTAATGTGGACACGCGTATCCGGAAGGTGACGGACGGTGAGCTCGATGCCGTCGTCCTCGCCCGTGCCGGACTCGCCCGCCTCGACCGGCTGGACGCGGTCACGGAGGTGCTCGACCCCATGCTCGTGCTCCCGGCACCGGCGCAGGGCGCTCTCGCGCTGGAGTGCCGTGCCGCCGACCGGGAGCTCATCGCACTGCTCGGCAGCCTCGACGACCCGGAGACCCGGGCCGCCGTGGCAGCCGAGAGAAGTCTGCTCGCGGCCCTCGAGGCCGGGTGCAGCGCACCCGTTGCCGCGTGGGCGGTGCTCGCCGAATCGGAGACCGGCGAGCCCGAGATCTATCTGCGCGGCAGTGTCACGGCGTTGGACGGCAGCGATGCCGCCCGGCTGTCGGCCTCCGGCCCACTCGACCACGCCGAGGAGATCGGCCGGCGGCTTGCTGCCGACCTGTTCGACTCCGGCGCAGCTCACCTGATGGGGAGTTCCGCATGACCCGCTCCCGGAAGACTCCCGGACGCATCACCTTCGCCGGGGCCGGCCCCGGCGACCCCGGCCTGCTCACCCGCCGCGTGCTCGACGCGGCCGGTACGGCCGAGTTCCTGTTGCACGACGCGGACGTACCGAGGGCGGTGCTCGACGCGGTCCTCGCGGCCGCGCCCGCGGAGGCCGAGGTGAGTGTCGCCGAGGGTGCCCCCGGCGATGTCGCGAAGGTGCTGCTCTCCGCCGCCCGCTCGGGCAGCGCGGTGGTCAGGCTCGTCACCGGCGACCCCTTCACGACCGACGGGGTGGTGAAGGAGGCGCAGGCGGTCGCGCGTACGGCCGTGCAGTTCGAGGTCGTGCCCGCGGTGTCCCACGCCGACGGTGTCTCCGCCTACGCCGGTACCCCGGCCGGTGGGCTCCGCACCGCCGTGGACGCCCGTGACCTGCAGGTCGTGGACTTCGCGGCGCTGTCCGGGTTGCCCGGCACGCTGGTCGTCACGGCGCGCGCCGACGACCTCGCCGCGGTCCGCGACGGGCTCCTCGTCGCCGGGTACCCCTCGACCGCGCCGCTCGTGGTCTCCGGCGACGGCACCGGCGACACCCAGTCCTCGTCGGTGTCGACCGTGGACGGGCTCGTGGACGCCGCCGTCGGCCTGACCGGCACGGTCGTCGTCACGCTCGGCCCCGGCGTCGGCCTGCGCGACAAGCTCTCCTGGTGGGAGTCGCGGGCGCTGTACGGCTGGAAGGTCCTCGTCCCGCGCACCAAGGAGCAGGCCGGGGCGATGAGCGGCCGGCTGCGCACCTGGGGCGCGATCCCCTGCGAGGTGCCGACGATCGCCGTCGAGCCTCCCCGCACGCCCGCCCAGATGGAGCGCGCGATCAAGGGACTCGTCACCGGCCGGTACGAGTGGGTCATCTTCACCTCGACCAACGCGGTCAAGGCGGTGCGCGAGAAGTTCCTCGAATTCGGCCTCGACGCCCGGGCGTTCGCGGGCGTGAAGATCGCCTGCGTCGGGGACGCCACCGCCGACGCGGTGCGCGCCTTCGGCATCGAGCCGGAGATGCTCCCCTCGGGGGAGCAGTCGAGCGAGGGCCTGCTCGCCGACTTCCCGCCATACGACTCGGTGCTCGACCCGATCGACCGGGTGCTGCTGCCCCGCGCCGACATCGCCACCGAGACGCTCGCCGCGGGCCTCACCGAGCGCGGGTGGGAGGTCGACGACGTGACCGCCTACCGGACCGTCCGCGCGGCGCCGCCCGCGGCGGAGATCCGCGACGCGATCAAGTCGGGCGGATTCGACGCGGTGCTGTTCACCTCGTCCTCCACGGTGCGGAACCTCGTCGGCATCGCGGGCAAGCCCCACGCCCGCACGGTCGTCGCCTGCATCGGCCCGAAGACGGCGGAGACAGCGCGCGAGCTCGGCCTCCGGGTCGACGTCCAGCCCGAGACGGCGAACGTCCCGTCGTTGGTCGCGGCCCTCGCGGACTACGCGCTCGAGCTGCGCGAGAAGGCCGCCCAGGCGCCGGTCAAGCCCCGCCGCGGGGCCAAGGTCCAGGGCCCGTCCGCGGGTCGGGTCGCGCGGTAGCGTTGTCGGCATGAGCACTTCGCCGCAGGCCGCACCGTCCGGGACAGGAAGCTTCCCGGCGGTGCGGCCTCGCCGTCTCCGCCGCAACGCCGCCGTCCGGCGTCTCGTCGCCGAGACCCGGCTGTCCCCGGCGGACCTCATCCTCCCGATGTTCGTCCGCGAGGGGATCACGTCGTCGGTGCCGATCGCGTCGATGCCGGGCGTGGTCCAGCACACCCGGGAGTCGCTGCGGAAGGCCGCCGCCGAGGCGGTCGCCGCGGGCGTCGGCGGCATCATGCTGTTCGGCGTCCCCGCGGACTCCGCCAAGGACGCGGTCGGCTCCTGCGGCACCGACCCGGACGGCATCCTCCAGCAGGGCATCCGGGACGTCGTCGCCGAGGTCGGCGACGCGACGGTCGTGATGAGCGACCTGTGCCTGGACGAGTTCACCGACCACGGCCACTGCGGCGTGCTCCGCCCGGACGGCACCGTGGACAACGACGCGACCCTGGCGCGGTACGCCGAGATGGCCGTCGTCCAGGCCGAGGCCGGCGTTCACATGGTCGGCCCCAGCGGCATGATGGACGGCCAGATCGGCGTCATCCGCGCCGCGCTCGACGCGGCGGGGCACACCGACGTGAGCGTGCTCGCGTACTCGGCCAAGTACGCCTCGGCGTTCTACGGCCCGTTCCGCGAGGCCGTCGGCTCGACCCTCGAGGGCGACCGCAAGACCTACCAGCAGGACCCGGCCAACGCGCTCGAGTCGCTCCGCGAGGCCGCGCTCGACGTGGCCGAGGGCGCGGACATGGTGATGGTCAAGCCCGCGCTGCCGTACCTCGACATCCTCCGCCGCGTCGCCGACGCCGTCGGCGTGCCCGTCGCGGCCTATCAGGTGTCCGGCGAGTACGCGATGCTCGAGGCGGCCGCCGCCAACGGCTGGATCGAGCGCGAGCGCGCGATCCTCGAGACGCTGACCTCCGTGCGCCGCGCGGGGGCGCAGAGCATCCTCACGTACTGGGCCGTCGAGGCCGCGGGCCTGCTGAGCCGCTAGACGGACCGGTCGCTAGACGCTCGCGCGGGCGTAGCCGTCGGCGTAGCCGTACACCGACCGCAGGTACTCGCCCGTGTGGTTGTACGACAGCACCGCCTGCGACCACCCCTGGCTGGTCGACACGTCCCGGCCGCCCGCGCAGAGGTACCGCGCCGCGGCCATCGAGGCGTCGTCGATGTCGAACGGGTCGGCGCGCCCGTCGCCGTCCCCGTCCACCCCGCTGCGCGCCCACGTCGACGGGATGAACTGCATCGGGCCGACCGCGCGGTCGTACCGCCGGTCGCCGTCGATCCGTCCGTTGTCGGTGTCGGAGATCGTCATGAGGCCAGGGCCGCCGTTCAGCGGGACGCCGACGATCCGCGGCGACGAGGTCCCGTCCGCGCGCAGCGTCGCGCCGCCGTACCGGCCGTGGTTCGACTCGATCCGGCCGATCCCGGCCAGCAGGGTCCACGACAGGTGGCAGTGCGGGTGGGTGCGGGCGGTTGTCACCTGCGCGTACGCGTAGGCCTGCAACGCCACGGCAGGGATGTCGAGCTTCCCGGACAGGCCGCGGGCCCACGTGCGGTACGTGTCCGAGGGGCGTGAGCCCCTGTCGGTGGGCGCCGGCGGGACCGCCTGCGGGAGCGCGGCGGCGGCCGGGACGTGGCCCGCGGGCCGGTCCGCGGGCATCAGGCGGCCCCGGACGTCGGGCCACACGTAGACCGCGCCCGCGAGTGCGAGCGCCACCACCCCGATGGTGAGGAACGAGGGCTGCGTCGCCCGGTACCAGGGCGTCCGCCTGCCGCGCCGCCTGCGCCGGCGGGCCGTGGTGGTCCGCTTCCGGGGCTTGGCGCTCATGCCCCGAGGGTAACCGGCGGGTCACGAGACGTTCTGGTCCCGTCATCTTCGACAGAGCGTCGAACCCCGGTCGGCTCGCGGTTGGTTCGGTGGGGGAGAATCGGGGCCGTGACCTATCCGCCCGATGCCCCGGTCTCGCAGGAGCTGTTCTCCCGCGCCTCTGCCGTCGTCCCCGGAGGCGTGAACTCGCCCGTCCGCGCGTTCCGCGCCGTCGGCGGTACGCCGCGGTTCATGGTGTCCGGCGAGGGCGCGATCCTCACCGACGCCGACGGGCGGCGGTACGTCGACCTGGTCTGCTCCTGGGGTCCGATGATCCTCGGCCACGCGCACCCTGCCGTCGTCGACGCGGTGACGGAGGCGGCCGCGAAGGGCACGAGCTTCGGCACGCCGACGCCCGGCGAGGTCGACCTCGCCGAGGAGATCGTCGCCCGTACCTCCGTCGAGTCCGTCCGGCTGGTCAGCTCGGGCACCGAGGCCGTGATGAGCGCGATCCGGCTGGCGCGGGGAGCCACCGGGCGCACCAAGGTCGTGAAGTTCGCCGGCTGCTACCACGGCCACGTCGACGCGCTGCTCGCGTCGGCGGGCTCCGGCGTCGCCACGCTGGCGCTGCCGGACTCCGGCGGCGTCACGGGCTCGCAGACGCACGACACGATCGTCCTGCCGTACAACGACGTCGCCGCGGTCGAGAAGGCCTTCGCCGAGTACGGCCCCGAGATCGCCTGCGTGATCACCGAGGCCGCCGCCGGGAACATGGGTGTCATCGCGCCGCGGGACGGCTTCAACGGCAAGCTCCGAGAGATCACTGCCCGCCACGGGGCGCTGCTCGTGGTGGACGAGGTCATGACGGGGTTCCGGGTGTCCCGGTCCGGCTGGTACGGCCTCGACCCGGTCGACGCGGACCTCGTCACGTTCGGCAAGGTGATGGGCGGCGGGCTGCCGGCGGCGGCGTTCGGCGGCCGCGCCGACCTGATGGACCAGCTCGCGCCCGTGGGACCCGTGTACCAGGCGGGGACGCTCTCCGGCAACCCGCTGGCCTGCGCGGCCGGGCTCGCCACGCTGCGGAACTGCACCGACGACGTGTACCGCCAGCTCGACGAGACCAGCGCGCACCTCCGGCGGATGGTGTCCTCCGCGCTCGAGCTCGAGGGCGTCCCGCACCGGATCTCGACGGCCGGGTCGATGTTCAGCGTGTTCTTCACCGACGCCGACGTCGCGGACTACGACGACGCGAGGCGGCAGGACAGCGCCGCGTTCGCCGCGTTCTTCCACGGGATGCTCGCGAACGGGGTGTACCTGCCGCCGAGCGCGTTCGAGGCGTGGTTCGTGTCCACCGCGCTCGGGCCGGACGAGCTGTCCCGGATCGACGAGGCGCTGCCGATGGCGGCGCAGGCGGCGGCGCGGTACCGCGCGGGGGCGGGCCGGTGAAGACGGTCGTGCACGTGCTCCGCCACGGCGAGGTGCACAACCCCGAGAAGATCCTGTACGGCCGCCTCCCCGGGTACCGGCTGTCGGAGCTCGGCGAGAAGATGGCCGCCGCCGCGGCCGAGGCCCTCGACGGTCACGACGTCACGTACGTGGTGTCCAGCCCGCTCGAGCGTGCGCAGCAGACGGCGATCCCGTTCGCGGACCGGTTCGGCCTCGACGTCGCGCTGGACGGGCGGCTGATCGAGTCGGAGAACTTCTTCGAGGGCAAGCGCGTGTCCGTCGGCGACGGCGTGCTGCGCAACCCGCGGTACTGGGGCGTGCTCTGGAACCCGTTCCGGCCCTCCTGGGGGGAGCCGTACACCGTGATCGCGGCGCGGATGTTCGCCGCCCTCCAGGCCGCCCGGGATGCCGCCGAGGGCCACGAGGCCGTGTGTGTGAGCCACCAGCTGCCGATCTGGACGCTGCGGCGGTTCGTCGAGAAGCAGCGCATGTGGCACGACCCCCGCCGCCGCCAGTGCGCGCTCGCGAGCCTCACGTCGATCCACTTCGACGGGACGGCGATCGAGAAGGTCACGTACAGCGAACCGGCCGCCGCGCTCATCGCGCAGTCGCCGACCGCGCGGACGAGCAAGGGCGCCTGAGCGGTGAGGCGCCTCGTGACCGCGTTCGCCGTCCTGGCCGTGCTGGCCGGGCTCGCCGGCTGCGGCGTGGGCAAGGACGCGGTGAACCAGACCGCCGGGGGCGAGAACCGGTTCGTACCCGGCCAGAGCGGCCCGCCGGTGAAGCTCAGCCCCCGGATCCCGGCCCCCCGCGTCCGCGGTGAGGCGGTCACCGGCCCGGCGGTCGACACCGCGGCGTACCGGGGGAAGGTCCTGGTCGTGAACTTCTGGGGCTCCTGGTGTGCGCCCTGCCGCACCGAGGCCCCGACCCTCGCGGACCTGGCCACCGCCACCCGCGCGGACGGCGTCCGGTTCGTCGGCGTCGACGTCCGCGACGCACGGGACAAGGCCGCGGCGTTCGAGCGCGCGTACCAGATGAGCTACCCCAGCGTGTTCGACGACGCCGGGCTCGTGGCCGTCCAGTTCCGCAGGACTCCGCCGGTGTCCACGCCCGCGACGATCCTGATCGACCGCCAGGGCCGGGTGGCGACCGTCTTCCGGCGCGCCGTGACGTACGCGGAGCTGAAGGACGCCATCGCCCAGCTCGCGGCCGAGCGCGCATGATCACCGACACCGTCACGAGCGGTCCCCTGCTGTTCGCGGTCGGCCTCGCCGTCGCGGCGGGGGTGGTCAGCTTCCTGTCGCCGTGCGTGCTGCCCCTCGTGCCGGGGTACATCTCCTACGTCACCGGGCTCGCCGGGGCGGACCTCGACGCGGCGGTCGGCATGGACCCGCGGGGCCGCGCGGTCGCCGGGACCGTGATGACCGAGGAGCGCCGCCGTGTGCGGGGGCGGGTCCTCGCCGGGAGCGGGCTGTTCGTGGCCGGCTTCACCGTCGTGTACACCGTCCTCGTCACGCTCGCGGGCACGCTCGGCGCCCAGCTGCTCGACCACGCCGCGATCGTGCAGCGCGTGGTCGGCGTGGTCGTCGTCGTGATGGGGCTGGCGTTCCTGGGCTGGATCCCCGGGTTCCAGCGCGAGATGCGGCTGCGCCTCGTCCCGGCCTCCGGGCTCGCGGGCGCGCCGCTGCTGGGCGCGGTGTTCGCCCTCGGCTGGATCCCGTGCACCGGGCCGACGCTCGCGGCCGTGATCGGGCTCGCGACCGTCCAGGGCTCGGTGGGCCGCGGCGCGGTGCTCGCCGCGGCGTACTGCGTCGGCATCGGCGTGCCGTTCATGCTGTTCGGGCTCGGGTTCCGGCGTGTGCTCGGCACGTTCGCGGCCGTCCGCCGGCACAGCGTCTGGGTCACCCGCGTGGGCGGCGCGATGCTCGTCGGCGTGGGCCTGCTGCTCGTCACCGGCGCGTGGAACGACGTGGTCATCTGGATCCGCGCCCTGCTGCCCGTGGGGGAGATCCCGCTGTGACCGCCGTCTCCGAGGTCCTCTCGACCCAGCCCGAGCCGGTCGGCGCCCCGCCGCCGCGCGCCGGGCTCGGCGCGACGGCGCGCCGGTGGTGGCGCCAGCTGACCAGCATGCGGACGGCGCTGTTGCTGCTGTTCCTGCTCGCGGTCGCGGCCGTCCCCGGCTCCCTGCTGCCGCAGCGGCCGCTCAACCCACCGAAGGTGGCCCAGTTCCTGGGCGACCACACGACGGTCGGGCCGCTGCTGGACCGGCTCGGGTTCTTCAACGTGTTCGGCTCGGCGTGGTTCGCGGCGATCTACCTGCTGCTCGCCGTGTCGCTGATCGGCTGCCTCGTGCCGCGGATCCGGCTGCACGCGCGGGCGATGCGGTCCGCGCCGCCGCCCGCGCCGCGCCACCTCGACCGGCTGCCCGTGTCGTCGGCGCCCGCCCTGGCGACCGGCACCCCCGCCGCGCTCGCCGCGCCGGTCCGGTCCGCGCTCCGGAGGCGCCGCTGGCGCACGGTCGTCCGCGACCTGCCCGACGGCACGGTGGAGATCTCCGCCGAGAAGGGGTACCTGCGGGAGATCGGGAACCTCGTGTTCCACGTCGCGCTGCTCGCGCTGCTCGGCGGCGCCGCGGCCGGTGCGATGTGGGGCTGGCAGGGCAACGTGCTCGTCACCGAGGGCAGCGCGTTCTGCGACAGCACGCAGGGCTACGACCAGTACACCCTCGGGCGCCAGGTCGGCGACTCCGACCTCCCGCCGTTCTGCGTGCGGCTGGACCGGTTCGACGCCGCGTACCTCGACTCCGGGCAGCCGTCGCTGTACGCCGCCAACGTCAGCTACGGCACCGGCGACTTCGCACGCCGGTACCGGATCAAGGTCAACGAGCCGCTGCGGCTGTCCGGCGCCCGGGTGTACCTGATCGACCACGGGTACGCGCCGATCCTGCGCTACACCGACCGGTACGGGCAGGTCTTCTCCTCGCCGTCGCCGTTCCTCCCGTCCGACATCACGACGATGACGTCGGACGGCGTGGCCGTGTTCCCGGACGCGAACCAGAAGCAGGGCGAGACGCAGCGGACGCCGAACGTCGAGGTGGCGTTCGAGGGCGTGTACACGCCCACCGCACCGGAGATCGGCCCGAAGGTGCGCTCGGTCTTCCCGGGGGAGCGCTCGCCGGGCATCACGCTCGCGGCGTACCGCGGCGACACGGGGCTGGCGTCCGGCATACCACGGTCGGTGTACTCGCTCGACCAGAACCAGATCCAGACCGGCAAGCTGAAGATGCTCGGCGCCAAGTTCCTCCGGCCCGGCCAGAAGTGGACGCTCGACGACGGCAGCACCCTCGAGTTCGTCGGGACCCGCGAGTGGGCCGGTCTCCGCGTGGACCACGACCCGGGTCAGGACACCGTCCTCGTCGCCGCGGTGCTGATGGTGGTCGGCCTGATCGGGTCGCTCACCGTGCGGCGGCGCCGGCTGTGGGTGCGTCTCGCGCCCGCGGCCTCGGCCGCAGGGACGGGTACCGTCGTCTCCACCGGCGGCCTGGCACGGACCGACCCCGACACGTACGCGGAGGAGTTCGGCCGGACCGTGGCCGAGATCGCCGCGTCGATGCCCTCGATGCCGTCAGAGAAGGACTGAGATGCCGGACCTCGCGACGCTGTCCGACCAGCTGCTGATCACGACGATCCTGCTGTACACGGCGGCCATGCTCGCCTACGGCGTGGAGTACGCGTTCGGGCGGCGGGGCACCGTCGCCCGTGCTGCCGTGCGGGAGCGGGTGCTCGTCGGGGCGGGCGGGCTGCCGCCGGTGGAGGTCTCGCTGCCGTCTCCGCCGGAGGGTTCGCTGCCGGAGGCGCCGGTGTCGCCCGGCGGTCCCGCGGGCCGCACCGTGCCGGACCGGTCGCCCCTCGACTACGTGGGCGGCCTCGCGGTCGTGCTCACCGTGATCGGGGCCCTGGTGCACGTGGGGGTCCTGGTCACGCGCGGGATCGCGGCGGGGCGGGTGCCGTGGGGCAACATGTACGAGTTCGCCATCAGCGTCTGCCTGATCGCGGTCGTGGCGTGGCTCGTCGTGCTGACGCGGCCGAAGCGGGTGGCGGTCCGGCACCTGGGCGCGTTCGTGATGCTGCCGGTGGTGCTGCTCCTGGGGCTGGCGGGCACCGTGCTGTACACGCGCGTCGCGCCCCTGGTCCCCGCGCTCAACTCGTACTGGCTGAAGATCCACGTCTCCGCGGCGGCGATCGCGACCGGCGTGTTCCTGGTGGGCTTCGCGACCGGCGTGCTGTACCTGATCCGGGACGCGTACGACCGCGCCGTCGCGGCCGGGCGGGTGGCGCGCTTCCCGGCGTCGCTCGGGGCGCGGCTGCCCGCGGCAGAGGGGCTCGAGCGGACCACGTTCCGGGTGACCGCGTTCGCGTTCCCGATCTGGACCTTCGCGATCATCGCCGGGGCCATCTGGGCCGAGGCGGCGTGGTCGCGGTACTGGGGCTGGGACCCGAAGGAGACGTGGGCGTTCATCTCCTGGGTGGTGTACGCGGCGTACCTGCACGCGCGGGCCACGGCCGGCTGGCGGGGGCGGCGCGCGGTGTGGATCGTGGTGCTGGGCTGGGCGACGATGATGGTGAACCTGTTCGGGGTCAACCTCGTGATCACCGGCCTCCACAGCTACGCGGGACTCCAGTAGTCCTCCGAGCTCGAGAGCAACAGCTCGTGGTTGTACGCCCACGAGGCCGGCGACAAGCGGGTGCCGGGCGGGCGTGGACCGGGGCACTCGCCGGGCTGGATCGCTGTGGTCGGCGCACCGCCGCGTCCGGCGGGAGCCGCCCGGCGCCCCGGCGCCACGCCAGCTGCTGCGGGAGCGCTCGCGGCACCCCGTCCGGCGCCCGGAGCGCCACGCCGACCACGCACCGGCTCCTCGGCCACCTCGTGGGCGTACACCCCGGAGGAGAAGGCGACACCGGATCCACCGGAGCACACAGATCGGGCCGGCTCCCCGAGGGGAGCCGGCCCGTGCCGTCGGACGTGCCGCGCGTCAGGAGCCCGGCCGCGACGCCCCTGCGAACGGGAACACGCTCAGGTCCGAGATCTTCACGCTCTCGCCCGGCTGCGGCGCGTGGATCACCTTGTTGTTGCCGATGTAGATGCCCACGTGGTGCAGGTCCGAGTAGAAGTACACGAGGTCGCCCGGCATCAGGTCCGACCGCGGCACCTGCGGACCCATGGCGAACTGCCGGCGCGCCGAGTGCGGCAGCGAGACGCCCACCCGCTCGTACGCGGCCAGCGTCAGGCCGGAGCAGTCGAACGACCCGGGACCGGCCGCGCCGAACACGTACGGCTTGCCGAGCTGGTCGTACGCATACCGGAGGACGCGCCCCGCCCGCGACGCCGTGTCGCCGGTGTACACCGGGAACGGCCCGCTGGTGTCGATCGCGGGCGCGAGGCGGCTGCGGAGCTTCCGCCACACGTCGAGGTCCTTCTGCAGGGTGACCTTCTCGGTGCGGAGGATCTTCTCCTGCTGCGCCTGCTTGACGATCTCGGCGGCGTTGCGCGCCTGCGCGTCGGCGAGCACCTTCTGCGCGGCGAGCAGCTTGTTCAGCTGCGTCTGCGAGGCGCCGGTGAGTGACTGCACCGTGGTGAGCTGGTCGAGGAACGTCTGTGGCGAGCCGCTGTCGAGCAGCGACGTCATCAGGCTCATGTCGGTGCCCTGGTACGCGTCCACGGCGTACGAGGCGGTCTGGTCCTTCATGCGGAGGACGCTGGGCTGGAGCGCGTCGATCGACTTCCGGAGCGCCGCCTGCCGCGCCTTGCTGGCCGACAGGTCGACCTTCGCGGTGTTGTAGTCCTCGGACGCGATCTGCATCTTCTGGGAGAGCGAGTCGACCTTCTTCTGGACCTGGTCGAGGCTCGGGGTCGGCTGGGCCTGCGCGACCGCCGCGGGCACCGCGAGGGTCAGCAGGGCGGCGAGGGGGGCGAGGACACGAAGGCGCAGGCTCAGCGCACGTGCACGACTCACGGGCGGTGGGTCTCCTTCTTCCGTCGACCGCCTACCGGGTTAGCTGACGGGTTCGGGCGGGAAGAGCGCCCTACCGCGGGGATCCGCGGATTCACCCCAGGGACACATATGGGTCCCCGGCTCGGCGTCCGGAGTGCTCCGGGGGTACCGACTCGGCGGTGGCTCTCCAGCGGCGCCCTGGTGGGACGCCGACCTGCCGGACAGCCGGGCCAAAGAGTAGACGACGGGAGCACGTCCGTGTTGCCCCGGGGTGCGATCAGTCCGGACAGACCGGACACAGTGGACGGTGCGATCAACCCTTGCGTGTCAACCGGTTCGTGATGCCCACCAGTACGCGGAGGAGCTCCCGCAGACCGGGTGGCACGGTGGTCTCGCTCATCTCGACGGTCTTGCCACGGAACGTGACGGAATACGTGAACGTGTCCGGCTGTCCGGGCGGGAGGCGGGGAGGCGCGGAGAACACGGCCTGGTCGAGAGCGCTCCGGAGGTGGTCGCGCTCGGACGGTGTGAGCTGCGCCTCCACGGGGGTGGAGCCCGCCTGTGCCAGGACGGCCTTGCCGTCCGGTGCGATCGCCAGCCGCTGGGGCGCTCCGGCGAGCCCGCCCGATCGCGCGAAGAGCACCGCCTCGTCGGGCGACCGCCGCGGCTCCGGCGACCCGCACGCCGTGACGAACATCACGAACACGAGCAGGACGGCGCCGGCCCGGGCGCGTCCCCGCCTCACGTCCGGTCCAGTTCGGTGTCGCGGGCACCCCGCAGGAGGAGTTCGCCGAACTCGTCCTCGGTCAACGGCGGTGCGACGAGGAACCCCTGGGCGTTGTCGCACCCCAGCCCCCGCAGGATGTCGCGCTGGCGCGGCGACTCGACACCCTCGGCGACCACCTCGAGACCGAGGGCCGCGGCGAGCGAGAGCACGGACCGCACGATCGTGGCGTCCCGCTCGAGGTCCGCGACGAACTCCCGGTCGATCTTGAGGGTCGTCACGGGGAAGTGGCGCAGGTACGCCAGCGACGAGTACCCGGTCCCGAAGTCGTCCACCGCGAACTGCACGCCGAGCCCGCGCAGCGCGAGGAGTCCCCGCTCGGCGCCCGCCACGTCGGACATGAGCGCGTTCTCGGTCACCTCGAGGACGAGGCAGGACAGCGGGACGCCGTGCCGCTCGGCCAGGTCTGCCACGGTCCCCGCGATGTCCGGCGCGGCGAGCTGCTGGGCGGCCACGTTCACCGCGATGCCGGGGAGGTCCGGGTCGCAGGTCGCGCGCCATCTCGCGAACGCCGCCAGCGCCCGGCCCAGCACCTGCCGCCCGAGCATGTCGATGAGGCCGAGCTCCTCCGCCAGGGGGATGAAGGTCGACGGCGGCACCGCGGTCCCGTCCGGCAGCCGCCACCGCGCGAGCGCCTCCGCGGCGACGACCCGGCCGGTCGCGAGCGACACGATCGGCTGGTACGCCACGCCGATCGCCTCCGCCTCGACCGCCGCCCGGAGGTCCTGCTCGAGCGACAGCAGTTCCTCGACGCGCCGCGCCATCGTCTCGTCGTACAGCGCCGAGCGGTTCCGGCCGGCGGACTTCGCCTCGTACATCGCCACGTCGGCCGCCCGCAGCAGCGCGCCCGGATCCTGCAACGCGGGGCCGCACACCGCCACGCCCACGGACACCGTCACGACGTGGGTGCGCCCCCTGAGGTCGACCGGCTCGGCGAACGCGTCCACCACCCGCCTCGCCAGCTCCACGGCCTCGGACGGGTGGGACAGGCCCTCGCAGAGCACCGCGAACTCGTCGCCGCCCAGCCGCGCCACCGTGTCGGACGGGCGCAGGGTCGAGGTGATCCGGTGGGCGACGTCGACCAGCAGCGCGTCGCCGACGCCGTGCCCGAGGGAGTCGTTGACCGTCTTGAAGCGGTCGAGGTCGACGAACATCACCGCGAGCCTCTCGCCGGTGGCCGCGGTCCGCGCGAGGCCGTGCCCGAGCCGGTCCCGGAACAGCACCCGGTTCGGCAGACCGGTCAGCGCATCGTGGGTGGCCGCGCGCTCCAGCGCGCGCTCGGCGCGGTACCGGTCGGTGACGTCCTCGACGATGACGCCGACGCCGAGCACGTCACCGGTGGCGGTACGGACCGGATGCGCCGTCGCCCGGCAGAACCGCGCCTCCGCCGGGTCGCCCGCCGCCGGCAGCACCAGGTCCGCCGGCCCGGCCGTGATGCCGGACGCGAGCACCCGGTCCACCATCTGCTGCTCGACGGGCTCGCGCTCCCCGCCGTGCAGCTCCGCCGGCCTCCGTCCGATGTGGTCGGACTCGGGGTGCCCGGTGAGGGCCGCGAGCGCGGCGTTCACCCTCACGTACCGCCCGTCGGGTCCGAGGAAGCCCATCGCCATCGGGGCGTAGCGGAAGTACGTGTCCAGGAGGGCCAGCGACCGCTCACGGTCGGTGTGCGCCAGCAGCGCCTCACCCTGCCGCTCCGCGAGTTCCCGCTGGGCCTCGAGGTACAGCCGGCCCGCCGCGTACACGATCAGCCCCACCGTCAGGATGACCGCCGCCCGCAGCAGGTCCGGCGCCGTGGGCGGGAAGGCCTGCACCAGGAACAGGGCCGCTGTCACCGGGCCCACCAGCACCGCGCGCCGGGCGCGCAGCAGCAGCGGGTACGTCGCGACGACCGCGTAGTACCACTGCATCATCTGGAGCAGGTACGCGTCGTCGCGGAACTGGAGCGCGCAGGCGGTACCGGCGATCGCGAGGCACCGGACCGTGATCGCGGTCTGGCTGCGCCACCCGAGCAGCCCGGCGATCCCCAGCGCGCCGACGCCGGAGACCAGCGTGACCCCGAGCGGGGAGTGGTGGAGGAGCAACTGCACCGCGGCGCCGTGCAGGGCGAGCACCAGTGGGACGAGGGGTTCGAGCCGGGCGAGCAGCGTCGCGCTCCGCTGCCGCGCGGCCACCGGGCTCACCGGCGTGTCCCGTTCACCGGCTGCCGTGGCCGGGCGTGGGCCCGCCGTCCGGGTCCCCGGGTGCGTGACCGTCGCCGGGGCCGCCCGCCGGGGGATCGCGCCGCAGTTCCTCCTCGCGGCGCCGGAGGTCCGCCTCCCACTGCCGCAGCATGTCCTCGTGGGCGGCGTCCGAGGCCGCCTTCTCGCGGCGGAGCCGGTCGAGGAAGTCCGGGTCGTCGTCGGGCGCGGCCGCCGAGCGGCGGGGCCGTTCGGACTCGGGGAAGCCGGACGTCCGCGTCGCGGGCCAGGCCGCGCCGCCGCGGTTGCCCTTGTACGGGAGGTTCGCCGACTGCTCCGCCAGGGGCCGTCCGGCGACGAGCCACGCCACCGAGCCGACGAGCGGGAAGAGCAGCACGACGATCACCCAGCCGACCTTCGGCAGGGTGCGCACCCCCTCGGCCGGCGCGCTCAGCGCGTCGATGACGCAGAACACCCACAGTGCGGTCACCAGGAGACCCGAGAGACCACCCAGGTACGTCATCGGACACCCTCCTCGCGGCGCGCGACCTCGTCGCCCGCCGTGAGGATATCCGCGTCGGTGTGCCGAGTGTCACACCGCGTGTGCGCGCAATCGGACCGCACGCGACCGCGGCCGCGTCAGCCCTGCGGCAGGCCGTCCCCGGAGCTGCCGTCGGCGGCGAGGAGTGCCCGCACCTCCGACTCCCGGAATCGCCGGTGACCTCCGGGCGTCCGGATGCTGCTGATCCGTCCGGCGGCAGCCCATCGTGTCACCGTCTTCGGGTCCACACGAAAAAGAGCAGCTACCTCGCCAGGCGTCAGCAATCGCTCGCCAACCTCCACTGTGACCTCACATTTCGCGGCCGTGCGCGGGCAGGCCGCGACTGTCTGATGATCGTATTAGAACACTGGTAGCTCATCCCGGTGTGGAAATCAATGAACTCATCGATGTCCCAGGTGGACAGACGGTGTACCGTGGCGCCGCTCGAGGATGGGGTCAGAGAGGGCGTACGTGGACGAGATCGACCGCCGCCTCGTCGAGGCGCTCCGCTCGAACGGCCGGGAGACGTACGCCGAGCTCGGCCGCAAGGTCGGGCTGTCCGCCCCCGCCGTCCACGACCGGATCGCGAAGCTCGAGTCGACCGGTGTGATCACCGGGTACCGGGCATCGATCGCGCCCGAGGCGCTGGGCCTCGGCGTGACGGCGCTGATCGGCGTCCTGCCCTCCGACGACGCCGAGCAGGACGACGTGGCCGAGGCGCTGTACGGGCTGCCCGAGGTGGAGTCGTGCTGGTTCCTCGCGGGCGAGGAGTCGTTCATGCTGAAGGTGCGCGTGGGGGACGTCGCCTCGCTCGAGCACACGATCGGTCGCGTGAACCGCATCCGGGGCGTCGCGCGGACGCGGACGACCGTGGTGCTGTCGACCAAGTGGGAGGGGCGCGTCCAGTCGCCCCTGTGGCCGGGGCCCGAGGGCTGACGAACCCCGGATGGCAGAGTGGGCTGCCATGACGGAGATGCTGGACCGGTACTGCCCCACCACCCGGGCGTGGGTCGAGGAGGCGGTGCGCCGCGTCGAGGCGGACGCGAACCGGTCCGCGGACACGCACCTGCTGCCGTTCCCGCTGCCGCCGGGCATCGGGATCGACCTGTATCTCAAGGACGAGTCCACTCACCCCACCGGCAGTCTCAAGCACCGGCTCGCACGCTCGCTGTTCCTCTACGGGCTGTGCAACGGCTGGATCACCGAGGGGACCACGCTGGTCGAGGCGTCGAGCGGGTCGACGGCGGTGAGCGAGGCGTACTTCGCGCGGATGCTCGGCCTGCCGTTCGTCGCGGTGATGCCGGCGACGACGAGCCCCGAGAAGATCGTGCTCATCGAGGCGCAGGGCGGCCGCTGCCACCTGGTCGACGATCCCGGCACGGTGTACGACGAGTCCCGCCGGATCGCGGCCGAGACCGGCGGGCACTTCCTCGACCAGTTCACCCACGCCGAGCGCGCCACGGACTGGCGTGGCAACAACAACATCGCGGAGTCGATCTTCACGCAGATGGCCCTCGAGCGGCACCCGCTCCCGGAGTGGGTGGTGGTCGGCGCCGGGACGGGCGGGACGTCCGCCACGATCGGCCGGTACGTGCGGTATCAGCGGTACCCGACCCGGCTCTGCGTGGTGGACCCGGAGAACTCGGCCTTCTTCGGCGGCTGGTCGCACGACGACGCGGGGTGGACGACGGGGACCGGTTCCCGGATCGAGGGCATCGGACGGCCCCGCGTCGAGCCGAGCTTCGTGGGCCAGGTGATCGACCGGATGGTGCAGGTGCCGGACGCCGCGTCGCTCGCCGCCATGCGGTACTGCTCCGAGGCCCTCGGCCGCCCGGTCGGCGGCTCGACCGGCACGAACCTGTGGGGCGCCCTGCGGCTCGTCGCCGAGCTGCACGCGGCGGGTGTCGAGGGCAGCGTCGTGACGCTGCTGTGCGACGGCGGCGAGCGGTACGCGCGCACGTACTACGACGACGGCTGGGTGGCCGCGCACGGGCTCGACCTCGGACCCGCGACCGCGACGCTGCGGCACTTCGCGCGGACGGGGGAGTGGGCGGACACCGTCCGCGCGGGGCGCTCGGGTCCCGAGTAGGGCGGTGGTCGACGCGTTCGCGCGGGAGGCCCGGCGCTCAGCCGCGCGCCCACACCACCCGCGTCGCCCCGAAGTACTCCGCCCACCACACCGGGGCCACCTTCACCACGTCCCCGGGCTCCGGCGCGTGCACCATCCGTCCGCCGCCGAGGTAGATGCCGACGTGGTGGATCGTGTCCCAGTTGCTCTTGTCCGTCGCGAAGAACAGCAGGTCGCCCGGCACGAGCTGCGACGGCGGCACCGGCCGCGTCGCGCGGAACTGTGGCCGTGCGGTGCGTGGCAGGCCGACCCCCGCCTGGCGGTACGCGTACTGCACCAGCCCCGAGCAGTCGAACGCGAGGGGCCCCTCCGCGCCGAACACGTACGGCTTGCCGACCTGCGCCAGCGCGACCCGGACCGCCGCGAGGGCCGTGCGCGCGACCGGTCCGGCGCTGCCGTCGACCAGGATCCCGGCGGCCACGCGGCTCCGGTACGTCGCCATGTCGAGCGCCGCCGCACGTGCCTGCTGGCGCGCGATGAGGACGGCGTTCGCCGCCCGGAACTTCCGCAGGTTGTCGGTCCGCACCGCGACCGCGTTCCGGTCCGCCGCGATCGCGATCGCGAGGCGCCGGCCCTCGGTCGCGCTCGCCTCCCACTGCTTCTCGGCGTGCCGGAGGTCCGCGGCGGCTCCGGCGAGGTCGTCGCTGCGTGCGGCGGCGTCGGCACCGGTGACCCCGCCGAGGAGGGCGGGGTCGGGACCGGCCATGTACGCGGTGCGGGCCCACTCCCGCGCCTGGTCGGCCGCGCGTTCCTGCCGGGCCAGCGCGTCGCGGTACGCCCGCTGGGCGCCCGCCGTGTCCCGGCCGACCACGGCCGCGCGCTGCTGGTCCTCCAGCGAGCTCTGGGCCAGGTCCTCGAGGGCGGCCGACTCGGCGCGCATCCGGCCGTACAGCGAGGGCTGGGTGGGCTCGGCCGACGCGGGGGCCGCGGGGCACACGAGGACGGCGCTGACCGCCACCAGTACCGCGGCGAACGCACGCCTCCCCACGGTTCCCCTCCTCGTCCCCCGACGATCGTGCCGTACGAGTCAACGATTGTGCGCCACGAGAGTGACGTGGGGCACCCGGAGGGTGATCTTCAGGGGCTCGCGCTCGGGGAGGGCGACGGGTTGCAGCCGGGATCGGGTGTCGGGGGCGGCGAGGGGGACCCCGTGGGCGCGGGGCACGACGGCGACGGGCTCGGCGGCACCGTGGGTCCCGGGCCGGGCGGCGAGGGCGGCGGCGGGGACGAGGCCGAGGCCGAGGGCACGACCGAGGGGGACGCGGACGGGACGGACAGGAGGAACGACGTGGACACCGGCGACGGCACCGGCGACGGCACCGGGCTGCGGGGCGGGCCCGGGACGTGCGGCCGTACGGCGCCGGGCGCGGTCGCGTGTCCGGCGCCCGGCACCGTCGCCGCGGCCGCTCCGACCACCCGGGTCGCGCCGAAGAACTCCTCCCACCACACCGGGGCGATCCTCACCACGTCGCCCGTGGTGGGCGCGTGGACCATCCGGCCGCCGCCGAGGTAGATCGCGACGTGGTGGATGCTGTT
>DASWRY010000056.1:0-54152 GCA_036402915.1 Mycobacteriales bacterium
GCCGACGACCCGGCGCGCCGCCACCTCGAACCCGGCCGTGTCGAAGATCTGCGAGCCGATGTGGCTGTGCAGGCCGACGAGCTCGAGGGACGGCAGCGCGAGGACCCGGCGTACCGCCTCCGCGGCGTCGCCGGAGCCGAGCGAGAAGCCGAACTTCTGGTCCTCGTGCGCCGTGGCGATGAACTCGTGTGTGTGGGCCTCGACGCCGACCGTGGCGCGGACGAGGACCTTCTGGCGGATGCCGGCCTCGTCGGCGATCGCGCCCAGCCGGGCGATTTCCGCGAACGAGTCCAGCACCACCTTGCCGACGCCCACCTCGACGGCGCGGTGCAGCTCGGCGGAGGACTTGTTGTTGCCGTGCAGCGCGATGCGCGCGGTCGGGAACCCGGCCCGCAGCGCCACGGCCAGCTCGCCGCCGGTGCACACGTCGAGGCTCAGGCCCTCCTCGGCGATCCAGCGCGCGAACGCCGTGCAGAGGAACGCCTTGCCCGCGTAGTACACGTCCGCGCCCGCGAACGCCGTGCGGAACTGCCGCGCCCTGGCACGCAGCTCGCCCTCGTCGAGCACGAACGCCGGGGTGCCCTGCTCCACGGCGAGGTCCCGCACGTCGACGCCGCCGACGGTGAGGACGCCGTCGACCCGCTCGGTGCCCTGCGGCCAGACGAGGGGGTGCAGGGCGTTCAGGTCGTCGGGCGGCCCGCCGGGGGTCGTGGCGGGCAGGACGTCCGCGTGGGCCGGTCCGGCCGGGTGGACTCTCACGTCACATCCGATCCGGGGCGCTCACACCGAGCAGCCCCAGTCCGTTGGCGAGCACCGTGCGGGTGGCCTCGGTCAGCCACAGCCGTGCCCGGTGGGTGTCGGTCGGCTCCTCGTCGCCCATCGGCAGTACGCGGCAGGCGTCGTAGAAGCGGTGGTAGACGCCGGCGAGCTCCTCCAGGTACCGCGCGATGCGGTGCGGCTCGCGCAGCTCCGCGGCCGTCGCGACGACCTTGGGGTAGTCGCCGAGGGCGCCGAGCAGCAGGCCCTCCTTCTCGTGGTCGAGAAGCTCAGGCCTCAGCTCGCCGCGGTCCACACCCACGTCGGCCGCGTTGCGCAGCAGGCTCGCGATCCGCGCGTGGGCGTACTGGACGTAGAAGACCGGGTTGTCGTTCGTCCGCCGGGTGATGTCCTCGATGTCGAGGGTGAGCGGCGAGTCGGTCGGGTACCGGGTCAGCGAGTACCGGACCGCGTCGACGCCCGCCATCTCGAGGAAGTCCTCGAGTGTGACGATGTTGCCGGCGCGCTTGGAGAGGCGGACCTCCTCGCCGCCCTTGAGGATCTTCACGAGCTGGCCGATCATCACGTCGAGCGTCTGCGCGGGGTCGTCGCCGGCGCAGGCCGCGAGGGCCTTCAGCCGGCCGACGTACCCGTGGTGGTCCGCGCCCAGCATGTAGATGGCCTGATCGAACCCGCGGTCGCGCTTGTCGACGTAGTACGCGGTGTCGGAGGCGAAGTAGGTGGTCTCGCCGTTCGAGCGGATCAGCACCCGGTCCTTGTCGTCGCCGTAGTCGGTGGTCCGCAGCCACTCGGCGCCGTCCGCCGTGAAGACGTGGCCCTGTTCGCGGAGCTTCTCCAGCCCGCGCTTCACCGCCCCGGACTCGTACAGGCTGCGCTCGGAGTACCAGACGTCGAAGTGGACGCCCATGTCCGCGAGCACCCGCTGCTGCTCGGCGAGCTGTCGGCGGTACCCCTCCTCGCGGAACTCCACGACCTGCGCGTCCTCGGGCAGCTCCAGGATGTCCGGGCGGTCGGCGACGATCTCGCGCGCGAGCTCCCCGATGTACTCCCCGTGGTAGCCGTCCTCGGGGATGGGCTGTCCCGTCGCGGCCGCCCTGATCGAGGCGCCGAAGCGGTCCATCTGCGCGCCGCGGTCGTTGACGTAGAACTCGCTGGTCACCTCCGCGCCCGCGGCGGCGAGCACGCGGTGCAGCGCGTCACCGACGGCCGCCCAGCGCGAGTGGCCGAGGTGCAGCGGGCCGGTGGGGTTGGCGGAGATGAACTCGAGGTCGATCTTCCGGCCGGTCAGCGTCGACCCGCGGCCGTACTCCGGGCCCGCCTCGACGATCGCCTGCGCGAGCTTGCCCGCCGCCGCCGCGTCCAGCCGGATGTTGAGGAAGCCCGGGCCCGCGATCTCCGCGCTCTGGATGCCCGGCGTCTGCGCGAGGCGCTCGGCGACCCAGCCGGCGAGATCGCGCGGCGGGACACCCGCGCGCTTGGCGACCTGGAGGGCCACGTTCGTGGCGTAGTCACCGTGCTCGGGGTTGCGGGGACGCTCCACGGTCACCGTCCCCGGCAACGCGGTCGCATCCAGTCCCCGCTCGGCGAAGACGGTCTGGGTCGCGTCCAGGACGGCGGACGACAGCTCGGCAGGGGTCACCGCACGATGTTACCGAGGCGCATGGGACGGGCTCGCACGCGTTACCGTGTGTGTACCACCGAACCTCCTCGAAGGGTCCCCATGGCGTCCAAGACCAGCCAGCGCTCCGGCTCCGCTGTCCGTGCGGGCAAGTCCGGGAGGAAGCCCCCGAAGCCGGTCAAGGCGCCCCGGCCCTGGGGCCTCATCGCGCTCGGCGTCGTGGTCGCCGTCGCCGCGGTCGGGATCATCACGTACGCGGCGATGCAGGCCAGGGGCGCGGGCAAGCCGTTCCCGAACCAGCCGGCGCAGCAGGTCGCGGGCGTCGTGAACTACCGCGCCAAGGACCCCGCGATGCTCACGCGGAACCACGTGCAGGGGCACGTCCAGTACAAGACCAGTCCCCCGGTCGGCGGCAACCACAACCCGGTCTGGCAGAACTGCCAGGGCAACGTGTACGCGGCCCCGATCGCGAACGAGCACGCGGTCCACAGCCTGGAGCACGGCGCGGTGTGGATCACGTACCGCCCGGACCTCCCGAAGGCCCAGGTGGACGCCCTCGCCGCGAAGGTGCGGGGCAACGACTACATGCTGATGAGCCCGTACCCGGGGCTCGACCGGCCGATCTCACTGCAGGCGTGGGGCTTCCAGCTCCAGGTGGACAGCGCGTCGGACCCGCGGATCGACAAGTTCATCCGGGGGTACGACCAGAAGTCCAGCGTCGAGCCCGGCGCCACCTGTGGCCAGGGCGTGACCCAGACCGGGACGACACCGCTGAACACCGCCGGCGGGAAGTGATCCGCCATCGCCAGGGAAGCCGAGCCACGGTCGGCCGACGCGCCTGACGCGGCGCCGGCCGGCTCACCCGATGCGCTCGTCGAGGACGAGCTCGACGAGGGGCCGCCCCGGCGGTACGGGCCCGCGGTGGTCGCGCTCGTGGCCGTACTCGCGCTGCTCCTCGGCGCGCTCGGGGGTGTCGTCTTCACGCGCTCGTCCACGCCGGGCGACGGCTCCCTGGATGCCGGCTTCCTGCGGGACATGTCGGTGCACCACGGGCAGGCCGTCGACATGGCGATGACGATCCACGCGTCGACCCACGACCCCGCACTGCGTCAGGTGGCCGTCGACATCGGCCTGACCCAGCAGGGCCAGATCGGCATGATGCAGGGCTGGCTGCAGGACTGGGGACTCCCGCTCCAGAGCAGCCGGCCGCGGATGTCCTGGATGGCCGGGCACGACCACTCCGGTGCGGAGTCGCGGATGGCGATGCAGCCCGACGGGCTGATGCCCGGCATGGCGACGCAGGCGCAGATCGAGCAGCTGCGGTCGCTGACCGGGAAGGCACAGGAGATCCTGTTCTGCCAGCTCATGATCCGGCACCACGAGGCGGGCGTGGACATGGCGTCGTACGCGGCGCAGCACGCGAAGATGGCCGAGGTGCGGCAGCTGGCGCAGACGATGGTGGACGGGCAGACGTACGAGATCACCGTGCTGACGAACCTCCTGGCGGTGCGCGGCGCGAAGCCGCTGCCCTCCTGAGCGGCCCCGCCGGAGGGGCCCTCGCGGGTGCCCCGGCCGCATGAACGCGGCGGGCGGACTGGTAGTGTTCGCACGTCCCGAGCCCCCGTAGCTCAGGGGATAGAGCACCGCCCTCCGGAGGCGGGTGCGCAGGTTCGAATCCTGCCGGGGGCACCATCACCGAGCAGGACCAGAAGGCCCTTGACCAGCGGGAACGCGGTCGAGGGCCTTTGCCGTGTGTCCGATCCTGAAGCGACTGCGCTGGAGGCACTGCTCAAGGTGTCCCCCCGTGCCGCCATCATCGACGCGGCGCGCCAAGTGGAGGTCTCCCTTGTAGAGGCCCTTAGCCGGCAGGGAGTCCGTGTTCCTGCGCGTCGGGGGTTCAACTCGCTGCTCCAGGAGGGTGTGCGGGTGGGCGTGCTGCCCAAGGAACTGGTGAAACCCCTGGGCGAACTGGTCCACCTTCGGAATTACGGCGCCCATGGCGACGCCTTCGACGTGACGCCTGCGCACGCAGCTCTGTACGTCGCGGTCGCAGCCGCCGCGGTTGAAGTGATCGATGGGTCTCTGAGCGGAAGCAGGCAGGACAACACAAGCCGTGAGGCGGAGACGCCCTGGGCACTGTAGGCGCCGCCCCCCTACCAAGGCTCCATACCGCTCCGCGAATCGCTAGCCCGGTTTCATTGCTAAGCGGCCGGGTGCCGCGAGCACACGTCACGCCAAATACGCGTCAACAGGCCGTAACGCCACGATCCTATGACGTCCCTCCGCAGCTCAATGGCGTACACGATTCGATGCGGCTCCCGCCCTCCGGAGGCGGGTGCCACCTCCGCCACCCGCTCGGTGCTGGCCGCCGCCCGGTGCTGGTGTGAGTTGGCATGGTTGTGCCCGAGGCCGGCCGGCAACGGTTCCCGGTCAACGGTGACCGAAAGCTACGGCATCGTGGTTGCCGGCATTACCGAGGTGCTCCGACAATTCAGCCGCCACCTGCTCCGGCTCTGCTAAGCAGCGCCAGGCGGGCACTCGGTGCACCACGACATGGTCCCCGGCGATGTCGAGGCGCGCGAGTACTTTGCGCAACGCACGACCATCGGGGTTGCCAGCTGGATCGTCCACCAGCACGGCCACATCGGCGCCGGCGCTTCCCACGACGAGGTCGGCGGTGAAGCCCGGCACGGTGACGTCCCGCTGCACGGCAAGATTCGTTCTCCGCAGGGCGAGGTGCAGCCGATCAGCGGGGCCCGACGTGGCGTCCGGCGGAGCCCCAGCCGGCTCCGGTACGACGGCGAGCGCGGTGAGCAATCCGCGCTGGCCGGACCACCAGGACCGGTCGCCCACCACGACGAGTTGGGACTTGGCGCGGGTGATGGCTACGTTCCACAGATTCGTCTGGTGGACGAGCCAGCCCCGGGTACGGTCTGAGATGCCGCGCGTCCCGACCGGCGAGATGACCATGATGTCGCGTTCGCTGCCCTGGAACTTGTGGATCGTCTCGCAGAGCAGGCCGTCGCAGAGCCCGGCATCACGCAGGGCCCCGTCC
Source organism: Mycobacteriales bacterium (assembly GCA_036402915.1). Classification (GTDB taxonomy): domain Bacteria; phylum Actinomycetota; class Actinomycetes; order Mycobacteriales; family HKI-0501; genus JAVEDU01. Next base: position 5,451 of record DASWRY010000056.1, read on the forward strand.
AGACCGCGCCGCTGCGCGGTGAGCGGCGTGACCACCCCGATCGAGGCCTCGGGGTACGCCGACCGCAGCCGCCGCACCTCGGCTACCACCTCGACGATCTCAGGGTCGTTGCGGCCGGAACCGAATTCACCCCGAACGAATGCTCCCGCCACGTCCCGCCATCGCACCGCCGGATCGGCCGGTGCAGCCAGCCGTGCCGGGTCGGTGAGCACGGTGAGCCGGCCCTGGTACACCTCGCGGTTGGGGACCTCGATGATGTCCGGGTGGCACCGGTAGTGCTCGTCGAGCAGGTACGTCGCGCCAGCCGCGGCGGAGAACGCGTCGTACGCCGAATGCCCCGCGTGGGTGAGCCGGCGGGCGGTGAGCCAGTCGTTGCCCAAGCCGACTTTCGCTTGCTCGGCGAGGTCTTCCGCCTCGGGCAGGTCGACGACGGGCGTGAGCTGGCGCGGGTCGCCGATGATCAGGGCACGCTTTGCGCGGTAGAGCATGGGCAGAATCGCCGCTACCGTGCACTGCGCGGCCTCGTCGATTACCACCAGGTCGTACATCGCGGGGTCCCGACGCAGTCGCCGCGCGGAGAGCGCCGTGATCGCCCAGCCCGGCAGCACCCGTAGCAGGTCCGGGAAGTACGCCCAGGTGTCGGGCCGCCGTTTGGTCATCTCGTCGGCCCGGTCCCGCAGCAGCTTTGCGTCCACCGTCACACGGCGCGCGATCTGCGCGCGCAGCAGCTCGACGCTGTGCGCGGGGCGCTCGCTGCCGACCAACTCGACCAGGCCTCGCCAGGTTTCTTCCGCGTCGTGGTCGTGCAGCTCGGCGAGGCGCTGCCGACGTTCCCGCCAGCGCAGCTCGAGGACTGCCTGCTCACCGAGCACCGCGATGGCGTCGAGGTCAGCGACACCGCGACGCCGCAGACGGCGGCGATACCACCAGGCGAACCACCGGCTGCTCAGAGTTCGGTCGGTCAGGTAGACGAGCTGCTCCAGCGCCGCGCCGTCGTCCGGCAGGGCGAGCCCACCTGCCACCTCAGGGCGGCGCTCGGCCGCCAGGTCAGCCAGGTCGCGTTCCAGGAGGCGCCGTTCATCCAGTTCTTTACGCAAGGAAGCAGCCTTATCGGCCAGCATCCGCAATTCATGCAGGGGTGTGTTTGCGTCCAGTGCCGCGCGCTGCTCGGCTGGCAGATAGGCGTCCAGTACATCGGAGAGGTGCTTCGGCTCGTGCGAGCGGTGTTCCTTGTTGCCGGTACGCACCAGCAGGCCGGGCCCGATCAGCTCGGTAATCCTCTCGACCACCGAGTCGACAGCCTGATTACTGGTGGAGCCGATCAGGACGCTCTGCCCGGCGGCGGTGGCGGTGGACACCACCGCGGTCACCAGCTGGCTCTTGCCTGTGCCGGGCGGCCCCTGCGCCACCGTCAGCGGCTGCGACATCGCCGCCTGGATGATTTCTTCCTGTGCCTCGTTGATCGGGTTCAGCGCCACCGGGACCACCGGCGTCGAAGTCACCTCTGGTGTGCGTACCGCCAGCGCCCCCAGCGCGGTGTGCGCGATGCTCTCGGGCTTCTTGGCGATGGCCCGTAGGTCGTCGACCAGCTGCTTCTCGGGAGCATCCGGCGCACCGGCGGCGTACAGCACGGCGGCGTTCTGTACCCGATCGAGCGGCGCGGGCAGGACGGTCCCAGACAGCGCCGCCGGATCCAGGCGCACCACGGGGAGCAGGCCGAACGTCTTCATCAGCAGGTCGACAGTCGTGCCAAGGGCTTCCCGCTCACCGGGCACGAAGACGTGCTCTACCTGTTGCACCAGTTCGTCGGCCTCGACCGAGGACAGCTGGAAGTGATCGACCAGCGCCGGGCTGGGCCTGGGTGGCGACGAGTGCAACAGATTGTCGTCACCGATTGTCACGTCGCAGACCAGCAGCGGCGCCAGCCGCACCTTCCTCCGCTTCCCCTGGTGGACGGCCACCACCGGATAGCCGTACTGAAGTTCTTTGCCGTCGGCGCGCGCCTGCGCTGCCAGCGTCAACGCCCGGTCGCCGAGAGGAACCGGCGCGGTGGCCGTGAAAACCGCCTCGGGGCCAGACCGGGCCGCACGGTAAGTCTGGGCCTTCTGCGGATCGATGAAGGACTGCAGGACCGCGGAGCGCTGCATGCAGTTGACGTAGTACGTGAGCAGGCGACGCCACTGCTCGGCGTCGAACGGCGCGTCGTCGGCCGAGGTGGTCACCGTTGCCCGCTGCCGGGTCGTGCGTTCTTCGCCCGGCGCAGCGACCAGCCGAATCGGCTCGGTGATGCCCTCACTGGACTCGACCGGCGTCTGCTGCCGGCGCCGAGCCATCTCCGTCAGTACGTAACGGGAGAGGTCATTCGTCGTGATCCAGCCGTCGTCGGCGGTCCCCCGCGCCGCACCGCGCAGGCCGTCGAGGAGCACCTCGGTGAAAACTGACGGCCGGTCCGAGCCCTGCGCCTTCGACGCCTTCATGTGCATGCTGGAGGTCAAGAAGAACGTGCCGCGCTCGCGCTTGAGGCGGCGCGGCTCTTCCCGTACACCACCGCGGAAGCGGTGCCGCGCTGTGAATGCACCGGAGAAGCAGCAATCTAGGAGGAGCACCTTCTGGCTGGCCTTGGTGCTGTTGAGCAGGTGTCGCAGGGTGCCATCGGTGTCGAAGGCCGTCGCGTGCGGCTGCCCCGCGATGGTGTCCGTTGCCACCAGGAACAACGACTGCTGATCCTCGTGCAGCACCCCGTGGCCGGAGTAGTAGAGGAGCGCCAGGTCGCCGGTGCGGCGCCCGCCGTAGAACTCCTCGACGATCTGACACAGGTGCGCGGCCGGGAGATCGAGCTCAGCGCGTACGGTGTCGAACTCTCCGCTGCCGTTCAGCACGGCCTCGAGCTGCGCCACGTCCTGGCGTACGGACGGCAGTGGCTGTAGCTGGCGGTCGGCGTGGCAGGTGGCGGTGCCGAGCAGCAGCGCGTGCCGGGCCATCAACGGGACCGTTCGATCGCGGACTGCGCCGTCCTGATCAGCTCGGCGGCCTCGCCGCTGCTGGGCCGGTCGATGGTCAGCTCGGTGTCGCCGACCCGCAGGCGCGCGCGGCGGCCGGTGTTGCGCTGCAGGAAGGCCACAACCACCTCGACCAAAGCTTGCACGTAGCCAGGATCGGCGCCCGCCAGCACAGTCACGACACCCAGCGCCAGTTCCGCGACGCCCTTGCTGCCCGGGTCAGAGCCCGGCTGCGGGACACGCTCCACCTCGCCGATCTCGCGAAGCTCGCCCGCCAGTTCCTCGGTCAGCTGGTCGAGGACGAACTCGTCGTCATCGGCCAGCGGCGTGAAGTCAACCTGGACGCGGACGTACGACATCCGGGCTCCCCAGTCATCGGTGCCGAGAAGGCTACGCAGCCCGCGACGTACGAGGGGTGCCTCTGTCGGCTATCCGATCGGCCGTTCGACTCTGTTGGTGGATCGCGGATTACCGGCGTCCTGCAGCAGCAATTTGGCGCGAATCCGCGACTGGCTTTCCGCTGGGCACATGCCTGGAGCCAACAAGAGGTTGCCGACCAGTGGAATCAGCGCTGGCCCGATGAGCTCGAGACACTTCGAGAGTATTTCGTACTGGGAGCGGTGGCCCGGCGAAACCGGACAGGCGCCGTCATTCGACAATCTCGCCAAGGTGGCAGCGGTTTACGAGTGCAGCGTCGGCGACCTACTCACGGATCTACCGGATTACCGCGAGCAGGACGCGTCCACACCCTCGTGGTGGTACTTCTACAACGAGTCCTTCTACTGGTCCACCCAGGCCCAGTGCCGACTCGAGCTGCACGAGCCTGACGCGGCCCTCGATGCCCTGAACAAGTCGCTGTCCCTACTCGATCCCGCCAACCTGCACGAGTACACGTTCCGGCAACTCTTCATCGCCGAGGCACGCATCCAGCAGGGCGAGATCGACCAGGCCGCCGACATCATCGCCGCTGCGGTTCGGCAGTCGGCTGTGAACTCCGCGGAGCGGATCACCCAGAGCCTCGGCAGGCTGCGACAGCTGCTGGCCCCGTGGGAGCGAACGCCAGCGGTCCGCGACCTCGACGCTCAGCTGGTGACCTACCGACCAGGAGTCGCTATCGGCAGCGGTCGCACATAGAGCAGGTACTCGCTGTAGTAGGCGCCGGGCTTGCCCGGGATCGTGCCTGCCTTCTGCCAGCCCCAGCGCTCATAGAGAGCTTGGGTGCCGGAGGCCTTCGGGTTGGTCGCGAGAGTCGCCCGCTCCTCGTTGCGTCCGGACAAGAAGGCGTCATGGAGGCGGCGGCCTACCCCTCGGCCTTGCCACGCACGGCGGACCTCGATCTCGGCCAGCACGACCGTCCGCGATCCGGTCTCGGTCGTGAAGCCCTCGGGTTGCTCGGGCTGCAGGCCATCCCACCAGCTGCGCCGAGCGGGAAGGCTGTATCCGAAGACGAAGCCGATGAGCTGGTCACCCGCATGGGCGGTGACCAACGAGTAGTTCGGGATCTCGAGTGCCTTGGTGGCTCGATCCCGGAAGGCGTCACGCTTTTGGCCGGCGTCTTCCCCTGGCGGCGCGCCATACGCGTCGGCGTAGGCATCGCACAGTTGGTCCATCAGGACAGCGGCCTCGGCACTGTCGTGGTGAGCGAGCGTCACGCCGTGCATGCGGGTCAGCCTATGGCGCCTATGGCTACGGCGGGAGGGTCTCTTCCCGCGCGACCGGCGCGGGCTCTCGAACGAAGCCATCGGCTGCGCCTGCCGGTGGTCGCGGTGCCGTACCGGGCACAGGAGGCTCTTCGCGGTGCTGCCGACAAATCATACGAACGAGACCGAATTCGAGGAGTTCTGCTTCACGCTCCTCGGCGGGTTCGGGTTCGGGTTCGGGTTCGGGTTCGGGTTGAGAATCCACGACGAATTGCTGGTGAAGCGTTCCGAACCGCTCGCTGGGCGGAGGAGGTCATGGCGTAGCTGCGGCCGCCGCGTCATTCGCGTCCAGCTGGGGGACGCGGGACCCCGTTCCCGGAGGACGCGTGGGAGGACTGCGACGAGCTGCCGTGCCGGCCGTACGGAGACGCCGACACGGTCACGGTGCGCCGGCTGACCGCAGAGGAACGGTCGAGAGGCGCCACGTGAGGGGACTCACACGACCGGGGTGATATGTCCGGTTCAGCCCCTTCCGGATCCCGTCGATACAGAAGGTAGGTCATCGCACCTCCCCCGCGTCCGGGGACGAGGTCCACGGCAGGTCCCCCCTCCGTCGGTCGCCGCTGGCCACCCGCCCGCCTCGACCGGAACGGACCTCCCCCGCATGCTCACCGACCTGTTCGGCTGGACGGCCGCTGCCCTCTCCGTCCTCCTCACCTGGCCCCAGATCTGGCTGTCCTGCGTGAAGGGCCGCACGCTCGGCCTCTCCGCCACCGCCTGCTGGCTGTCGTTCGGCCTCAACCTGTGCTGGCTGACGTACGGCGTCCTGCTGCACGACCCCGTGCAGATCGCGACGAACGTCGTCTGCGGCGCCGGCAACGTCGCGATCCTCGCCGCGCTGCTCGCGCACCAGCCCTCGCTGCGTGCCCGGCGCGCGCTCGTCACGACCGGCTGGGGCGCCGCCGCGCTCGTCCTGTCCGCCGCCACGGCCGTGGCCGCCGCGGCCGGCCCGCGCCTCACCGCCGTCCAGTCCGCCGCCGCGCTCGGGGCGGTGATCTCCTCGATCGGGATCTTCTCGTACTTCCCGCAGGTGATCTCGCTGCTGCGTGACCGCTCCCAGGACATGTCCGGGATGTCGATGACGCGCTGGTGCCTCGCCTGCGGGTCCTCCTCGCTGTGGACCGGATACGGCCTCATGATGGGCCAGCCCGCGGTGTGGGCCCTGTCGGCGTTCGGGCTGACCTGCAACCTCGTGGTCTGCTACCTGCTGACCGCATCGCGCAGCACCGCGCCGGTGCTCGCGGACCGCACCGCGGACCTCGCCCTCGCCGCCTGACCCGGGCCCGGTGGCCGCACCGTTTCCCCACCTGCGCCAGGGGTACAGCGCCTCCACGAGCTCGCGGGGGCAGAGGTTCCGAACGGAAGGCGTGGTGTCCGTGAGCGCACCATCCGGACCGGGGCGGCCGCAGGTGCGGACCCTCGGCTTCTACCTCCCGCACTCCACCTTCCCCGCCGACCGTGGCCAGCTCCTCTGCGCGGCACGGCGGTCCGGGGCACCGGACGGGGTGGTCCGGCTGCTGCGCCGGCTGGCGGACCCGCCGGCCACGTACCCCGACCTCGACGGGGTGCTCGCGCAGCTGGCCGAGGACGGCGAGGCCGGACCGCCCAGGTGATCCCCGGGCGGTCCGGCGCCCGACCGGCTCAGCGCTCGCCGCGCACCGGCCCGGCGGACAGGACCACCGTCGCCCCTCCCGCCTCGACCGCCTGGAGGGTTCGCAGCTGGAGCAGGGCAGGGTTGTCCGACACGAGCTTCGCCGCGTTGGCGAGCGCCCGCGTCGCCGCGACCTCCGAGCGCGCACGCTCGAGCGCCGCGAGCCCCTGCGCCCGCGCGGTGGCCGCCTCCACGGCAGCCCGGCGGAGTTCCGCGGGCACCATCAGGTCACGGACCGCCACGTCGTCCAGCGCGACACCGACCTCGGCCGCACTCTGCCCGGCCGCCTCCCCGAGTTGCGAGCCGAGTCCCGCGCGCGCGGCGAGGAGCTCGTCGAGCGTGCGCGCGGCGACGGCGTCCCGGGTCGCGAGCTGCAGCGCCGCGTACAGGAGGTCGTACGGCGCCGGGGCGGCCTCGTGCCACCGCCGCGTGTGGACCACCCGGCAGCGGGCGAGCACGCTCATCCGCACGGAGACACCGTCGGCGGTGAGGACCTCCTGTCCGGCGACCGTGGCGAGCCAGGGCCGCAGGTCGACCCGGACGACGGTCGCGCGCCGCACCCTGCGCCGGTACGCCCCCGGGCCGAGCTCCTCGGTGAAGCGGCCGTCGACGTACCGCAGCACGCGCTCCCACTCCTGTACGACGATCCGCACGACGACCTCCTCCTCCACTCGATCTCTCCGCGGCGGTGATCCGGGCGCGACGCGGCGGGACCGGGGAGCGCCACCCGCGGGTGGCGCCGCAGGCCGTCCCCTCCGGGGGATGCCACGCCCGGACCACCTCGGGAATCGAACCCGATGCGCGTTCCGCAGACGCATGCCGTGACAGGGCACATCCGGAACCGATGCGCAGGACCCGCGACGGGACTCCGCCCGGCTGCCGTTCACGGACCCCGCGAACGGTACGGCAGCGACCGGCGGATCGTCGCCGGAATTTCGGCGCGGCACCCGCTCTCACCGTCCTCTCATGAGGACGGGGCGAGAATCGGGTCGTGCGCGTACTCGTGGTCGAGGACGAGCCCAAGATGGCCCGGGCCCTGCGGCGCGGGCTCGAGCGGGAGGGCTACACCGTCGACGCCGTCGGCAACGGCGACGACGCCGTCACCCGCGCGCGTCGGACGCCGTACGACGCGATCCTCCTCGACCTCATGCTGCCGGGTGCGGACGGCTTCGCGGTCTGCCGCCGGCTGCGTGCCGCGGGCCGGTGGGCCCCGGTGCTGGTGGTCACCGCGCGGGACGCCGTCGAGGACCGGATCGCGGGCCTGGACGCGGGGGCAGACGACTACCTCGTCAAGCCGTTCGCCTTCGGCGAGCTCCTCGCACGGCTCCGGGCGCTGGTCCGCCGCTGCCCCGCCCCGCGACCGCCGGTGCTGGTGGTGGGCGACGTGCGGCTCGATCCGGCCACGCACGAGGTCACGCGGGCGGGAGTGCCCGTCGCGCTGTCGGCGCGGGAGTTCGCGGTCCTCGAGTACCTGCTCCGCCGTCCCGGCGACGTGGTCACGCGGTCCTCCCTGCGCGATCACGTCTGGGACCACGGGTACCCCGAGGCGTCCAACGTGGTCGACGTCTACATCTCCTACCTCCGCAAGAAGCTCGAGCAACCGTTCGACCGGCCGCTGATCCGCACGGTGCGCGGCGTCGGCTACGCCGTGATCGCGCCATGAGGGTCCGCGTACGCCTCACCCTGTGGTACGTCCTGCTGCTGGCCGCGACGATCGCCGCGATGTCCGTCTTCCTGGTCGTCCGCCAGCGGGACGCGCTGATCGCCGGCGTCGACGGCGCACTCGCGTCCCGGGCGCGCCAGGTGGTGGCGGGCCTGCCCGGCGAGGGCGGTGGTGCGGGCGCCTTCGCGGACGCGGGCGACGCCGTCCTCGCCGGCCTCGCACCGGACCGCGCGGCCGCCCAGGTGCTCTCCGCCCGCGGTGAGGTGCTCGACAGCGCCGGCGACCCGGTCGCCGAGTCCGCGATGCTGCCGGGGGCGGCGCTCCGGACCGTCCTGGGTGGACAGACCCGGCGGTCCACGCAGCGCATCGGCGGTGAGCGGTTCCGCGTCCTGGCGGTGCCGCTCCCGACGCCCACGGGGCGCCAGGCGTTGGTCCTCACCGCCTCCCTGTCGCACGTGGAGCGGTCGGTCCGCAGCCTCGCCGTGCTGATCCTGCTCACCGCCCCCGCCGTGCTGCTCGCGGCCGCCGGAGGGGGGTGGTGGCTCGCCGGCCACGCGCTGCGCCCCGTCGTGCGCATGACCGAGGCGGCGGAACGGATCGGCGTCGACGATCCCGGCCGCCGGGTCGGCGTCCCGGGGCCTGCCGACGAGCTCCGCCGGCTCGCCGAGACGCTGAACGCGATGCTGGACCGGGTCCACCGGGGCGTCGAGGACAAGCGCCGGTTCGTCGCGGACGCGTCCCACGAGCTCCGCACGCCGCTCGCCGTCATGCGCACCGAGCTCGACGTGGAGGTGCGGCGCGCGGAGCTGCCTGCCGAGGCCCGGGACGTCCTCCGCAGCTGCCTCGAGGAGGTGGAGCGGATGACCACGATGGTGGAGAACCTGCTGACCCTCACCCGCTTGGACGAGGGTCACCTCGCGCTCCTCCCGCGGCGGTTCGGCCTCGGCGACGCCGCCGCGCACGTCGCCGAGCAGCTCCGCACGATGGCCGACGCGAAGGGCGTACGCCTGACGGTGGCCGGCGCGGACGCCCCGGTGACCGCGGATCGCGACCGGATCGAGCAGGCGCTCGCGAACCTCGTCGACAACGCGATCCGGTACGTCGGACCGGGCGGCCGTGTGGACGTGACCTCGTGGCGGGACGGCGCGAGGGCCGGTGTGACGGTCGCCGACACGGGCCCCGGGATCGCGCCCGACGTGCTGCCGCACGTGTTCGACCGGTTCTTCCGCGCCGACGAGGCGCGGGCCCGCGCGGACGGCGGCACGGGCCTCGGGCTCGCGATCTGCCGGGAGATCGTGGAGGCGCACCAGGGGCGGGTGGAGGTGACCAGCACGCCGGGCCGGGGCAGCGCGTTCTCGGTCACGCTGCCGTCGCCGCCAACTCTCATCCCGATCTCATCGAGCGCGGCACAGCATGGAGGTGCCGGGCCGTCCGGTCCGGCACCCGACACGAGGAGGTGACGGTGATGCGCAAGCTCGCCACCGCGCTGGCCGCGGCGGTACTCGCCGCGGCCGGGACCTGGGCAGGGGTCGCGTCCGCGTCCACCCACGCCCACGGCACGACAGGGACGACGACGGGCACGGTGACGACCTCGGTGGCCGGCACGGCACGCCACGCGGCGCACCGGACCGGCACCGTGGCCCGCCACACGGAGGCGGACCCGCCCGGTGAGTCCGAGAACGAGAACGCGCCCGAGGCCGGGAACGACACGCACGCCGACGCGCCCGGTCAGAACGTGGACCACCAGTGCCCGCCGGCCTGTGACACCGCGAACGGAGAGCAGCCCTAGCCGGTACGCCCGGTGGCCGGACCCTCGCGGTCCGGCCACCGTCCGATGTGGACAATGCCGCAGGTGCCGGACAGGAGACCTGGGAGGGTGAGCCACAGGGACCCCACGACGACGGCCGGAGTGGGGACCGCGCACACCGGCGGCCGGGCGGGCCCGGGAGGCCCGGCGGACCCGGCAGGCCCAGCGGACCCGGCAGACCCGGCAGGCCCGGTAGGCCCAGCGGACGCGAGGGGCCGAGTGGGCGCGGCCGGCCGCGGGCCGGAATGCGCCGGCCGTTGCCGGTCCTCCCGGGCACCCTGGGCGGGGCGCGTGTGCTCCGGTGCGGCGGAGGCACGACCTGCTCGGCGGACGGGTGCGGGACGCGCGGCGGTCCCGCTCCCGGGCGCGCCCGCGACGGGACCGCCGGTCACCGGGGGCCACCCGCTGCCGGGCACGCCGGTCACCGGCCCCACGACCCGCGTCGCGCCGAAGAACTCCGCCCACCACACCGGCGAGGACCGCACCACGTCCCCCGGCGTCGGCGCGTGCACCATGCGGCCCCCGCCGAGGTAGATCCCGACGTGGTGGATGCTGTTCCAGTCGGCCGGATCCGGCCCGAAGAACAGCAGGTCCCCGGCGCGCATCGCCTCCACCGGCACGGGCCGCGTCGCGAGGTACTGGGGTCGCGCCGTCCGCGGGAGCCGTACCCCGGCAGCGGCGTAGGCCGCCTGCACCAGCCCCGAGCAGTCGTACGCTCCGGGCCCCTCGGCGCCGAACACGTACGGCTTGCCGAGCTGACCCAGCGCGAAGGCGACCGCCGCGGACGCCGCGGACGCGGGCGCCCCACCGGAGCCGAGCCGGTACCGGCGCCAGAACGCCTCGTCGTACCGGTCCGTCCCCCGCCGCGCCGCCTCGAGCTCGGCCCGGTGCCCGGACCGCAGCACCCCGAGGGCCGCGTTGCCGCGCCGGAGTTCGGTGCGGAGATCCCGTACGGCGGCAGCCGCGTTCTCCGCGGCTGCCCGTGCCAGCATCCCGGCGACCCCGGCCGACGGCCCGTGGAGCGCCGCCGCTTCCGCTCTCAGCAGCCGCAGCCTCGCCTCCTGGGCGGCCAGCAGCTCGGAGAGCGTCTCCAGCCGGGTGCTCTCCCGCGCCGCACGCGCGGCCACCGGGCCGAGGGCCGGCGGCGCCGGCCGGGAGAACGGCGTCCCTGACAGCGGCGGGGCGGTTCGACGGACGGCCGCCGGCCGGTCCGTCGCGGACGCCGACACTCCCGGTACCACCGCGGCGACCAACACCACGACGGCCGTCACGCGCGCGCCCGAGGCGATTGCCGTCCGCGTGTTCCGCATCGGTCCTCCCAGGGTGCCGGCCACCGGAGGATGCGTCCGGCACCCCGCGTTCGGCGCGATCGGCACGGCGGTTCACGGCGGAGGTGACACGTGAGCCGGCCCGTACCCGCGGGAGGCGGGTACGGGCCGGGGTTGTTCGCGTGTTCGGGTGCCTGTGGATCGCGGCGTCCTCCGGGGAAAGGGTCCCCCCTCGGAGACGACCTACTTCTTGTTGTCCGTGATGAGGACGAGCTGTCCGGCCTTGTTCGTGCAGGTGAACTGGCCACCCTTCTGGTCGACCTTCTTGACGAGCAGCGCGACGTTCGCCGTGATCGGGAAGCAGTTCTGGACGGCGACGTCGATGGGGACGGTCGTGGTGTTGTTGGAGATCGTCACGTTGACGAGCCCGTCACCGGCCGCCCAGGCGGCAGACGACATGGTGAGCGGCGCCGACACGATGGTTCCGGCAACTGCCACAGCCGCGAGAGTGCGGGTAACACGGATCATGGTGCTTCCCCTTCCTCGAAGATGGTGCCTTCCACGGCCCCTACCGTGGAGAAACGACTGTAAGCCCGCGTGTACACCGCCGAATCGGCTGCATACCCCGGAAATCGCCTCGTCTACTCAAACGATCGCTGAAACCACGGCGTCATATTCACGACATGCCTGGTCAATCCACGCGAAACACTCCGCCCGTCGGGGAGTCGCTCCCGAAACTGGCAAGAACACCGTGCACATGACAGTCACGGGTACGACCGGAAGGCTCACTCGTGCCCGGCCACGGCGGGGTCCGGGTCCGCGACCGTCCGCCCCTGGGCGTCCCGGCGCCGGTCCAGCCAGGCCATGATCGGTGTCGTGGCGATGCCGTGGCCGACGACGGACAGCACGACGACGAACGCTGCCACCGCCCACACCTCCCGCGCCTGCGCGAAGTGGGCCGCGGCCGTCGCGTACGCCAGGTAGTAGAACGACCCGATCCCGCGGATGCCGAACGCCGCGATCGCCGCCCGCTCCCCCGGCGTGGCCGGGGTGCCGCGGAGCGCGAGCCACGCGGCGAGCGGGCGCACCACCAGGACGACCGCCACGCCGACCGCGGCGCCCCGCCAGGTGAGCGGGCCGAGCAGCCCTCCCACGAGCGCGCCACCGAACAGCACCAGCAGCAGCACGGTGAGCAGCCGCTCCACCTGCTCGACGAACTCGTGCAGCACCCGGTGGTACTCGTGTCCCCGCTCGGCGTTGCGGATCGTCAGCGCGCACACGAACACCGCGAGGAAGCCGTACCCGCCCGCCACCTCCGCGAGACCGTACGTGAGGAAGGTCGCCGCGAGCGCCACGAAGCCCTCCGCGTGCGAGGCGAGCCGCAACGCGTCCCGCCGTGAGCGGAAGAACAGCCGTCCCAGCAGCCACCCGGCCAGCACGCCGATCGCCACGCCCACCGCGAGCTTGTACAGCACGTCGATCGCGAACCACTCGGCCAACCAGTGCGACGGGCGCGCTGACGTCGCCGCCATCGCGATCGCCGCGTACACGAACGGGAAGGCGAGCGCGTCGTTCAGCCCCGCCTCGGACGTGAGCGCGAAGCGCACCTCGTCCTCCGCCTCCGCGTGCCCGCCCGGCTCCCCCACCTGGACGTCGGAGGCCAGCACGGGGTCGGTGGGGGCCAGCGCGGACCCGAGGAGCATCGCGGCCGCCGGGGCGAGCCCGGCCCACCACCAGCCGAGCAGGGCCGCCGCGGCGATCGTCAGCGGCATCGCGATCAACAGCAACCGCCAGGTCGACGCCCACGTCCGCCACCCCAGGATCCGGTCCAGCTTCAGGCCGGCGCCCATCAGCGCGATGATGACCGTGATCTCGGCGAGCCGTTCGGCGACGGCCGGGTACCGCAGCGGGTCGGGGTCCGGCAGCCCGACCGGCAGCGCGAAGGCCGCGCACCCGAGGGCGAGGAACACGATCGGCATCGAGAGCGGCCTGTTCGCCAGCAGCCGGGGCAGCAGGGCAGCGAGCAGCGCGGCCGCCCCCACCACGGCGTACACGAGGTCCAGGGCGTCCATGACCTTCACCTTCGCGTGCCGGGGCGCTCACCGCCTGTTGCAGTAGGCTGATCACCGGTGCGCCGGGAAGCCTGGTCGGCAGTGGGTGAGCCCTGTCGAGCGGAGGTACGGGTGCGCACGGTACGGGACCGGACCGGGGCCCTCGCGGAGTTCCTGCGGGACGAGACCACCGGCGGCAAGCTGCTGGTGCTGGCGACGGTCGTGGCGCTCCTGTGGGCCAATCTGGCGGCTGGCTCCTACCGGGACATCTGGCAGGCCGGTCTGTCCGTGGGCCCGGGCTGGCTGCACCTGGACCTCACCGCCGGCGGCTGGGTGGCCGACGGCCTGCTCGCCGTCTTCTTCTTCGTCGCCGCGCTCGAGGTCAAGCGGGAGTTCGTGACCGGCGAGCTGTCGGACCGGAAGGCGGCCGTGCTGCCGTTCGCCGCCGCGCTCGGCGGGATGGCGCTCCCCGCGGTCGTCGCGCTGGTGGCCTCCCGGGGTAACGCCGCCCACGGTGGGGCGTGGGCGATCCCGGTCGCGACCGACATCGCCTTCGCGCTGGGTGTGCTCGCGCTGGCCGGGTCCGCCCTCCCCACGGGCGTGCGGGTGCTGCTGCTGTCGATGGCCGTCATCGACGACCTCGGGGCGATCGGGCTGATCGCCACCCTGTTCACCCACGGGGTACGCCTCGGCTGGCTGGCCGCCGCGGTCGTGCTCGCGGCGCTGTACCGGTGGCTGCAGTGCCGCCGCCGGAACAGCCCCTGGCTGCTCGTGCCGCTCGCGGTCGCCGTCTGGATCTGCGTCCACGCGACCGGCGTGCACGCCACGGTCGCGGGAGTGGCGCTGGGCCTGCTCACGCCGGTGCTCGCGCGGCCGGACGAGGAGGAGTCCCCGGGCGCCGTGCTGGAACACCGCCTCCACCCGCTCTCCGCCGGGATCGTGGTGCCGCTGTTCGCGGTCGCCTCGGCCGGGATCACGCTGCGCGCGGCGGGTGACGCGCTCGCCGACCCGATCGCGCACGGCGTGGCGGCGGGCCTCCTCGTGGGCAAGACACTGGGGATCCTCGGGGCCGCCTGGCTCGCCGTCCGGCTCAGGGTGGCGGCCCTCCCCGCGGGCGTCCGCTGGGCGGACGTGGTCCCCGTCGCGGTCCTCGGCGGCATCGGGTACACCGTGAGCCTGCTGGTGAGCCGGCTGGCGTTCGACGACGTGGCGGCCCAGGAGCGGGCCGCCGCGGCGGTCCTGGCCGCCTCGTGCGCCGCCTCCCTCGCCGCGGTGGTGCTGCTGAGGGTGCGGGTCCACCTCGTGGCGCGCGACGACGGTCCCCGGCGGTGAGCCGGGGACCGTCGCGGAACGGCTATCGCCGGGACGGGGTGGGTTCCCGTGCGGCGGTCTGGGACGCGGTGTGCGCCGGGGGCGCCGAGCGCAGCGTCAGGATCAGCATCACGAGGCCGTACACGGTGACCAGGATGCCGACCACCAGCAGCAGCGGCGGGAAGACCGGCAGCGGCGGCCACGTGGTGTCCACGCGGGCGAAGTTCGCGTGCTGCCGTTCCAGAACCGGGATCACGTCCGCCGCGAAGTAGTCGCGGATCTGCGGGACCGTCCGCACCGGCGTGCCGTCGAAGCGGGTGAGGCCGTGCAGGTTCGGCACGTTGTTCCAGCCGCTCGTCACGACGGGCAGCAGGACGAGCGCCTGGTGGATGCTCGGGACGTTCGTCGCCAGGGCCTGGTCCACCTGCGCGGGCGTGATCTTCAGCGTGGTCGACAGGAACGTGATCAGCTTCGGTATCTCCGCGCTCACGGCCGACAGCGGGACCGCCTGGAGCAGGGCGGTCGTGTGCGGGGCGTTCGCCTTCAGGGCGCCGAGCACCGCGGTACCGGACAGCCCGGTCTTGCTGGAGACGAACGTGATCAGGCGCGGCACCTCGGCGGCCACGCCGCCCGAGGGCGTCATGATCGGGTCCGCGGCCTGGACGACGTCGGAGATCATGGTGATCGCCGCGCGGTCACCGGTCACCCGCTGCGAGTCGAACGCGGCGCGGGCGCCGTTCACGAGGTTCTGGCCGTTGCCGAGGCGCGGGAACAGGGACAGGCCCAGCACGAGGCCGATCACCACCACGCCGACCACGGTCACCACGCCCCAGCCCACGGTGGCGATGCCGCGGCTCACGGCACCGCGCGCGGCGAGGTACGCCATCGCGAGGCCGAACACCAGCACGACGAGGCCGAGCACGAGCAGCAGGATGTCGAGGTAGCCGACACCGCCCTTGGCGGCCAGCGAGGTGTAGTTGGTCTGCTGCTGCTGGAGCACCGGGACGACGTCCTGGCTGAAGTACGCGGCGCTCTGCGGCACGGTGCGCACCGGCGCGCCGTCGAAGCGGGTGAGCTGCCCGGTGCCCGGCACGTCGTTCCAGCCGCCGGTGACCCGGGGCAGCGCGTCGATCGACTGGTACAGGTGCGGGAAGTTCGTCTGCAGCGTCGCGACGACCTGGTCGCGGGGGAGCTTGAGCGTCGTCGCGAGGAACGTGATCAGGCCCGGCAGCTCGGCGCTCACGGAGGAGAGCGGCACGGCCTGGAGCAGGGCCGTCGTGTGCGGGAAGTTGGTCTGGAGCGCGTTGAGGACGGCGGCCTGGGACAGTCCGGTCTTGCTCGACACGAAGGCGATCAGCTTCGGGACCTCGGCCGCGGCGCCCCCGTTGGGCTCGGCGATCAGGTCGGTCGTGGTGATCGCCGTGGTGACCATGTCGATGGCGCCACGATCCCCGGCGACCCGGTCGGCGGTGAGGGCCGGGTGCGCGTCGTTGATCAGGTTCTGGGCCGCGTTCAGCCGGGGGAACAGCGAGAGCCCCACGACGAGGGCCACCACGACCGCTCCCACCAGAGCCACCACAAGCCACGACAACACATTGGCGTTCGGCTTCATCACAACCCCTCCCAGAGGTCGACACCGCCTTGGGGCCCACGCGGCCACGGCACGCTATTCCCGCAGTTCACCCGCGCCCTCCCCCACGAAGTGGACACAGGGGGTGAGTCGGTCGTCCCGGCCGGGAACGGACGGATCGGCACCCGGTCGCCACGGCGCGACGCCGTCGCCGTCGCCGCCGCCGTCGCCGAGCAGCCGCTCCGCCGCGGATCGGCGCCGCCCAGGCCTTGTGCGGGCGCCCGTTCCGGGATAGAGGTATGCGCCATGGGTGGACGTCTGACCCTTCTGGAGTGGTTCTGGCCGACTCGCCGCCAGAACGCGTTCGACGAGTGGTGTCCGGCCCGACGCAGCCCCGTGCGCTGAGCTCCCGGGCCCGCGGCCCCGACCGCGGACGTTCCGCACCCTCTCTCGACGTCCCCGCCGCCGATTCCCGCGGCATCCGGCTGTCCTCCCCAGGAGTTCCCATGTCGGTGTTCCCCCGCCTGCCCCGCGCGGCCGTCTCGCTGGCGGCGCTCGGGCTCGTCCTCGTCACGGTGCAGTCCTCGGCCGGACGCGCGACCGCCGCCGCTCCCACGGACCTCGTGTCCGTCGTCACGTCCACCGTCCACGCCGGGTCCGGCCAGCTCTTCACGGCGACGAACCACCTCGTCGCCGCGCCGGGCGCGGTCTCCGCAGCCTCCCCGGGGCACCGACGGAGGGAGTACCTCGTCGTCTGGGCGGGTGACCGGAATGCGGCCGACACCAACAGCGACACCCTGACGCAGGTGCCGCTGCAGCTGGCCCCGGGGCAGGTGGCGCGGGGGCTCGGCGATGTGCTGCCGGGGCAGGACTTCTTCGCGGTGATCGACGCCGACCGCGGCTCGGCGACGTACGGGAAGGTCGTCAACACCGTCACGCTCGGCCCCGTGCCGGAGAACGAGCCGCACCACATGCAGTACATCTGGCACCGGGGCGACAGGATCTACGCCGGCGGCCTGTTCTCGAGCTTCACGTACGTCCTCGACACGACGGCGCTGCCGATGCTCACGCTCTCCGGCGTCACGCTCCCGACCGACACGGCGTGCGGCTCCATCCCGGACGCGTTCTGGGTGCTGCACGACGGCACGGCGTACGGCACGTACATGGGCGGTCCCGTGCTGCCGGGCCCGTGCAGGTACACGGACGGGCAGGTCCGGCTCGGCAACGGGTACGGCGGCACGCCCGGCGAGGTCGTCCGCCTCGACCCGGCCGGGAAGGTGCTGTCCCAGGTGCCGGCCGCGCAGGCGGTGCCGGAGGACCCGGCCCGGTGCGTGTCGATCCCGACCCTCGGCAACCCCACCTGCGCCAACCCGCACGGCATCCAGGTCCGCGAGGACCTGAACCGGATGGTCACGAGCGACTACGCCGAACCCCGGGACATCATCCTCGACCCGGTGAAGCCGCCGAGCCCGTACGTCACCCGCGACACGGTGCGAATCTGGGACATCGCCGACCGCAACACCCCCCGGCTGGTCTCGGTCGGCGTGCTGCCGGACGGCCCCCGCGTCGAGGCGAACCCCGCGCACGAGGAGCCGCAGGCCGTGATGGAGACGACGGTGACGAACCTGCCGCGGCACCGGGGCGCGTTCGCCGAGACGATGTGCGGCGGCGCGATCTACTACACGCCCGACCTGACGGCGGCGCACCCGCAGTGGCGTGAGGTCTTCGACGACTCGACCGCGGCCCGGCGGCTGGATCCCACCGGCACGGAGCTCGCGGGCTGCGACGGCGGCGGCTGGGTGCAGACGAGCCTGGACGACCGGTACCTGTACCACGCCGTGATCGGCCGCAAGCCCGGCGTGAACGGGCCGGGCGACCCCGGCTCGCCGAAGATGGTGTACACGCTCGACGTCCAGAAGCTCCTGGCAGCCGGGGGCACGCCGCGCTGCCGGATCGACACGATGGCCGAGGTGTACGCCGGTGGGCGCGAGGCCGACTGCCCCACGGTGGCGAGCGTGCTCGCGGTCCACGACCCGACGGGCGGCGGCCCGCACTGGGGCACGCTCGACAACTTCGCGCCGGGCGCCGACGGATACTTCCACGAGACCACGGACGTGCGGCGGATCGCGTTCTCGGACTACTTCGTGGCCCGGACGGGGCTCGACGGCGACCACCGCGTCTGCCTGGTCGACGTCGGCCCGGGCGCGACGCTGACGCTCGACACGACGTTCCGGGACGAGCAGACGGGCGCTCCGTGCGTGGACTTCAACCGGACGGTGTGGCCGCACGGGGCGGCCGGACCGGCGAAGCCGCACTCGGAGCTCTTCGTCGTGGCGGACGCCGACCTCCGGTGACGCCCGCCGCCGCCCACGCGGCCGTCGCCGCCGTGCCCTGGGGCGCGGCGGCGCTCCGCGCCCTCGTGGTGCTCACCGGCGCCGCGGTGGCGGGTACCGCGCTGCTGCGGCCGATCACCGGGCCGCCGCGCCCGGCGGCCCACCGGGCCGTGCTCGGTATCGCCGCGGTGGCCGCCGCCGGCACGCTGGCGTGGGTCCCGCTGCGGGGCACGGCGGTGGCGCCCGCCGTGCTCCAGGCCGCCCTGGTCTCGGCCACCGCGCTGCTGCTCGGCCGTACCCGGGTCGCGGTGCCCTGCGGTGCCGTCCTCTCCGCCGTCCTGGCGTACGAGACGGCACCCGGCCGTGGCGCCGCCGCCGGTGCCGTGCACACGGCCGCCGCGGCGGTCTGGCTGGGGGCGGGTGTGGCGGTCGTCCTCGCCGAGCGGGGTACCCGGTCCCTGGCACTCCGGCGGCTCGCGCCGTGGGCCGCCGGGGCCGGGATGGTGGTCGTCGCCACCGGGCTCGCCGGGACCTGGCTCGACGGACTCCGGCCGGACGCGGTGAGCGCCGGGTCCGCGTTCGGGCGGGTCGTGCTCCTGAAGTCGATGCTGGTGGCCGCGGCCGTGGTGGCGGGGGCGGCCGTCCTGCGGCGCCGCGCGGCGCGGCGGGCGAGCCGCGTGGGTCTCGCCGCCCTGGGGGCCGCGGCCGTGGCGGGTACCGCGCTCGCGGTGCTCCCCGTACCGCCGGCACCGCCGGTCGCGGGCGTGCCGCTGCTCCGGACGGTCCTGCTCGGCGGAGAGGCCGTCCCGGTGGCCGTCGTCCCGCAGCGGCCCGGCACGAACCTCGTCCACGTCGGCCCGCACGGCACCCACATGCTCGCGGTCGGCACGGACCCGGGGCACCTCGTCCCGGTCACGGCCCGGCGGGGTACCGCGGGCGGCTGGGCCGTGGTCACGCTCCCGCCGGGCCGGTCCCGGCTGTGGGTGGGCCACGGCGGGACGGCCGCCGCGTTGCGCGTCGACACCGGGGCCACGGCGAGCCCGGTCGCCGCCGCGCTGGCCGGGCCCGACGGGCCGGAGTGCGCGAGCGCGGTACTCGGCGCGCTGCTGGCCGGCTCCGCCGCACCCCCGGCGTCCTGCCCCGCCGACCGGCTGTCGCCGGGCGACGCGGGGGCCCTGCGGGAGACGGTGGCCTTCCTCGCCGCGCGCCGGGCCCGCACGCTCGGCGTGGTCGCGGACGCCTCACCCCGCGGGCGCGCCGCCGAGGCCGTCGTCCGCGCGGCCGCGGCGGCACACGGGGTGGCGGTGACCGCGGGCCCGTCCGCCGTCCGCCTGGTCGTGGCCGGGTGGGACCGGGCCGACGCGGCCCTGCGCCGGCTCGTCACGGGCACGGCACCCACGGGCGGGATGTACCTGGCCCCGTGGCTCGCGACCGGCGGGCTGCTCGGGTACAGCTCGGGTGCCGTCGTGGCGCTGCGGTTCGACCCGTACGGCTGGCCGGCGCAGCAGTACACCGCGGCGCTCGAGGCAGCCGTCCCGGGCGCGGCGCCCTCCGCGTCGGGGTTCGCGGCGTGGCGCGCGACCCGGCACGGCCCGCCGGACGGCCCGGCCGTGCTGTACGCCGCGGCGCAGGTGTCGTACCTGCCCGCCGAGCTCATGCACGAGCACGGGGCGAGTGGGGGCTGGGTGACCGGGGGACGGCTGACGGCCGCCACCCCGCCGCTGGACGGGCGGGGCTACACGGGGAGCCGGTCGCGGTAGGACAGCACGCACCGCCGGAACGCCTCCGCGGGCGGGCTCACGGCGCCGTCCGTCCGCCAGGCCACCGCGATCACCCGGCTCGTCCGTGGGGACGTGACCTCGACCTCCACCACGTCGTCGCGGTCCGCGGCGGGCCCCGCGGGCAGCAGCGCGACCCCGAGTCCCGCCGCCACCAGGCCGAGCACCGTGTCGATGTCCTCGCCCTCGAACGCCAGCCGGGGCGCGAACCCCGCCTCGCGGCACCACGCGTCGGTGAGGCGCCGCAGCCCGTACCCGCGCTCGAGGCCGACGAACTCCTCGTCCGCCACCTCCGCGAGCCGGACCCTGCGGCGACGGGCGAGCCCGTGCCCGGCCGGGACGACGAGCCCCAGCCGCTGCTCGTCCAGCCGCCGGGCGGTGATCCCGGGCTCGTCCGGCACCGGGGACGTGAGGCAGAGGTCCACCTCGCCGCCGCGCAGGCGCTCGAGCAGCTCGAGGTCGCCACCCTGCACGAGCGTGAACCGCACGTGCGGGTGCTCCGCCCGGAAGTCCCGCACCAGCGCGGGGACGGCCCGGACACCGAACGAGTGCAGGAACCCGAGCCCGACGCGACCCCGGTCCGGGCTCGCGTCGGCGTCGACGACCGCGAGCCCGGCGGCGAGCTCCGCGAGGGCCCGCTCCGCGTACGGGAGCAGCGTGCGCCCCGCGCGGGTCAGCAGCACGTTGCGGCCGCTGCGGAGCAGGAGCGGCGTCCCGAGGTCGGCGCCGAGCCGTGCCATGTTCCGGCTCAGGGTGGACTGCGTGACCCCGAGCAGGCTCGCCGCCCGGGTCACGTGCTGCTCGCGTGCCACCACGGCGAACTGCCGCAGGCGCGGGGCCAGGGCGTCCAATCCATGTACTTTGTCGGTGTCTTCTGCCACAACCCATACATTGGACGCATGGAAGGGCCCGTGTCTACCGTCGCGGGGTGACCACGCTCGCCGCCCCCGACACACGCCTGCACCACACCGACCCGGCGTACCGCCGGGTGTCGGTCGCGATGTTCGCCGGGGGCGCCGCGGTGTTCGCCCTGCTCTATGCGCCACAGGCCGTCCTCCCCCACCTCGCCACCTCGTTCCGCGTCACCCCGGCGGGGGCGGCCCTGTCGATGTCGGTCGCGACGGCCGCGCTCGCGCTCGCGGTGATCCCCGTCAGCGCGCTCTCGGAGGCCTGGGGCCGCGTACGGGTCATGACCGTGTCGGTCGGCGCGGTGGTCGTCCTCGCGGCCCTGCTGCCGCTGTGCCCGAGCTACCCCGCGCTGCTGGTGCTGCGGGCCCTGCAGGGCGTCGCGGTCGCGGGGCTGCCGGCGGTGTCGATGGCGTACCTCGCCGACGAGGTCCACCCGCGCTCGCTCGGGGGCGCGGTGGGCATGCTCATCGCGGGGAACAGCCTCGGCGGCCTCGGCGGCCGGCTGGTGTCCGGGTTCGCCACGGACCTCGGCGGCTGGCGCGCCGGGCTCGGCGCCGTGGCCGCGCTCGCCGCGGCGTGCGGCGTCGCCTTCGCCGTCCTGCTGCCGCCGCAGCGCCACTTCAGCCCGGTCCCCGTGTCGGGGCGGCACCTGGTGCGCAGCGTCCGCGGGCACCTCGGCGACCCGGCCCTCCGGCGGCTGTACCTGGCGGGCTTCCTGCTGATGGGCGGGTTCGTCACGCTGTACAACTTCCTCGGCTTCCGCCTGCTGCGTGCCCCGTTCGGCCTGTCGACGGGGGCCGTGGGGCTCGTCTTCCTCGCGTACCTGGGCGGGACGGTCAGCTCCGCCGTCGCCGGCACGATGGCGGACCGGCACGGCGCGCGGCGGGTGTTCGGCGCGACGGCCGGGCTCGCGGTCGTGGCCGCGCTCCTCACCCTGCCCGACGCCCTGCCCGCCGTGCTGGCGGGCGTGCTGCTGCTGACGGTCGGGTTCTTCGGCGCCCACGCGGTGGCGAGCGGGTGGATCGGCCGCCTCGCCCGGACCGATCGAGCACAGGCATCCGGGCTGTACCTGTTCGCCTATTACGCGGGCAGCAGCGCCGGCGGCTGGCTGGGCGGGGTCGTGTTCGGCCACGGTGGGTGGCCGGCGACGGTGGCGTACCTCGTGGTGCTGTTCACGGGCGCGCTGTGGGCCGTGACGCTACGCAGGCCGGTCTCACGATCGTGAGCAATTCGTTGCGATAGCAAGGAATTCCGGGGTGGGAGATACGGGGACCCGCGAAGTCCGCGTCCGTTGCGCGGCAGATCTCCCCATCTGGCGTGGTATCCGCAGGTCACGGCCTCGCTGTACCTTGTCATCCGAGGGGGCTCCATGTCGCGCGGGTGGGCGCGGCCCGATGGGGGAGTTTCCTTGGCCCAGAACCGGAGGCAGAGCCAGAAGGAAGAGCTCGCGGAGGTGCGCGACGAGCTCCGCGCTCAGGGCTGGACCTACCGCGAGATCGCGATCCGCTTCCGGTGCGAGCGCAAGCTGAACTCCCGCGTCGCCTTCCGGCTGGCCCACGGCCTCACCCAGCAGGAGGTCGCGGACCGGTGGAACGACCTCTGGCCGTGCGATGACGGCGAGACGCCGGTCACGTACAAGCACATCTCGTACTGGGAGGCCTGGCCGACGAAGAGCGGCCGCACACCGTCGCTGAAGACCCTGAACCGCCTGGCCCGCATCTACTGCTGCGGCGCGAACGACCTCCTCGACGGCGAGGACTACAGCGAGTACGACGACGTCGCGCCGGACGCCGTCCGCTCGGACGGCGACGACCGCGGCGGTCCCGGTCCCCCGGACCCGGGACGGCAGGCGGACCGGCCGGCACCGGACGCGAGAACCTTCTTCGCCGCGTGCGAGCCGGGGAGTCCGGGGTCCGACGCCGCGGGCCGGCTGCTACAGAACCTCAACGCGCTGGTCGGCCCCGGCCGTGGGGAGGCGATCTCTCCCCGGCAGCGGGACCAGGCCTACAGACAGCTCGTCCAATTCCTCACCACCTGGGCGCGTGCCATGGACCGTCGTGAAGCGTTGCGCATCCTCGGCTGGGCGGCCACCGCCGCCTCGGCCGCGCCGATCTTCCAGGCCCTCGATCCCGCGGAGCAGGACCGTGTGATCGCCGCCGTGGGCAATCCCAGCCGCGTGGACCCCATCGTGGTCGCCCACATCGAGGGCGTGCTGTTCCGCTGCATGCGGCAGGACGACACGATCGGCCCCCAATCCGCACTCGACACCGTGCTGGCGCAGCGCAACCTCGCGTTCGGCATGCTCGCCGAGTGCCCCAGCCGGATCCGCCCCGACCTGCTGTCCACGTTCGCCAACCTCTCGCGCTTCGCGGGCTGGCTCTCCTTCGACCTGAACGACTTCGACAGTGGCTGGTACTACTACGAGCAGGCGAGGACGGCCGCCCACGAGGCCCAGAACACCTCGCTCGGGGCCATGGTGCTGTGCCACATGAGTCACCTCGCCGGGTGGCAGCAGCATCCGCGGGTCGCCATCGACCACGCCGTCGCGGCCCAGGAGTGGGCACAGCACACCGGGGACCACCTGCTGCACGGGTTCTCGTACGACGTCGCGGCCCGGGCGTACGCGATGGAGGGCGAGCTGTACGCCTGCGCGGCGGCGCTGGATCGCGCCGAGGCCGCCGTGAGCACCGCCGAGGGGCTGGCGCCGCGGCACTCGCTCGCGTACTTCTACGGCCGCGGACAGCTGGAGTCGACACGGAGCCACTGCCAGCTGCTGCTGCACCAGCCCGCGCAGTCGATCGCCAGCGGGTACACGGCGCTCGACAACCTGCACCACTCGTTCGTGCGGAACCGCGCGTTCACGACGCTGCGGATGGGCAGCGCGTACCTCGCCTCCCGCGACGTCGACCAGGCCGCCAAGCACCTCGGACGTGCCGCGCGGCTCTCGGCCCAGAACCGGTCGGCCCGGCTGCTCGGCGAGCTGCGGACGGCACTGGACAGCCTCCGTCCGTGGGCCGGGACCCGGGCGGTCCGTGACCTCGACGAACGGGTCGCCGCGTACGGCCTCGTCTGAAACGGAACGCCCATCGGGGCCGGCCTCTTCGCGTCATCGCCGACGCGGGAGGCCGGTCCCACGGCCGGTCCCGCGCCGGTCCCACGCCGGTCCCACGCCGGTCCCACGGCCGGTCCCACGCCGATCCCACGGCCGGTCCCGCGCCGGTCCCACGCCGGTCCCGGCGGTCCCGCGCCGGTTCCACGCCGGTCCCGGCGGTCCCGCACCGGTATCAGGTCGTCCCGGGCCGTCCCGGGTCGTGCCGGGGCGGTCCCACGGCGCCTCCCCGGATCACGGGGAGTCGGCGGCCGGGAACTCCGCGGTGACGGGGTGGGGTCGGACCACCACGGCGGGCAGGCTGTGACCGGGTCCAGACGAGGCGTGCCATCGTCGCCACTCCGCCGTGGACGGCCCACGAACCGGCCAGAGCGGGCCGGTGGGATCGAACGCCACGATCCGGTGAATCCCGGCCCGTTCTGGCCCTTCCCGAGAGGAGAGCCGGCCGCACGGGGGCTTCCCGTCGGTGCGCGGTCGTCGCGCGCCGCACTCCCGATGCGGGGTCCGGTCATGAGCATCCGTTCCCGATCAGAGCGCGACAGGTCAGAACGTCACCCCGGCGGAGCCGGACATCCGGCGGTCGAACCGCCCGCCCGGACGGCGACGGACAAGAGCCTCGCCGCGATGAGCGCAACCGAGCATTTCCTGTGCGACTACGCCGTCGTGACGACCCCAGTGCCCCCGGAGGCGCTGCTGACGTAAACCCGACAGTCGAACACCCGTCAACCCCCTTGCGGCCGCACGCGGGGACGTAACAGTCTCGGTGCCGGTGACCTTCTCCCAAGGGGGTACCGGTGGATGCGCCGACACTGGATGCGCCGACACGTCGTTCGGGGCAGCGCAGCGGGAGTCCACCGGCGGCCCCCGGCACAGCGGGGCGTGCGGGAGCAGACCGGTGACGTGCGACCTGCCGGCACGCCGCTGGGCCGACGGCTTCCGGCGGCCCCTCACCCTGGTCCTCTGCGCCGGCGGCCTGGTCAGCACCACCGTCGCCACGGTCACCGACTCGGTCCACCGGTCCGGCCCGGTCGGTGTCCTCGCGGTGCTCGGTCCGGTGCTCTTCCTCCTCGGCTCGGGCAACGGCGTGCTGGGGGCCCACGAGCTCGGGTCGTTGTTCGGGTTCGTGAACGCGGCGCGGACACGGCGCGAGGAGCTGACCCGCGAATGCGAGGAGCAGCGGGTACGCATGCGCTGCATCGCCGAGCAGCTGTGCGCGGACGAGTCCGCCGTGGTGCGCACGCTCGACCTGACCACCGTCGACGTGTGCCGGGAGTGGCCGCGGGGTGTCGGGACCGACTTCACCGTGTACCTGCTCTGCCGGACGATCGTCACGGCGGAGGCGCAGGCGCGCGTCTACGGGGGACGTACCCACCTCGATCCCGACACCGACGACGAGGCGCGGGTCATCCATGCGCTGCACGACCTCTGCGGGGTCCACGTCCCGGAGGTCGCCCGGATGCTCGACCGTGACGTGGAGGCCGTGCGGACCGTCCTCTCCTCGGCGTCGCCGGGGGGCAGGGCGTGACCCCGCGCCTGCCCGAGGACGAGCGGGCCCACGTCGCGGAGCTGGTGCGCCGGGGACACCGGGGCTACCTCCTCCGCGCCGCCCGCGCGCTGAGCGTGTGCGTGCTCGTGAGCGGGGGCCTGTACGGAGTCGAGCTGCTGGGCCCGTCCGTCCCCTGGCACCTCCACCTGTTCCCCGGGCCGCCCGCTGCCGCACCGGGCCAGGTTGTCCCGGCGCGCACACCGGCACCGGCACCCACGCCGCTCCCGGACGGGTCGCCGGCCACGCCGCCGATGATCACCCTGCCACCCATCCCGCCGACGATCCCGCCACCCACGCCGACGCCGACGCCGCCCGCGGTCACCCCGCCGGGCCCCCTCGCGCCCGGTGCCCCGCGGGATGTCGCGGTCCGCCTCGAACCGGACGTCGTCCATCCGGCCCACATCCGCCTCACGTGGCGCGCGCCCGCCGGTGGCGGCCCCGTCACGCGGTACGTCGTGTACCGCAACGGCCGCGAGCTGAGCTCGCTGCCGGTGCCGGACCGGGGCTACCCCGACACCGGCTACGACCGGCTCGCGCACACGTATGTGGTGCAGGCCCGCGGGCCCGGTGGCCACACCGACAGCCTCCCCGCGGTGCTCCCCGCCGCGCCGGATCCGCCGGACCTCGACGCGGTGCTGTACGACGTGTCCGGGGCCGCGGTGGTGAGCTGGCACCCGGCCACGACGGGCGGCCCCTGGGACCGCTATGCCGTCCTGCGCGACGGCGCGGAGGCCGGCACGGCGGCCCGGTCCGCGACCGCCTTCCCGGATCACGGGTACGACGGTGGCCGGCACACGTACCAGGTCCGGGCCGAGGGTCCCGGCGGCGCCGCGACGAGCCTCCCGATGACGATCGACCCGCTGCCGGTGGCCGCGGTCCCCGCCGCGCCCGCCCGGGTGGCAGCCACCGTGGGGCCGCGCTGCGGCCTCGACGTCGGCTGGTCGCAGCCGGTGGGCGGCGGCCCGCGCACGGCCTATGCGCTCCTGCGCAACGGCGAGGAGATCGCCCGGCTCGGCCCGCGCGTCACGAGCTACCTCGACAACGAGGCCGGCGCGGCCCCGGAGTACCGCGTCCGGGCGATGGGTCCCGGCGGTGCGGCGACGAGCGGACCGGCGACGATGCCCGGTCTCGGGCTGTGCGCGAGCCTCGGCCCGTCCCGCCTCACCGCCCCCGCGGCGGCGACGGCGACACCGGGCATCCTGGACCTCGGTGCCGTCGCCCGCCTGGCCGGCCCGCTGCCGCTGGTGGTCGATCTCGACGACAGCCCGTCGGTCCCGGGCCTCCCCGCGCCGCCGCGGGCCGTGCTGCCCGGGCCACCCGCGAGCCGCGGTGGACGCCGGCCTGATGCGCCCCGGATGCGCCTATCCTGACTCCGACCGTCGTCCACCGTCGGGGGCGCACATGCGGATCAGGTTCCGGGTCGAGGGCGTCGTGCAGGGTGTGGGCTTTCGGCCGTTCGTCCACGCGGTCGCACACCGGCACCGCCTCGGCGGCCTGGTCGGCAACGACACCGCCGGCGTCTTCATCGAGGTCGAGGGCCCCGCGGCCCAGGTGGGGGCGTTCCGCAGTGCCCTCGAGCGCGAGGCGCCGCCGCTCGCGGTCGTGGAGCGCGTGACCGCCGAGGAGGTGGCGGCGCGCGGCGAGACCGACTTCGTCATCGTCCCGAGCGCGCCGGGCGGCGAACGGCAGACGCTCCTCGCGCCCGACACGGCCACCTGCGCGGACTGCCTGCGGGAGCTGTGGGACCCGGCCGACCGCCGTCACCGGTACCCGTTCACGAACTGCACGAACTGCGGTCCCCGCTTCACGATCATCCGGGACGTGCCGTACGACCGGCCGACGACGACGATGGCGTCCTTCGCGATGTGCGGCGACTGCGCGCGGGAGTACCACGACCCGGCGGACCGGCGGTTCCACGCCCAGCCGACGTGCTGCCCGGTGTGCGGCCCCGCACTCGCGCTCCACGACCGCGACGGCAAGCCGGTGGAGGGCGAGCCGATCGCCACGACCGCGCGGCTGCTCGCCGAGGGGCAGGTGCTGGCGGTCAAGGGCCTCGGCGGGTTCCACCTGGCGGCCGACGCTGCGCACGAGGGAGCGGTCGCGGCACTCCGGTCCCGCAAGCACCGCGCGGACAAGCCGTTCGCGCTCATGGTCCCGGACGTCGGGGCGGCCCGCCGCGTCGGTCACCTGTCCCCCGAGGAGGAGCGGCTTCTCACGGGTGCCTCCCGCCCGATCGTCATGCTCCGCCGCACCCCGGACGCCCCGGTGGCGGCGCAGGTGGCGCCCGGCAACCACTTCCTCGGGGTGATGCTGCCGTACACGCCGCTGCACCACCTGCTGCTCGCCGAGCACGGCCGCCCGCTGGTGCTCACCAGCGGCAACGTCTCCGACGAGCCCATCGCGTACCTCGACGCGGACGCCGCCGAGCGGCTCGGGCCGATCGCGGACGCCGTCCTCACCCACGACCGGCCGATCCACATCCGCACGGACGACTCGGTGACCCGCGTCTGGCGGGGGCGCGAGTACCCGATCCGGCGGTCCCGCGGGTACGTGCCGCGACCGTTGTCCCTGCCCTGGGCGTTCCGGCGTCCCGTGCTCGCCTGCGGCGCCGAGCTGAAGAACACGTTCGCCCTCGGCAAGGGCCACCACGCGTTCGTCTCCCACCACATCGGGGACCTCGAGAACTACGAGACGTACCGCTCGTTCACCGAGGGCATCGCGCACTTCACCCGGCTGTTCGACGTGGAGCCGGCGCTGGTCGCCCACGACCTCCACCCGGAGTACCTGTCCACCAAGTACGCCCGCGAGCTCGACGGCGCGGAGGTGCTCGGCGTCCAGCACCACCACGCGCACATCGCCGCCTGCCTGGCCGACAACGGCGAGGCGGGGCCGGTGATCGGGGTGGCCTTCGACGGCCTCGGCATGGGCACGGACGGCACGATCTGGGGCGGGGAGTTCCTCGTCGCGGACCTCACCGGCTTCACGCGCCACGGCCACCTCGCTCCCGTGCCGATGCCCGGCGGGACCGCGGCCGTGAAACAGCCGTGGCGTATGGCCGCGGCACACCTCGCCGCGGCCGGGCTCGAGCCTCCCGGCGACCTGCTCGCGCGGCACTCCGGCACCTGGGAGACCGTGCTGGCCGTCGCCCGCGCCGGCGCGAACTCCCCGCTGACGTCCAGCGCGGGACGGCTCTTCGACGCGGTGGCGGCGATCGTGGGCGTCCGGGACGAGATCAACTACGAGGGACAGGCCGCGGTCGAGCTCGAGCAGCTGGCGGACCGCGGCGAACGCGGCGCCTACCCGGCCGGTCTCGAGAGCGCCGAGGGGGAGGGGCCGTTCGTGGTCCGCTGCGCCGACCTCGTCCAGGCGGTCGTCGAGGACCTCGGGTCCGGACCGTCCACCGTGGCCGCACGGTTCCACAACGGCGTGGCGGCGGCGATCGCGGCGGGCGCCGCGCGGGTGCGGGAGGCCACCGGCCTGGACACGGTGGCGTTGTCCGGCGGGGTGTTCCAGAACCTCCTGCTGCTCGACGCGACGGCGGACGCCCTCGCCGCCAGGGAGTTCCGGGTGCTCACCCACCACCGGGTACCGACGAACGACGGCGGCCTGAGCCTCGGCCAGGCCGCCGTCGCCGGCGCGGTGGATCGGAGTCCGTAGCGCGGACCCGGGGTGGGCTCAGCCGCCCTGGTCCCCGGCGGGCTGCGTCGGGCTCCCGGTCACGGTCTCCTGCGGGTCGACCCCGGTCGAGGCGCGGGCGTCGGAGGTCCCGACGGGCCGCTCGGACTCGCCCTTCGTGCCGAGGTTCTCGCGACCCGGCTCGTCCTCGGTCGCGCCGGTCGTCTCGCCGCTCTTCGTCGGGCTCTCGCCCGGGTCCGTCACGGCCGAGGGTGCGCTCTCTGGGTGCTCACTCATGGTGCTTCTCCCTTCCCGCTCACGAGATCAGCAGATGCGGGGCAGCGGGTCGCCGATCAGCATGTCGACGATCCGCGTACCACCGAATTCGGTCTTGAGCAGTACCAGCGTCGGCGGATCGGCCTTGATCGTGCCGATCACCGCTGCCGACGCCCCGAGCGGATGCGTGCGGAGCGCCGCCACCGCGGCGTCGGCCTCCGCGCTGTCGACCACCGCCACGAACCGCCCCTCCGACGCCACGTACAGCGGATCGATGCCGAGGATCTCGCTCGCTCCCCGGACCTCGGTCCGCATCGGGACCGCATCCTCCTCGACGACGACGGCGACCTGCGAGCTCACCGCGACCTCGTTGAGGATCGTGGCGACGCCCCCGCGGGTGGCGTCGCGGATGCAGCGCACGCCGGTGGTCGCGTCCAGGAGCAGGTCGACGAGACCGTTCAGCGGCGCCGTGTCCGAGGTGATGTCGGACTCGATGTCCAGCTCACCCCGGGCGAGCATGATCGTCACCCCGTGGTCCCCGATCGGACCCGAGACGATCACCGCGTCCCCCGGCCGGGCATTGCCCGCCCCGAGGGTCACGTCGCGCTCCAGCACGCCGACACCGGCGGTGTTGATGTAGAGCCCGTCGGCCTTGCCGCGCTGGACGACCTTCGTGTCCCCCGTGACGATCTGGACCCCGGCGACCTCCGCCGCCGCCTTCATCGAGGCGACGACCCGGCGGAGGTCGTCCAGCGGGAAGCCCTCCTCGAGGATGAAGCCGGCCGACAGGTACAGCGGCCGCGCCCCGGAGACGGCGAGGTCGTTCACGGTCCCGTTGACCGCGAGGTCCCCGATGTCCCCGCCGGGGAAGAAGATCGGCGAGACGACGTAGCTGTCGGTGGTGAACGCGAGCCGGGTCCCGTTGACGCCGAAGACGGCCTGGTCCTCCATGGCCTCGAGGAGCGGGTTGCGGAACGCGTCGAGGAACACCGCCTCGATCAGCGAGTGCGTGGCCTTGCCCCCCGCACCGTGCGCCATCGTGATGCGCTCGTCCTTGACGCGCGGCCTGGCCCGGCGTGCCCGGTCGATCCTGTCGAGCACCTCCTCCTCCCGGCTCCGCACCACCGGGTGTTCGAGATCGGCATGGCCGGGTGTGACCTCGAGCTGCTCGCGAGCGGCCGCCTCGCGGACGGCCTCCTCGGCCCAGTTGGCCTGCTCCGAGGCGTGCTCGCGGACACCTCGCTCGCCGGTCATACCCCGCTCGCCTCCTTGATGCGGTCACGGCTGAAGCGCCCGAAGTTGTAGTACGCGGCGCAGGCGCCCTCGGACGAGACCATGCACGTGCCGATCGGCGTCTCGGGCGTGCACGCGGTGCCGAAGACCTTGCACTCCCACGGCTTCAGCACGCCCTTGAGCACCTCGCCGCACTGGCACGCCTTCGGGTCGGCGACGCGCACCCCGGGGATCTCGAAGATCCGCTCGGCGTCGAACCGGGCGTACTCCTCGCGCACCCGCAGCGCGGAGTGCGAGATGAAGCCGAGCCCGCGCCACTCGAAGTACGGGCGCAGCTCCATCGTCCGGCCGATGACCGACAGGGCCTTGGGGTTGCCGTACCAGGGGACGACGCGGCTGTACTGGTTCTCGACCTCCGTGCGCCCCTCGGACAGCTGGAGCATGAGCATGTACACCGACTGCAGGATGTCCAGCGGCTCGAAGCCGGCCGTGACGATCGGCAGGCCGTAGTTCTCCGGGATGAACCGGTAGACCTCGCACCCGATCACGGTGGACACGTGCCCGGGGCCGATGAAGCCGTCCAGCCGCAGGTCGGGCGAGTCCATGATCGCCTTGATCGCCGGGATGATCGTGACGTGGTTGCAGAACACCGAGAAGTTGTCGAGCCCCTCGGCCTCCGCCCGGAGCAGCGTCATCGCGGTCGACGGCGCCGTGGTCTCGAAGCCGATCGCCATGAAGACGACGTGCTTGTCGGGGTTCTGGCGCGCGATCTTCAGCGAGTCCAGCGGTGAGTACACCATCCGGATGTCGGTGCCCGCGGCCTTCGAGTCGAGGAAGGACCCGCGGCCGCCGGGCACGCGCATCATGTCGCCGAAGGACGTCATGATCACGTCCGGCTGCTCGGCGATGTGGATGGTGTCGTCCACGCGCCCCATCGGGATCACGCAGACCGGGCAGCCCGGCCCGTGCACCAACGTGATCTGCTCGGGCAGGTAATCCTCGAGACCGTGCTTGTAGATGGTGTGCGTGTGACCGCCGCACACCTCCATGAACTTGTACTGCCGCCCCGGTTCGCACAGGGCGGCGATCCGGGCCGCGAGTACGTGGGCCTTCTCCGCGTCGCGGAACTCATCGACGAAGCGCATCGCCGCTCACCTCCTCCTCGGGACGGGTCAGTCGATCTTGGACTCCTGCAGCGCCGCTATCTCGTCGTCGTACGCCTGGCCGAGTCCCTCGAGGAACTCGAGCGCGGCGCGGGCCTCGTCCTCGTCGATCTTCGACATCGCGAACCCGACGTGGATGAGCACCCAGTCGCCGGGGGCGAGCGGCTCGTTCTCCAAGAGGCCGATGTTGATGGCCCGGCGGACGCCGCTCACGTCCACCTTTGCCAGGTCCACGCGGTCGTCGTAGATCTCGACGACCTCACCCGGTATGCCGAGACACATGAGGACATCTCCCTTTCGTCGGCTGTTGCTCAGACCGGAGCGGCGATCTCGAGGGACTCGAGCACGAGCTCGTCGCCGCCCCGGAGATCGAGGTCCGTTGCACCGCAGGTTCCACACACGGCGACCATGTCGTCGGCGACCGTCTCGGCCTCGCACGCCCGGCACTGCACGATCACCGGGAGCGTCACGAGGTCGAGCTCGGCGCCGTCCGCCACGGTGCCGGCCGACACGAGCTCGAACGCCTGCCGCAGCGCGGGCTCGTCGATCCTGTGCAGGACGCCGGCCCGGAAGCGGACACGGGCGACCTGCCGGCCGGCCGCCCGTCGCTCCACCACCGCCAGCAACCCCTCACACACACCGAGCTCGTGCACTGCTACCGCCTTCCGGTCCCGGGGCCGGCCCCGGGCGTCGTGGCCGGCTTCCGCGCTCTCACACCGCGCGGAGGCTGCGGCCCGTCACCCTCTCCGCCATCTCGGCCGCACGACCGTCCGAGGCCACGGTCCGCACGAGCTCGGACGCCATCCCGAACGCACCCATCGCGAGGGACCTGAACTCCTCCGAGGTCACGATCGTCTTCGCCGAGTCCACCAGCTCCTCGAGGGACTGGTCCGACTTCGCCCCGAGGTAGTAGCCGACGAGGAACGCACCCAGCACCATCACGTTTCCGACTCCCTTCGCTGCTACCGTCCCGGAGATTGCTGTCGCTGCGCGGTCACCCGGATCCGCACCCGCACCTCCGGCTCCACGCGGAGCATGAGGATCTTCGGCGGCTGCACGTTGAAATCACGGATGTCGAACAGCTGCTCGCCCTCGACCACGAGCGTCCGGTCGTCCGGTGCGGTGACCCGGACGTCCCCCTCGACGGTGCGGGTGGCCCCGTGGAACGACACGTCGCCGCTCACCCGGTAGCGACCGCCGTCACCGTCGAGTTCCTTCACCTTGCGCGCGTCGCCGGAGATCGTGCGGTACCGCTGACCGTCGACGCGGCGTTGCATCTCGCGGTCCATCAGGGCGTTGCCGGAGCGCAGCCGTTCCACCGGCAGCTCGACGTGCATCTCGGCCGGCCCCGAGAGATCCGGGTGGTCGCCGGTCGTGTCGGCCTCGACGTACCCCTCGAGGCCGTCGGCCTCGCCGTGGATCGGGTGCAGGCTGCTGCGCGCCTCGATCCACACCGTCGACCGCCGGGGGTCGATGACGTAGCGCGTCACCACGATCCTCCCCTCACGACAGCGGTCCCGCCGGCTCCCTCGGAGGGCTCGTCACATCTGGCGCATCTTCATGTACCGCGCGATGTCCGGCAGGGACCGGACGACCACCGCACCCACGCCGACCATGAGGCTCGTGAACACCAAACGACGCAACATCCCGCCACCGCCTTCACTTGTCCGGACCGGGCGCCGTGCCCGATCTCACATCGGCTCTGGACGCTTCCGCGGCGTCCCCCGCGAGCCGCCGGGCCATCCGCACGGCCTCGTCGACGGCCCCGGCGACCGGGTCCGAGAGGCCCATCCGCTCGCTGACGTCCGCGGGCTCGCACCCGAGGACCGTGACACGGCCGACCCGCCCGCCCAGGGCGGCGAGCAGGCCCAGGACCGCCTCCGGATCCAGGCCGTGCGCGTCCATGACGGGTTCACCGCCGACACCCGCGGGCCGGATCGAGTCCAGGTCCGGCTCGATCACGTACAGCGTCCCCGGGACGTCCCCGCGGGGAACCGCGTCGACGAGGACGAGGGCGTCGTACCCGTCGAGCAGCTCGTACGCGAGGTGGACGCCGCGGATCCCGAAGTCGGCCACCGTCACCCCGTCGGGGAGCGGCGTGCCGGCGAGCCGCGTGACGACCTCGACGCCGAAGCCGTCGTCCCCCAGGAAGACGTTGCCGACGCCGGCGACGAGCACCCGGGGGCTCACGGGTCCACCACCGGCGGCTCGAGCGGCTCGATCTCCTCGGAGGAGAAGTACAGGAAGCGGCCCGTGGCCGCGTGCAGGTCCGCGTTCTGGTCGTCGGCGAGCGTCACCGCGAGGTAGCGCTGCCCGTCGACGTCCACGCGCACGTGGTCCACGTCGGCGAGGCGCCCCTCGAGGAACATGTCCTGCGCGTCGGCTCCGCGGCCGGGGTGCAGCCGCACCCTCCAGCCCTTCCGGACGCCGACGCCCCCGACGTAGACCAGGTCCGTCTCGGGGGACGCGGGGTCGTCGGATCCGGGCTCCCACCACGGGAGCGGCTCCTCCTGGGGCTCGGACGACACCGTGCGCAGCTCCCGGATGGCACCGTGGAGGCGCTCCATGATCTCCGGCGGCAGGCCGTCGACGCGGTCCAGCATCGCGGCGCCGCGCGGGTCCGTACCGCGGACCTGCCGCTTCTCCTCGTCGGTGAGCGCCATCGTCCGCAGCGTGAGGATCTCGTCGTTCTCCAGCCCGTCGAACATGTCGCCCTGGCTCTCGGGAGCGATCGCCGGGCGGTCGTACAGGATGATCGGCGAGGACAGCATCACGTCGTCGCTGTCCTGGCAGACGAGCACGGGGAACGTGTGGAGGTTCTCGCACTCCGCCACCGCGGGACTCGCCCACCACGGTGAGTCCAGCAGCGAGACGAACTTGCCGCCGGTCACCCGGAGCAGCGTGTGTGCCGCGAGCAGCGAACCGCGCATCGCCTCGTTCCGCGGTGCGGAGGGGTCCGCCCAGGGCGTGTGGTTCTCGACGCGGAGGTGCAGCTTCACCAGCGGGTACGGGCCGCCGAACCGCTGCGCCGCGAGCCGGAGCACGCCGGTGAGCTCCTGGCGCCGCCGCCGGATCCGGCCCACGGCGGTGCCGTCGGGGGCCGTGACGTCCTCGACGTCCTCGCCCGCGGCGATGGTGAACTCGACGTCCCGCCCCTCCAGGAGCTCGGTGAGCGACGTGGTCACGTCCACCTGCCGCTCCACGCCCTCGTCCCAGGCCGGGATCGGGGTGTCGTCCACCTCGAGGACGTCGACCTCCCGGTAGCCGTCCGGCGTGGCCTCCTCCACCGTGCGCGCCTGCAACTGGAGGAACCGCGTCCGCAGGTGCAGCGCGTCCGGCGCCGCGGCCGCCGGCTCGTCCATCTCGACCAGGCACTCGGTCTGCGAGAACCAGGTCTCGCCGGTGCCGCTCTCGGCCACCGGCCGCGGGGTCAGCACGCCGAACTGGAACCGCATCCTGTTCTTCTGCGCGGACGCCCGGTACGGGTAGAGGACGTACCCCTCCAGCAGGACCGCGTCGGCGATCGCCCGGGCCTCGTCGAAGCCACTCCTGACCTCGCTCATGGGCTGTTCTCCCCCGCGCGCCGGAGCAGCAGGGCGAAGGTCTGGTCCCAGCCTGCGACGGCCTCGCGGGACTTGAACGACGTCAGCGCCTTGAGCGTCTCCTCGTGGAGCATGAGCCAGCCGGAGTTCGGGAAGAAGATGTCGATCATCTCGCGCCAGATCGACACCGGGAGGCGGTAGCTCGCCTCCTTGTCCCACGGCACCTGCGTCACCGCCACCGTGCCGTCCTCGGTCCGGTAGAACACCGTGCCGCTGAACAGCAGCGCGAGGGGGACCTCGCCCTTCTCGAGCGCGCCGAAGTACCGCCCGGTGGCCACCTCGAGGTCGTAGCTACAGGCCACCGGCACGTCCACCTCGGTGCTGCCGGTGAAGCCCTGCACCATGACCGGCACGGTCGCGAGCTGCATCGGGTGCAGCGTCTCCCCGTACCGCTCCGGGCCGCCGAACAGGTCCGTCAGCCGGTCGCTCTCCCCGGCCGCGTACCTCCGGCGCTGCGGTTCGATGCGGAACTGGACGCGGAGCCCGATCGAGTGCAGCGTGGCGCCGGTGGTCTCCGCGATGCGGAGCTTGAACACCAGCGTCGGGCCCGCCGCGTACCGGTCGGGCTTGCAGTCCACGCAGTCGAAGACCAGCTCCGGCATCAGCGGCCGCCTCCCCCGACGACGGTGCTCCGCTCGCGGAGACGGTCGAAGAACCCGTTGATCGCGCGCCAGGCCTCCTGGCCGCCGTCGAAGCCCTTCCAGTTCATCCGGACCAGGCCGACCAGCTCGTAGCACGCGTCGATGGGTACGCCGAAGAACTCGAAGCCCCCGCCGTCCTCGCGGGGAGCGCGCTGCACGAGGAGTGCCTCGACGTCCGGGGCCAGGTCGGAGAACTCGGGGTTGTCCGCGAGGATCGTCGCCCAGCTGTCGAGCGGGAGCTCGGACTCCATCGCACCGCCGGGCCCGGGGTAGAAGCAGACGTCCGAGGCGAGCGTGGAGTTGTGGAAGAAGAAGGCCAGTCGCACCGGGATCTGGAGCTCGTCCCACTGCCGGTCGGTGAGGTGCGGGGCGGGGTCGTGGCGGTACCGGTCGGGGATCGCGCGGTACCGGCCGCCGGCCGCCCCGCGTTGCGTGAACAGCAGGTAGCAGGCCCGGCAGGCGCAGAGCACGCTGCGGTTCTCGATGTCCGCGACGTGCGAGTGCTCGTCCGGCACCGCCTCGCCGCACATCTCGCACCGCTCGCCGGGCACCACCTTGGGCACCGGCCGGACGAGCCTCTCCAGACCCGCCAGCCCGGTGAACGGGGAGCCGCCCGCGGTCATGACGCCGCCGCCGGGAGGGCCACGCGGACGCCGCTCTCGTCCGCCACGAGCGGGATCGGGTCGAGGTGCCCCGGCTCGTCGGGCGGGTCCACCTCGCGGCCGGCGCGCTGCACGTCGTACCCGCGGCCGCAGCCCGGGCACGCGAGCACCCTGCCGGCGAGCGTGCCGCCGACGAGAGCCGAGCCGCACGCCGGGCAGGCGTCGCGGTACGCGTACGTCCCGGCGTCGGTCCGGCACATGACGAGCGCGAGCCCCTCCACCGCGTTGGCGCGCACCTCGCCGACCCGCAGGTCGTCCACGCCCGCGAGCGCGGTCCAGTCGGACTCCGGGCGCCGGGTGAGGCCGCCGATCTGGTGGAGCTTCGGGCCGGTCTTCTCCGGCACGACGCCCTCGACCTCGAGCCCGGTGAGCTCGGGCGCGGCGTCCATGATCGCCCGCTCGATGGCGAGCTTGACGGTGACGAGGGACGACGGGCAGCCGTCACAGCTGCCCTCGAGCGCCAGGTGCGCGACGCCCGCCTCGTCGATCCCGAGGAACTCGACGCCACCGGCGTGCGAGCCCAGGTACGGGCGCACCCCGTCCAGCGCCTTCTGCACGCGCTCCGTCACCGGGACCGGGTGCAGGTCGTGCAGGACGAGCAGGCTGCCGACGAACTTGTCGTCGGCGAGCGCCCCGACGATCTGCTCGCCGTCCGGCCGCTCGGCCACGATCTCGACGACGCGCTCCAGCCCCGCGCCGTACAGCTCGACGAGCGTCCGGGCCAGATCCTCCGCCTTCTCCCGGACCACGGCGTCCGCGACCGACCCGAGGTCGGCCAGGAGCCGTTCGACTCGCTCGCCTGCCTCACGGGTGTTGACTGCTCGACCCATCTCGGACACCTCTCTCGGGCGTACGGCCGCCGGTCCCCCGCGGGCCGTTGCCGGCCCGCGGGGGCTTCGCGCTCAGGGGCTCTCCGGCGTGGCTCAGCCGGGGTTGTACATGGTCGGGGAGTGGACCTTCTCGACCGTCTTGCCGTTGCCGAGGTACATGTGGACACCGCACGGGAGGCACGGGTCGAAGCTGCGGACCGCCCGCATGATGTCGATGCCCTTGAACTTCTCCGGGGGGTTCTCCTCGAAGATCGGCGTGTTCTGCACCGCGTCCTCGTACGGGCCGGGGGTGCCGTAGACGTCACGGACCGAGCCGTTCCACGGGGTCGGCGGGTACGGGTGGTAGTTCGCGATCTTCCCGCCGCGGATGACCATGTGGTGCGACAGGACGCCGCGGACGGCCTCGGTGAAGCCGCAGCTGATCGCCTCGTCCGGAACCTTGAACGGGGCCCACGTCTGCGTGTGGCCGGCCCGCACCTCCGCGAGCGCCTGCTCCACGAAGTGCAGCGCGAGAGCCGCGCTGTACGCCTGGAAGTAGGTACGCGCACGGTTCCGCTCGATCGCGTTCGACAGCGGCTGGCCCTGCGGGTCCACCGGGGGCTTCCACTCGAACGTGACCTCGGGCTTGGTGACGGTCCGCGGCAGGTTGATCTGCACGCTGCTGCCGGTGGCCTTGAGGTACGGCGTGTCGACCAGACCGGCGAGCGCCGTCACCCAGAGACGCGGCAGCGGGCCGCCGCCCGTGTCCATGGCCAGGTAGTCGCTGCCGTCGAACCAGCGCGGCGACATGCACCAGGAGTACTTGTCGTCGAAGTTGCGCTTCTGCGGCCGCGGGAGCGTGTGCATGTTCCACGGGTGGCGCCGGTCGACCGGGTTGCCCAGCGGGTCGTGCTTCGCGAAGACCTCCTGGCCCTCCCAGTCCTCGTAGTACGAGCTGCCGAGCAGGATCCGGATGCCGAGGTTGATGTCCACCAGGTCCGTGGTGACGAGCTTGCCGTCGACCACGATACCGGGGGTCACGAACATCTTCCGGCCCCAGTTGCTCATGTTCTCGTACGTGAAGTCGCAGTACTCCGGGTCGTTCAGGCTGCCCCAGGACCCGATGATGACGCGGCGCCGGCCGACCTCCTCGTACCCGGGCATCGCCTGGTAGAAGAAGTCGAACAGGTCGTCGTGCAGCGGGACGACCCGCTTCATGAACTCGACGTACCGCATCAGGCGGGTCAGGTAGTCGGTGAACAGCTGCACGGTGGCCGTCGTGCCGACACCGCCCGGGTACAGCGTGGACGGGTGCACGTGGCGCCCCTCCATGAGGCAGAACATCTCGCGGGTCTCACGGCTGACCTGGAGCGCCTCGCGGTAGAACGCGCCCGAGAGCGGGTTCAGGGTCCGCATGATGTCGCCGATGGTCTTGTAGCCGTGGGCCTCCGCGTTGGGCGCGGGGGTGTTGTTCGCCTGCTCGAGGACGCCCGGGTTCGTCTCCGCGACCATCTTCTCGCAGTAGTCCACGCCGACCAGGTTCTCCTGGAAGATGTTGTGGTCGAACATGTACTCGGCGGCCTCGCCGAGGTTGATGATCCACTCACCGATGTGCGGTGGCCGCACGCCGTACGCCATGTTCTGGTTGTAGACCGAACACGTGGCGTGGTTGTCACCGCAGATCCCGCAGATGCGGCTGGTGATGAAGTGCGCGTCACGCGGGTCCTTGCCGCGCATGAAGATGCTGTAGCCACGGAAGACCGAGGACGTCGCGTAGCACTCGGCCACGCGGCGGTTGCCGAAGTCGATCTTCGTGTAGATCCCGAGACTCCCGACGATGCGGGTGATCGGGTCGAACGCCATCTCGGTGAGGCCGGTCTGCGTCCCGGTCGAGGTGGCGGGCCTGCCCTTTGTGGTCGTCATCGCGTGTCGTCTCCTCAGGTCCAGTCGCGCCGGTAGCCGGTGGTGATCTGCGTGCCGGGGTGCCGCCACTTCGGTTCCTTGTCCAGCGTCCGTGCGGTGACCCCGCGGAGACCCCGGATCAGCCCGCCGTACACCCCGCTCGCCGCGGCCGAGACCCGGCTGCCGGGCGGCTCGTCCATGAACGGCATGAACTTGTCGGGGAAGCCCGGCATCGTGCAGCCGATGCAGATGCCGCCGACGTTGGGGCAGCCACCGATGCCGTTGATCCAGCCCCGCTTCGGCACGTTGCACTTCACGACCGGGCCCCAGCACCCGAGCTTGACGATGCACTTCGGCGAGCCGTACTCGGTCGCGAAGTCGCCCTGCTCGTAGTAGCCGGCACGGTCGCAGCCCTCGTGGACCGTCTTGCCGAAGAGCCACGTGGGACGCAGCGCCTCGTCGAGCGGGATCATCGGTGCCTGACCCGCGACCTGGTACAGCAGGTACAGGATCGTCTCGCTCAGGTTGTCCGGGTGGATCGGGCAGCCGGGGACGTTGACGATCGGCAGACCCGCCTTGGACTTCCAGTCCCAGCCCAGGTAGTCCGCCACGCCCATCGCGCCGGTGGGGTTGCCCGCCATCGCGTGGATGCCGCCGTACGTGGCGCAGGTACCGACCGCGAGCACGGCCGTGGCCTTGGGGGCCAGCCGGTCCAGCCACTCCGGCGTGGTCATCGGCTGCCACGAGGCCATGTCGGTGCCGGTGTCGGGGTTGTTGCCGAACCCGGAGAAGTAGCCCTCGGACTTGATCTTCTCGTTCGGGATGGAGCCCTCGATGACGAGGACGAAAGGCTCCAGCTCGCCGCGGTCGGCCTTGTAGAACCACTCGATGAACGTGTCCGCGCCCTGCATCGGACCGCACTCGAAGTCGATGAGCGGCCAGTGCACCGCCACCTTCGGCAGCCCGGGCAGACCGCCGAGGACGATCTCCTCGATGCTGGGCTGGGTGGCTGCGGTCAGCGCCACCGAGTCCCCGTCACAGCTGAGCCCGGCGTTGATCCACAGGATGTGCAGGACGGGGTCGGTGTCCTGGCGCGCAGCTTCCACCTCGTGCGCCGTTGCAGTCATGTCATCACCTCTCCACGAACGGCGTGCCCGTCGTGTGTCACGACGGGTCGGGTGTCCCTGCGACCGCCGTGCTCTCCAGCGCGCGCTGCACCAGTTCCCACAGGACGTGGTAGACGGTGGTCTGCGCCTCTTGGATCCGGTGCACGGACGACGAGGGGATGACGAACAGGTGCTCGATCGAGTCGGCCTCGGCCATCTTGCCGCCGTGGTAGCCGGCCAGACCGACCGTGATGAGGCCGCGGCGACTGGCCTCGTCGAATGCCCGCAGGACGTTCGCGGACCCGCCGCTGGTGGACAGCCCCAGGGCGATGTCCCCGGGCCGCGCGAACGCGGCGAGTTCCCGGGCGAACACCACCTCGAAGCCGATGTCGTTCGACAGCGCGGTCACCACCGCGATGTCGGACGTGAGCGAGAACGCCGGCAGCGGACGCCCCCGCGGGGGCGCCAGGAACAGGCTGGCGACGGTCTGCGCATCGGTGCTGCTGCCGCCGTTGCCGAACGTGAACAGACGGCCTCCGCCGGCGAAGGCTGCCGCCAGCTCGCCTGCGCAGGTCACCAGTTCGTCGGCATAGCGGTCCGCGACCTGCTGACGGAGGACGACGATCTCCTCGGCCTTCTCGGCCGTGGAGCGGCGCACCTCGTCCAGCACCGCGTCGACACTCTGCCCCGCGTCCCCGTAGAGGAACGGGTAGAGCGACTCCATGCCCGCACCCGCGGGCCGGCTCGTGTGCATCATTCGCGGACCACGGCGATGGCCTCCTTGGCGTGCACCAGCACGGTGTCGCCGACCTCGGCCTCGACGAGGGCCACACTCACCTCCTCCACGCTCAGCCCCGTGTCGACCATGGCGAGGTCCGCGCCGAGGAGTTCCAGGACCCGGACCGGCACGGCCTCGTCGGAACAGGTGATGCAGACGTCCCCGTGACACTCCGGGACCGCCGGCGTCCTCTTCGCCGGCATCCCGAGGGGGACGGAGTGCGCGCTCACCGGATCACCTCCGGCGCCAGCACACCCGGGTGCTCGAAGAACACGTGCACCAGCTCCCACAGGACGTGGTAGATGGTCACGTGTACCTCCTTCACGACGGCGGGGTCGTCGGACCGCGCGATCAGCGTGTGGCGCACGTGCTCGCTGTCCCCGATCACGCCGCCGTCGCCGCCCACCAGGGCGATGGTGAGCATGCCGAGTTCCGACGCCTGTTCGAGCCCCCGCCGCACGTTCTCGCAGTGCCCGTCGGGCGACACCCCGAGCGCGATGTCCGCGGGCTCGCCGACGTACCGCAGCTGGTGTGCGAAGACCTCGTCGAACCCGGCGCGCCGCGCGACGCCGGTGAGCGTCGCCACGTCGTTGGTGAGCGAGAAGGCCGGCAGCGCCCGCTTCCCCACGATCACCGGGTGCACGAATTCCACCGCGAGGTGCTGTGCATCGGCACTGCAACCGCCATTGCCGAAAACGATCAGGCGGCCCCCGGCATGGAATCGCACCGCCATCTCGTGACAAGCCCGCGCCACGCGCTCGGCGTCAGCCGCCAGGAGACGTCCGGCTTCCGTGCGGCGGAAAAAAAAATCGTCCACCGCCGCGCGGTCGTCGAGGGAAACATGCTGAGCCATTCTCGTGCCTCCTCGGCCCGAGTGGTCGCTCATGGGTGCCCCACCGTACGCCGGTGACCGAGGTCGCACAATGGCCCCAATCCTCCGTTGTGGACGGGGTTGTCTCGTGACCCGGCGTGGCTACCCGAGTCGCACAGAGTCACCACGCTGTGTGAGCGATGGACCGGATCGTGCCCGTTGGTCACCAGTACGGGACTGTGTCGCAACGCTCCGTGATGGCATGTGCTCACTGTCCGTGTCCGCCTCCGTCGTTCCGAGTAGGCACCGTGGGACGGACCGGCCCACGGCCCCGCGGGCACGGCCGGCGCCGCCACGAGGCGGATCAGCGGTCGCGCATTACCCCGTCCGCTCCCCTTTCCGGGGGAGGCACCTCCGTTGTCGGCGCAACATATCCGGCACCCGGAATGGCCGCCGGTATTCCGCACCGTTTTTGTGCCGGAAATCCTCTCGTGAACGGCGCGAAAACTGCCCGTCGGCAATTCCACGACCCGCACTGCGCGTCTCGCGCGGCGACTGCCGGGGCCCGCGGGTGATAGGCATATGCCGTGCCGGAGCGCGCGGACGTCGTCGTGGTGGGTGCGGGACACAACGGGCTCGTCGCCGCCGGGCTCCTCGCCCGGGCGGGCCTGTCGGTCACCGTGCTCGAGGCCGCGGACACGGTCGGCGGGGCGTGCCGGACCGAGCGCCCGTTCGCCCGGTGCCCGGGACTGGCGGCGTCGACAGGCGCGTACCTCCTGGGGCTGATGCCGCCGGAGATCCCCGCGCTGCTCGACCTCGACCTCCGGACGGACATCCCCCTCCTCCGCCGGGACCCGCACTACTTCCTGCCCACCCTCGACGGTCGTCACCTCCTGCTCGGCAGCGACCGCGAGGCGGCGCGGCGGCAGTTCGCCGCCTTCTTCACCGAGGCGGACGCGCGGGCCGACGAGGCGCTGGCCGCGGAGCTCGCCGCGCTGCGCGAGGACCTCGCCCCCGCGTGGCTCGCCGAGCCGCTCACGGTGGACGGCACCGCCGAGCGGTACGTCCGCCCGTCCCTCCGCCGCGCGTTCACCGACCTCGTGAGGGGCTCGGCGATGGACTACCTCGAGCGGTTCGGGTTCGCGAGCGAGACGGTGGTCGCGATGTACGCCGTCACCGACGGCATGCCGGGGCTCACCGGCTCGCCGTGGTCACCCGGGAGCGGGCACAACCTGCTCGTCCACAACATGTGCCGGCTGCCGGGTTCCGGCGGCACGTGGATGGTCGTCCGCGGCGGCATGGGGACGGTCACCCGCGCGCTCGCCCGCCGGGCGCGGGAGGCGGGGGCCGTCCTGCGCACCGGGACCGCGGTCGCCTCGCTGACCGTCGAGGGCAGCGCCGCGGCGGGCGTCGTCACGGCGGGCGGGGCCACGGCGGACCGGGCCACGGCGGGCGGGGCCACGGCGGGCGGGGCCACGGCGGGCCGGGCCACGGCGGGCGGGGCCACGGCGGGCGGGGAGGAGGTCCGGGCCGCGGCCGTCGTGGTCGCCACCGACGTGTACCGCCTGCCGGGCCTGCTCGGCCCGCACACCCCGGCGTGGCTCACCCGGCGCGTGGACGACTGGGCCGCGCGCTCCCCCGGCCAGACCATGAAGGTGAACCTCGCGCTCGCGGGCCTGCCGACCTTCGCCGCGCTGCCCGAGCCGCGGGGGCAGCACGGCACCACCGTGCACCTGCTCCC
Source organism: Mycobacteriales bacterium (assembly GCA_036402915.1). GTDB lineage: Bacteria > Actinomycetota > Actinomycetes > Mycobacteriales > HKI-0501 > JAVEDU01. The sequence goes on from DASWRY010000056.1 coordinate 49,485, forward strand.
CCCGCCCGCCGCGGACGGGAGCGTGCTCACGGCGCTCGGGGAGGTCTTCGACGCCGCCGCGCGGGGCAGCCTCGACGCGATTCCGCCGCTGGAGTGGTACCTGCACTCGGAGCTGGACCCGACCCTCCGGGACGCGGACGGCCACCACTCCTCCGCGCTGTTCGTCCAGGGCGTGCCGCACACCCCGGCCGGGTCGGACTGGGCGCGTGAGAAGGAGGCGTACGTCGGGCGGCTCCTCGCGGCCGTCGCCCGGTACGCCCCCGACCTGCCCGGCCTCCTCGTCGACGTGCACGCGCTGACCCCGCCCGAGATCACCGCGCACTTCGGGATCACGCACGGGAACATCCACCACGTCGACAACGCGATCTCGTTCACCGACCGGATGCCGTACCGGGCGGGCGTGGACGGCGTGTACGCGGGGGCCGCCGGGTGCCACCCCGCGGGCTCGGTGATCGGCGCCGCGGGCCTGGGCGCCGCCCGGGCCGTGCTCGCGGACCTCGGTGTGTCGCACACCTGACGGCGAACGGGCACCCCGTACGGCACCCTGGGCACAACCGAGCGAGGGAGAACCGGATGGGCGAGCCCGACGGGCGCATCGTCGTCGACCACCTGACCAAGCACTTCACGAAGGTCCGGGCGGTCGACGACCTGTCGTTCACGGTCGAGCCGGGCACGGTGACGGGCTTCCTCGGCCCGAACGGCGCCGGCAAGACGACGACCCTGCGGATGCTGCTGGGCCTGGTGACCCCGACGTCCGGCTCGGCGACGATCGGCGGCCTGCGCTACGACCAGCTGGAGCACCCCACCCGGACGGTGGGCGCCGCCCTCGAGGCGGCGAGCTTCCACAAGGGCCGGACCGGCCGTAACCACCTCCGGGTGCTGTGCGCCGCGGCGGGGCTGCCCGACCGCCGGGCCGACGAGGTGCTCGAGATGGTCGGCATGACGGCGGCCGCGCGGCGCAAGGTCCGCGGGTACTCCCTCGGGATGAAGCAGCGGCTCGGCCTCGCCGCCACCATGCTCGGCGACCCCCGCGTGCTGATCCTCGACGAGCCCGCCAACGGCCTCGACCCGGAGGGCATCCGGTGGCTCCGGGGCTTCCTCCGCGGACTGGCCGCCGACGGCCGCACGGTCCTGGTGTCGAGCCACCTCCTCGCCGAGGTCGCGCAGACCGCCGACGACGTGGTGATCATCGCCGCGGGCCGGAGCATGCGGCAGGGCACGGTGTCCGACCTCACCGCGCAGACGCGGGCGCGGGTCCGGGTGCGCACGCCCGAGCCGGACCGGCTCGCCGCCGCGCTGGACGGCGCGCGGGTCGAGGCGGGCGGCCCCGGGCTGCTCTACGTGCACGGCGACGACGCGCCCGCCGTCGGCCGCGCGGCCCTCGCCGCCGGGGTGGAGCTGCACGAGCTCACGACCGAGCGCAGCGACCTCGAGCAGGTGTTCCTCGACCTGACCACCGGAACGGAGCAGATCCGATGAGCCCCCTCGTCCGGAGCGAGCTGCGCAAGGTCCTCACCACGAACACGTGGTGGCTCGTGCTGCTCGGGGTCGTGGGGTTCACCGCGGTCGCGCTGCTCGTCAACCTGTTCGTCATCGCGGCGTCCACGCTGAGCGGCGATCCCACGTCCGGCCAGTTCGGCCTCGGCGGCGGCCACGCGGGGCTCGCGTCCTACGTGTACACGTCGGGGCAGTTCTTCGGCACGCTGTTCGTGATGCTGCTCGGCGCACTGATGGTGACCAACGAGTACCACCACCAGACGGCCACGCCGACGTTCCTCGCGACGCCCCGGCGGGTGCGCGTGGTCGCGTCGAAGCTCGTCGCGGCGGTCGGCTTCGGCGTCCTGTTCGGACTCGTGACGATGCTGATCTCCGTCCCGGCCGGCGCCGTCTACCTCGCCGCGAAGGGCGCCGGTACCCAGCTGGGCCACCCGACCGTGCTCGCGTCCCTCGCGCTCAACCTGCTCGCCTACGCGATCTGGGCGGTGTTCGGAGTGGGCATCGGCACGCTGCTGCGCAACCAGATGGCCGCGATCGTCGTGTGCCTGGTCCTCAAGCTCGTCGCGGAGCAGGCGGTCGGCGTGGTCCTGACGGTGCTGTCCACGCAGTTCCACCAGGCCTGGATCATGAAGGTCGTGTTCGCGCTGCCGAGCCAGGCGTCCACGGTCATGACGACCGCGACCCGCATCCCCCACGCCCCCGCCTGGTACGTCGGCGCGCTGATCCTGCTGGCGTACGGCGTGGTGGCGGGCGGCGTCGGGTCGCTCGTCATGCGGCGGCGCGACATCACCTGAGCCCGCTGTGAGGAAGGACACCGAACCCGGCCTCCCGACCCCCCGACCGGCGGTCCGGGCCGGGTCCGGCGCGGGGTAACCTGGGTCGTTGCAGACGTCACACCAGCACCCTCCGGTGGAAGAAGGCGAATACCCGGCCGTGTCGACGCAGAGCCCCGCAGGCAACCCCTTGGCCAGCTTCGGTCCCAACGAGTGGATCGTCGAGGAGATCTACCAGCAGTTCCTCGCCGATCCGGCGAGCGTGGACCCCGCCTGGCACGACTTCTTCACCGACTACCGTCCCGAGGGCGGTACCGAGGCACGCCCGGAGAGCGGGGGCGAGAGCCCCGCTCCGGACGCCGCGAACGGCCGCCAGCCGGTGGCCCCCGCCGGCTCCGCCGCGGTGGCGGACGGCGTGCAGGCGGCGAGGTCGACCACCCCCGAACCCACCCGGCCCGGCACGGCTCCGGCCGCCCCGACCGGCGCGGCGCCCACGGCGACCCCCGCCGAGGCCCCCGCGGCGAAGCCGAAGAGCGTCCCCGCGCCGGCCGGCGCGGAGACGAGGCAGCTCCGCGGCGCGGCGGCCCGGATCGTGGCGAACATGGACGCGTCCCTCACGCTGCCGACCGCGACCAGCGTGCGCGCGGTGCCCGCGAAGCTCATCGCGGACAACCGCATCGTGATCAACAACCACCTGACGCGCGGTCGCGGCGGCAAGGTGTCCTTCACGCACCTCATCGGGTACGCCCTGGTGAAGGCCGTGCACGACTTCCCGGAGATGAACAACTCCTTCGCGGTCTCGGGCGGCAAGCCCGCCGTGGTCACGCCGGAGCACGTCAACCTGGGCCTCGCCATCGACCTCAAGCAGAAGGACGGCTCGCGCTCGCTGGTGGTCGCCAGCATCAAGGGCGCCGAGGCGATGGACTTCCGCACCTTCTGGCAGGCGTACGAGGACATCGTGCGCCGCGCCCGGGTCGGCAAGCTCACGGCGGACGACTTCGCCGGCACCACGATCAGCCTCACCAACCCCGGCACGATCGGCACGGTGCACTCCGTGCCGCGTCTCATGCAGGGCCAGGGCACGATCGTCGGCGTCGGCGCGATGGAGTACCCGGCGGAGTTCTCCGGGGTGTCCGAGGAGGAGCTCGTCGAGCGCGCGATCAGCAAGACGATGACGCTCACCAGCACGTACGACCACCGGATCATCCAGGGCGCCCAGTCCGGCGACTTCCTCCGCCGCATGCACCAGCTGCTGCTCGGCGAGGACGGCTTCTACGACGAGATCTTCTCGGCGCTGCGCCTGCCGTACGAGCCGGTGCGCTGGGTCCGCGACGTCACGGTCCGCCACGAGGGCGAGATCGAGAAGAGCGCCCGCGTGCTCGAGCTGATCCACAGCTACCGTGTGCGCGGCCACCTCATGGCCGACACGGACCCGCTCGAGTACCGGGTCCGCAAGCACCCCGACCTCGACATCCTCGAGCACGGGCTCACGCTGTGGGACCTCGACCGGACGTTCCCGGTCGGCGGGTTCGCGGGCCAGAAGACGATGAAGCTCCGCGACATCCTCGGGGTGCTGCGCGACTCGTACTGCCGCACGGTCGGCATCGAGTACATGCACATCCAGTCGCCCGAGGAGCGCCGCTGGATCCAGGAGCGCGTCGAGGTCAAGCACGCGAAGCCCGACACGGAGAAGCAGAAGCACATCCTGGGCCGGCTGAACGCCGCGGAGGCGTTCGAGACGTTCCTGCAGACGAAGTACGTGGGACAGAAGCGGTTCAGCCTCGAGGGCGGCGAGAGCGTCATCCCGCTGCTCGACGAGGTGCTCCAGGCGTCCGCCGAGAACGACCTGGACGAGGTCGTCATCGGCATGCCGCACCGCGGCCGCCTCAACGTGCTCGCCAACATCGTCGGCAAGCCGTACGAGAAGATCTTCGGCGAGTTCGAGGGCAACCTCGACCCGCGGAGCGCACACGGCTCCGGTGACGTGAAGTACCACCTCGGTGCCGAGGGCAAGTACCAGACGCCGGACGGCACGGCGACCACCAACGTCTCCGTCGTCGCGAACCCGAGCCACCTCGAGACGGTCGACCCGGTCCTCGAGGGCATCGTCCGCGCGAAGCAGGACGTGATCGACAAGTCGCTCGAGGGGTACACCGTGCTCCCCGTGCTGCTGCACGGCGACGCGGCGTTCGCGGGCCAGGGCGTGGTCGCGGAGACGCTGAACCTCTCCCAGCTCCGCGGGTACCGCACCGGCGGCACCGTCCACGTGGTCGTCAACAACCAGGTCGGCTTCACCACCGCGCCGGAGTACAGCCGGTCGAGCTTCTACTCGACCGACGTGGCGCGGATGATCCAGGCGCCGATCTTCCACGTGAACGGCGACGACCCCGAGGCCGTC
>DASWRY010000057.1:0-7719 GCA_036402915.1 Mycobacteriales bacterium
ATCATGGGGTTTGCAACACGACACGCCGGCGTGTCTGTTGCAAACCCCATGATCAACGCGGGGTGGGGTCCGACGGTGAACGCGGGGTGGGGTCCGACGTCGACGCGGACGCCCGGACCATCGTCCGGATCTGGCGCAGGATCACCGACAGCGTCGCGAGGTCGGCCTTCGCGTCGGCCCGGAACTCCGCCACGTTGCCCTGCGCCTGCGCGATCGAGACGGCGTTGGCCGCCATCCACACGTCCACCCGGTCCCCCGCGTCGCCGGGCTCGGTGCTCGCCAGGACCTCCGCCGTCAGCTCGGACAGCGCGGCGTACAGGTCGTACCGCAGCGCCATCCGGGCGAGCGACTGCCAGCGGTCGTCCCGCGGCAGCGCCGAGATCCGGTCGAGCAGCACGTCCACCCGGAACCGCTCGGACAGCGCGTAGTAGACCGGCGCCACCTCGGTGAGCGGCCGCCCGGTCCGGTCGCCGACCTCGACGACGTCGAGGAGACCGAACCCGTACAGCATCTCCGCGATCCGTTGCGTCAGCTCCCGCGGCGCGCCACCGGCGACGAGGTCCTCCACGTGCGCCGCGAGCGCCTCCGCCTCCGCACCGCGGAACAGCGAGCCGACCTCGGGCAACAGGGCGGCCACGCCGGGCCGGAGCCGGCCGATCTCGCCGGCCACGTCGATCGGCGCGCGCCGGTTCTGCACGAGCCACCGCACGGCCCGGTCCAGCAGCCGCCGGGTCTCCATGAACAGCGCGGTCTGCGCGGCGGTCGGCACCTCGTTGTCCAGCGCCTCGATCTCGGCCCACAGCGCGGGCAGGCCGAACACCTCGCGCACCACCTGGTACGCGCGCACGACGTCCACCGGGCCCGCGCCGGTCTCCTCCGTCGCACGGAACACGAACGTGCTGCCGCCGCGGTTGACGCTGTCGTTCACGACCTGGGTCGTGACGATCTCCCGCCGCAGCGGGTGGGCCGCCATGTGGTCGCGGAACCGCGTGCGCAGCGCCGTCGGGAAGTAGTCCGCCAGGATGTCGAGGCACCGCGGCTCGTCCGGCAGCTCGGAGGCGAGCACGTCCTCCTCGAGCGAGATCTTGACGTACGCGAGGAGCACCGACAGCTCGGGCGAGGTGAGCCCGCGTCCGGCCGCCTCCCGTTCGGCGATGACCTTCTCGGAGGGCAGGAACTCCAGGGCCCGGTCCAGCCGGCCGGACCGCTCCAGCTCGCGGATCAGCCGGGCGTGGACGGTGATGAGGCGCTCGGACTGACTGCGGGCATTGCCGAGCGCGGTGTTCTGCGCGTAGTTGTCGGCGAGCACCAGCTCGCCCACCTCCTCGGTCATCCGCGCGAGGAGGGGGTTGCGCTCGTGCTGGGGCAGCTCGCCGGCCAGGACGGCGCGGTCGAGCAGGATCTTGATGTTCACCTCGTGGTCGGACGTGTCGACCCCGGCCGAGTTGTCGATCGCGTCGCTGTTGACGCGCCCACCGGCGAGCGCGTACTCGATGCGCCCGCGCTGGGTCAGGCCGAGGTTGCCGCCCTCGCCCACCACGGTGGCGCGGATGTCGGCGGCGTTCACCCGCACCGGGTCGTTGGTCTTGTCGCCGACCTCGGCCTGCGTCTCGGCGGTGGCCTTGACGTACGTGCCGATGCCGCCGTTCCAGAGCAGGCCCACCGGTGCGGTGAGGATCCGGCGGATCAGCTCGGCGGGGCTCAGCGCGGTGATGTACGGGTCCTCGATCCCGAGTGCGCGGCGGACCTGCGCGGACACCGGCACCGACTTCGCGGTACGCGGCCACACGCCGCCGCCCGCGGAGATCAGGGCCCGGTCGTAGTCGGCCCAGCTGGAGGCGGGCAGCCCGAACAGGCGACCGCGCTCGGCGAACGACGACGCCGCGTCGGGCTCCGGGTCGAGGAAGATGTGCCGGTGGTCGAACGCGGCCACCAGCCGGATGTGCTCGGACAGCAGCATCCCGTTCCCGAACACGTCACCCGACATGTCGCCGATGCCCACGACGGTGAAGTCCTCGTTCTGGGTGTCGTGCCCGCGCTCCCGGAAGTGCCGCCTCACCGACTCCCAGGCGCCGCGCGCGGTGATGCCCATGCCCTTGTGGTCGTAGCCCACCGAACCGCCCGAGGCGAACGCGTCGCCGAGCCAGTGGCCGTACTGCTGCGCCACTCCGTTCGCGATGTCGGAGAACGTCGCCGTGCCCTTGTCGGCCGCGACGACCAGGTACGCGTCGTCGCCGTCGTGCCGGACGACCCCGGGCGGCGGGACGACCTCCGAGCCCGCCGCCGTGGTGCGGATGTTGTCCGTGACGTCGAGCAGCGCCGAGATGAACATCGTGTAGCAGGCCACGCCCTCGGCCCGGAACGCGTCCCGGTCCGCCGGGGGCCGCTTCAGCACGAACCCGCCCTTCGCGCCCACCGGCACGATCACCGAGTTCTTCACCATCTGCGCCTTGACCAGCCCGAGGATCTCGGTGCGGAAGTCCTCCCGCCGGTCGGACCAGCGGAGCCCGCCCCGGGCCACCGCGCCGAAGCGCAGGTGGACGCCCTCGAACCGCGGCGAGTACACGAAGATCTCGTACTTCGGCCGGGGCCGTGGCAGGTCGGGCACCGAGCCGGGGTCGATCTTCAGCGCGAGGTAGGTCTTGTCCCGGCCGTCGGCGCCCCGGCGATACCGGTTGGTGCGCAGCGTGGCGAGCACCATCGCCAGCAGGCTTCGCAGGATCCGGTCCGCGTCGAGGCTGGCGACCGCGTCGAGGTCGGCGCCGATCTCCTCGACGAAGGCGTCCGCGAGCTCCTGCCGGGCCTCCGGCGAGCCGCCCCGGCCCGGGTCGAACCGGGCCTCGAACAGGCTGACCAGCCGCCGGGCGATCCCGGGGTTGCCCGCGAGCGTCGACTCGATCAACTGGTTGGAGTAGATCGTGCCGGCCTGGCGGAGGTACTTCGCGTACGCCCGCAGGACCACCACCTGCTGCCAGGTGAGCCCGGCCGAGAGCACCAGCGCGTTCAGCCCGTCGACCTCGGAGTCGCCGCGCCAGGCGGCCGCGAAGGCGTTCTCCACCGCGGTGTGCACCCGGTCCGGGTCCGTGCCGCCGGCCGCGTCCAGCCCGAAGTCGTACAGCCAGGCGACGTCGCCACCGCCCTGCGGACCGCCGGTCCGCTCGATGCGGTACGGGAACTCGTCGACCGCCCGGACGCCGAGGGACTGCAGCACCGGCAGCACATCCGACAGCGAGATGGGCTGGTGCAGCCGGGCGACCGTGAACCGCAGCTCGGGGCCCTCCGGGGTGTCGAGGTGGTACAGGTGCGTCCGGAGGTCGCCCGGGTCCTCCAGCATCTCCAGCCGGGCGAGGTCGTCGACAGCGTCGGCGGCGGAGTGCCGCTCCTTGTACGCCTCCGGGAGCCCACCGGCGTACCGGGCGAGCTGGCCCCGCGCCTTCTCCCCCGCGTACTCCGCGGTCACGGCGGCGCGGAAGTCGTCGTCCCACGAGCGGGTGACCTCGATGAGGCGGTCCTGCACGGCGGCGACGTCGACGGTGCCGGGCGGGTTCGCGGGGTCGGTCCGGACGATGACGTGCACGCGGGCGAGCACGGACTCGGTGACCCGGGTCGTGTACTCCACGCCGACACCGTTGAGCTCCTCGGTGAGGATCCGCTGCATCCGCAGCCGGACCTCGGTGGAGTACCGGTCCCGCGGCAGGTAGATGAGGCAGGAGATGAACCGGCCGTACACGTCCCGGCGCAGGAACAACCGCAGCTGCCGGCGGCCGGTCAGCCGCAGCACGCCCATCCCGATGTGGGTGAGCTCGTCGGACGTGCTCTGGAACAGCTCGTCGCGCGGGTACGTCTCCAGCACCGACAGCAGGTCCTTGCCGCTGTGGCTGCGCACCGACAGCCCGGAGTTGGCGATGACCTCGGCGACCTTGCGGCGGACGACGGGGAGCGTGCGGACGCTCTCCAGGTACGCGGCGGCCGAGAACAGGCCGATGAACCGCCGCTCGCCGGTGACCCGTCCCTCGGCGTCGAACGCCTTGACGCCGATGTAGTCGAGATAGGCGTCGCGGTGCACGGTGGCCTTGGTGTTGGCCTTGGTGATGACGAGCAGGCGCTGCTCGTGCGCCCGGGCCCTCGCCTCCGCCGGCATCGAGGCGAACGTCCGCGGCGCGACCGGCGCCTTCCGGAGGATGCCGAGCCCCGAGGACGGAACGGCCTCCAGCACCTCACCGCCGTCGGCGAGCCGGTACTCGCGGTACCCGAGGAACGTGAAGTGGTCGTCGGCGAGCCAGCACAGCAGTTCGCGGGCGTCCTCCACGTCCTCGCGCCGAACCGGGAGGGGCGTCTCGGCGAGGTCCGCGGCGAGCGACACCGCGGTGTCCCGCATGGCCCGCCAGTCCGCGACGGCCAGGCGCACGTCGCCGACGACGCGGTCGAGCCCGGCGCGCAGCGCCGCCAGCTCGGCGGCGTCGGAGGTGCAGTCGACCTCGATGTGCATCCAGGACTCGACGATGTCGCCCGGCTCGGCGTGCTCCGGGTCCACCTCGGTGCGGATCTCGGTGAGTGCACCGGCGGCGTCGCGCCGCACGACGAGCTGCGGGTGGACCAGGAGGTGGACGCCGAGCTCGCGCCGGGCCAGTTCGGCCGCGATCGAGTCGACCAGGAACGGCATGTCGTCGGTGACGAGCTCGACGACCGTGTGGCGCCCGCCCCAGCTCTCGCTGTCCAGGTCCGGGGTGGAGACGCGCAGCCGGTTCTCGCCGGGCGCCCGGTTCCCCGCGAGGGAACGGTGCGAGGTGAACGCGGTGAGCAGGTCCTGCGGCTTGCGGTCGGTCAGCTCGTCGGCGGGGACCATCCGCCAGTACAGCCGCAGCAGCGACTCGGTCTCCGGATCCTGGGTGGCGGCCCCCAGCAGCTGCCCGGCCCCGCCGTCCTCGGTCAGCACGCGCGGCTGCATTGCGGCCCCCCAGCCCGTAGACCACCCCCACTTCGTTGTGGGTTCCACCTCACACCCTAACCCCGGGTGACGGGGTCCCCGACCGGACATTCTGGTGCTGTTCCGGACATCGCGACACCACTATCGTCGTCCCTACGTCGAAGCCCCACCGAGCGGCCATCTGGGGGCCACCGTGGACACCACCGATCTCCGCAACGCGTATGCGACGTTCCTCGACGTCGCGAGGGAGGGCGGCTTCGGCGCGCCCCCGGCCGACGGCTGGTCCGCCGAGCAGGTCGCGGCGCACATCGCGCTCAACGACCGGGCGCTCATCGCGGCAACGCTGGACGTCCTGGCCGGCGAGCCGGCGTCACTCGACAACCGGCTCATCACCACCGGGACCGTGCTCTCCCGACACGCCTTCGACCGGGGCGGGCTGAAACAGCTCATCGACGACATCGACGCCTCCTCCCGCGACCTGTGCGACCTGGTCGACCAGCTGGACGACCACGGTGCCCGGACCGAGGTGCCGACCCGCATCGTGGACGGCGACGAGGTCCGGGTGGACGGCCCGCTGTCGTGGGGCCGGGTGGTGGGCGGCGCGTCCCGGTACCACCTGGAGGTCCACGCCCAGCAGCTCCGGGAGCTGCGCAGCTAGGACGGGGCCGCAGCTAGGACGGGGCCGCGGTCAGAACAGGGCCGCGGCGAGGTCCCGGCGTGCCTTCGCGACCGCCGGGTCGTCCGGCGACGCGATCTCGAACAGCCCGAGCAGGTGCTGGCGTGCGGTGTCCCGATCGTCGCCGGACGTCCGCCGGACGGTGTCCACGAGCCGGGCGAACCCCTCGTCCGCCCGGCCGTCGAGCAGCTCCAGGTCGGCGGCCAGGGTCTGGGCGGCCACGTCGCCGGGGGCCGCGTCGGCCGCGGCGACGGCCGCGGCGGGGTCGACGCCCTGCGTGCGCCGGAGGAGCTGGGTCTGGGCGAGGCCGGACGCCGCCACCGGGTCGGCCGGGTTCTCGGCGAGCAGCTCGCGGAACAGCTCCTCGGCGCGGTCGAAGTTCTCGGCGTCCATGGCCTCGTCGGCCTCGACCAGCCGGGGGTCCACCGGCGGCTCGGCGGCCGTCGGCTCGGCGCCCCGCGCGGCAGCCATGGCCGGGTCGGCGCCGGCCGCCTCGAGCAGCGCCGCGATGAACTGCCGGAGCTGGGACTCGGGCAGCGCGCCCTGGAAGCCCTCCATGAGCTGGCCGCCGACGACGGCCATGACGGTGGGGATGCTCTGGATCTTGAACGCCGCGGCGAGCCGCTGGTTGGCGTCCACGTCCACCTTGGCCAGCACCCACGCGCCGCCACCCTCGGCGGCCAGCTTCTCCAGGGCCGGGGACAGCTGCTTGCAGGGCCCGCACCACTCGGCCCAGAAGTCGATGAGGACCGGCGTGCGGAGCGAACGCTCCAGCACCTCGGTCTGGAAGTTCTCCTCGTCGACCTCGATGACGTGGGGACTGCCACCGGAGCCGGCGGGGGCGGCGGGGCCACCCTCGGCGGCCGGGGCGGGGCTCGCGGCCGGACGGCTGGCCCGGGCGGCGAGCGCGGACAGGTCGACGGCGCCGGCGAACGCGGCCGGCAAGCGCGGGTCAGGCTGGCTCATGCGCACAGTGTCCCACTCCGGTCCGGGCCGGTGCGCGCCAGCTCGGACCCTGGGGACAACCGCCGATCAGAACCGCGCGGCCTCGATGTAGCCGCCCCACTCCGCCTTCAGTGCCTCGCAGATCTCGCCGAGGGTGGCCTCGGCGCGGGCCGCGTCGAGCATCGCGGGGAGCATGTTCCCGGTCCCGCGCGCGGCGGTCATCATCTCGTCGAGGGCCGCCCGCACGGCGGCATCGTCGCGCGCCGCCCTGCGCTCGCCGAGGACCCGTACCTGGTCGCGCTCGACCTCGTGGCCGACCCGCAGGATCTCCAGCTCGCCGGTCACGGTGTCCGGGTGGCAGTTGACGCCCACGATCCGCTTCTCGCCCTTCTCCAGCGCGGTCTGGTACGCGAACGAGGAGTCGGCGATCTCCCCGGTGAACCAGCCCTCCTCGATACCGCGGAGGATGCCCGCCGTCATCGGGAGCTCCGCCCCCTCCGGGCCCATGGCCTTGATGCGGTCGAAGATCCGCTCGGCCTCGTCCTCCAGGCGGTCGGTGAGCGCCTCGACGTACCAGGATCCGCCGAGCGGGTCGGCGACGTTGGCGACGCCGGTCTCCTCCAGGAGCACCTGCTGGGTCCGCATCGCGATCTCGGCGGCCTGCTCGGTGGGCAGGGCGAGCGTCTCGTCGAGGGCGTTCGTGTGCAGCGAGTTCGTCCCGCCGAGCACGGCGGCGAGCGCCTCGACCGCGGTGCGGACGACGTTGTTGTACGGCTGCTGCGCGGTGAGGGAGACGCCCGCGGTCTGGGTGTGGAACCGGAGCCACTGGGCGCGCTCGGTCCTCGCGCCGTAGGTGTCGCGCAGCCACCGCGCCCAGATCCGGCGGGCCGCCCGGAACTTCGCGATCTCCTCGAAGAAGTCCACGTGACTGTCGAAGAAGAAGCTCAGCCCCGGGGCGAACGTCTCGATGTCCAGGCCCCGGGCCAGCCCCAGCTCCACGTACGCGAAGCCGTCGGCGAGCGTGAACGCCAGCTCCTCCGCGGCCGTCGAGCCGGCCTCCCGGATGTGGTAGCCGGAGACCGACACCGGCTTGTACGCCGGGATCTCCCGCGCGCAGTACTCCATCAGGTCGCCGATCAGCCGCAGGTGCGGCTCGGGGGCGAACAGCCAC
>DASWRY010000058.1:0-106680 GCA_036402915.1 Mycobacteriales bacterium
GCGGCGGGGTTGGCCTTCGGTCTGCGCGGTAGCATCGAGCGCGTCACGAACAGGGTCTTCCTGCTCTCGCCGGCGAACGTCTCGGTGACGGCCGAGGACAAGGCCAAGATCGCCGAGGGTGGGTTCTTCAACCAGAGCTAAAGGAGCAGCACACCCCGTGTCCCTCGTCTGGCAGGTGATCTACCTTCTCCTGTACGCGTTCCTCCTGCTCCTGCTCGCGCGGCTCGTCGTGGACTGGGTCCAGATGTTCGCCCGCCGCTGGCAGCCCGGCCGCGGTGCGGCGGTCGGGCTCGAGGTCGTGTACAGCGTCACGGACCCTCCGCTGAAGGCGCTACGCAGAGTAATCCCGCCCCTCCGCATCGGCGGGATGAGTCTGGATCTAGGCTTCATCCTGTTGCTCGTGATTGTCTACGTCCTCATGAGCGTGGTGCGAGGGCTGAGCTAGTGCGTCGCAGTACCGCCCGACCACCGCGTACGTGTCCCGAGGAGATCTCATGCCGCTGACCCCCGCCGACGTCCACAACGTCGCGTTCAAGAAGCCCCCCATCGGCAAGCGGGGTTACGACGAGGAGGAGGTCGACGCCTTCCTCGACGAGGTGGAGCGGGAGCTCGCTCGGCTGATCGAGGAGAACAACGACCTCCGCTCGCAGGTGGAGCGCGCCCGCAGCGGCCAGCCCGCGGCGCCCGCGGGCGCCGGCAGCGACGCCGAGACCCGGCGGCTGGCGCAGGAGAACGCCGACCTCAAGAGCCAGATGGAGCGGCTCCGCCAGGAGAAGGCCGCTGCCCAGCAGGCCGCCCAGCAGGCGCAGCAGGCGGCCGCCCAGGCCGCCCAGCAGGCCGCCCAGCAGCCCCGCGCCGCCGCGGCGCCGGTCGGCGGAACCGACCCGGGCGGCGAGCAGCAGGCGCTCCGCGTCCTCATGCTCGCGCAGCGCACTGCGGACGAGCACGTGGAGGAGGCGCGCCGCGAGGCCGACAAGCTCCTCTCGGATGCCCGGGCCAAGGCCGACCAGCTGACCCGGGACGCCCGCAGCAAGGCCGAGGCGCTCGAACGCGAGGCCCGGCAGCGGCACCAGGAGGCGATGGGCGGCCTCGATGCGAAGCGCACCGCGCTGCAGAAGCACCTCGACGAGCTCAAGGCGTTCGAGCGGGAGTACCGCACGCGCCTCAAGGCGTACCTCGAGAGCCAGCTGCGCGACCTCGACACCCGTGGCCAGTCGATGGAGAACGAGGTGGGCCGCGCCGACGCGCAGCCGGCCGGTCTCGGTGGCGGTCTCGGCGGGTCCTTCGGCGGCGGCATGCGCGGGCTCGGTCTCGGCCAGCCCGACTCCGGCTCCGCGGAACCGCGCGGCCACTGAGCTGACGAACCGTGATCGTCCTGAGCCTGGCGGTTCTCGCCGTCGCGGGGGTCCTCCTCGTCGTCGGCATCCTCCAGGGTGACGCGGGTACGGCGATGCTCGCCGCGTCGATCGGGACGACCGTGGTGGCCGCGGTGCTGCTGTACTTCGGCGTCCGGCCCCGCGGGGCCGCGCAGGGGGAGTCCGCCGGCGCCGAACGCGGGGAGGCCGGCGCCCGCGAGCGGCCCGAGCGGTCACCGGCGCTGGCGACGGTCCCCGCGGCTCCGCCGGTAGGAGGCGCCGCGACCGCCGCACCGGTGGACAAGCCCGCCGGGCACAGGGCACCGGACCGGGCCCGGGACACGATCCCGGACACGATCCCGGACACGGCCCCGGACACGGTCCCGGGGCGTGCCCCGGACACGAGCGCGACGGGCGGGACGCCCGCGACGCCGCCCGGTCCTCCGCCGGTCACGACGCGCGCCGAGCCCGTCCTCGCGGCGGCCGACGCTGCCGCGCCGCCGCCGGACGTGCCCGCGTCCGAGGAGGACCCGCCGGACGAGCCCGCGATCGAGCGGGCGTCGCTCGGCGACCTCGCGCGGGTCGCCTCACGGGACGACGAGGTCGTCGTGGTGGACGGCCGGCCGCGGTACCACCTCGCGTCGTGCGCTCACCTCGCCGGCCGGGAGTCCGAGGGCCTGCCCGTGTCCGAGGCGGCCGAGCTCGGCTTCACTCCGTGCGCGGGCTGCACACCGGTGGCCTCGCTGCTCACCCGCTGACCCGTGTCGGCGGCGGGTGACCACGCCCGCCTGCGCGAGGATGGGACCGTGCCCGCACAGCACCCCACCGTCGCCGTCCGGGTGGAGCCGGGCGCGTCGCGGACCCGCGTCGGCGGCCGGTACGACGGCTCACGCGGCCCCGCGCCGGTGGTGGCCGCGACCGCGCGCGCGGTCGACGGGGCCGCCCCGTGACGCTCCACCAGCTCGACACGGTCCTGCTGATCGGCGCGGCCGTCCTGCTGGTGGCGGTCGCGTCGGTGCGCCTCTCCTCCCGCGCGGGCCTCCCGTCGCTGCTGATCTACCTGGCGATCGGGATGCTCCTCGGTGACGCCGGTTTCGGCATCCGGTTCGGCAACCCCGCCCTGACCCAGGTCCTCGGCGTGGGCGCGCTGGTGGTGATCCTCGCCGAGGGCGGCCTGACGACGCCGTGGTCCGTCGTCCGCCCGGTCCTCCCGTTCGCGGTCGTCCTGTCGACGGCCGGCGTGGCGGTCAGCGTCGCCGTCGTCGCGGCCGCCGCCCACCTGCTGCTCGGCATGTCCTGGCAGGCGGCCCTGCTCGCCGGCGCGATCGTGTCGTCCACCGACGCCGCAGCGGTGTTCGCCACCCTGCGCCGGCTGCCGCTGCGCCCCCGGGTGGCCGCCGTGCTCGAGGCGGAGTCCGGGCTCAACGACGCGCCGGTCGTCCTGCTGGTGACGCTGCTCTCGGTGGTGCCCCTGCACGACGTCGCGCCCGCGCGGCTGGCGGCCCTGGTGGCGTACGAGCTGGTGGCGGGCGCGGTCGTCGGCGTGGCCGTCGGGCTGGGCGGCGCGTGGGTGCTCCGGCGCAGCGCGCTGCCCGCGGCGGGGCTGTACCCGCTCGCGGCGGTGGCGCTCACCGTGCTCGCGTACGCGGTCGCCGGGGTCGCGCACGCGTCCGGCATCCTCGCGGTCTACGCGGCGGGGCTCGTGCTCGGCAACTCCCGGCTGCCGCACCGCCGCGCGGTGCTGGGTTTTGCGGAGGGCCTCGCGTGGCTCGCGCAGATCGGGCTGTTCGTGCTGCTGGGCCTCCTGGTGAGCCCCCGGGAGCTCGGCCCCGCCGTCCTGCCCGCACTGGTGATCGGAGCGGTGCTGCTCTTCGCCGGACGCCCGCTGTCCGTCCTCGCGAGCGCGTCGTGGTTCGGGGCCGGGCCGCGGGTGCAGCTCTTCCTGTCCTGGGCCGGCCTGCGGGGCGCGGTGCCGATCGTGCTCGCCACGATCCCGTACGCCGCGGGTGTGCCCGAGGGGCGGCGGCTGTTCGACATCGTGTTCGTGCTGGTGGTGGTGTTCACGCTGCTGCAGGGCGCGACCCTGCCCCCGGTGGCCCGCCTCGCCGGCGTGGTGGACCCGGCCCGGGCGTCCGACCTCCAGGTCGAGGTCGCGCCACTCGAGGACATCGGCGCGGACCTGCTCGCCATGACGATCCCGCCCGGCTCCCGCATGCACGGCGTGTACGTCGGGGAGCTGCGGCTGCCGCCGGAGGCCTCGGTGGTGTTCCTGCTCAGGCAGGGCCGGCGGTCCGTACCCGACAGCGGGACGCGTCTCCGCGTCGGCGACAGCCTGCTCGTCGTCGCCGCGGCCGGGTGCCGGGAGGAGACCGAACGGCGGCTCCACGCGATCGGCCGCAGCGGGCGGCTGGCGCGGTGGTTCGCCGACGGAAACCGGGGTAATGGCGGGTGAACTCTCGCGCTGTGTGGCGCGTTGTCCCCAGAACGGGCGAACCGTATCCTGTGCCACTCGCGTGAGTACCCAAAGTACTTACGTCGTACCTGTGAGTACAGAATCTGCGAGTGCTAGGGGGGCAGATGGCCGAGCGATCCGGCATTGCCACGAAGCTGGCGCGTGCCCTCGGGGGACGCGGCACGCGCGCCGCCACGGACGAGACCGCCGAGGCGGCGAAGACGGCGGCGGCGGCCCCGAAGGCTGCGGCGAAGGCTGCGGCGAAGGCGACCGCCAAGACGGCGGCCAGGGCCCCTGCCAAGACGGCCGCGAAGGCGGCCACCAAGACCGCCGCGAAGAGCGGGGCCACACCGACGGCGAAGACGGCCGCGGCGAGGACGGCGAAGACGGCCAAGGCCCCGGCCAAGACCGCGGCCAAGGTCCCGGCCAAGACGGCGACCAAGACCGCCACCACCAAGACGGCCACCGGGACGGCGACCGGGACGGCCACCACCAGGACGCCGGTCAGGGCGGCCCGGGCCTCCCGGGGCGGCGCGGCCACGACGGCCACGACGACGACGACGACGAAGGCGACGAAGGCGACGAAGGCGACGACACGGTCCGTGACGACCGGCACGGCCACGCAGCATGCGGCGCAGGACGGTGAGTACGCGGACATCCGTACCGCGCTGGTGGACCGGGCGGCGGAGCTGCGCGGGGAGCACGACCGGGCCATGTCGGACATCAACGACCTCCAGCGCGACCGTGTCGCGGACGGCGCGGGAGACGACCAGGCCGACGCCGGGACGAAGACGTTCGAGCGGGAGCAGGAGATCTCGCTGGCGAACGGTATCCTCGACCGGCTGACCCAGGTCGAGCGTGCGCTCGACCGCCTGGACGCCGGTACGTACGGTCGGTGTGAGCGATGTGGGAACGCGATCCCGAAGGCGCGTCTCGAGGCGTTCCCCAGCGTGACCCTGTGCGTGTCCTGCAAGCAGATCGAGGAGCGTCGCTGAACGAGCACCCGACACCGCCGGTGTCCGCACCGTCCCGTACCGACGGGGGAGCGGCCACCGGGCCGGGGCGACGGCGCATCGTCCCCCTGGCGTGCATCGCGGCCGCCGTGCTGGCGGCCGACGTGGCGACCAAGGTCGCCGTCGTGGCGACCCTCCAGGACCGACCGCCGGTCGAGATCCTGGGCGGCGCGGTGTACCTGGTCCACGCCCGCAACACGGGCGCCGCCTTCTCGCTGGGCGAGGGGTACACGATCGTCCTGAGCCTGTTCGCGATCGGCGTGGTGGTGTACATCGTCCGTGCCGCCCGCACGCTGCGGTCCCTCGGCTGGGCCGTGGGGCTCGGGCTCGTGCTCGGCGGGGCGCTCGGCAACCTGAGCGATCGGGTGTTCCGCGCGCCGGGGTTCCTGCGCGGCGCGGTGGTGGACTTCGTGAGCCTGTTCGACGACGGCGGACGCGTGTGGCCGGTGTTCAACGTGGCCGACTCGTGCCTGGTGACCGGGGTCGCGCTGCTGGTGCTGCTGGTGTTCCGTGGCATCCAGGCCGACGGGACGCGCGCATCCGGCGGCCGCGGCGGGACAGCCGGCGGGACCCGCGCGTCCGACCGGGCGTCATGAGCGCACCGCGCGGGGAGTACCGGTCGATGCCCGTGCCGGAGGGCCTCGACGGGATGCGCCTGGACCAGGCCCTCGCGCGGCTGTTCGGGCTGTCCCGCACGGTCGCGGCCGGGGTGATCGAGTCCGGCGACGCCAGCGTGGACGGCTCGCCGCGCGGCAAGTCCGACCGCGTCATCGGAGGCTCGTGGCTCGAGGTCACCCTGCCGCCGCCGCCCGCGCCGCCGACCGCGGACCCCGTCCCCGTGGACGGCCTGACCGTCGTGTACGCCGACGACGCCGTCGCGGTGGTGGACAAGCCCGTCGGCGTGGCCGCGCACCCCAGCCCCGGCTGGACGGGCCCCACGGTCGTCGGCGGCCTCGCCGCGATGGGGCACCGCGTCTCGACCAGCGGCGCCGCGGAGCGCCAGGGCGTGGTCCACCGGCTCGACGCGGGCACCACCGGCCTGATGGTCGTCGCGAAGAGCGAGCGCGCGTACACGCTGCTGAAGCGGGCCTTCAAGGAGCGCGAGGTCACCAAGGGGTACCACGCGCTCGTCCAGGGCCACCCCGACCCGATGCGCGGCACGGTGGACGCGCCGATCGACCGGCACCCGTCGAACGACTGGCGCTTCGCCGTGGTCGCCGGCGGCAAGCCGAGTGTCACCCACTACGACACGATCGAGGCGTTCCGCGCGGCCACGCTGCTCGACGTCAAGCTCGAGACCGGGCGCACCCACCAGATCCGCGTGCACATGTCGGCGCTGCGGCATCCGTGCGTGGGCGACGCCATGTACGGCGCCGACCCGACGATGTCCGCCCGCCTCGGGCTGACCCGGCAGTGGCTGCACGCGCAGACGCTCGGCTTCGCCCACCCCGACGACGGGCGGTGGGTGGAGTTCACCAGCGCCTATCCCGCCGATCTCCGGCACGCGCTCGACGTCGTGCGCGCGGAATCGTGAGTCCCTCGCCGCTGCGGACGCTCGACCAGCGGGTGGTCCCGCGGCTCACGCGCGGGCTGAACCGGGTCCTCGGCCGTACCCCGGGGGCCGCTCCCGGCAGCGGGCGCACCCGCGTGCTGGGCGCCGTCGCGGCCCTCGGTGTGGTGGCCGTCGTGGCGACCGCCGTGCACGTGTCCGGCGACACCCCGCCGCCGGACGTGACGGTCGGCGACGTCGTGCGGGTCGGCGCCGTCGAGGGGACGCAGGTCACGGCGTACACCGACGCGGCGAACGCCGAGCTCCGGGCGCTGGTGTCGGCGTCGACCGCGGAGACGTACGCCCTCGTCGCGCTGCGCGGATACGCGACGCCCACCGGCGTGCTCCCGGTGCTCGACGGCGTCGAGACCGTGCGGGCGTTCGTGCGCGTGCCGCTGCCCCGGGTGCAGACGGCGCTGGTGTCGTTCGCCGTGCGCACCCCGGCGGCGGACATCCCCGCCGCCATGCACCGCATCGCCGCCGACCGCGAGGGCGCGGCGCGGGACGACGAGAAGGCCGCCGCCGGCCTGACCGGGACCGATTCCCGGGAGCGGCAGCTGCGCACGTTCTACACCGACAGCGTCGCGGTGGACCGTGCCGAGGCGGCGGCGTACCGGTCGCTGTGCGCGTGCGTGTACGCGGTGGTCGTCCGGGCGACGCCGCTGCGGCTCCGGCAGCTCGCGACCCGGGCCGGCGTCCGGGTCGTGGACCCCGCCCCGGAGGTGCGGAGGCTGGACCGGACGGTGTTCCTGCCGCTGTTGCCGGAGCAGACGACCGTGGTCGCGCCGCCGCCGGACCGGGCCCTGCCCGCGGAGCCGCCGAGGCCCGCCGCCTCGCCCGGCTGACCCGCGATCGTCCCCGGCGTGGCGACACGCCGTCCCACCGGCCCGGTCGTGTGGCCCGGGTAAAAACGTCGTCCTCCCGTGTCAGAATCTCCCTCGGCGACTTCCCCCGCCGTACCCCCTCGAGTTCCAGGTTTTCTTCAGGGAGGTCCGCGCCCCCGTGCCGGTCAGTGAGAACGTGTCGAGTGAGTCGTTCGTGCACCTGCACGTGCACACCGAGTACTCCATGCTCGACGGTGCCGCCCGTCTCGGTGACCTGTTCGGCGAGGCCGCGCGGATGGGCATGCCCGCGCTGGCGATGACCGACCACGGCAACGTGTTCGGCGCGTACGACTTCTACAAGCAGGCGCGCAAGCACGGCATCAAGCCGATCATCGGCACCGAGGCGTACATCGCCCCGGGCAGCCGGTTCGACCGCAAGCGCGTCCAGTGGGCCTCCGGCGGCGAGGACGACGTCTCCGGCGGCGGGGCGTACACCCACATGACGATGCTCGCGGCGACCACCGAGGGCATGCACAACCTGTTCCGGATGTCGTCGCTGGCGAGCCTCGAGGGGTACTACTACAAGCCCCGGATGGACCGCGAGCTCCTCCAGACGTACGGCAAGGGCATCATCGCGACCACCGGCTGCCCGTCGGGCGAGATCCAGACGCTGCTGCGGCAGGGCAACTACGCCCGGGCGCGCGAGGTCGCGGGTGAGTTCCAGGACCTGTTCGGCAAGGACAACTACTACTGCGAGCTGATGGACCACGGCCTCGAGATCGAGCGCCGCGCGACCACCGAGCTGATCCGGCTGGCGAAGGACGTGGGCATCCCGTTCATCGCCACCAACGACCTGCACTACACGTTCCCGCACGACAGCCAGGCCCACGAGGTGCTGCTGTGCGTGCAGTCCGGCAAGACCCTCGCGGACCCGAACCGCTTCAAGTTCGACGCCCAGGACTTCTACCTCAAGTCGGCCGCCGAGATGCGGAGCCTGTGGTCGGAGTTCCCGGAGGCGTGCGACAACACGCTGCTCGTCGCGGAGAAGTGCAACGTCGAGTTCACCGAGGGCGCCGACCTGATGCCCGGGTTCCCCGTGCCGGAGGGCGAGTCGCAGGAGTCGTGGTTCGTCAAGGAGGTCGAGGCCGGCCTCCGGCGGCGTTTCCCGGCGGGGGTGCCGGACGCGCACCGCACGCAGGCGGAGTACGAGACCGGGATCATCCTCCAGATGGGCTTTCCGGCCTACTTCCTGGTGACCGCGGACTTCATCAACTGGTCGAAGTCACAGGGCATCCGGGTCGGCCCGGGGCGTGGCTCGGCGGCGGGCTCGCTGGTCGCCTACGCGATGGGCATCACCGACCTGGACCCGCTGCAGCACGGCCTGCTGTTCGAGCGGTTCCTCAACCCCGAGCGCGTCTCGATGCCCGACATCGACGTGGACTTCGACGAACGCCGCCGCGGTGACGTGATCCGGTACGTGACGGACAAGTACGGCGAGGACAAGGTCGCCCAGATCGTCACGTACGGCACGATCAAGGCGAAGCAGGCGCTCAAGGACTCCTCGCGGGTCCTCGGATACCCGTACGGGATGGGCGACCAGCTCACCAAGCTCATGCCGCCCGCCGTGATGGGCAAGGACATCCCGCTCGGCGGCATCTTCGACCCCGCCCACCCGCGGTACTCCGAGGCGGCCGACTTCCGCACGCGGTACGAGACCGACCCCGACGCCAAGAAGGTCGTCGACACGGCCCGGGGCCTCGAGAACCTCAAGCGCCAGTGGGGCGTCCACGCGGCCGGCGTGATCATGTCCAGCGAGCGGCTGATCGACCACATCCCGATCATGCGCCGCGAGCAGGACGGCGCGATCATCACGCAGTTCGACTACCCGACCTGCGAGACGCTCGGCCTGCTCAAGATGGACTTCCTGGGCCTGCGCAACCTCACCGTCATCGACGACGCCCTGAAGAACATCAGGTCGAACCAGGGCATCGAGCTGGACCTCGAGGGGGAGATCTCCCGGACCCTCGACGACCGCGCCACCTACGAGCTGCTGGCGCGCGGTGACACGCTGGGCGTGTTCCAGCTCGACGGCGGCCCGATGCGGTCGCTGCTGCGGTCGATGGTGCCGGACAACTTCGAGGACATCTCCGCCGTCCTCGCGCTGTACCGCCCGGGCCCGATGGGCGCGAACGCGCACAACGACTACGCGGACCGCAAGAACGGCCGCAAGCCGATCGAGCCCATCCACCCCGAGCTCGCGGAACCGCTGGCCGAGATCCTCGGCGACACGTACGGCCTGATCGTGTACCAGGAGCAGGTCATGGCGGTCGCGCAGAAGCTCGCCGGCTACTCGCTCGGTGCCGCGGACCTGCTCCGCCGCGCGATGGGCAAGAAGAAGAAGGAGATCCTCGACAAGGAGTTCGTGCCCTTCTCGGAGGGCATGCGGGCCAACGGCTACTCCGACGCGGCGATCCAGAAGCTGTGGGACATCCTCGTCCCGTTCTCCGACTACGCGTTCAACAAGGCACACACCGCCGGGTACGGCCTGGTGTCGTACTGGACCGCGTACCTCAAGGCCAACTTCCCGTCCGAGTACATGGCCGCGCTGCTCACCAGCGTGCGCGACGACAAGGACAAGTCGGCGATCTACCTCGCCGAGTGCCGCCGCATGGGCATCAAGGTGCTGCCGCCCGACGTGAACTCCTCCGACGCCGAGTACATGGCACGGGGCACCGACATCCGGTTCGGGCTCGCCGCCGTGCGCAACGTCGGCGCGAACGTCGTGGCCTCCATCGCGAGGACCCGCGAGGAGAAGGGCCACTTCGCCGACTTCTACGACTTCCTGCGCAAGGTCGAGCCGGTCGTCTGCAACAAGAAGACGGTCGAGTCGCTGATCAAGGCGGGCGCGTTCGACTCGCTCGGGCACACCCGGCGCGGGCTCATGACGATCCACGCCGACGCGATCGACGCCTTCGTGCAGACCAAGAAGAACGAGGCCATCGGCCAGTTCGACCTGTTCGGCGGCGGCGAGGAGGGCGGCGTCTCCGAGGTCACGGTCACCCCGCCGATCCCGCCGGGGGAGTGGGACAAGTCCGACCTGCTCGGCTTCGAGCGGGAGATGCTCGGGCTGTACGTGTCGGACCACCCGCTGTTCGGCATCGAGCACGTGCTGGCCAATGCGTCCGACACCCAGGTGCTCGCCCTCACCGACGAGGGCCTCGGCGACGGCAAGGTCGTCACGATCGCGGGCATCCTCTCCGGCGTGCAGCGCAAGGTCACCAAGATGGGCAAGCCCTGGGCGCTCGCGTCGCTGGAGGACCTGTCCGGTGTCGTCGAGGTGCTCTTCTTCCCCGCCACGTACGAGCTGGTCGGCATGCACGTCGCCGAGGACGCCGTCGTGGTCGTCAGGGGCCGGGTCGACAAGCGGGACGACGTGCCCCGGGTGATCGCGATGGACCTGTCCATGCCGAACATCACCGAGGGCCCACGGGGCCCGGTGATCGTCACGCTGCCCGCGCAGAGGTGCACCCCGCCGCTGGTCGCCGGGCTCCGCGAGGTCCTCACCACCCACCCCGGCACGACCGAGGTGCGGCTGCAGCTCACCAACGGTCCGAAGACGACCGTGCTCCGGCTCGGTGACGGGCTCCGCGTCACCCCCTCGCCCGCGCTGATGGGAGACATCAAGGCCCTGCTCGGCGCCGGCAGCATCGTCGGCTGAGGCGGGCGGGAGCGCGGCGTGGCGGCCCGGACGGTGGTCGGCGGCGCGCACACCGCGAGCCGCGGACTGGCCCTCCGCGGCACGGTCTGGCCGGGCGGCGACTGCGCCGCGTACGACGGCTGGGTGGTCGTCGCCCCGGACGGCACCGTGGCGGAGCTCGCGCCCGCGTACGCCCTCGACCCGCCGCCGGAGGTCCCGGTGCTCGGCGGCCCGGCGCACTGGATCGGCCCCGGGGTCGTCGACGCGCACGTGCACCTGGCGTTCGGTGATCCCGCGGCGATGCTCGCCGGGGGCGTGGTGGCGGTCCGGGACCTCGGTGCGCCGCCCGACCGGGCCCGGGAGTGGCGCGTACCCGCCCCGGGACGGCCGAGGGCCGCGGTGGCCGGGCCGATCCTCACCGCGCCGGGCGGATACCCGTCGCAGACCTGGGGCGCCGCCGGCTTCGCCGTGGGGGTGCCCTCCCCCGAGGCCGCGGGGCCGCTCGTCCGGGAGGTGCTCGCCCGTGGCGCCGACCTGGTCAAGGTGGCGCTGGAGCCCGCCGGGGGCGCGCCCGTCCCGGACCCGGCCACCGTGCGCGCGATCGTCCGGGCCGCCCACGACGGTGGCGTACCGGTGACCGCCCACGCCCTGACCGCCGACATGGTGACCCGGGCGCTCGACGCGGGTGTCGACGAGCTGTGCCACACGCCGGTCGAGCGGCTGCCCGAGCCGCTGGTCGACCGGGTCGCGGCGGCGGGCGTCCCGGTCGTGTCGACGTTGCAGACGGTCTTCTCCGGCGGGCGCGGGGCCGACGCCGCCCGCAACGCCGCCGCCCTCCACCGGGCCGGTGTGACGCTCGTGTACGGGACCGACCTCGGCAACGCGGGCACCCGCCCCGGCGTCGACCCCCGCGAGCTGGACCGGCTCGCCGACACCGGGCTCGGGCGGCTCGGCGCGCTGCGGGCGGCCACCGAGGTGGCGGCGCGGGCGTGCGGGATCCGGGGCCGCACGGGGCGGATCGTGGTCGGCGAGGCGGCGGCGCTCGTGCTGCTGGCCGGGGACCCGCTGGTGGAGCCGTGGGTGTGGTGCGCGCCGGTGGCCGTGGTCGTGGGCGGGCGGGTGCTCGCGGCGTGAGGGTGCCCTCCGGTGCGGGCTCCCCGGATGCTGTGGAACCCTCGGAGGCGATGAAGACCGACGGACCGCTCGTGCCGCCCGCGGGCGGCGATACCCCGATGCGCCTTCCGGCGGACGCGCCCGCCGCCGGCGTCACGCCCGCCGCCGAGGCGGTGGACGCCGTGCCCGCGGTCGGCCCGGAGGGCCCGTCCGGCCCGGACGACGGGGAGGAGCCCGCGCCGTGGCACGGCGCGGTCCCGCTGCCGTTCCGGTCCGCGTTCGCCCCGGGGGACCTGCGCGCGGCGCTCGCCGTCGCCGCGGGCCTGACCGTGCTCGGCATCCCCGTCGGACTGGCGTGGGCGGCGCTCGGGCCCCGCGCGTCGATGATGGTCACCGCGGACGGCGCCGTGCAGGTCGTCAACCGCCCGGAGGTGTTCATCGCCGCCGACGGCTCCCTCGGCGCCCTGGGGCTCGCCGTGGGTCTCCTGTCCGGTGCCGGGGTGTACCTGTGGCGCCGCCGCCGCGGTCCCTGGATGGCGATCGGGCTGGCCGTGGGGTCGCTCGCCGCGGCGTACGTGGCGGCCAAGACCGGCCACCGCGTCGGCCTGGGCACCTATCAGCGGCTGCTCGCCACCGAGCCCACCGGCCAGGAGCTCGAGCGGCCGGTCGGGCTCCGGGCTCCCGGCATGCTGTTCGTGCAGCCGCTCGTCGCCGTCGTGGTGTACGTCCTCGCGGCCGGCTGGTCGCGGTACGGCGATCTCGGGCGGGCCCCGCGTGAGGAGCCGGTCAGTTCGGACTGAACGGGACGCGCAGCTCGGCGAGCGGGACCGGGACGGCCCCGACCCGCCGCAGCATCGTCGCCTCGCGCTTGAGCATCCGCAGCTCGAGGCGCAGACGGCGCACGGTGCAGCGTTCCGCGAGCAGCGTCTGCCGGTCGTCCTGGGTCAGCGGCGCGCTCGCCGCGACGAGGTGGGAGAGCGTCAGCGGGTCGGCCGGGAGGCCCGCCACCTGCGCGTCGACCTCCTCGGCCGCCTCCGCGGGCGTGAGGCCGTCGGAGTGGCCCCCCGCGGCGGCGGGCGTTCCCAGCGCGAGCAGTTTGAGATAGTGCCCGAACACGGCGGTCACGCTCCGCGCGAGCACGGTCGACTCCTCGGCGGGGGAGTCCTCCTCGGGCAGCCACACCACCGACCCCTGCAGGTACGGCGCGGCGTGGTGGCGCACCTCGCCCAGCCGGAAGCGCCGCCGCCCCACGGCGACGATGTCGAACGTCCCGTCCGTGAACCCGGTGACCTGGCGCAGCTCGGCCGTGCAGCCGATGTCGTACAGCGCCTGGACCTGGTCCGCGCCGACCTCCCAGCCCTGGCGGATCCCCACGACGCCGAACTCCCGCTCCGGCCCCTCGGGCGCGTCCATGAGCCGGCGGACCAGCTCTCGGTACCGGGGCTCGAAGATGTGCAGCGGCAACACCACCCCGGGGAAGAGCACGGTCCCCAGCGGGAACAAGGGGAGGCCATCCACACGGGCAGGGTAGGGCGGGCGCGATGATCGCGCTTGGTGAACCCGGTCACCCAGGCCCGTGACGAGACCCGTGTTACACCAGCATCTGCAGGGCACAGTGGGACGAACCGGAGGATACGACGATGGGGCAGCAGGACAGGCTGGGGGACTTCCGGTATGTGCCGGAGGGCATGGCGGTCCGCTTCGACCGCCGGGTCGAGGCGACGCCGGCCGAGGTGTGGGCGGCGCTCACCGACCCGGTCGTCCTCGGCCGCTGGCTCGGCGAGGTCACCGTCGCCGACCGGGACGTCACGGTCCGCCTCGGCCACGGCGCTCCCGCGGTCCCGGGCCGGATCACGTACTGCGACCCCCGGCAGATGCTCGAGGTGGACCTGCAGCTGCCCGGCGAGCCGCCCGCGCGCCTCGTCGGCGAGGTCGCCCAGCTGGGGGAGAACCGGACCGTCGTGGTGCTCGAGTACCGCGGCCTGCCGGAGGACGGCGCGGCGGAGCGGGCCGCGGAGTGGCACCGGCGGATGGACGCGCTCGCGGCGACGGTCGGCGGCGGCGCGGACGGGGCCGACGGCGACGATCCGGGGCTCGCCGGGATGTACGCGGGAGTGCTCGCGGAGCTGCGCGCGGGCCACTGAGTGTGGCGTGCGTCCCGCGGGACGGGAACCGGATCGGCCCGGCGGGGGGTACGACCGTAGACTCCGTGTGTGCTGAGAATGATCGACCTGCGGGGATCCGACACGGATCCGCGTGCCGTGCTGCCGCGCGCCGCCCTCGACGTGGACGCTGCGGTCGAGCGCATCCGCCCGGTGGTCGACGCCGTCCGCCGTGACGGGCTCGCCGCGGTGCGGGAGGCGACCGCCCGCTTCGACGGCGTGGACTCCGGCGAGGTCCGCGTTCCGGCGGAGCACCTCGCGGCGGCGCTCACCCAGCTCGACCCGGGTGTGCGCGCCGCGCTGGAGGAGTCGATCTCCCGCGCCCGCGCGGTCCACCGCGACCAGCGCCGGACGGACGTGACGACCCAGCTCGCCCCCGGCGGCACGGTGACCGAGCGGTGGGTGCCGGTGGAGCGGGTCGGCCTGTACGTGCCCGGCGGCCTCGCCGTGTACCCGTCGAGCGTCGTGATGAACGTCGTGCCCGCCCAGGAGGCCGGTGTCGCGTCGCTCGCGGTCGCCTCGCCGCCGCAGCGGGACTTCGGCGGCCGGGTCCACCCCGCGATCCTCGCGGCGTGCGCCCTGCTCGGCGTCGAGGAGGTGTACGCGGTCGGCGGTGCCCAGGCGATCGCCGCGTTCGCGTACGGGCTCCCCGAGGTCGGCCTGCGCCCGGTCGACATCGTCACCGGCCCCGGCAACATCTACGTCACGGCGGCGAAGCGACTGCTGCGCGGCCTGGTCGGGATCGACTCCGAGGCGGGGACGACCGAGATCGCGGTGCTCGCGGACGACTCCGCCGACCCGGTGCACGTCGCCGCCGACCTGGTCAGCCAGGCGGAGCACGACCCGAACGCCGCCAGCGTCCTCGTCACCGACTCCCCCGGGCTGGTGGACGCGGTCGAGGCCGCGCTGACCGGGATCGTCGCCGCCACCAAGCACTCCGAGCGGATCGCGACCGCGCTGTCCGGGCCGCAGTCGGGCGTCGTCCTCGTGGACGACCTGGACGCGGGGCTGCGTGTGGTCGACGCGTACGCCGCCGAGCACCTCGAGATCCAGACCCGGGACGCCCGTGCGGTCGCGCTGCGGGTCCGCAACGCCGGGGCGATCTTCGTCGGGCCGCACTCGCCGGTGAGCCTCGGCGACTACTGCGCGGGCAGCAACCACGTCCTCCCGACCGGCGGCTGCGCCCGGCACTCCTCGGGCCTGTCCGTGCAGACGTTCCTGAGGGGCATCCACCTCGTGGAGTACACCGAGGACGCGCTCCGCGAGGTCGCGGGCCACGTCGTCGCGCTGGCGAACGCCGAGGACCTGCCGGCGCACGGCGAGGCCGTCCAGGCGCGGTTCCGGTGAGCGGCAACCCCGGGGATCGGGACGACACGGTGTCCCTCGACCAGCTGCCGATCCGCGACGACCTGCGCGGCGCCACGCCGTACGGGGCGCCGCAGCTCGACGTCGCGGTCCGGTTGAACACGAACGAGAACTCCTACCCCGTCCCGCCCGTCGTCGTGGACGCGATCGCGTCCGCGGTGGCCACCGAGATCGCCGGGCTGAACCGGTACCCCGACCGGGAGGCCGGGGCGCTGCGCGGCGACCTCGCGGCGTACCTCGGGCACGGCCTCACCGCGGAGCACGTCTGGGCGGCCAACGGCTCGAACGAGGTCCTCCAGCAGCTCCTGCAGGCGTTCGGCGGCCCCGGGCGCGCCGCGCTGGGCTTCACCCCCGCGTACTCGATGCACCCGATCCTGTCCGCCGGCACCGGGACCCGCTGGATCGACGGCGCGCGTGGCGAGGACTTCGACCTCTGCGCGGAGTCCGCCGCGGAGCAGGTCGCCGAGCACCGGCCCGACGTCGTGTTCCTGTGCTCGCCGAACAACCCCACCGGCACCGCGCTGGACCCGAAGGTGGTCGACGCGGTCCTGGCGGTGGCCCCCGGCATGGTGGTCGTGGACGAGGCGTACGCCGAGTTCGCCCGGGCGGGCACCCCGAGCGCGCTCACGCTGCTCGGCGACCACCCGCGGCTCGTCGTCACGCGGACGATGAGCAAGGCGTTCGCGCTCGCCGGCGCACGGCTGGGCTACCTCGCCGCCGCGCCGGCCGTCGTGGACGCACTGCGGCTGGTACGCCTGCCGTACCACCTGTCGGCGCTCACCCAGGCCGCCGCCCGCGCCGCCCTCGCACACGCCGGCGTGCTGCTGTCCACGGTGGACGCACTGAAGGAGCAGCGGGACCGGATCGTGTCGACGCTGACCGGACAGGGCTTCGAGGTCGTACCGAGCGACGCGAACTTCGTCCTGTTCGGACGGTTCCCGGACCAGCGCGTCACCTGGCAGCGGCTGCTGGACGCCGGTGTCCTGGTGCGCGACGTGGGCCTGCCGGGGTGGCTGCGCGTCACCGCGGGCACCCCCGAGGAGACCGATGCCTTCCTGGC
Source organism: Mycobacteriales bacterium (assembly GCA_036402915.1). Taxonomy (GTDB): domain Bacteria; phylum Actinomycetota; class Actinomycetes; order Mycobacteriales; family HKI-0501; genus JAVEDU01. The sequence goes on from DASWRY010000058.1 coordinate 16,591, forward strand.
CGCGGTCGCCCCCGAATCGCCGGCAGCTGCCGGTACCGCAGTGGAGGAGCAGGGATGAGCCGCATCGGCCGCGTGGAGCGGGCCACCAAGGAGTCGAAGGTCCTCGTCGAGATCGACCTCGACGGCACCGGCGTGACCGACGTCGAGACCGGTATCGGCTTCTACGACCACATGCTCGACCAGCTGGGGCGGCACGGGCTCTTCGACCTCACCGTCCACACCGCGGGGGACCTGCACGTCGACGTCCACCACACGGTGGAGGACACCGCGCTGGCGCTGGGCGAGGCGTTCCGGGACGCGCTCGGCGACAAGCGGGGCATCACGCGGTTCGGCGACGCGCTGGTCCCGCTCGACGAGACGCTCGTGCAGGCGGTCGTCGACCTCTCCGGCCGGCCGTACCTCGTGCACCACGAGCCGGCGGTCATGGACGTCGTCACGATCAACACGAACTTCCCGGGCACGCTCGTGCGCCACGTCTGGGAGTCGTTCGCGCACACCGCGCGGATCGCGCTGCACGTCGACGTGAAGGCGGGACGCGACCCGCACCACATCGTCGAGGCGCAGTTCAAGGCCGTCGCCCGGGCGCTGCGGACGGCGTGCGCGCCGGACCCGCGGGTCGGGGGAATCCCGAGCACCAAGGGCACGCTCTGAGGCGCGAGGTCGGCGGGCGATGACCACGGTCGTCTGTTTCCTCGCCGCCGGGTTCCTCGGCGGTGGGGCGTACTCGATGGCGAAGCAAGGCGCGCCGCGGCTCGCAGTGGTGATCGCGGGAGGGCTCGCACTCTTGGCGACGGCCGCGGGCCTGCTGTGGCTGCTGCCGTGACAGCACCGGGGAGGTGCGCACGATGAACGACGGATACCCGGTCGCCGCGGTGCGGGCCGACGGAGACGACGTCTCCGCATGGCTCGCGCGCCGCGGCATCCCGGCGGAGGTCGTCGCCGGCCCGGACGGGTGGGTGGGGGTCGACGGCCTGACGCCCGAGGACACCGAGGCGCTCGCGGAGCTCGCGTCGGCGCTGGGCACGACCGTGGTCGTGATCGACGCCGACGGCGACCAACTGGTCGTCGACGTGCTCGGCACCGATCCGGCCCTGGGCTCGGCGCCCGACGACGCGCACGCGCTCGCCGCCGCGACCGGGCGCCCGGAGACGGCGGGCCGCGTCGCCGAGATCCTCGGCGACTCCACGGCGGGGCTGCGCGCGCGCCACCGGCGCCTCGCGGCCCTGCTCGGGCTGCCGGACGCGCTGCCGCCCGGGGGGAGCGCCCGGGCGCGGGCGACCGGAGCCCCGCTGGAGCCGGCCGGCGCCGCGGGGCCGGGCCGGGAGGCCCAGCCCACGCCCACGTCCCTCGGCCTGCCGGCGTGGCTGCCCGCGATCGTGCTGTGGACCGGCGTCGTCGTGATGCTCGTCGCCGTCGTCCTCGCGATCGCGTCGGTGGACCGCCGTGGCCTGCTCGTCGCGGGCATGGCCGGGCTCGCGGGCTGCGCCTGTGTCGTCCTGGGTCTGGCCGGGAGGTCGATGCGACGATGAGCTCCCCGCGCGTGGTGGTGCTGGACCACGGGTCCGGCAACCTGCGCTCCGCCGAACGTGCCCTCGCCCGTGCCGGTGCCGACGTCGAGGTCACGTCCGACCTGGATGCGGCCCGTGAGGCGGACGGCCTCGTCGTACCCGGCGTCGGTGCCTTCGCGGCGTGCATGGCGGGCATCGAGGCGCTGGGCGCCCCCGAGGTCATCCGGGCCCGCGTCGACGCCGGACGCCCCGTGCTGGGGATCTGTGTCGGCATGCAGGTGATGTTCGAGCGGGGCGACGAGCACGGGGTCGTCACCGAGGGGATGGGCGTGCTGCCCGGCGAGGTGCGGCGGCTCACGGCCGACCGTGTGCCGCACATGGGCTGGAACACCGTGGCGCCGCCCGCGGGCTCGGTCCTGTTCGACGGCCTGGACGACGACACCCGCTTCTACTTCGTCCACTCGTACGGGGTGGGCGCGGTGGACCGCCTCCGCTCCGAGGGGTCCGCGCGGGTGACGGTGGCCGAGCACGGCGAGCCGTTCGTCGCCGCCGTCGAGCGCGGTCCGCTCGCCGTCACCCAGTTCCACCCCGAGAAGTCCGGCGACGCCGGCGCGACCCTGCTCGCCAACTGGGTCGGCACCTTGCGATGACCTCCACCACCACGAATCCCGACCGGAGCACCTCACGATGACCGAACGCCTCGCACTCCTCCCCGCCGTCGACGTCGCGGACGGTCAGGCCGTCCGCCTCGTCCAGGGCGAGGCGGGGTCGGAGACGTCCTACGGCGACCCGCTCGAGGCCGCGCTCGCGTGGCAGCGCGACGGCGCCGAGTGGATCCACCTCGTGGACCTCGACGCCGCGTTCGGCCGCGGGTCCAACCGCGAGCTGCTCGCCGAGGTCGTCGGCAAGCTCGACGTGAAGGTCGAGCTGTCCGGCGGGATCCGCGACGACGCGTCGCTCGCCGCCGCGCTCGCCACGGGGTGCACGCGGGTGAACATCGGCACGGCCGCCCTCGAGAACCCCGAGTGGTGCGCCCGGATCCTCGCCGAGCACGGGGACAGGGTCGCGATCGGTCTCGACGTGCGCGGGACGACTCTCGCCGCCCGTGGCTGGACCCAGGAGGGCGGCGACCTCTGGCAGGTGCTCGAGCGGCTCGAGCGCGACGGCTGCAGCCGGTACGTCGTCACCGACGTCACCAAGGACGGCACCCTCCGCGGCCCGAACCTGGAGCTGCTGCGCGAGGTCTGCGCCCGCACCGACAAGCCCGTGGTCGCGAGCGGCGGCGTGTCCTCGGTGGACGACCTGCGGGCGATCGCCACCCTCGTACCCCTCGGTGTCGAGGGCGCGATCGTCGGCAAGGCGCTGTACGCGGGGGCGTTCACACTGCCCGAGGCGCTCGCGGCGGTGAACCCCTGATGCGGCGCATCTCCTCCGGCGGCCCGTGGGAGGCCTCGATCGGGTACTCCCGCGCGGTGGTCGCCGGGCCGTGGGTGCTCACGTCCGGCTGTACGTCCACGGTGGACGGCCAGGTGACCCATGTGGACGACGCGCACGGGCAGACGCTCGAGGCGTTCGGGATCGCGTTGCGGGCGCTCGCCGAGGCCGGCGCGGGCCCGGAGCACGTCGTGCGGACGCGGATGTACGTCACCGACATCGCCCTGCTGGACGAGGTGGGCCGCGCGCACGGCGAGCTGTTCGGCGAGGTCCGCCCGGCGGCCACGATGGTGGGCGTCGCCGGGCTCGCGCACCCCGACCACCTGGTCGAGGTGGAGGTCGAGGCGTACCTCCCGTGAGCGTCGCGGTGCGGGTGATCCCCTGCCTCGACGTGGACGCCGGGCGGGTCGTGAAGGGCGTCAACTTCACCGCCCTCCGGGACGCCGGTGACCCGGTGGAGCTCGCCCGGGCGTACGACGCGGCGGGCGCGGACGAGCTGACGTTCCTCGACATCACCGCCTCGTCCGGCGACCGGGAGACCACGTACGACGTGGTGCGGCGCACGGCGGAGTGCGTCTTCATCCCGCTGACCGTCGGCGGCGGCGTGCGGTCCGTGTCCGATGTGGACACACTGCTCCGCGCCGGAGCGGACAAGGTCGGCGTGAACACCGCCGCCATCGCCCGTCCCGAGCTGCTGCACGAGATCTCGCAGCGGTTCGGCGCCCAGGTGCTGGTGCTGTCGGTGGACGCACGGCGGGTGGTCGACGGGCCGCCGACGCCGTCCGGCTTCGAGGTCACGACCCACGGCGGACGGCGGGGCACCGGAATCGACGCGGTGGAGTGGGCGGCGCGCGGGCAGGAGCTCGGCGTCGGCGAGATCCTGCTGAACTCGATGGACGGTGACGGCACCAAGGCCGGGTACGACCTCGGGATGCTGCGGGCGGTCCGGGCCGTCGTGGACGTGCCCGTCATCGCCAGCGGGGGAGCGGGGGCGCTGGACCACTTCGCCCCGGCGGTCGACGCGGGCGCGGACGCGGTGCTCGCCGCGAGCGTGTTCCACTTCGGCGAGCTCGCGATCGGGGACGTGAAGGCGGCGCTGCGGAGGGCCGGCCACCCGGTCCGCTGAGCGTGCGCCGGCGGCCCGACCGGCGAGGCGGCACGCTGCCCCGTCCGCGGATCCGCTAGATCCCGAACGGCGCCACGTCCAGTGCCTCCACCAGCTCCGGGGGCCCCTCCGGCGCGACGCGTGCCACCCGCTGGCGGCCCGTGCAGTACAGCACCAGCTCGCTGGGCGCCCCGCGGACCACCACCGCGGGCTCGCCGCGCCGCAGCCGCAGCGACCGCCCGTCCGGTGTGACGACGGCGAGCCCGGCGCCCCACTTCCGGGTCATCAGCGGCCCCGCGTACTGCAGCCGGGTCCACAGGTCGTCCTCGAGCCGGCTCGGGAGCGCCCGCGGCCCCCAGTCCGGCCGGGCCCGCCGCACGTCCTCGTGGTGCACGAAGAACTCCAGCAGGTTCACCGCCGGCTCGGTCATCGCGTTGCCCATCGGGGACCAGGCCGGCGCGCCGTCGCGGAGCTGCCCGAGCAGCCCGTCCCACGGCGTACCGTCGCGGAGGGCGATCCGGGCCCGTTCGGCCCAGCGCTGGAGGCCCGGCACCACGGCGCCGATGCCGATGTCCGGCCGCCGCTCGCGGGCGACCAGGTGCGCGGCGAGGTCCCGCGTGGTCCATCCCGTGCACAGGGTGGGGGCGTCCGGGCCGAGGCCCGCCATCAGGTCGGCGAGGGCGGCACGTTCGTCTCGGGAGTGGGACGGCACCGACGCATGGTAGTACCGCAGGCGGAATGCGTTCGGCCCGCCGAGCCGTGGTGTCATGGTGTCGGTGACGTATCGGCAGAGAGTGAGGACCAGCAGGGTGGCACAGCACACGGAGGGTCCCCCGATGGTCCGCACCGACGTCATCCGGCGCGGGTTCGCGGTCCTCTGGGTCGCGGTGCGCGAGCAGCCGCGGATCTTCGCGGCCTCGGTCGCGGGGTCGGCGCTGTTCGGGGGCATGACCGTCGCGAGTGCGTACGTCCTCGGCCGGGTGACCGGGAGCGTGGTCGTGCCCGCGCTGGACTCCGGGCGGACGACGACCGGCGCGCTGGCCGCCGCCGCGGGCGCCCTGCTCGCCGTCGCGGTGCTGCGGGTGGTGGGCATCCTCGGCCGGCGCCTCGGCGCGGGCGGGATGCAGTACCGGCTCCAGGCCGCGTACCGCCGCCGCGTGACCCGCCGGTACCTCGAGCTCCCGCTGTCGTGGCACCACCGCCACCCGACCGGCGCCCTGCTCTCGAACGCGAACGCCGACGTGGAGGCGGCCTGGTTCCCGATCGCCCCGTTCCCGTTCGCGGTCGGCACGGTGGTGATGCTGGTGGTGGCCACCGTCGCGCTGTTCGCGACGGACTGGGTGCTCGCGCTGGTGGGCCTGCTGGTGTTCCCCTCCGTGTTCGCGGTGAACGTCGCGTACTCCCGGCGCATGTCGCCGCGGATGACCCGTGCCCAGCAGCTGCGAGCCGAGGTCAGCGCGCTGGCGCACGAGAGCTTCGACGGCGCGCTGGTCGTCAAGACGCTGGGCCGGGAGGCGTCCGAGACCGCCCGCTTCGGCGCCGAGGCCGCCGAGCTCCGGGACGCGCTGATCGCCGTGGGCCGCGTCCGCGGGCTCTTCGACCCGGCGATGGACGCGCTGCCCCAGCTCGGCACGCTGTGCGTCCTGCTCGTCGGCGCGGTGCGCCTGCGGACCGGGGACGTCACCGTGCAGGACGTGGTCACCGTGGCGTTCCTGTTCACCGTGCTCGCGTTCCCCATCCGGGCGATCGGCTGGGTGCTCGGCGAGCTGCCCCGCAGCGTCGTCGGCTGGGAGCGGGTCCAGAGAGTGCTCACCGCCACGGGGTCGATGCCGTACGGGCCGGACCCGGGGCCCTCCCGCACCGGCCCGGCGGCCCTCGAGCTCGCCGGCGTCGCGTTCGCGTACGAGGAGACGCCCGTGCTGTGGGATGTGACGTTCGACGTGCCCGCCGGCCGTACCGTCGCCCTCGTCGGACCCACGGGCTCCGGCAAGTCCACCGTCACCACGCTGATCTCCCGCCTGGTCGACCCGTCCTCCGGGGAGGTCCGGGTGGACGGCGCCGACGTCCGCGGACTGCGGCAGGGAGCGCTGAGCGGGTCGGTGGCGCTCGTACCGCAGACGACGTTCGTGTTCGACGACACCGTGCGGGGCAACATCGCGCTCGGCGCGGACGTCGGCGACGACGAGGTGTGGGCGGCACTGCGGCTCGCGCAGGCGGACCGGTTCGTGCGCGCGCTGCCCGAGCAGCTCGACACCCGGGTGGGCGAGCGCGGCGCGAGCCTGTCCGGCGGCCAGCGCCAGCGCCTCGCCCTCGCGCGGGCGCTCGTCCGGCGGCCGCGGCTGCTGGTCCTCGACGACGCCACGAGCGCCGTCGACCCGGCCGTCGAGCAGGCCATCCTCGCGGGCCTGCGGGAGTCCGCGGACGGCACGACCGTGCTCGTGGTGGCGTACCGGAGGGCGACCATCGCCCTCGCGGACGAGGTCGTGTTCCTCGACCGCGGCCGGGTGGTGGCCCGCGGTACGCACGCGGACCTGCTGTCCCGCGTGCCCGGGTACGTGAACCTCGTCACGGCGTACGAGGAGGCGGAACGCGAACGGGAGCGGGAACGCTCCGCCGAGCTGGCCGGAGAGGCATCCGTATGACGACCCCCGAGTCCACCTGGAGCACCCTCGCCCGCGGCGTCCGCCTCAGCCCCGAACTCGCGAACGGCCTCGCCGGCACGGTCGTGCTCGCGCTGCTCGCCACGGCGGGCCGCGTGGCGGTGCCGATCGCGGTGCAGAAGACGATCGACCACGGCCTGCGCGGGCCGGGCGGGGCCGACCTGGGCTTCGTCACGGCCATGGTGACCGTCTCGGCGCTCGTGGTCGTCCTGACCGCGGTGTGCGCGTTCGCGATGAACGTGCGCCTGTACCGCACCAGCGAGACGGCGCTCGCGAACCTGCGCACGAAGGCGTTCCGCCACATCCACGACCTGTCGACCCTGCACCAGCAGGCGGAGAGGCGGGGCTCACTCGTCTCGCGGGTGACCTCCGACGTCGACCAGATCAGCCAGTTCGTGCAGTGGGGCGGCATCCTCCTCGTGGTCAGCGCCGGTCAGGTGCTGCTGGCCACGATCGTGATGGGTGTGTACTCGTGGCAGCTCACGCTGCTCGTGTACGCGTGCTTCCTGCCGCTCGTGCTCGCCGTGCGGTTCTTCCAGCGGCGCCTCGCCGCGGCGTACGGCGTGGTCCGGGAACGGGTCGGCGAGCTGCTCGGCGCGATCGCCGAGTCGGTCGTCGGCGCGCCGGTGATCCGCGCGTACGGCGTGACCGACCGCACCGCCCGCCGCCTGGACTCCGCGATCGAGCGGTACCGGCACGCCCAGTTCTCGGCGCTGCGCTTCTCGGTGATGACGTTCTCGGTCGGCGAGCTCGTGGCGGGACTCGCGAACGCCGGCGTGGTCGTCGTGGGCGTGCTGCTCGGCGTCGGCGGGCACCTGTCGGTGGGGGAGCTGACGGCGTTCCTGTTCCTCGTCGCGCTGTTCGTGCAGCCGGTACAGATCTCCACCGAGGTGCTGAACGAGGCCCAGAACGCGATCGCGGGCTGGCGCCGCGTGCTGGGCGTGCTCGACACCGAGCCGGACGTGGCCGATCCGGGCGATCGCGGGCGGGACCTCCCGCGTGGCCCCCTGTCCGTGCGGTTCGACCACGTGCACTTCGCCTACCCGGGCGGTCCCGAGGTGCTCACCGACGTGGACCTCGGGATCGCGCCGCAGACGCGGGTCGCCGTGGTGGGGGAGACGGGGTCGGGCAAGACGACGTTCGCGAAGCTGCTCACGCGGCTCATGGACCCCGGCCGCGGGGAGGTGCTGCTGTCCGGTGTGCCGCTGCGGGACGTGCGGTTCGCGTCCCTGCGCCGCCGGGTCGTGATGGTGCCGCAGGACGGGTTCCTGTTCGACGCGTCCGTGGCGGACAACGTGCGGTACGGCCGGGAAGACCTCGACGACGCCGACATCGAGCTGGCGTTCACCGAGCTCGGGCTCGCCGACTGGCTCGGCTCGCTGCCCCACGGCGCGGCGACGCGCGTGGGGGAGCGTGGCGAGTCCCTGTCCGTGGGTGAGCGGCAGCTGGTCGCGATCGCCCGTGCGTACGTCGCGGATCCCGACCTGCTCGTGCTGGACGAGGCGACGAGCGCGGTCGACCCGGCGACGGAGGTGCGACTGCAGCGGGCGCTGGACTCCCTCACGCGCGGGCGGACGACGCTCGCGATCGCGCACCGGCTCTCGACGGCCGAGGCGGCGGACGAGGTCATCGTGGTGGACGCCGGGCGGGTCGTGCAGCGGGGGCCGCACGCGGACCTCGTGCGGGAGGAGGGGCCGTACGCGCGGCTCCACGACTCGTGGGTGAGCCAGACGCGGTCGGGCTGAGACGGACCGGGCCCCGGCCCTCCGTGCGGAGGAACCGGGGCCCGGGACGGGACGGCTGGGGTCAGCCGACGACCTTGCAGCGGAACGTGGCGAGCAGCGCCTTGATCTGCGCCTTGATCGCCTCGCGGTCGGCACCGGTCGGCGCGCCCCGCATCGTGCGGGACAGCTCGGCGATCTTCGTCTTCAGCTCGGCGCGCTCGGCCCTGGTCAGCCGGGCCTGGTCGAGCTGGAGCAGGATCGCCTTGATCTCGGCACGGATCGCGGTCCGCTCCTCGGGGGTGGCCGCGGCGCGCAGCGTGGCGGTCAGGTCGCGCAGCTCGGCGTACTTCGCCTGGCGGTCGGCGGCCGGCATCTTGGCGTCGCGGGCCGCGCGGACGAGCTCGACGATCGCGTCGTGGACCGCCTTGCGCTCGTCGGCGGTGAGCTTCCTGCCGCGCAGCTGCGCCTCGAGCGTCTGGAGCTGGTCGCGGTCGGCGGCACGCTCCGCGGCCGTGACCGTGCAGGACGCGGGCTTGGCCCGGTGCGCCGCGGAGGCCGGCACGGCGCCGATCATGCCGCCGGCGAGGGCGGAGGCGGCGAGGACCGCGGCGACGCGGCGGGTGGTCGTGAACGACATGGAGGGCACTCCTGTGGGGTCGGGAGAGAACGCGCGGGGGGGGGCGCGTTCGTCCTTTCCCCCGGGTCATCGGCAGCCGCGGGCCCCCACCTTGAGCGCCGATGGGATCGATCTCGATCGATTTACGCCGGAAGGTCCCGGTCCAGTGGGCCGGTGAGGTACCGCTGGACGGTCGCGCCGAGCGGCCCGACGAGCTCGGACGCCGGCGCGGAGGCGAGCGGCTCGAGCCGCAGGACGTACCGGACCATCGCCAGCCCCACGAGCTGGCTCGCGACCAGGGCCGCCCGGCGCGGCCCGTCCTCGACGTCGAGGGCCGCGACGATGCGGCCCAGGACCGCCTTCGACACGAACTCCCGCAACATCGCCGCGGCCGCCTCGTGGCTCACCGCGCTGCGGACGAGGGCGAGGAACGGGCTCGGCGTCCCGGGCCCGTCCCACACGGCCAGGAACATCGCGACGATCCGTTCGCCCAGCCCGTCCGTCCCCTCGGCCAGCAGGCGCGGGATCACCGCGGACGGGTCCACGGGCAGGTCCATGGCGGCGACGAACAGGTGCTCCTTGGTGCCGAAGTAGTGGTGGACCAGCGCGGGGTCGACGCCGGCCGCCCGCGCGATGCCCCGGACGGTCGTCCGGTCGAAGCCGTCTCCGGCGAACGCGGCCCGGGCGGCGCCGAGGATCGCCTGCCGCGTCCCCGACTCGCCCGGACGCCGTCCCGGGCGGCCCGTCACCCGGTCCGCCGCCGCAGCGTGGCGGCCCCGAGGACGAGGAACGCGACGGCGGCGCCCACCACCACGGCCACGTCCCGGACCAGGGTGCCGGTGACCTCGGCGTGCCGCCCGATCTCGGTCAGGGCGTCGACGGCGTACGTCATCGGCAGCACGTCGCTCAGGCCGTGCAGCCACCCCGCCATGTCCTCGCGCGGCGTGAGCAGCCCGCACAGCAGCACCTGGGGCAGGACGACCGCGGGCATGAACTGGACGGCCTGGAACTCCGACCGCGCGAACGCGCTGACGAACAGGCCCAGGGCCATCCCGAGCACCGCGTTCGCGACCGCGACGCCGACCACCCGCGCGGGACTGCCGACGGTGTCCAGCCCGAGCAGCAGGTACGCGACCGCCGTCGCGACGGACACCTGGAGGGCCGCCGCCTCGGCGAACGCGACGCCGTAGCCCAGCAGCAGGTCCAGCTTGTGCAGCGGCGTGGTGAGCAGGCGCTCGAGCGTGCCGGACGTCCGTTCCCGCAGCATGGCGACGCTGGTCACGAGGAACATCGTGACGAACGGGAACACGCCGAGCAGCGGCAGCCCGATCCGGTCGAACACCTGCGGCGCGCCGTCGAAGACGTACCGCAGCAGGACCATGAGCACGCTCGGCACGACGATGAGCAGGGCCGCGGTGCGGTGGTCCCGGCGCAGCTGGGTGAAGACGCGGACGGCCGTGGCGTACGTCATCCGGACCGACATCAGGCCACCTCCTGCGGCGCCGACCGCACGAGGCGCAGGAAGGCCTGTTCCAGGTCCTCCGTACCGGTCCGGCGGCGCAGCGCGCCGGGCGTGTCGTCGGCGACGAGACGGCCGTCGCGGAGCAGCAGCAGGCGGTCGCAGCGCCCGGCCTCGTCCATGACGTGGCTCGACACGAGCAGGGTCGTGCCCTCCGCGGCGAGGGCGTGGAACCGCGTCCACAGCTCCTCCCGCAGCACCGGGTCGAGCCCCACGGTCGGCTCGTCCAGCACGAGCACCTCGGGCGAGGAGACGAGCGCGCACGCGAGCGACGCCCGCGCCCGCTCGCCGCCCGACAGTGTCGCCACCGGCTGTCCCGCCGCGTGCGCGAGGCCCACGTCCGCGACCGCCCGGTCCGCGGCGGTCAGCCCGGCGCCGTGGAGGGCCGCGAAGTAGAGGACGTTCTCCCGCACGGTGAGGTCGCCGTACACCGAGGGGGACTGGGTGACGTAGCCGATCCGGCGGCGCAGGTCCGCGGAGCCCGCCGGCCGTCCGAGGACGGTGACGGTCCCGGTCCGGATCCGCTGTACCCCGACGACGGAGCGGAGGAGCGTGGTCTTGCCGCCCCCGCTCGGGCCGAGCAGGCCGGTGACCCGGCCCGCCGGGATCGCGCAGTCGACGCCGTGGAGCACCTCGCGGCCGCCGCGGACGACGACGAGCCGGTCGACGGAGATCGCGTCCATGTGCCCTCCAAGGAATTCACCACATGTTGAAATGAGGGTAGGGCGCCCGGGGGCGCTCCACAAGGCCGATCACCCGCACGACCCGGTGAGTCCCGCGCGCGGGTGTCCGGCCAGAATGGCCGCATGACCGGACCCGCCCGCCCGTCCTCGCTCGACCCCGCGATCGCCGCCCGCCTCAAGCGCGACGACCGTGGCCTCGTCACCGCGGTCGTGCAGCAGCACGGCAGCCGCGAGGTGCTGATGGTCGGCTGGATGGACGACGAGGCGCTGTACCGGACGCTGACGACCGGCCGGGCGACGTACTGGTCCCGCAGCCGCGGCGAGTACTGGGTGAAGGGCGACACGTCCGGGCACGTCCAGCACGTGCGATCGGTGGCCCTCGACTGCGACGGGGACACGCTGCTCGTCACGGTCGACCAGGTCGGCGCCGCGTGCCACACGGGCGACCGGACCTGCTTCGACGCCGGCGTCCTGCTCGCGGAGGTGGCGTCGTGACCACGGGCACGTACACCCCCACCCGGGAGCACTTCGCGAAGCTCGCCGCCGACCGCCGCGTCGTGCCGGTCACCCGCCGCCTGCTCGCGGACGGCGAGACGCCCGTCGGCGTGTACCGGAAGCTCGCGGGCGGCCCCGGAACGTTCCTGCTGGAGTCCGCCGAGCAGGGCCGCTCGTGGAGCCGGTACTCGTTCGTCGGCGTCCGCTCGGTCGCCACGCTGACCGAGTCCGGCGGCCGGGCGGTGTGGCTGGGGGAGCCGCCCGCCGGGCTGCCCGCCGACGGCGACCCGCTCACCGTGTTGCACGACACCGTCGAGGCCCTCGCCTCGCCGCGGCTGCCCGGGCTGCCGCCGCTCACCGGCGGCATGGTGGGCTACCTGAGCTACGACACGGTCCGCCGCTTCGAGCGCCTGCCCGACACCGGCGTGGACGACCTGGCGGTGCCCGAGCTCGGCATGATGCTCGCCACCGACCTCGCCGTGCTCGACCACGCCGACGGCTCGATCCTGCTCATCGCGAACGCCGTCGTCGCCGAGGGCGCCGCCCCCGACGAGCTCGACACGGCGTACCACCGCGCGGTCGGCCGGCTCGAGGCGATGACCACCGCCCTGAGCCGCCCCACGCCGCCCAGCGTGGCGTCGATGGAGCGCCAGGGACCCGGGGAGTTCCGCAGCAACATGGCGCCGGGGCAGTTCGAGGCCGCCGTGGAGGCGTGCAAGGAGGCCATCCGCGCGGGCGAGTGCTTCCAGATCGTGCCGAGTCAGCGGTTCGAGGTGTCCACCGACGCGGACCCGGTCGACGTGTACCGGGTGCTCCGCACGACGAACCCGAGCCCCTACATGTACCTGCTCCGGTTCGACGGGTTCGACATCGTCGGCTCGAGCCCCGAGGCGCACGTGAAGGTCACCGGCAACCAGGCGATGCTCCACCCGATCGCGGGGACCCGCTGGCGCGGCGAGACGCCCGAAGAGGACGCCCGGCTCGCCGCCGAGCTGATCGCCGACCCGAAGGAACGCGCGGAGCACGTGATGCTCGTCGATCTCGGCCGCAACGATCTCGGCCGGGTGTCCGCGCCCGGCACGGTCGACGTGGTCGAGTTCATGGGCATCGAGCGGTACAGCCACGTCATGCACATCGTCTCGACGGTCGTCGGGGACCTCGTGCCGGGGAAAACGGCGTTCGACGTGCTCGCCGCCACGTTCCCGGCGGGCACGCTGTCCGGGGCGCCCAAGGTGCGGGCGATGGAGATCATCGACTCCCTCGAGCCGACCCGCCGCGGCCTGTACGCCGGGACGGTGGGCTACCTCGACTTCGCCGGGGACCTCGACATGGCCATCGCGATCCGCACCGCGCTGATGCGCGACGGTCACGCGTACGTCCAGGCCGGGGCGGGCGTGGTCGCGGACTCCGACCCGGCGTCGGAGGAGCAGGAGAGCCGCAACAAGGCCGCCGCCGTGCTGTCCGCCATCGCGACGGCCCAGACCCTGCGGCCGGCGCGGTGACGGCCGGACCGCCGGAGGCGCCCGCGGGCCGGACCCCCGCGGGCCCGACCCCCGCCGGGCGCGCCCGCCGCGAGCTGACCGTCGCCGTGCTGCTGTGCGTCGCCGGTGGCGCCCTCGCGCTCTGGGCGGCGACCCGGGACTGGGCCGTGCTCGTCACCGCCCGTCCCGCGCCGCTCCCGCCGCTCCGCGAGGTGAGGACCGGCGGGGCCGCGGCGCCCGCGGCGACGGCGCTCGCCCTGGTGGGGCTCGCGGGCGGGGCCGCGCTGCTGGCCGCGCGCGGGGTCGCGCGGCTCGCCGTCGGCGTGCTGGTCCTGCTGTGCGGCGCCGGCATCACGGCCGGGGGCGTGTCCGTCCTGACCGGCGGCGTGGCCGCGGGTCACGCGACGGTGCGGCTGTCGGCCGGCTGGCCCGTGCTCTGCGCCGCCGGGGGTGTCCTCGTGGCGCTCGGCGGCCTGGTGACGCTCGTCCGCGGGCGCCGGTGGCGCGCGCTGGGGCGGCGGTACGAGGCCCCCTCCGCGCGCACGGCCCCGGCCGACCCGTGGGAGGCGCTCGACCGCGGCGAGGACCCCACCGCGGACTGAGACGACCCTCACACACGCGGGACCCGGCGCCCGCGAGGAGCGGGAGGAGGGTGGGCGTCGTCTACCTTCTCCGTACGGGACGGTGGCCGGCGGTCGGGAGTGTGCGGTGGTGCGGGAGGCCCTGGTGCTGGTCGCCGAGGACGACTCGGCGACCGCCGAGCTGACCCGCGCGGCGCTGGGGGAGGACTTCGGCCTGCACGTCGAGACCGACGGCGGCGCCGCCCTCGAGGCGGCCCGGCGGCTGCGGCCCGCGGTGATCGTGCTCGGGGTGGAGCTCCCCGAGGTCGACGGCACCGAGGTGTACCGCCGGCTCCGCGACGCGGGCGACCCGACGCCGGTGGTGTTCGTCGCCGCCGGGGACGAGGAGATCGACCGGGTCACGCGGCTCGGCCCGGGGACGTACGACTACGTGGCCAGGCCGTTCCGGCCTCGTGAGCTGCTCGCCCGGCTGCGCACCCTCCTGCGCCGCGCCGCGCCGGTCCTGGTGGTGGGCACCGTGCGGATCGATCCGGTCCGCCGGCGGGTCTGGGCCGGCGACGCGGAGGTGACGCTCACCGCGACGGAGTTCGAGCTGCTCGCGCACCTGATGCGGCGGCCCGGCCGGGTGTGTCCGCGGGAGCACCTGCTGGCCGAGGTGTGGGGGTACGCCCTGGCCGCGAACACCCGCACCGTCGACGTCCACGTGGCCCAGGTCCGCGCGAAGCTGGGCCCGCACAGCCCCATCCGCACGGTCCGCGGCGTCGGCTACGCCGCCGACGTGCCGTAGGGGGCCGGTGTCCCGGCGGTGGGCGGTGGGGGCGGCCGGACCGGACCTCGGTAGCATTCCGGCCATGGCCGGCACCCACGGAGCGACATCGTGAGCGTCCTCGACGACATCCTCGCGGGCGTGCGCGCCGACGTCGGGGAACGCCAGGCGCGGCTCCCGATCGAGGAGATCAAGCGGCGCGCCGAGGCGGCGCCCCCCGCGAAGGACGCCTTCGCCGCGCTGTCCGCACCCGGCGTGGGCGTGATCGCCGAGGTCAAGCGGGCCTCGCCGTCGAAGGGCGCGCTCGCCGACATCCCGGACCCCGCGGCCCTCGCCGCCGACTACGCCGCGGGCGGGGCGCGCTGCATCAGCGTGCTCACCGAGGGCCGCCGGTTCGGGGGCTCGCTCGCCGACCTGGACGCGGTCCGCGCCGCGGTGGACATCCCGGTGCTGCGCAAGGACTTCGTCGTCACGAGCTACCAGGTGCACGAGGCCCGAGCCCACGGCGCGGACCTCTGCCTCCTGATCGTCGCCGCCCTCGAGCAGAACGCGCTGCTCGGGCTGCTCGACCGCGTCGAGTCGCTCGGGATGACCGCGCTCGTCGAGGTCCACACCGAGGAGGAGGCCGACCGGGCGCTCGCCGCCGGGGCGAAGGTCATCGGCGTCAACGTCCGCAACCTCAAGACGCTCGAGGTGGACCGCTCGGTGTTCGAGCGCATCGCCCCCGGCCTCCCGTCGTCGGTCGTCAAGGTCGCCGAGTCCGGCGTCCGGGGCACGCACGACCTCATCGCGTACGCCGCCGCCGGCGCCGACGCGGTGCTCGTCGGCGAGGGCCTGGTGACCGACCGCAGTCCCCGGCAGGCGGTGGCCGACCTGGTGACCGCCGGCTCGCACCCCGCGACGCCGAGGACCGCCCGATGACCGCGCTGCCGGACGTCACCGGCCACTTCGGCCGGTTCGGCGGGCGGTTCGTCCCCGAGGCGCTCGTCGCGGCGCTCGACCAGCTCGACGCCGAGTACCAGACGGCGCGGGTCGACCCCGCGTTCACCGCGGAGCTCTCGGCGCTGCTCTCCGGGTACGCGGGCCGCCCGAGCCTGCTCACCGAGGCCCGGCGCTTCGGGGAGCACGCGGGTGGGGCGCGGATCCTGCTCAAGCGTGAGGACCTCAACCACACCGGCTCGCACAAGATCAACAATGTGCTGGGCCAGGCGCTGCTCACCCGGCGGATGGGCAAGACGCGGGTCATCGCGGAGACCGGGGCGGGCCAGCACGGTGTCGCCACGGCGACCGCGGCGGCGCTGCTCGACCTGGACTGCGTCGTCTACATGGGCGAGGAGGACACCCGCCGCCAGGCGCTCAACGTCGCCCGGATGCGCCTGCTCGGCGCCGAGGTCGTCCCGGTCCGCACCGGCTCGCGCACGCTGAAGGACGCGATGAACGAGGCGTTCCGCGACTGGGTGACCAATGTGGACCACACCCACTACCTGATCGGATCGGTCGGCGGTCCCCACCCGTTCCCGGCCCTGGTCCGGGACTTCCAGCGGATCATCGGCGTGGAGGCGCGGCAGCAGGTCCTCGACCTGACCGGCGCGCTGCCCGACGCGGTCACGGCGTGCGTCGGCGGCGGCTCGAACGCGATGGGCATCTTCCACGTGTTCCTCGAGGACCCCTCCGTCCGGCTGTACGGGTTCGAGGCGGGCGGCGACGGCGTCGAGACCGGCCGGCACGCGGCGACGATCACCGGCGGTGCCGTCGGCGTGCTGCACGGCGCGCGGTCGTTCGTGCTCCAGGACGACGACGGCCAGACGATCGAGTCGCACTCGATCTCCGCCGGCCTGGACTACCCGGGCGTCGGTCCCGAGCACGCGTACCTCGCCGAGACCGGCCGCGCGACCTACCGACCGGTCACCGACGCGGCGGCGATGGACGCGTTCCGCCTGCTCTGCCGGACCGAGGGCATCATCCCGGCGATCGAGTCCGCGCACGCGCTCGCCGGCACCCTCGGGGTGGGTCGCGACCTGGGCCCCGAGGCCACCGTGCTCGTCAACCTCTCCGGTCGGGGCGACAAGGACGTCGACACGGCGGCGCGCTGGTTCGGGCTGATCACCGGCGAGGCCACCCCGGAGGGCCGGGCGTGAGCAGCGTCGAGAAGGCCTTCACCGCCGCCCGGTCGGAGAACCGCGGCGTGGTCGTCGGGTACCTGCCCGCCGGGTTCCCCACCGTCGCCGGCGGCATCGACGCGATCCGCGCGATGGTCGCCGCAGGCGTGGACGTGGTCGAGGTGGGCCTCCCGTACTCGGACCCGGTGATGGACGGCCCGACGATCCAGGCTGCCGCGCAGGCGGCGCTCGACGGCGGCGTGCGCACCGCGGACGTGCTACGGACCGTCGAGGCCGTGGCGCAGGCCGGCGCACCGGTGCTGGTGATGAGCTACTGGAACCCGGTCGAGCGGTACGGCGTCGACCGGTTCGCCGCGGACCTCGCGGCCGCGGGGGGAGCGGGGCTCATCACGCCCGACCTCATCCCCGACGAGGCCGGCGAGTGGCTGGCCGCGTCCGACGCGCACGGGCTCGACCGGGTGTTCCTCGTGTCGCCGTCGTCCACCGACGCGCGGCTGCAGATGACGGCCGGGCACTGCCGGGGTTTCGTGTACGCCACCTCGGTCATGGGCGTGACCGGCGCCCGCACGGCGACGTCGAATCTCGCCCCCACGCTGGTGGAGCGCCTCCGGCGGGTCACCGACCTGCCGGTCGGTGTGGGGCTCGGCGTGAGCAACGGCGACCAGGCGGCGGAGGTCGCCGGGTTCGCCGACGCCGTCATCGTCGGGTCCGCGCTGGTCCGCTGCCTGCTGGACGCGCCCTCGGAGGCCGACGGCGTCCGGGCGGTCGCCGCCCTGGCGGCGGACCTCGCCGACGGCGTCCGCCGCCGCGGCTGAACCACCGCACCGGTCCGCCACACCTGGCCCCCGGCGTGATCCTCCGGCGCGATAGCGTGGCCCGGTGACGACCGCCGCCGTGCTCGCAGCGATCCCCAGCCCGACGCGCAACGTGTGGCACCTCGGCCCCCTGCCGATCCGCGCGTACGCCCTCTGCATCATCGCCGGCATCGTCGCGGCGGTGTACCTCACCGAGCGCCGGTTCCGGGCCCGCGGCGGACCGGCCGGCGTGGTCACCGACATCGCCGTGTGGGCGGTGCCGTTCGGCATCGTCGGCGCACGGATCTACCACGTCCTCACGTCTCCCGCCGCGTACTTCGGTTCCGGCGGCGACTGGCTCGGGATCTTCCGGATCTGGAACGGCGGCCTCGGCATCTGGGGCGCGGTCGCCGGTGGGGCCGTCGGCGCCTGGATCGCGTGCCGGCAGCGCGGAGTGCCGCTGCGGGTTTTCGCGGACGCGCTCGCCCCCGGGCTCGCGGTCGCGCAGGCGCTGGGCCGCCTCGGGAACTGGTTCAACAACGAGCTGTACGGGCGCCCCACCGGCCTCCCGTGGGGGCTCGAGGTGCACCGCATGGACTCGGTGACGGGCCGTGCCGTGGCGCTGCTGCCGGGCACGTACCACCCCACGTTCCTCTACGAACTCCTCTGGTGCCTCGGCGTGGCGGCCCTCGTGTGGTGGGCGGACCGCCGGTTCCGGCTCGGCGGCGGGCGGGTGTTCGCGCTGTACGTGATGGCGTACACGGTGGGCCGGCTCTGGATCGAGGCCCTCCGGATCGACCCCGCGGAGCGGTTCCTCGCCGGGAAGGTGGACTTCCTCGGGTCCGCGTTCGCCGACGGGATCCGGCTCAACGTGGTCACGAGCGTCGTCGTGTTCCTCGCCGCCCTCGCGTACTTCGTGCGCCGGCGCGGGGCACCGCGGGAACGGCTCGTCACCGCCGGAGACGGGACGATCACCGCCGAACCCGAGGGCACGGAGGCGCTGGCCGGCCGCGCCTGACGGCGACGGTCACGGACCGTCACCCCTGGACCCCGCGGACGATCACCCGGAGACGCGAGATCGGCGTTGTCGTAGAATGGACACAGAGATGCCGTAGTGACGGAGAGGCACGGTTACCCACCGTGAAATCCGTCACGGAGGCAGGACACCTGTGCCGGCTCACGGCCGTGTAATCTCGGGGCCGGTGCGCTCAGCCGTCCCCGCATGCCCGGGGTCAGGGCGCCGCACTCCCCGGGCCGACGTCGTCCCGCACCCATCCTCCGGAACACGTGTACCTGTCGTGTTCCCCGACGACGAAGGAGCCCGTCACGTGGCGTACTCCGCTGTCCCGGCCGCCCAGGGCCTGTACGACCCCGCCAACGAGCACGATGCGTGCGGTGTCGCCTTCGTCGTCGACTCCCGCGGACGCCGTTCGCACCGGATCGTGTCGCACGGCCTCACCGCGCTGCACAACATGGAGCACCGGGGCGCCGCCGGCGCGGAGCGGAACTCCGGTGACGGTGCGGGCATCCTGATCCAGATCCCGGACGCGTTCCTGCGCGCCATGGTCGACTTCGCGCTGCCCGAGGCGGGCGCGTACGCCGTCGGCACCGCGTTCCTCCCCGAGGACGAGACCGAGTGCGAGAACGCCGTCGCCGTGATCGAGAAGATCGCCGCCGACGAGGGCGCGACGATCCTCGGCTGGCGCGACGTGCCGGTCGACCCGACCGACCTCGGCCCGACCGCGCGCGGCGTGATGCCGCGGTTCCGGCAGCTGTTCCTGGGCGGCGCGAGCGGCATGGCCCTCGAGCGCCTCGCGTTCGTGGTCCGCAAGCGCGTGGAGCGGGAGACCGGCGAGCGCGGCGTCCCGACCTACTTCCCGTCGCTGTCCGGCCGGACGATCGTCTACAAGGGCATGCTGACGACCGACCAGCTGCCGGCCTTCTTCGGCGACCTGCGCGACGAGCGGGTGGAGTCGGCCATCGCGCTGGTCCACAGTCGCTTCTCGACCAACACGTTCCCCGCCTGGCCGCTCGCGCACCCGTACCGCTTCGTCGCCCACAACGGTGAGATCAACACCGTCCGCGGCAACCGGAACTGGATGCGCGCCCGCGAGGCACTCCTCGCCAGCGCCGACATCACCGGGGACCTGGAGCGGATCTTCCCGATCTGCAGCCCGGGCGCGAGTGACTCCGCGAGCTTCGACGAGGTCCTCGAGCTGCTGCACCTCGGTGGCCGCAGCCTGCCGCACGCCGTCCTCATGATGATCCCGGAGGCGTGGGAGAACCACGCGGAGATGGACCCGGCCCGCCGGGCCTTCTACGAGTTCCACGCCTCGCTCATGGAGCCGTGGGACGGCCCCGCGTGCGTCTGCTTCACGGACGGCACGCAGATCGGCGCGGTCCTCGACCGCAACGGCCTCCGGCCCGCCCGCTGGTGGCGGACCTCGGACGACCTCGTCGTCCTCGCCAGCGAGGCCGGTGTGCTCGAGCTCGACCCGGCCACCGTGGTCGAGAAGGGCCGGCTCCAGCCGGGCCGCATGTTCCTCGTGGACACCGAGGCCGGCCGGATCATCGGCGACGACGAGATCAAGGACGGCCTCGCCGCCGCGCAGCCGTACGACGACTGGCTGCACGCCGGTCTCATGCACCTCGACACGCTGCCGGACCGCGAGCACGTCACGTACGGCCACGAGTCGGTGCTCCGCCGCCAGCAGACCTTCGGGTACACCGAGGAGGAGCTGCGGATCATCCTCTCGCCGATGGCGGAGAAGGCCGCGGAGCCGCTCGGCTCGATGGGCACCGACACGCCGATCGCCGTGCTGTCCGAGCGGCCGCGGCTGCTGTTCGACTACTTCAGCCAGCTGTTCGCGCAGGTCACGAACCCGCCGCTGGACGCGATCCGCGAGGAGATCGTCACCAGCGTGCAGTCGACGATCGGCCCGGAGCAGAACCTGCTCGAGCCGTCGCCCGCGAGCTGCCGCCAGATCACGCTGCCGTTCCCGGTCCTGGACAACGACGAGCTCGCGAAGATCGTCCACATCGACGACGACGGCGACATGCCGGGCTTCAAGGCCGTCACGGTCTCGGGCCTGTACCGGGTCGCCGAGGGCGGCGCGGGCATGAAGGCGCGCCTGGTCGAGATCTGCCGCCTGATCTCCGAGGCGATCGAGGACGGCGCACGCATCATCGTGCTGTCGGACCGCGACTCGACCGCCGACCTCGCCCCGATCCCGTCGCTGCTGCTGACGGCCTGCGTGCACCAGCACCTGGTGCGGGAGCGCACGCGGACCCAGGTCGGCCTCGTGGTGGAGTCGGGTGACGCCCGCGAGGTGCACCACGTCGCGCTGCTGCTCGGCTACGGCGCCGCCGCGGTCAACCCGTACCTCGCGTTCGAGACGATCGAGGACATGGTCGAGGCCGGCCAGCTCACCGGCATCGAGGCGGGCAAGGCCGTCCGCAACTACGTCAAGGCGCTCGGCAAGGGCGTCCTCAAGGTCATGTCCAAGATGGGCATCTCGACCGTCGCGTCGTACACGGGCGCGCAGGTCTTCGAGGCCGTCGGCCTGTCCGAGGAGGTCGTCGAGCGGTACTTCGCCGGCACGACCAGCAAGCTCGGCGGCGTCGGGCTCGACGTCATCGCGGCCGAGGTCGCGGCGCGGCACGCCCGGGCCTGGCCCGAGAACCCGACCGACCGGGTGCACCGGCGGCTCGAGGTCGGCGGCGAGTACCAGTGGCGCCGCGAGGGGGAGGTGCACCTCTTCAACCCGGAGACGGTGTTCCTGCTCCAGCACTCGACGCGGACGCAGCAGGAGGACGTGTTCCGGAAGTACACCGAGACCGTCGACCGGCTCGCGCGCGACGCCGGCACGCTCCGCGGCCTGTTCGCGTTCAAGGAGGGCGTCCGTCAGCCGGTGCCGCTCGACGAGGTCGAGCCGGTGAGCGAGATCGTCAAGCGGTTCTCCACCGGCGCGATGAGCTACGGCTCGATCTCCGCCGAGGCGCACCAGACGCTCGCGATCGCGATGAACCGCCTCGGCGGCAAGTCGAACACCGGCGAGGGCGGTGAGGACTCCGACCGGCTGTACGACCCGGAGCGGCGCAGCGCGATCAAGCAGGTCGCGTCCGGCCGGTTCGGCGTCACCAGCGAGTACCTCGTGAACGCCGACGACATCCAGATCAAGATGGCGCAGGGCGCGAAGCCCGGCGAGGGCGGTCAGCTCCCGGGGCACAAGGTGTACCCGTGGATCGCCCGTACCCGGCACTCCACGCCCGGTGTCGGCCTGATCAGCCCGCCGCCGCACCACGACATCTACTCGATCGAGGACCTGGCGCAGCTGATCCACGACCTGAAGAACGCCAACGACGCGGCGCGGGTGCACGTGAAGCTCGTCGCCGAGGTCGGCGTGGGCACGGTCGCGGCCGGTGTGTCGAAGGCGCATGCCGACGTGGTGCTCATCTCGGGCCACGACGGCGGGACGGGCGCGTCGCCGCTCACCAGCCTCAAGCACGCGGGCGCGCCGTGGGAGCTCGGCCTCGCCGAGACCCAGCAGACGCTGCTGCTGAACAACCTCCGGGACCGGATCACCGTCCAGGTCGACGGCCAGCTCAAGACCGGCCGCGACGTGGTCATCGCCGCGCTGCTCGGCGGCGAGGAGTTCGGGTTCGCCACCGCGCCGCTGGTGGTGTCCGGCTGCATCATGATGCGGGTCTGCCACCTCGACACCTGCCCGGTCGGCGTCGCGACGCAGAACCCGGTGCTGCGGGAGAAGTTCACCGGCAAGCCCGAGTTCGTCGTGACGTTCTTCCGGTACCTGGCGCAGGAGGTCCGCGAGTACCTCGCGCAGCTGGGCTTCCGCTCGATCGACGAGGCCATCGGCCACGCCGAGCTGCTCGACACCCGCGCGGCCGTCGAGCACTGGAAGGCCGCCGGGCTCGACCTCGCGCCGATGTTCGTGGTCCCGGAGCTGCCCGAGGGCGCGTCGCTGCGGCGCACCCAGGGCCAGGACCACGGCCTCGACAAGGCGCTGGACAACACGCTGATCCAGCTCTGCGAGGGCGCGCTGCTCGACGGCTCGCCGGTGAAGCTGGAGCTGCCGGTCCGCAACGTCAACCGGACGGTCGGCACGATGCTCGGCTCGCTGGTCACCCGCCGCTTCGGCGGGGACGGGCTGCCGGACGGCACGATCGACATCACGTTCACCGGGTCGGCGGGCCAGTCGTTCGGCGCCTTCGTGCCGCGCGGCATGACCCTGCGGCTGTTCGGCGACGCGAACGACTACGTCGGCAAGGGTCTCTCCGGCGGCCGGCTGATCGTGCGGCCGGACCTGGCCGCGCCCTTCGCGGCCGAGGAGAACATCATCGGCGGCAACACCATCCTGTACGGCGCGACCGCCGGCGAGCTGTTCCTCCGCGGCCGGGTGGGGGAGCGGTTCTGTGTCCGCAACTCCGGTGCGCTCGCGGTCGTCGAGGGCGTCGGCGACCACGGCTGCGAGTACATGACCGGTGGCACGGTCGTGGTCCTCGGGCCGACGGGCCGCAACTTCGCGGCCGGGATGTCCGGGGGCACGGCGTACATCCTGGGCCTGGACCCGGGCCGCGTGAACACCGAGATGGTGGACCTGGAGACGCCGACCGCCGAGGAGCTCGACGAGCTCCGCGGGATCGTGGCCCGGCACCGGGACGAGACCGGATCGGTCGTGGCGGCGGGCCTGCTCGCCGACTGGGCCGAGCGGTCCCGTGACTTCACGAAGATCATGCCGCGCGACTACAAGCGCGTGCTCGAGGCGACCCGCGAGGCCGAGGCGACCGGCCGTGACGTGGACGAGGCGATCATGGAGGCCGCTCGTGGCTGACCCCACCGGGTTTCTCAAGCACGACCGGGCGCTGCCGACGCGGCGCCCGGTGGATGTCCGGATCATGGACTGGCGGGAGGTGTACCCCGAGGGCGACTCCTCGTCGTACGGGCCCGGCGCCGTCCGCACCCAGGCGACCCGGTGCATGGACTGCGGCATCCCGTTCTGCCACAACGGCTGCCCGCTCGGGAACCTGATCCCGGAGTGGAACGACCTCGTGCGCACCGACCGGTGGCAGCCCGCCATCGAGCGGCTGCACGCGACGAACAACTTCCCGGAGTTCACCGGGCGGCTGTGCCCCGCGCCGTGCGAGGCGGCGTGCGTGCTCGGGATCAACGCCGATCCCGTCACGATCAAGCAGGTCGAGGTCTCGATCGTCGACCGTGCGTTCGACGAGGGCTGGGTCACCCCCCAGCTGCCCGAGCGGCACACGGGCACGCGCGTCGCGGTCGTGGGCTCCGGCCCCGCAGGGCTCGCCGCGGCGCAGCAGCTCACCCGCGCGGGTCACGCCGTGACCGTGTACGAGCGGGCGGACCGCATCGGCGGCCTCCTGCGGTACGGCATCCCCGAGTTCAAGATGGAGAAGCGGCACCTCGACCGGCGCCTCGAGCAGATGGAGGCAGAGGGCACGCGCTTCGTCACCGGCGTCGACGCCGGCCGCGACGTCGGCGTGGACCAGCTGCGGGCGGACTTCGACGCGGTCGTGCTCGCGATGGGCGCCACCGTGCCGCGAGACCTCCCGGCCCCGGGCCGCGAGCTCGCGGGCATCCACCCGGCGATGGACTACCTCGTACCGGCCAACCGCGTGCAGCTCGGCGACCTCGACCGGTCCCCGATCGACGCGAACGGCAAGCACGTCGTGATCATCGGCGGCGGCGACACCGGAGCAGACTGCCTCGGCACCGCCCACCGGCAGGGCGCCGCGAGCGTCGTGCAGCTCGAGATCATGCCGCGTCCGCCGGAGGAGCGCCCCGGCGCCACCCCGTGGCCGACCTGGCCGTTGATCTACCGCACCTCCAGCGCGCACGAGGAGGGCGGCGACCGGATGTTCTCGGTCAACACGGAGCGCTTCGTCGACGACGGCACCGGGCAGGTCAGGGCGCTCGTCCTCACCGAGGTCGAGCTGGTCGACGGGAAGTTCCAGCCCGTCCCGGGCACCTCGCGGGAGATCCCGGCCGACCTGGTGTTCCTCGCGATGGGCTTCACCGGCGTGGACCGCGGCGGCCTGCTCGACACGCTCGGCGTCGAGGTGGACGGCCGCGGCAACATCGTCCGCGACGGCGAGTGGCGCACCACCGCGCCGGACGTCTTCGTGGCCGGCGACGCGGGCCGCGGCCAGTCGCTGATCGTCTGGGCGATCGCCGAGGGCCGCGCGTGCGCGGCCGCCGTCGACGCGCACCTGACCGGCGAGTCGTCGCTGCCGGCGCCGGTGCTCCCGACCACCCGGGCGCTCACCCCCCGGTAGGGGTGTTGCGAACCGCCGCTCGGCGCGCACAGTAGGAGGTGCGCCGAGAGGCGGTTTCGCGTATGCCCGACCCGTACGGCTTCCTCGCCCGGGACCGGCAGGACAGGCCCCGCCGGCCCGTCCCCGTGCGCCTGCGGGACTGGGGCGAGGCGTACGAGCGGCCGGACCCCGGCGTGGTCCGCGGCCAGGCGGGGCGCTGCATGGACTGCGGCATCCCGTTCTGCCACGACGGCTGCCCGCTCGGCAACCGCATCCCGGACTGGAACGAGCAGGTCCGCACCGGGCGCTGGCACGCGGCGATCGAGGAGCTGCACGCCACCAACAACTTCCCGGAGTTCACCGGGACGCTCTGCCCGGCGCCCTGCGAGGCCGCGTGCGTGCTCGGGATCATCGACGACCCCGTCACGATCGAGCAGATCGAGCTCGCGATCGCCGACCGGGCGTGGGCCGAGGGCTGGGTGGAGCCGCGGCGACCGGAGCTGCACCGGGACGAGCGCGTCGCCGTGGTGGGGTCCGGACCGGCGGGGCTCGCGGTGGCGCAGCAGCTCACCCGCGCGGGGTACCGCGTCACGGTGTACGAGCGGTCGGACCGGGCCGGCGGGCTGCTGCGGTACGGCATCCCCGAGTTCAAGCTGGAGAAGCGCTACCTCGACCGGCGCCTCGACCAGCTCACCGCCGAGGGGACCGTGCTGCGGACCGGCGTCGAGGCCGGGGTGGACATCCCGGCCGGCGTCCTGCGGGCGCGCGCGGAGGCCCTCGTGCTGGCCACGGGCGCGCACCGGGGCCGCGACGTCGACCTGCCCGGTCGCGACCTCGACGGCATCCACCTCGCGATGGACTACCTCGTGCCGGCGAACCGGGTCGCGAGCGGCCTCGCGGAGAGAACGCCGATCGACGCGATCGGACGGCACGTCGTCATCGTGGGCGGGGGAGACACCGCCGCGGACTGTCTCGGCACGGTGCACCGGCAGGGCGCCGCGAGCGTCACCCAGCTCGACCTGTACCCGCGGCCGCCCCGCGTCCGCGACGAGTCCCGCTCCCCGTGGCCGACCTGGCCGTGGATCCTGCACGAGTACGCGGCACACGAGGAGGGCGGCGAGCGCCTGTTCGCCGTCTCGGTCGAGCGGTTCCTCGGTGACGCGGCGGGACGGGTCCGGGCGCTCGGACTCCGGCGCGTCCGGGTGGAGAAGGACCGTTCCGGCCGTCGCACCGTGATCCCCGAGTCGGAGGAGGTCACCGAGCTCCGGTGCGACCTCGCGCTGCTCGCGATCGGGTTCGCGGGTGTCGAGCCGTCCCCGCTGCTGGCGGGCCTGGGGCTCGCGCCCGACGAGCGCGGCGTCGTGCCCACGGGACCGCGCTGGGAGACCGCGGTGCCGGGTGTGTTCGCGTGCGGGGACGCCGCGCGCGGCGCGTCGCTCGTCGTGTGGGCGATCGCCGAGGGCCGTGCGTGCGCGGCGGCGGTCGACGCGGCCCTGTCGGGGACCACGTCCCTGCCCGCGCCGGTGCAGCCGGGGCAGCGCCCCCTCACCCCGCAGTAGCCGATACCGGACCGTTGCCCACGGATCGTGGCCAAACGGGATCCGCCGGGCCTAATCTGCCCTCAGCCGGGCGCACCCGCTCCGGCAGTCCAGGGGGGAGATCCTCGTGCACCGACGCAGAACCCTCGCCTTCGTGGCGGCCTCGATCGCCGTCGCCGGAAGTCTTGCGGCGGCACCGGTCGTGGCACAGGCGGAGCCGGCCCTCGCCGGCCCGAGCACGGAGTACGTCGTCGCGGCGAGACCGGGCGCCGATCTCCACGCCGCGGCCGACGACGTCCGAGCCGCCGGTGGCCGGGTGGTGGCGACCAACGCCGCTGCCGGGATGCTGACCGCGATGGCGCCCGCCCAGGGCTTCGTCACGCGGGTGGGCCGGCAGGACACGCTGCTGGGCGCCGCCCGCAACGCGCCGATCGGCGACGTGCCGCGTGGCGCCCGCCCCGGCCGGGACACCCTCGAGCGCCTCTCCGCGGCCGAGCGGCACGCGGCGAAGGCCCGGACCCCGGGCCGCGGGTCCACGCGACGCCAGCCGGGCGTACCGGCGCCCGAGCCGCTCGCGGGGCTCCAGTGGGACATGGCCCAGATCGCCGCCACGCCCACCGGCTCGTATGCGCGGGACCGCGGCACGAAGAAGGTCCGCGTCGGCATCATGGACACCGGCATCGACGGCACGCACCCCGACATCGCGCCGAACTTCGACGCGACGCTCTCCCGGAACTTCACCACCGACATCCCGGAGATCGACGGGCCGTGCGAGGTCGCGAGCTGCGTCGACCCGGCGAACGTGGACGACAACGAGCACGGCACCCACGTGGCGAGCACGATCGGGTCGCCGATCAACGGCCTCGGCGTGGCCGGGGTCGCCCCGGGCGTGGACCTGGTGAACATCCGCGCGGGCCAGGACTCCGGGTTCTTCTTCCTCGGCCCGGTGGTCAACGCGCTCGTGTACGCGGGGCAGGCCGGCATCGACGTCGTGAACATGAGCTTCTACGTCGACCCGTGGCTGTACAACTGCGCCGCGAACCCCGCGGACAGCCCTGAGGCGCAGCTGGAACAGCGCACGATCCGGGAGCTCGTGCAGCGCGGCCTGGACTACGCGCGGGCCCGTGGCGTGACGCTCGTCGCGGCGATGGGCAACGAGTCCACCGATCTCGGCCACCCCACGAGCGACGACACGAGCCCGGACTACCCGCCGAACGCCGCGTACCACCGCACCGTCGACAACACCTGCATCAGCGTGCCGACCGAGAACCACGGCGTCATCGCGGTCACCGCGACGGCCCGGAGCCTCCGCAAGGCGTACTACTCCAATTACGGCACCGAGCAGGCCGACATCGCGGCCCCCGGCGGCGACGCGTACGACAGCCCGGACAACCGGCTCGACCTCAGCGGCCTCGTGCTCGCCGCGTACCCGGAGCACCTCGCGCTGGCGAGCGGCGCCATCACCGAGCCGGGCGGCGTGCCGACCACGCCGATGGTCGTGCGGGACTGCCACGGCAGCACGTGCGCGTACTACCGGTACCTGCAGGGCACCTCGATGGCGTCGCCCCACGCGGCCGGGGTCGCGGCGCTGATCGTGTCCCGGTTCGGGCACCGGACGAGCGACGGTGGCCTCACGATGGCGCCGTCGCAGGTGGAGCGGCGCCTGTACGCCACGGCGTCGCGGAAGGCGTGCCCGGAACCGCGGGACTACACGTACACGATCGTGCGGTCGACGGGCACGACGACGATGACCGCCCGGTGCGAGGGGACCGCCGCGCACGACGGGTTCTACGGCCACGGGATCGTCAACGCGCTCGCCGCGGTGTCGTCGCGACGCTGATACCCGCTGTGACGGTGCGGCGGGCGGGATGGAGGTCATCCCGCCCGCCGCGAGAGTCACGGGTCGTTCTGCATCGGTTCACCCAGTGCGATTAGCCTGGGGGCATGAGCCGTCGAGCGAAGATCGTCTGCACCATCGGGCCGGCCACGGCGACGCCGGAGCGGGTCCGCGCGCTCGTCGACGCGGGCATGGACGTGGCCCGCCTCAACTTCAGCCACGGCACCCACGCCGACCACGAGAAGGCGTACCGCATGGTGCGCGACGCCTCCGACGCCACGGGGCGCGCGGTCGGCATCCTCGCCGACCTCCAGGGCCCCAAGATCCGCCTCGGGCGCTTCGCCGACGGACCCGTCGAGTGGCGCACGGGCGAGGTCGTCACGATCACCACCGAGGACGTCCTCGGCGACCACGACCGCGTGTCCACGACGTACAAGAAGCTCGCGGCCGACGCGAAGGTCGGGGACCACCTGCTCGTCGACGACGGCAAGGTGGCGCTCGAGGTCACCGCCGTCGAGGGCCTCGACGTGCGCTGCCTCGTGCTCGAGGGCGGGACGGTCAGCAACAACAAGGGCCTCTCACTGCCCAACGTGGACGTCAGCATCCCGCCGCTGTCCGAGAAGGACATCGCGGACCTGCGCTTCGCCCTCGACCTGCGGGTCGACCTGGTGGCGCTGTCGTTCGTGCGCTCGCCGGACGACGCGGCCCTCGTGCACCGGATCATGGACGACCACGGCGGCGGGCGGCTGCCCGTCATCGCCAAGGTCGAGAAGCCGGAGGCGGTCGCGCGGCTCGAGGAGATCGTGCTGGCGTTCGACGGCGTGATGGTGGCCCGTGGCGACCTCGGTGTCGAACTGCCGCTCGAGCAGGTGCCGCTCGTCCAGAAGCGCGCGATCGGCCTGTGCCGGGAGAACGCGAAGCCTGTCATCGTCGCCACCCAGATGCTCGACTCGATGATCGAGAACACCCGGCCCACGCGGGCCGAGGCGTCCGACGTCGCGAACGCGGTCCTCGACGGCACCGACGCCGTGATGCTGTCGGGGGAGACGGGGGTGGGGAAGTTCCCGATCCTCACGGTGACGACGATGGCCCGGATCATCACGTCCGTGGAGGAGAGCGAGCTCTGCGTGCCGCCGCTCCGGCACGATCCCCGCACCAAGGCCGGCGCCGTGGCGGCGGCCGCCAAGCAGATCGGCGAGGTGATCGGCGCGCGGGCCGTCGCGGCGTTCACGCTCACCGGCGACACCGTGCGGCGGCTCGCCCGGCAGCACCCGCGGCTGCCGCTGCTCGCGTTCACGTCCGTTCCCGCCGTGCGGAACCAGCTGGCGATGTCCTGGGGCGTCGAGACGTTCCTGGTGCCGATGGTGCAGCACACGGACGCGATGTTCCGCCAGGTCGACGCGGCGCTGCTCGAGATCGGCCGGTACGCGGCGGGTGACGTGGTCGTCATCGTGGCGGGCAGCCCGCCGGGCACCGCCGGGTCGACGAATACACTCCGCGTGCACCAGCTCGGTACGGGGGAACTGGAAGTGGGCAGCGCGTGAACGACGTACCTCTCTCGGGTCAGGCAGCCGTCGACGACCTGGTGAGCCTGCTCGACCTGGAGGAGGTCGAGGTCGACATCTTCCGCGGGCGTACCGCGGCGATCTCCCTCCAGCGTGTGTTCGGCGGGCAGGTCGCGGGGCAGGCGATGGTGGCCGCCACGCGCACGGTGGCTGCCGACCGGCCGGTGCACTCGCTGCACGCGTACTTCATCCGGCCCGGCGACCCGACCGTCCCGATCGTGTACCAGGTGGAGCGGGTCCGCGACGGGCGCTCGTTCACCACGCGGCGCGTCTCCGCCGTGCAGCACGGGAAGACGATCTTCCACCTGTCGGCGTCGTTCCAGGTGGAGGAGCCCGGGCTGCTCGAGCACCAGGGGCAGATGCCCGACGTCCCCGGCCCCGACGAGGTGCCGACCGTCCTCGAGCGGCTCTCGACCTCGCCCGACGCGATGAGCGTGTGGTCGCGGCTGCCGCGGTCGCTCGACGTCCGGTACATCGGCGAGCCCGGCTGGGTGCGGAAGGGCCAGCGCAGCGCGGACCCGCACCAGCGGGTGTGGATGCGCGTCGACGGCAAGCTGCCGGACGACCCGACGCTGCACGCGTGCGCGCTGACGTACGCGTCCGACCTGAGCCTTCTCGACGCCGTGCTCTCCACGCACGGCGAGGTGTGGGGGCCGGACGGCGTGGCGGGGGCGAGCCTCGACCACGCGGTGTGGTTCCACCGGCCGTTCCGGGCCGACGAGTGGGTGCTGTACGACTGCCAGAGCCCGTCGGCGTCGGGGGCGCGGGGCCTGGCCGCGGGCCGGTTCTTCTCGCAGGACGGGCAGCACATCGCGACCGTGGTACAGGAGGGCATGCTGCGCGCCGCCCGCAGGTAGTCGCCGGGCCCGGCGGGGCGCTCGGGCTCCGGGACGGGTCGGGAGACGATCTCGCCTGCCCACCAGCCTCGCGCACCACGTGGGCTCAGGCGCCCGCCAGCACCTCGGTCGCCGCCGCGGCGATCCGCTCCCACGCGGCCGCGACGTGCTCGTCCCGCGTCGCCGGGCCGCCCACGGCCAGCCGCAGCGTGAAGGCGCCCCGCACCCGCGTGTGCGTGAGGAACAGCGCGCCGGAGTCGTTCAGCCCGGCCAGCAGCTTCTCGTTGGCCGAGTCGTCGCCCCGCAGCCGGAAGCACACCAGTCCGAACGGGTGCGGCGCGACGATCTCGAAGCGGGCGTCGGCCGCGATCCACCCGGCGAGGCGCTGCGCCTGCGCGACGCCCGTGCGCACGTGCTCCCGCAGGCCCTCGGCCCCGTACCACCGCAGCACCGCCCACAGCTTCAGGGCCCGGAACCGCCGCCCCAGCGGCACGCCCCAGTCCCGGTAGTCCAGCACGGCCCCGGACTCGGACGCGGCGTTGCGCAGGTACTCCGGGAGCACCGACAGCGCCCCCACGAGCTCGGCGCGGTCGGCCACCCAGAACGCGTCACAGTCGAAGTTCGTCAGCAGCCACTTGTGCGGGTCCATGCAGTACGAGTCCGCGTGCCCGAGACCCGCGTGGCTCCACCGCAGCTCCGGGCACACCGCCGCCGCACCGGCGTACGCGGCGTCGACGTGCAGCCAGATGCCGTACTCCCGGCACAGCGCGCCGATCTCCGGCAGCGGGTCCACGGCGGTGGTCGACGTCGTGCCGATCGTGGCCACGACCGCGGCCGGGACGCGACCGGCGGCGAGGTCCTCGGCGACGAGACGGGCGAGGGCGGCGGCGTCCATCGCGAGCGTCTCCGGGTCCTCGGGGACGAGCCGCAGGTTGTCCGTGCCGACGCCCGCGATCCGGACCGCCTTCTCGACGCTCGAGTGCGCCTGCGTCGAGGTGTACACGGTGTACGGCCCGCGGGCGCCCCCGCGGTGCACCGCGCCGGTGCCGTGGTGGTCGACGGCCCCTCCACCGGCCCGGTGCAGCGCCGCGAGCACGGCGACGAGGGTGGCGGACGACGCGGAGTCCTGGATCACGCCGCCCCCGGTGGAGGTGGACCGGAACCGCTCGGGCAGGTCCAGCAGCTCGGCCAGCCAGTCGAGGACCCGCGTCTCGACCTCGGTGGCCGCGGGGCTGGTCGACCAGAGCATCCCCTGGACACCGAGTCCGGACGAGAGGAGGTCGCCGAGCACGGCGGGACCGGAGGCGTTCGCCGGGAAGAACCCGAAGAACGACGGGTGCTGCCAGTGCGTGATGCCGGGCAGGACGACCCGGTCGAGGTCGGCGAGCACCGCGTCGAACGGCTCGCCCTTCTCGGGCGGGTGCGCGGGCAGCGCCGCGAGGACGTCGCCGGGCCCCGCCTGCGCGGTCACCGGGCGCTCGGCGAGCCCGTCCCAGTAGTCCGCGATCCAGTCCACGGCGGCATGGCCGTACGCTCGGAACTCCGCCGGGGTCATGTGTCCCATGGCCGGCACCCTACGTCGGCGCGACACGCCGACGCGATGGTCGCGGCACTTGCCACGGCGTGGCACCGTTCGGAGCGAAGGCAGCCCGATGACGTGCGGTGACAGGGGAAATGATGGACTCGATCAAGCGGTCCCGGCGGTCGGCGCTGGGGCTGGGCGGGGCTCTCGCGGCGGGCGTACTGGCGGCGTGTGGCCGTCCGGCGGCGACGCCGGAGCCGTCGGCCTCCCCGAGTTCCGCACCCTCACCCAGCCCGGCCGCGCCGGCGCGGCCCCACGAGATCGTCCACGGCCCTCGCACGCGGCGGGCGGTGGCGCTCACGTTCCACGGGGCGGGGGACCCGGCGCTCACACTGGCGGCGCTGGCGGCGTTCCGGGACGCGAGTGCGCACGTCACCGTGCTGGCCGTGGGCCGATGGCTCGCCGCCAACCCGGACCTCGCCCAGCGCATCACCGGCGGGGGTCACGAGCTCGGCAACCACACGTACACGCACCCGACCCTGCCCGACCTCGGCGCGTCCGCCGCCCGGCAGGAGATCGTGCGCTGCCGCGACCTGCTCGTGCGCCTCACCGGCTCGCCGGGCCGGTGGTTCCGCCCCTCCGGGACGCCGCATGCCACCCCGCTGATCCTGCGGCTCGCCGCCGCCGCGGGGTACCCGGAGTGCCTGTCGTACGACGTCGACCCGCTGGACTACACCGATCCGGGCGCCGCCGCGGTCCGGTCCCGTGTGCGTGCGGCCGCGCGGCCGGGCTCGATCGTGAGCCTGCACCTCGGCCACCCGGGCACGGTCGAGGCGCTCCCCGGCGTCCTGACGGACCTGCGTGACGCCGGGCTCGCGGCGGTGACCGTGTCGGACCTGGTGGGTGCGCGGTGAAACGGTCGTGGGCCGCCGTGGTGCTCGGCGCGGGCGTGCTCGTGCTCGTCGTCCACTCCTGCACGGGGGCGTCGCCGGTGGCGCCCCGGCCCTCGCCCGCGGCGCGGCAGCCCGCCGCCGCGGCCGCGACGCTGCTCGCCGGCATGCCCGCGCCGCTCGACCCGCACGACGTGTACGCCGCGACCCGCCCGGGCCTCCTCAGCCCGGCGACCGCCGGCGCGCTGCCGTACGTGTACGTCCCCCACACGCTGTCCAACGAGGTCGTCGTCATCGACCAGCGCACGTTCCGGGTCGTGCGGCGGTTCCCGGCCGGCAACGAGGTGCAGCACGTCGTGCCGTCGTACGACCTGCGCACGCTGTACGCGGCTGCCGACGGCTCGAACACGCTGCTCGAGATCGACCCGCGCACCGGGAAGCCCGGCCGGACGCTGCCGGTGACGGACCCGTACAACCTCTACTTCACGCCGGACGGCCGCTGGGCGATCGACGTGGCGGAGACGAAGGGCCGGCACGCGGGCGGCGGCGACGCACTGATCTTCTACGACCCGCACCGCTGGACGGTGCACCACCGGCTCGCGACGCCCGCCTGCACCGGGATCGACCACATGGACTTCACGGCGGACGGCCGGTGGGCGCTCGTGAGCTGCGAATTCTCCGGCCGGATGCTCGTGCTGGACGTCGCCCGCCAGCGCGTCCGGCAGATGATCGACCTGCCCGGCGGCCGCGACGGGATGCCGCAGGACGTGAAGCTCTCCCCGGACGGCCGGTACTTCTACATCGCGGACATGATGGCCGACGGCGTGTACCAGGTGGACGCCGCGACGATGCGTGTCCTCCGGCTCATCCCCACCGGCAAGGGCACCCACGGGCTGTACGTCGACCGCACGTCGACCCGGATGTTCGTCACGAACCGCGGGGAGGGGACGATCACGGTCCTCGACCCGGCCACCGGGGACATCCGCACGAAGTGGCACCTCCCCGGCGGCGGCAGCCCGGACATGGGCGGGCTCAACGCGGACGGCACGGTGCTGTGGCTGTCCGGGCGGTACGACGGCGTGGTGTACGCGATCCGGGCGAGCGACGGGCACCTTCTCCGTAAGATCCCGGTCGGCCGCGGCCCCCACGGGCTGTGCGTGTGGCCGCAGCCCGGCCGGTACTCCCTGGGGCACACCGGCGTGCTGCGCTGACGACCCCGCCGGCGCATCGCGCGCTCACCGACGCCGCCGCGCTCGCGGGCGTCACGCTGGGCGACGGGTCGGGCCCCGGCTGGGTGCCGTACCCGGACCTGCTCCGGCCGGGTCCGCTCGCCGCACTCGTCGAGCGCACCGCGGACCTGTTCGGCGGCAGCCCCACACGGGCGGCCCGCGCGGCCGCGGCCACCCTCGCGCTCGGCGACGTCGCCGCGTCGGTGGCCGGACCCGTCGCGGCGGCGCTGGTGGTGCGGCGGCGCGCGCTGACGATCCGGCCCGGGGGCCTCGCCCTCCGGTTCGGCGTCGGCGGGGTCACCGCGATCGCGGTCGCCGACGCCCGGGTGGAGACGGGGGCGGACGTCGGCAGGCTGCGCCGGACGGTCGCGGAGGGCCACGCCGCGCTGCTGGCACCGCTGGTGGACGCGCTCGCACCGGTGGCCGGGCGCGGCCGCCGGGGCCTGCGGGCGGAGGCGCTCGAGCGCCTCGCCGCGGCGCTGTTCCTCGCCGCACGGACGGCAGGGCGGCCGCACGACGCCCCGGCGGAGGTGGAGGGCGTGGTCGGGCCGGTGCCGTGGGTCGGGGTGGGGGGCGTGCCGTGGAAGCGCCGGATCGTCTGCTGCCTCGCGTACCAGACGCCGGGCCTCGCGGGCGCGTACTGCGCCACCTGCCCGCTGGTCACTCCCGCCGAGACGGCGCGGCGTACCGGCGCCTGGCTCGCCGATCGGTGATCATGGAGCGATGGGACGGTGGCTCTCCGTATTCGGGATCGCGGTCGCCGCGATGCTCGCGTCCTGGGCCGTCCTGGTGCTGCTCGCCCGGCGGCTCCCGCCCGGCCTCGCCCGGGATCTCGCGGCGTTCCTGCCCGACTGTGTCACGACGGCACGCCGCCTCCGCCGTGATCCCCGCGTGCCCCGGCGCGCGAAGGTCGCCGTCGGGGTGGCCGCGCTGTGGGTTCTGTCGCCGATCGACCTGATCCCCGAATTCCTGCCGGTGATCGGGCCACTGGACGACGTGGTCGTCGTCGTACTCGCGCTCCGGTACGCCGCCCGCAGTGTGCCGCGGGACGTCCTGCTCGAGGCGTGGCCGGGCAACACGAGGCTTCTCGAGCGGGTGCTCGGATCACGCTGACGACAGGCAGTTCTGGGGCAACCGGCCACAAAGGTGGCCTGGGCAGTCCAGAATGGACAGCGACGGGGGGGAGGTGGCCGGATGATGACGCCGAGTGCCCCCGGTGGGATTCGAACCCACACTGTCGGTGGTTTGAGCACCGTCTCTCTGCCGTTGGAGTACAGGGGCGAGGTGCGGCCCAGGGTATCCCGGTACGCTCGTCCCCCGGCAGCCACCCGCCGGACGGATCACCCAGCAGAGGAGCAGCCGTGACCGACGCCGGCGCCCGTCGCGTGCTCATCGCGGAGGACGAAGCGCTGATCCGGCTCGACCTGAAGGAGATGCTGGAGGAGGAGGGGTACGACGTCGTCGGCGAGGCCGGCGACGGCGAGACCGCCGTCAGCCTCGCGGAGCAGCTCCGGCCGGACCTCGTGATCCTCGACGTCAAGATGCCCGTCATGGACGGCATCGCGGCCGCCGAGCGGATCGCGGGGGAGCGGATGGCGCCGGTCGTGATCCTCACCGCGTTCAGCCAGCGCGACCTCGTCGAGCGGGCGCGCACGGCCGGCGCGATGGCGTACCTCGTGAAGCCCTTCCAGAAGAAGGACCTCCTGCCCACGATCGAGATGGCCGCGAGCCGGTTCGCCGAGATCGTGGCCCTCGAGACCGAGGTCTCCGACCTGACCGAGCGTCTCGAGACGCGCAAGCTCGTCGAACGCGCCAAGGGTGTGCTGATGGAGAAGCAGGGCATGACCGAGCCCGAGGCGTTCCGCTGGATCCAGCGCACGGCGATGGACCGTCGTACCTCGATGAAGATGGTCGCCTCCGCGATCCTCGAGGGGCTGTCCGGTCGGTCGTGACAGACCCTGTCACCCGGACGGGTGTCATCGCGGGTGACGACGTGTGGATGGACAGGAGCGGGCGCTACGGTGAACCGGTCCCATCGAGGGGATGAACCGTAGGCGAGGGGTTCGGATGGCTCATCGCATCCACGTCCGCACAGCCGGCACGGATGATCTGCACGCGGTACTGCGGTTCGCCCCGATGGTCCCGGAGCTGCCCGCGGACCGGCGGCTCCTCGGGCGCGGGTCCGCCGCGGAGTCCGTCACGCCGAGCCAGCGCGAGCGGTACCGGCGGCTGCTGGCGGACCCCGAGCGTCACGTGCTCCTCGCCCTGGCCGAGGGCGGCGACCCGGTCGGCATGGGCATCGTCGCCACGGACCGGACCGGCCACCTGCTGGACATCCCGGCCGCGCGGCTGACCCACCTCGTCGTGGAGCGGCGGCATCGCCGCAAGGGCGCCGGCCGCGCGCTCATCGCGGCCGCGGTCGCCTTCGCCGAGAGGCACGGCATCGAGCACGTCATGGTCGGTGTGTCGCCGACCTCCCGGGAGGGCAACCGGTTCCTCGCGCGGCTCGGCTTCATGCCCGTCCTGGTCCGGCGCGTCGCGACCGTACAGGTGCTCCGCCGCCACCTCGTCATCCCGGACGTCGGCCTGGACCTCCCCAGCCTGCCGCCCCGCCGTCGCGGGCGCCGGCCGCTGCCCGGCGGTCGCCAGGGCGTGGCCTGAGCTGTCACACGGCGCGGCTAGAGTCGGGCCGTGCCCGAACTTCCTCGTCTGCTCCTGCTCGACGGCCACTCGCTCGCGTACCGCGCGTTCTTCGCGCTGCCGGTGGAGAACTTCGCGACGACCACGGGCCAGCCGACGAACGCCGTGTACGGCTTCACCTCGATGCTCATCAACCTCCTGCGTGACGAGGAGCCGACGCACATCGCGGTGGCGTTCGACCTGAGCCGACGGTCGTTCCGCACCGAGGAGTACCCGGAGTACAAGGCGAACCGCTCGGAGAGCCCCACCGACTTCAAGGGGCAGGTCGGCCTGATCCAGGAGGTGCTGGACGCGCTCGACATCCCGTACGTGACGTACCCCGACCACGAGGCCGACGACGTCATCGCCACGCTCGTCACCCAGGCCGAGGCCGCGGGCATGGACGTGCTGGTCTGCAGCGGTGACCGTGACGCGCTCCAGCTCGTCACCGACCACACGACCGTGCTGTACCCGCGGAAGGGCGTCTCCGACCTCGCGCGGATGACGCCCGCGGCGGTACTGGAGAAGTACGGCGTGCCGCCGGAGCAGTACCCCGACCTGGCCGCGATCGTCGGCGAGTCGAGCGACAACCTCCCCGGCGTGCCCGGCGTGGGCCCGGGGTTCGCGTCGAAGTGGATCCAGCAGTACGGCGGCCTCGAGGGTGTGGTCGCCCGCGCCGACGAGATCACCGGCAAGAAGGGCGAGGCCCTGCGTGCCAACCTCGCCGACGTGATCCGCAACCGGCGGCTCAACAGGCTCGTCCGCGATCTGGAGCTGCCGCTGACCCCGGCCGACGCGGTGCGGCGCCCGTGGGACCGCGAGGCCGTGGCGCGGGTGTTCGACGCGCTCGAGTTCCGGGTGCTGCGCGACCGGCTGTACAGCACGCTGACGACCGCCCAGCCCGAGGCCGAGGAGGGCTTCGCGCTGAACGGCCGGGTCCTGTCCACCGGCGAGCTGTCCGCGTGGCTCGCGGAGTACTCCGCCGAGGGGGAGCGGATGGGCCTCGCCGCCCAGGGCACGTGGGGGCGGGGGACCGGGGAGCTGGCCGCGCTCGCGCTCGCCACCCGCGGCGGCGTCGCCGCGTGGATCGACCCCTCCCAGCTCGACTCCGAGGACGAGATCGCCCTGGTGGAGTTCCTCGGCGACCCCGACCGCCCCAAGGCCGTCCACGACGCGAAGGGGCCGCGGCTGGCGTTCGCCGCCCGCGGCTGGCCGCTGGCCGGCGTCACGTCGGACACGGCGCTCGCCGCGTACCTCGCCCGGCCGGACCAGCGCTCCTACGACCTCGCCGACCTCGCGCTGCG
Organism: Mycobacteriales bacterium; assembly: GCA_036402915.1. Lineage (GTDB taxonomy): Bacteria > Actinomycetota > Actinomycetes > Mycobacteriales > HKI-0501 > JAVEDU01. The sequence continues at coordinate 54,773 of DASWRY010000058.1, forward strand.
GTACCTCCAGCGCGAGCTCCGCACCGAGGGTGACGACGGCGGCCAGCTCACCTTCGACGCCGAGGAGGAGGAGACCGCGGCAGCGGAGGCGCTCATGCTGCGCGCGGCCGCGACCGGCGACCTGGCCGACGCGCTCGACCGGGACCTCGTCGAGCGGAACGGCGCCGCGCTCCTCGCCGAGGTCGAGCTCCCGCTCGCGGACGTCCTCGCCCGGATGGAGCAGCTCGGCGTCGCGGCGGACGCCGGGTACCTCGCCGAGCTCGAGTCGTTCTTCGCCGCCGAGGTGAAGGCGGCGGCCGAGGCGGCGTACGCCGTGGTGGGCCGGGAGTTCAACCTCGGCTCCCCGAAGCAGCTCCAGGTCATCCTCTTCGACGAGCTCGGCATGCCCAAGACGAAGAAGATCAAGTCCGGGTACACCACCGACGCGGACGCGCTCCAGTGGCTGTACGTCCAGACCGCGCACCCGCTGCTGGGGCACCTCCTGCGGCACCGTGACGTGGCGCGGCTGAAGTCCACCGTGGACGGTCTGCTGAAGACGATCGCGGACGACGGGCGCATCCACACCACGTACAACCAGACGATCGCCGCCACGGGCCGGCTGTCCAGCACGGACCCGAACCTCCAGAACATCCCCATCCGCACCGACGAGGGCAGGCGGATCCGGCGCGCGTTCGTGGTGGACGGTGCCCACGAGGCGCTGCTCACCGCGGACTACAGCCAGATCGAGATGCGCATCATGGCGCACCTCTCGTCCGACGCCGGGCTGATCGAGGCGTTCGCGACGGGGGAGGACCTGCACACGACGGTCGCCTCCAAGGTGTTCGGCGTCGAGCCGGGCGCGGTGGCCCCGGAGCAGCGGCGGCGGATCAAGGCCATGTCGTACGGGCTCGCCTACGGGCTGTCCGCCTACGGGCTCTCCCAGCAGCTCGGCATCGGCCCGGACGAGGCGCGCGGGCTGATGGAGGACTACTTCGAGCGGTTCGGCGGCGTCCGGGACTACCTGCGCGCGGTCGTCGAGCAGGCCCGCAAGGACGGGTACACCGAGACCATCCTCGGCCGCCGCCGGTACCTCCCCGACCTCACCAGCGACAACCGGCAGCGCCGCGAGATGGCCGAGCGCATGGCGCTCAACGCCCCGATCCAGGGCTCCGCCGCCGACATCATCAAGGTGGCGATGCTCGGCGTCGACCGGGCGCTGCGGGAGTCGGACCTCCGGTCCCGGCTGCTGCTGCAGGTCCACGACGAGCTGGTGTTCGAGGTGGCGCCGGGAGAGGCCGCGGCGCTGGAGGAGCTCGTACGGCAGGAGATGGGCGCCGCCTACCCGCTGTCCGTGCCACTGGACGTCTCGGTCGGGCACGGGACGAACTGGGACGACGCCGGGCACTGACGCCGCCGCGGGGCACTGACGCCGCCGCGGGGCGCTGACGTCGTCGTCGGGCACTGACGCCGCCGCGGGCACTGGCCCCGCCGTCGGCGACGCCACTGACCCGCGCCGTCGGCAACCGGCCCGTTGCGGCCCCTGCAGCGCGACTCCACACAGAGACGGCCTGACTTGAGTCGGCTAAAGCTGCGGTCGAGACTCAGGGTTTCTCCGGAAGCTCATCCCCAGCCCCGCCGTCGCGACCGTGCCCAGCACGAGGACCACCGAGCCGACCACCGCGGTGACCGACCCGTGCCCGGCCGTGGCCACGAGGCCGACCAGCGCGACGAGCGCCACCAGGAGCAGGGCGCCGATGCGCCGCGAGCCGTGCGCGATCCCCGAGTACAGCAGCAGCTGCACCAGCGCCCCGGCCGCACCTGCCGCGGCGAACAGCCCCAGCTCCGCGCCGAGGGTCCGGTACACCGGCCCGAGCAGGAGCCCCAGCGCCCACGGCCCCAGCAGGGCCGCACCGATGCTGGTCGCGGCGCCCAGCCCGGCGACGGCCACGCAGGCCCGCAGCAGGATCGGCCGGCGCGCGACCGGGTCGGTGAGCCGGGGGAACACGACCAGCGCCACGGCCTGCGGCAACCAGAACGCGATCTTCTCCACCACGGCGCCCGCCGCGTACAGCCCCGAGGTCGCCGCCGGCAGGTAGTGGCGGGCGAGCACCACGTCGGCGTTCGTGAGCGCGAGGAGCGCCCCGACGCCCAGGACGGCGTGCCACCACTCGACGGCGAGGCCGCGGGGGAGCGGGCCGTCGCCCGGCGTGCCGCGGAGGAGGTACAGCGCGAACACCACCGTCGCGACCGCGCCGGCCGTGATCCCGGCGAGGACGCCCGCCGGCCCGCCGGGCACGCCCGCGAGCCCGCCGGCGACCCGGAACCCCGCGGTGACGAGGAGCAGCAGGCCGAGGGCGCCGAACCGTTCCGCGCCCTGCAGGAGACCCTGGGCCGCGAACCCGAACGTGGCCGGTCCGAGCGACGCCGCCAGCCACAGCGTCGGAGCGGGGGAGCCGAGGTGCAGCACGCCGGCGAGCGGGACCGCGAGCAGCGCCGCCACGGCCGCCGTGCCCGCCGACACCGCCGCCCCCGCCCGCAGCAGGCCACCGGGGGCGGCTCCGCCCGCCGTGCGCCCGCGGGTCGCGACCTGGCGGGCCAGGACGGCCTGGAGCGCGAAGCCCGGGACCTGCCCGATGATCGCCAGCGCGAAGAGCGCCCCCACCGCCCCGAAGTCCGCGGGCGCGAGCAGGCGGCCCAGCACGATCGTGAGCGCGAACGCGGCGACGTTGCCCCCCGCGGACGCCGCGGCCACCAGCATCCCCGAGCGGAGCAGCGGCGGTGCCGCGCGCTCCACCGTCCTCGCCACGCCGCTCCCGTCGTCGATGCCGCCGGGTGGTCCCCGTGTCGTGACCGTAACGCAGCCCGGACCGGGATCCGGCGTCTTCCGGGGCGGCGCGGCGGCCGTCGGGTACCGTCCGGCGGTGACGTCCCGACCGCTGCGGCGCCTCGCCGTGCCCGCGTGGTCGGCGCTCCTCGCGCTCGCGGCCCTGGGGCCCGCGCTCGGCCCGGGACACGTCCTGAGCTACGACATGGTCTCGACGCCGCACCCTCCGCTCGGGTGGAGGGCGGCGGGCCTGGGCGACGCCCTGCCCCGCGCCGTGCCGCAGGACCTCGTCGTCGCCCTGCTCGGCCAGGTCCTCCCGGGCTCGCTGATCCAGGCCGTGGCCCTCGTCGGCGCCCTCGCCGGCGCGGCATGGGGCGCGGCGCGGCTCGTGCCGACGCGGCGGACGGGGGTCCGGCTCGCGGCGGCGTCGCTGTACGCGTGGAACCCCTACGTCGCCGAGCGGCTCGTCCTCGGCCACTGGGGCCTGCTGCTCGCGTACGCGGCCGTGCCGTGGGTCGTCGCGGCGGCCCTGGCGGTGCGCGCGGGGCGGGCGGGGCCCCAGCGCGTGGTGCTGGCCGCGCTCCCGGCCGCCCTGACACCCACGGGGACCGTGCTGGTGCTCGCGGTCGCCGCGGCGGTGCTGTTCGTCCCCGGCCCCGGTGACCCGGCGTCCCCGCGACCGGCCCGGCGGCGCCTGCTCGCCCTCGCCGGGGCCGCCGCGCTCACCCTGCCGTGGGTCGTCGCCGGGCTCGTCGCCCCCGCGTCGGGCACGAGCGACCCGGCGGGGGTGGACGTGTTCGCGGTCCGCGCCGAGGGCCCCGGCGGCCTCGTGACCACGCTGCTCGGTCTCGGCGGGATCTGGAACGGCGCGGTCGCGCCGGCGAGCCGCGCCTCGGTCGTGGCGACCGCGGCCACGGTGGTCGTCGTCGGACTCTCCCTCGCCGGGTGGCGGGTGCTGCGCGGGCGGTGGCCGGCCGGGGCGGCGCGCGGCCTCGCCGTGGTGGCGCTCGGGTTCCTCGCCCTCGCGGCCGCCGGTGCGGTCCCGGGCCCCGACGCGGTCCTCCGCGCGGTGGTCGCCACACTTCCCGGCGCGGGGCTGCTCCGCGACGGGCACAAGTTCCTCGCCCCGCTCGCGCTGCTGTGGGCGGTCGCGGCCCCCCTCGGCGTGGAGCGGGCGGTCGTGCTGCTCCGGCGGCGGGCCCCCGGGGCGGGGGTCCGGCTCACCGCGGCGGCCCTCGTGGGCGCGGTGGTCGCGCTCCCCGTCGCCACGCTGCCGGATCTCGCGTGGGGCGCGCTCGGGCGCCTCGACGCGGTCCGGTACCCCGCGGACTGGGACCAGGTGGCGCGGCGGGTGGCGGGCAGCGACGGCGCGCTCGTCACGCTGCCGTTCGGGGCCTTCCGGGCGTACGCGTGGAACGGCGGCCGGACCTCCCTCGACCCCGCCGACCGGTACCTCGACGTCCCGGTCGTCGTCGACGACACGCTCGTGGTGGCCTCGGCCGGCGGCCGCCCGGTCGTGGTCCCGGGCGAGGACCGGCGTGCCGCCCGCGTGCGGGCCGTGCTGGCCCGGGGGCGGCCGCTGGTGACCGCGGACGTGCAGTGGGCGCTGGTCGAGCGGGACCAGCCGGGGCGCGTGCCCGCGCGGGCCCTCGACGGGATGCACCCGGTGTGGTCCGGGCCGGCGCTGACCCTCTACGCCGCCACCCGCGCGGTCCCGCCCGTGCCCGCGCCGTCGTGGCCGCGGGTCCTCGCGGTCGCGTTAGCCCATCTGGGTCTACTTGCGACCTGCATCACGTCGATTTGCTGCAGCGTCACCTCGTCGCGCCGATGTCGTTGGTAATCTCCACTTCACCTGGGAAGGGAGCACTACCGCATGTCCACATTGGCCGGTCTGTTCGCCACGCTGTTCGTCAGTGCTGGACTCGCCGTCGCGACGGTTGCGGTCGTCGTCGACGTGGGCCAGCAGACCCCGCAGAACACGCCGAGCGTCAGCGAGCCTCTGATCGTCTACGGTCAGCGCTGAGGGATCTCGACCTCCGCCGCGCGTCCCCTCGGGGGCGCGCGGCGGTCGTGTTCGCAGTGTCCTGTCGGGACTGCCCTATGCGGACTGCTGATCGGCCGCCCGGACCTCGCTGTCGAGCGATGGGCGCGGGGCGGGGATCGCCGGGGCGGCCGGGTGCGTGCCGGTCACCTCGTCGAGCACGGCCGCGAACTCCCGGGCCGTCTGCTCCCAGCTGAAGTGGGCCGCGTGCCGCCGTGCCGCGGTCCCCATCCGCGCCCTCGCCTCGCCGTCCCGCAGGAGCGCGTCGACCCGGACGGTGAAGTCGGCCTCGTCCGCCGCGAGCACGCCGGTGCTGCCGTCCACCACGGACTCGGCGACGCCTCCCGCGTCGGCGAACGCCACCGACGGCGTCCCGTGCGCGGCCGCCTCGATGACCGACAGGCCCCAGCCCTCCTTCAGCGACGGCACCAGGTGCAGCCACGACGACGCGAGCAGGCGGTGCTTGGCGGCCTCGTCGACGAACCCGGCGAACGTCACCCGGTCCGCCACCCCGAGCCGCGCGGCCTCCTCCCGCAGCGGCTCGAGCCACCAGCCGCGGCCGGCCACGGTGAGCGTGAGCCCGGGGTGCCGCGCCGAGAGCGCCGCGAGCGTGGCGAGGGCGAGCTCGATCCGCTTGTGCGGGACCAGCCGGCCCAGCACCAGCAGCGAGGGGTGGGCCGTGCGCGGCACCGGCGGCCCGGTGACCTCGGGCGTTCCGTTGTGGACGATCGTGACGCGGCCCGGGTCCACCCCCAGCGCGGCGAGCTCGCGGCGCGACACCTCGCTGACCGTCACGTACCGGCAGCCCCGGTGCACCCGTGGCGAGAGCCATGACTCGACCCACCAGCCGAACGACGCCATCGCCCGGCCCAGCACCACGTGCCACTGCTCGCGGTGCACGTGGTGGACGAGCACGACGACAGGGCGGCGGGCGTACAGGCGGGCGAGGAACGGCAGCCCGTTCTGGACGTCCACCACGACGCCGTGCTCGCCGAAGCGCCCGCGCACGTGGTGCCACGCCGCGCGGAGGTACACGGTCTTCCGGTTGCCGCGCCGGACGATGTGGACGCCCGCGGGGGTCCACTCGTCGCGCGGCGCCGCGTCGTGTGCCGCGCAGAAGAGCGTGACCGCGTGCCCGCGCCGGGCGAGCGCGGCCGCGACCTCCTCGGCGTACAGCTCGGAGCCCCCGCCCTCGGGGTTGCGCCGGTCCCGCCAGTTCAGGATCACGACACCGGGGAGCGCTCGGCTGCGGGATTCCGACACACGCCCTCCTACCGGCAAGTAGCCTATGACCCGGCACACACTAGGTGTCCTCGGCCGATCACCGGGCGTGATTGAGAAAACGACTGTCGCAAGTGGAGGACGGGTTTTGCGCGACCGGCCGCTGGCTCCGCTGGGCACCCTGCGCCGGAGCGTGGAGCTGTTCCGGGCATTCCGGGTGGAACAGTCCGATCCGGACCACTTCTACGGGATGCTGGCCGCGGACTCCGCTCGCCAGGTGCGCCACTACACCGATCTCGCCGGCTCCACCGTGCTCGACGTGGGCGGCGGCCCCGGGTACTTCGCGGCGGCGTTCCGCGCCCACGGTGCCCGCTACGTGGCGATCGACGCCGACCTGGGCGAGTTGTCCGCACGGTCTGCACCGGAACCGGGCACCGTGCTCGGGAGCGGGACCGCGCTGCCGATCCGGAGTGGACACGTGGACGTCTGCTACTCGTCCAACGTGCTCGAACACGTCGCCGAGCCCGAGGTCATGGCCGACGAGATGGTCCGGGTGACCAGGCCGGGCGGCACGGTGTTCCTGTCGTACACGCTGTGGTGGGGGCCGTGGGGCGGCCACGAGACGGCCCCGTGGCACTACCTCGGCGGGCGGCGCGCCGCGGACCGGTACGCGCGCCACCACGGTCACCGGCCGAAGAACGACTTCGGCGTCGGCCTGTTCCCGATCACGGCCGGCCGGATGCTGCGCTGGGCGTCCTCCCGTGCCGACCGCGTCGAGGTCGTCGCGGTGCTGCCGCGGTACCACCCGGCGTGGGCGTCCTGGGTCGTCCGCGTCCCCGGGCTGCGCGAGCTGGTGACGTGGAACCTCGTGCTCGTGCTGAGGGTCCGGTGACCGCGCCGGGGCAGACCGGTCCGTCCCCCCGCCTGGTCGGCACCTTCCGGGCCGCGGCGGTGTGCGTGGTGCTGACCGCGTTCGCGTTCCTCCAGCAGCCGGGCCGGGTGGTGCCCGACACCAAGGTGGACCTCACCGTCGATCCGGTGCGGTTCCTCGGGCGCGCCCTGCACATGTGGGATCCGCTCGGCGCGTTCGGACAGGTCCAGAACCAGGCGTACGGGTACCTGTGGCCGATGGGCCCGTTCTTCGCCGCGGGCCACGCCGTCGGCGCGCCGACGTGGGCCGTGCAGCGGGCGTGGTGGGCGGTCCTGCTCTGCCTCGCCTTCCTCGGCATCGTCCGCCTCGCCGGCAGCCTCGGCGTCGGTACCCCGTCGGCGCGCCTCGTCGCCGGCGTGGCGTTCGCCGTGGCGCCGCGGCTGATGACCGTGCTGGGGCCGATCTCGGCCGAGGCCCTGCCGATGGCGCTCGCCCCCTGGGTGCTGCTGCCGCTCGTCGGCGCGGCGCGCGGGGCGCCCCTGCGCCGGAGCGCGCTGCGCTCCGCGGCGGTGGTCGGCTGTGTCGGGGGAGTGAACGCCGCGGCGACCCTCGCCGTCCTGGTCCTGCCGGTGCTGTGGCTGCTCGGGCTGGACCGCGGCCCGGCGCGGCGGCGGCTCGCCGCGTGGTGGGTCGCCGGCGTGGGGCTCGCCACGGCCTGGTGGGTCGTCCCGCTGCTCCTGCTCGGCCGGTACTCGCCTCCGTTCCTCGACTACATCGAGAGCGCGCGCATCACGACCCGCCCCACGTCGCTGGTGGAGGTGCTGCGGGGCACCTCCCACTGGGTGCCGTACCTGTTCGACGCCAACGGCCCGGTCTGGGCCGCCGGCTGGCAGCTCGTCACGCAGCCGGTGATCGTCGCCGAGACGGTGGCGCTCGTCGCCCTGGGCCTGGTGGGGCTGAGCCGGCGCGCCGCGCCGCACCGCCGCTGGCTGGTCGCGGGCCTCTGCGTGGGGGTCGCGGCGGTCGCGTTCGGCCACGTCGGCCCCGTGGACGGGTTGTCGGCCGGACACCAGCGCGCGCTCCTGGACGGGGTGCTCGCGCCGCTCCGCAACGTCCACAAGTACGACGTGGTGCTGCGGATCCCCCTGGCGCTGGGGCTCTGCCACGCGGTCGCGGTGCTGGCGCGGGCGTTCCGCCGCCGCCGCGCGCGGGACCTCGCGGTGCCCGGTGCCGGCCGGATGGCCCGCTGGAGGCCGGTGAGCGCGGCGGTGCTCCTCGGCGCGGCCCTGCTCGGTGCCGGCGTGCCGCTGGTGTCGGGCGCCCTGCCGAACCGGGGCACGTGGTGGGGTGTCCCGGGGTACTGGGAGGACGCCGCGCGGTGGCTCGGCACGCACCCGCGGGACCGGTCGCTGGTCGTCCCCGGCTCCACGTTCGCGGACTACTACTGGGGGCGGACGGGTGACGAGATCCTCCAGCCGCTCGCCCGCGCCCCGTGGGCGGTCCGGAACGGCATCCCGCTCGCGCCGGCAGGCGACATCCGGATGCTCGACGCGGTCGAGTCGCGCCTGGCCTCCGGTGAGGGCTCGTCGGCGCTCGCGGACGACCTCGCCCGCGCGGGCGTCCGGTACCTCGTCGTCCGGAACGACCTCGACTACGGCGCCGCCGGCGCGCCGCGACCTGTGCTCGTGCACCTCGCGCTCGCGCGGTCGCCGGGGATCGCCCGGGTGCGGACGTTCGGCCCCACGGTCGGCGGCGGCAACCGCTTCGCCGAGTACGTCGACGCGGCCCTGGACCTCCCGTACCCGGCGGTCGAGGTGTACGAGGTGCACCGGCCCACCGGCCCGGTCGGCACGTCCCCGCTCGCCGGCGTGACCGTGGTCGACGGCGCTCCCGAGGACGTCCTCACGGCGGCGGAGACGGGTGTCCTGGGCTCCGGTCCCGCGGTCCTCGCCGGGGACGTCACCGGGACGGCCCTCGCCGGGGCGCGCCGGGCCGTGACCGACGGTCTCCGGCGCCGGGAGGTGTCGTTCGGACGCGTGGAGGACGGCCGGTCCGCCACGCTCTCCGCGGCGGCGCCGTGGACGTTCCCCGGTCCCGCACACGACTACGTCGACCCCGGACGTGCGCTGTTCACCACCGCCGAGGCGGTGGGCGCGGACCAGATCACCGCCTCGTCGTCCGCCTCGGAGGCCACCGCCCTCGGCGGCGCCCGGCCGGACCGCAGCCCGTACGCCGCCGTCGACGGGGACCACACGACGGCCTGGCGGAGCGACGTGGCGCGGGGCGTGGACGGCCAGTGGTGGCAGGTGCGCTTCGGCGCGCCGCGGACCGTCCCGGAGGTCCGCCTCGCGTTCGACGCCGGGGCGGGACGGCCGCCGCGCCGCGTGCTGATCGAGACGGACCACCGCCGGTACGACGTGGCCGTTCGCTCGGGCACGCTGTCGGTGCGACTCGGCGCGGAGCCGGTGCGGCGGGTCCGGGTCACGGCCGTGGGCGGGCCCGGGCTCGGCTCCTTCGCGCTCGCCGAGGTCGAGCTGCCCGGCGTGGAGCTGGGGCACAGCCTCGTCGTCCCCGGCCGGGGAGCCGGGTCCACGCCGCCGGCCTGGTCGTTCTCGGCCGCGGCCGGCGCCAGGGACGGCTGTGTGCAGGTCGTCTCCGACTGGCTGTGCACCGCGGCCCTGCCCCGCGGGTCCGAGGACGGGGGGAACGTCGACCGGACCGTGGTCGCCGGTACGTCCGCCGAGTACACGCCGCACCTGCGGGTCCGCCCGCGTCCGGGCGCGGCGCTGGACGTGCTGCTCGCCGAGGGCCGGCGCGGCGTGACGGCCGACGCCTCGTCGTCCGCGGTGCCGGACCCGCACGGTGGACCGCAGTCCGCGGCGGACCTCGACCGGGGTACGGCGTGGACGTCGGCCTCCGGCGACCGGCACCCGTGGCTGCGTCTCCGCTGGACCGGCGCGCGGCCGGTGCGCGGCGTCGAGCTGTCCACCTCCGGCGTCGTGGGTGCGTCGCTGCCGCGGCGGGTCACGGTCGACACGGACGAGGGTCCGCGGCCGGCCCGCGTCGACGGCAGCGGCGTCGCGGCGTTCGACCGGCCCGCGGTGACCCGCTCGCTCACGATCCACTTCACCGAGGTGGGGCTCTCGCGGTCGATCGACCCGTACAGCCGGCAGCTCGAGATCCGGCCCGTGGGCATCACCGAGGCCCGCCCGCTCACCGACCGGGACCCCCGGCGCGCGGAGAACACCACCGCGCCGGTCGTCATCCCGTGCGACGAGGGCCCCGCCGTCCGTGTGGACGGCCGTCTGGTCCGGACCACCGGCCGCACGACCCGCGGCGGGCTGCTCGGGCTCCGGCCGTTCGACCTGCGGCCGTGCGCGGGCCAGCCCGCCGTCCGGCTCGACGAGGGGCGCCGGCGGATCGTGGCGGCCGGGACACCCGCGCTGGAGGTGGACTCGCTCGCCCTCGTCCCGGTGTCCGGTGCCGCCGCCACGACCGGTGCGCCCGGGGCCGCGGAGGTCGGCCGCTGGGGTCCGTCGGAGCGCACCGTGCGCGTCCCCGCGTCCGCCGGACCGGTGCTGCTGACCGTCCACGAGAACGTCAACGCGGGCTGGCGCGCGACGCTCGGGGGCCGCGAGCTGCAGCGGATCACGGTCGACGGCTGGCAGCAGGGGTACGTCGTGCCGGCCGGCGCGCCGGGCGTCGTGCACCTCGTGTACACGCCCGACCGGTGGTACCGCCTCGGGCTCGCCGCGGGGCTGCTCGCCGCGCTCCTCGTGCTCGGGGGCGCCCTGCTCCCGGAGCGGCGAGGACGAGGCGCCGCGCTCGCACCGTCGCGCGGCACGGCCGTCACCGTGCTCGGCGCGGCGTGCCTGGTGCTCGCCGGCGGCGTGTGGGCCGTCGTGCTGCTCGCCGCCGCCCTCGGGCTCCGCTCCGCGGCCGCCCGCCGGTGGCCGGGAGCTGCGCGGCGGCTGTCGCTCTGGGGCCCGGCGGTGTCGTTCGCCGTCGCGGGCGGGGCCGTGGCCGTGTGGCCGTGGCCGACGCCGGGCTACCCGGGCGGCGGCGCGGTCACACAGCTGCTGTGTCTCGCGGCGCTGGCTCTGGTGTGGGCGCCGGCGCCGCGACGCCGGGACCGCGCCGCCGGTGGCGCAGGAGCGGCTGCTCGAGCAGGTGCCAGCTGAGCGCGGCGAGCGCCACCGACACCGGCCACGTCACGGCGAACACGACGAGGAAGCTGCCCTGGAAGAGCGGCAGGTGCCCCGCCGCGACCACGATCTCCAGCACGAGCAGGTGCCACAGGAAGATGCCGTAGGACACCCGGCCGAGGTACTGCAGCGGACGGCTCGCGAGCACGGCCCGCGCGGCGCCCGTCCGGCGGCCGAACATGGCCGGCAGCAGCAGGAAGCCCGCCGCCGCGAGGTACGCGAGGTTCTTGAACAGCGCCGACCCGGCCGAGGCGAACCCCTCGAAGCCGCGGGGCCCGGCGAGCGGTGTCGTGGCCACGGCGAAGATGCCGGTCGCGATCACCCAGCACGTCCACGGCTGGTCCGCGAGGCCGTCCAGGACGCGCCAGCGCCGCGCCCCGGGGTCCCGGCGCAGGTGGACGTGCGCGACCGCGAGCGCGATGCCGAGCCCGAACCAGCTCAGGAAGCCGGGCAGCCACTGCTCGTGGACCCGGACGGCGTTGCTCGGGTCGACGTGGACCACGGTGGACCACACGACCGTGACGGCGAGCCCGCCGCCGCCGAGCAGCGCGGCGAGGCGCCCGGGCCGCCACGCGGAACCGGACAGCCTCAGCGCCGGCAGCACGAGAACGGGCAGCACGAGGTAGAAGGCCGCCTCCGTGGCGAGGCTCCAGGTCTGGGTGAGCCCCTGCTTCTGCTCGCCGACACCGTAGATCTGGGTGAGCGTGAGGTACCGGGCCCAGTCGGCGGGGGAGCCGCCGCCGCTCGCCGGGAGGAACGCGAGGCAGGCGACGACGACCACCCAGTACGCCGGCAGCACCCGCACGGCGCGCCGCCACAGGTAGCGGCGCGTCGAGGGCGCGGGGCGCCCGGCCGCGCGCACCTCGAGGTACGGGCGGGCCAGGAGGAACCCGGAGATCACGAAGAACACCGCCACGCCGAAATCGAGCCGCGCCAGCCAGCCGGAGAACGGCCCGGCCACCGTGCGTCCGGTCTGGAACGCCACGTGCGTCGCCACGACGGCGGTGGCGCCGAAGGCGCGGAACGCGTCCAGGTGCGGGAAGTGTTCCCGTGCCGGCGGCCGCACTACGGCACCAGGCGCTCGAGCGGCGTGGGATTGCCCACCGTGACCTTGTCGACGCAGACGGCCGTACCCCGGGTCAGGGACGAGAACTGCACGGAGTGCGTCTTACCGCCCACGACGTGGACGTACAGGTCGTTCAGCCCCTTCCGGAGGGTGACCCTGCGGGAGGCCTTGCCGAGCCGGACGACCGCCGGCGTGTCCGCCTCGGCCAGGTACGAGATCTTCACGACCCAGTCCCACTCGAACACCTCGGTCTCGAGCCGCACGGTCCCGGACCCGTCGAGGAGCCAGCCGCAGCCGCCGGTCGGGCCGACCGCCGACCGCACGCCGTCCACCTCGCTGCGGTACAGGTGGCCGCCGGGCCCGGTCGTGACCAGCCGCTCCGACGACTCGACGAACCGGGGCGCGGAGGGCACCCCGGCGAGCACCTCGCTGAGGTCGCGGCCGTGCTCGAGGAGCGGCGGGACGACGTCCGCGGGCACCGGCACGTCGAACATCTCGACGGTGCCCGCCCGCCCGAGGTCGTGGCGGAGCGTGGTGACCCAGGGCTTCGCGGCGTTCGCGGCCCAGGTGCCCGCGTACGCGGAGCCCGAGTAGACGCCGTTGAAGACGAGGAAGTTGACGACCAGCGTGGCCACGGCGCCCACCGCGACGCGGTGGCGGCGCAGGCCGGCACGGAAGGCGGCCGCCCCGGCCCGCTCCGCGCGGACGGCCTCCGGTGGCTCGTCCAGCGTCCGCATCATCGCGAGCCCGGTGCAGAGCGCGGCGACCAGCGCGCTCTCCGAGGTGTACCGGGTGTCGAGCCCGAGCACCGACCCCAGCGGCCCGAAGCGTGCCCACGCGACCAGCGCGATGTCGGTGGCGAGGCACGCGCCGAGCAGGACCCACGCCCGCCATGCGCCCCGGCGCAGCCAGCAGGTCGCGACCACCAGGACCAGCGCCGCCTGCCACGTCAGCCACTTGGCGTAGTCCGGCGTGTCCGGGAGGGACACCGGCGGTGCGGTGGACGCCCACGTCCAGGGCCCGCCGAACGTGAACGGCACGAAGCTGTCGAAGACCATCGCCTTGACGAGCCGCAGGAGCTCGCCGGGGGAGCCCACCGAGCTGCCCCCCGGCTGCGCCGAGCTCAGGTAGAACGCCGTGTACGCGGCGGCCTCGGCGAACAGGAGCGCCAGCAGCGGCCGGTACCGCTCCACGGTGCCGCGCCGGCGCTCGGCGATGGTCCCGGACGTCCCGTAGAGGAAGAGGAACAGGCCGACGAGCGCGACGAGGAGGATCGCCTTCTCGATGAAGAGCAGACCGAGGGCCACGGCGGCGGCCGTGCCCAGCGCGTACCGGAACAGGCCCGTCCGGGCGTACCGGACGGTCGCCGACAGCGCGAGCACCAGGGCGAGCTGCATCGGGAGCCACTCGAGCGCGGAGGCGAACCACAGCGCCGGCCCGACGGTGACCGTGCTGAACAGGTACATCGCCAGCGGCACGAGGATCAGCGGCCGCCGCCCGAACAGCCGGAGCAGCAGGCGGAGCAACACGACGTCGATCGCCAGCTGGAGCACGACGAGCACCGTCGCGGCGGCGCCCCACTCCCACGGCGCCACCCGGGAGAGCACCCAGCTCACCAGGAAGTCACCGGGCATGAGGTGGTCGATGTACTCCTGGAACAGGAAGGAACCGTTCAGCTCCGCGTGGACCGAGCGGGAGATCATCACGAAGTCGTCCGCGTACCACCAGCTCCGGTATGTCCAGACGGCACGGAACACCAGCTGCAGCGCGATCAGCGCGACACCGGTCCAGACGACGGGGTGCCGCCGGACGTGGCGTCCGAGGGCGTCCGCGACCGGCCGCACGAGGCGCGCGGGGCGCGGCCGTCGCGCCGGGACTCCGGTGGGCCCGACGGCCTGCTCGTCGTCGGCACGCGTCACAGAGGCGGCGGGTGACATCCCTGGGCTCTCGCATCCGGTCGGGTACGTGGTGGTGTTGGGCGTCATACGCCGCGTGTCCAGAGTGACACGGAACGCAGTCGTCCGTGGCTGACCCGCCGAAATCGAGCTTCACGAAGATCCCTCGCGATGACCTGACGCGCTGGTAACGTCGCGCCGCGTTGTCTGGATCACACTCCGTGGGCCGGGCCGGGTTTGTCGGGAGGAACTGCGTTCATGAAGCGTGTCATCGGGCCCGTCGTACTGGGACTGGGCGTCTTCTTGGTGGTGTGCGCGGCACTCGTCCGCTTCTATGCCGTCCCGAGTCTGGTCAGGATTCCGCTCGACCAGAACGTGACCTCGGTGTCCGAGGCGACGGGCGCGACCTATCTGGACCTCACCACCCTGTCGATCAAGACCGGCCAGCACATCCGCGCGACGCGCGAGATCCGCGGCGACGTCGACGCGTCGTCGGCGGACCGCGTCGTGTTCGACGAGTTCCTCCGGGTGGAGAACGTCGCCGACGACGCGCTGGTCTCCGGCAACACCGACCGCGTCGCGATGGACCGGCGGACCGCCGAGGCGGTGAACTGCTGCGGCGAGGCGGTGGACAGCAAGCCGACCCCCCACAGTGGACTCAGCTACACGTTCCCGATCGGGACCGACCGCACGACGTACCGGTTCTTCGACACGACCGCGGGCAAGGCGTTCCCGATCGCGTACAAGGGCACCGAGAAGGTCGGCGGCCTGACCGTGTACCGGTTCGAGCAGACGATCTCCGAGGAGCCGATGGGTTCGCAGACCGTCCCGGGCTCGCTCGTGGGCAGCCCGGCCGAGCTGTCGGTGCAGGCGGACCAGCTCTACAGCAACGTCCGCACGGTGTGGGTCGAGCCGACCACCGGCTCGATCGTGAAGGGCCAGGAGCAGCAGAAGCGGGTCCTCCGGACGCCGCAGGGCGCCGACACGACCGTGCTCGACGCGACGGTCGCCTTCACCCCGAAGACGGTGGACGAGTCCGTCGCCCGGGCGAAGGACAGCATCGCGAAGGCGCGCCTGCTCTCGGTCGTCCTCCCGCTCGCCGCGCTCGTGCTCGGCGTCGTGCTCATCGTGGTGGGCGCCGTGCTGATCCGGTCGCGGCGCGCCGCGACCGGCCGGCGGCACGCGGGCGAGTACGACGACGAGCTCAGCCGGGTCTGACCGGCCGGCCGGGGCCGGTCCGTCCTGCGGGGCGGGCCGGCCCCGTCACGTCCCGGGCTTGTCGCAGACGAAGATCGCGGTCCCCGGGAACAGCCGGCCCCGCAGCGGGCTCCACTGGCCCCACTCGCGGTCGTGGCCCTCGGGCCACTCCGGCTCGAGGAGGTCGGTGAGGACCAGCCCGGCGGCGACGATCTCCCGGATCCGGTCGCCGAGCGTGCGGTGGTGCTCCACGTACGTGGCGCGGCCGGTGTCGTCCACCTCGACGTACGGCGTCCGGTCGAAGTAGGGGGTACCGGCGACGAGGCCGTCGGGGCCGGGGTCGTCGGGGAAGATCCAGCGCATCGGGTGGGTCACCGAGAAGACCCACCGGCCGCCCGGACGGAGCACCCGGGCCACCTCGGCCATCACCCGGCCGGAGTCGGCGACGAACGGCACGGCCCCGAACGCCGAGCACGCGAGGTCGAAGGATCCGTCCGCGAACGGCAACCGCTCCGCCTCCGCCCGGACCAGCGGGGTGTGCACGCCGGAGCGGCCCGCCGCCGCCCGGGCGTGCCCGAGCATCCCGGCCGACAGGTCGAGGCCCACCGGTCGCGCCCCACGGGTGGCGAGCCAGCGGGAGCACGGCGCGGAGCCGCAGCCGACCTCGAGCACCCGGCGCCCGGTCAGGTCGCCCAGCAGGCGGGCCGTGCCCTCCTCGAGCCCCTCGGGACACCAGACGAAGCCGACGTCGCGCAGGAAGTCCCCGTGCTCCGCCAGGTAGCTGTCCGCGTCGGCGTCCCACCACAGCGCGTTGGCCCGCACACTCTCCGCCGAGCCGGCCTGCCTCCGGGCGATCCCGGACGTCCCCAACCGCTCCGTCGTCGAGCGTTCGTCTCCCACAGGGGACACCCTAGGCGAGGGGGTTGGACCTCTCCCGCATCGGCGCGGTAGCCTGTACGGCGCGGAGTGGGTTCTGTGCGCCTCGGAATGGAGCAGGCCCGCGGTCGCCGGTCGGTACAGGTCCGTCGTTGGTTCGGCTTTTACGGGTTGCGGCCTCACGGTCGCGGTTCCGGCTAGGTCGTTCGGCGCCGCTGGTCAGTGCGGGCCGGTGAGCCCCACCCCCATGTCCACGAACATCTGTCCACATCCGGAGCATCCGCCCACATGACGAGTAGCACCGACGTTATCCCCACCACCCCCCAGGTGGCGGTCAACGACATCGGGTCGGCCGAGGACTTCCTCGCGGCCATCGACGAGACCATCAAGTACTTCAACGACGGCGACATCGTCGAGGGCACCATCGTCAAGGTCGACCGTGACGAAGTGCTGCTCGACATCGGTTACAAGACCGAGGGTGTCATCCCGAGCCGCGAGCTGTCGATCAAGCACGACGTCGACCCCTCCGAGGTCGTCAGCGTCGGCGACGCGGTCGAGGCCCTCGTCCTCCAGAAGGAGGACAAGGAAGGCCGTCTGATCCTCTCGAAGAAGCGCGCCCAGTACGAGCGGGCGTGGGGCACGATCGAGAAGATCAAGGACGAGGACGGCATCGTCACGGGCACCGTCATCGAGGTCGTCAAGGGTGGTCTCATCCTCGACATCGGCCTCCGCGGCTTCCTCCCCGCCTCGCTGGTGGAGATGCGCCGGGTGCGCGACCTGCAGCCGTACGTCGGCCGCGAGCTCGAGGCCAAGATCATCGAGCTGGACAAGAACCGCAACAACGTGGTCCTGTCCCGCCGCCAGTGGCTCGAGCAGACCCAGTCCGAGGTGCGCAGCGAGTTCCTCAACAAGCTCGCCAAGGGTCAGGTCCGCAAGGGCGTCGTCTCGAGCATCGTCAACTTCGGTGCGTTCGTGGACCTCGGCGGCGTCGACGGACTGGTGCACGTCTCCGAGCTCTCCTGGAAGCACATCGACCACCCCTCCGAGGTCGTCGAGGTCGGCCAGGAGGTCGAGGTCGAGGTGCTCGACGTCGACCTGGACCGCGAGCGCGTGTCGCTGTCGCTGAAGGCGACCCAGGAAGACCCGTGGCGCCAGTTCGCCCGCACGCACGCCATCGGCCAGGTCGTGCCGGGCCGCGTCACCAAGCTCGTGCCGTTCGGTGCGTTCGTCCGGGTGGACGAGGGCATCGAGGGCCTGGTCCACATCTCCGAGCTGGCCGAGCGCCACGTCGAGATCCCGGAGCAGGTCGTCACCGTGGGCGACGAGATCATGGTCAAGGTCATCGACATCGACCTCGAGCGCCGCCGGATCTCCCTCTCGCTGAAGCAGGCGAACGAGGGTGCCCCCGTCGGTGGCGAGGCCGTGTTCGACCCGACCCAGTACGGCATGGCCGCGCAGTACGACGACACCGGCGCCTACATCTACCCCGAGGGCTTCGACCCGGAGACCAACGACGGGATGGAAGGCTTCGAGAAGCAGCGCGAGGAGTGGGAGCGGCAGTACGCCGAGGCCCAGACGCGCTTCGAGGCGCACCAGAAGCAGATCGCCGAGGCCCAGAAGGCCGAGGCCGAGGCGGCCGCGTCCTCCTCGTACTCGTCCGAGACCCCGGAGGAGGGCGGCGGCACGCTGGCCACCGACGAGGCCCTGGCGGCCCTCCGCGAGAAGCTGGCGGGCGGCAAGAGCTGACCTGCGAGTCCGCACGACGGGCCCCGACCGCACCGCGGTCGGGGCCCGTTCGCGTCTCCGGGTGTCCGTGACCCGGACATGCGACGGCCCGGCCCCCCTGTCGGGGGACCGGGCCGTGGCGGGGTCTCGCTACCGTCCGATGATGTCCGCGAGCGCCGTGGAGGAGGCGGCCAGCCATCCGGTGACCACGGCCGCCCCCGTCGCCGTGACGGCGCCGATGACGTGCGCGGGTCGGATCCGCCAGGCGGTGTCGGCCGCGTGCAGCGCCCGCTCGGCGATCTCCAGGCGTTCACGGACCTCAGGGATGTCACGGCAGTAGCGCAGCCCGGGGTGGCCGAACCTGTGCCGGCCGACTCCGTGTGCACTCATCGGCGCCTCCTGGGGAAGGTGTGAACCCTGCGAACATAGGTCCGTTCCGGGGACAGACCGGGGAGGCGCGCCGTGTGTCTCCGGCGTGTCACCGTGTCATCGACGGTCCCGGGGCCTCACGGCCGTCGTTCTCCCGGTGAGCGGGGGTGGACACCGGCGCGGGGGCGTGCTGACAGACTGGCGCGCGTGCTGAGAGTCGGGTTGAGCGGTGGTATCGGGTCGGGCAAGAGCGCGGTGTCGTCGCTTCTCCGCGAGCGCGGGGCCGTGGTCGTCGACGCGGACGCGCTGGCGCGGGAGGTCGTCGCACCGGGTACGCCGGGGCTCGACGCGGTGGTGGCGGCGTTCGGGGACGGCCTCGTGCTGCCGGACGGCAGCCTGGACCGGCCGGCCCTCGGCCGCCGGGTGTTCGCCGACGCCGCGGCCCGGCGGCAGCTCGAGGGGATCGTCCACCCGCTCGTGGGTCAGCGCACGGGCGAGCTGATCGCCGCGGCTCCGCCGGACGCGGTCGTGGTCCACGACGTCCCCCTGCTGGTCGAGAAGGCGATGGGCGCCGCGTACCACCTGGTCGTGATCGTCGGGGCTCCGGTGGACACCCGGATGGCCCGGCTGACCGCGCTCCGGGGCATGCCGGAGGACGACGCCCGCGCCCGGATCGCCGCGCAGGCGGACGACGACGCCCGGCGCGCTGCCGCCGACGTGTGGCTGGACAACTCCGGCGACCTCGGGGCGCTCGCCGCGCAGGTCGACGGGCTGTGGCGCGACCGGCTGGTCCCGTACGAGGAGAACCTCCGGCTCCGCCGGCCCGCCGCACGTCCGGGGACCGTCCCCGACGACCCGGCGGCGGACGAGCGTCTGGCGGCGCGGCTGGCGCTGGTGACCGGCGGGACCCCCCGGCGGGTCGCGACGGGGGAGTTCGAGCTCACCGTGCCGGGCCCGGACGGGGTGTCCGACGTGCTGGCGGACGCCGGGCTGCCGAAGATCGGGGGGCGGCTGTACGGCTCGGCGGACCCGGGGAGGCCCGCGCGGGTCCGGCTGGCCTGAGCGCCGGCGCGGAGCACCTCCGGAGGTCGCGAGCGCCGTCGTCCGGAGCACGCCCCGGAGGTCGCGAGCGCGGTCATCCGAACCAGGCCCGGGAGGTCGCGAGCGCGGTCGTCCGGCCCACGCCGGGAGCGGAGTTGGACGGCACGCGGGCGGCGGCGCCGCCGCTGGTCGGCGCCGGCCGCGCGCCGGCTGGGCCGACGTCGTCCGGCCTACCCGGGGGCGTTCCGGTGCGGCGAGCCGCTGCCGGCCTGTCCTCCCGGGCGTTGCCGCCCGCGTGCTGCGGGGACGACGGTAGCGTCGGGCGACACCGCGCACAAGGGTCTCCCGGATCGTGAAACCGTTGGGGCGCAAGGCTTTCCGGAGACCGGGCGCGGTGGTGCGGCCCTCGGGCGGGCGCCGGCGGCCGGCACTGGGTGCCACCGTCGCCCGCGGGGATCCGGCCCGGGCGGGCCTCCCGCGAGGTGACGTCCGGACGGTATGACGCCGCCGGGGGAGCGCACAAGGGGTCCGCCGCGGCGCTGCGACCTGTCATACGGGCGACGTACGGTTGGCGGCATGAGGCCGAAGTCCGACATCATCCGGCGCCCGGGGCGCTTCGAGGTCGTCAGCGAGTACACGCCGTCGGGTGACCAGCCCGCGGCGATCCAGGAGATCGTCCGCCGGGTCCGGGCGGGGGAGCAGGACATCGTCCTGCTCGGCGCCACCGGCACCGGAAAGTCGGCGACGACGGCGTGGGTGGTCGAGCAGCTCCAGCGGCCGACGCTCGTCATGGCCCCGAACAAGACGCTCGCGGCCCAGCTCGCGAACGAGCTCCGTGAGCTCTTCCCCGACGCGGCGGTCGAGTACTTCGTCTCGTACTACGACTACTACCAGCCCGAGGCGTACGTCCCCCAGACGGACACCTACATCGAGAAGGACTCCTCGGTCAACGACGAGGTCGAGCGGCTGCGGCACTCGGCCACGCGGAGCCTGCTCACCCGGCGGGACGTGATCGTGGTCGCCAGCGTGTCCTGCATCTACGGCCTCGGCACGCCGCAGGAGTACGTCGACCGCTGTGTCCGCCTGAAGGTCGGCGACACGATCGACCGGGACACGCTGCTGCGCCGGTTCGTCGACGTGCAGTACACCCGCAACGACCTGGCGTTCCAGCGCGGCACGTTCCGCGTGCGCGGCGACACCGTGGAGATCTTCCCGGTGTACGAGGAGCTCGCGGTGCGCGTGGAGATGTTCGGCGACGAGATCGAGCGCCTGTACCACCTGCACCCGCTCACCGGTGAGGTGATCAACGAGGCCGACGAGCTGATGGTCTTCCCGGCCACCCACTACGTCGCCGGGCCCGAGCGCATGGAGCGGGCGATCCGGGGGATCGAGGCCGAGCTCGAGACGCGGCTCGCGGAGCTGGACCGGCAGGGGAAGCTGCTCGAGGCGCAGCGGCTGCGCATGCGCACCGCGTACGACATCGAGATGATGCGCCAGGTCGGCTTCTGCTCCGGCATCGAGAACTACTCGCGGCACATCGACGGCCGCGAGGCGGGGAGCGCGCCGCACTGCCTGCTGGACTACTTCCCGGACGACTTCCTGCTCGTCCTCGACGAGTCCCACGTCACCGTGCCGCAGATCGGGGCGATGTACGAGGGCGACATGTCCCGGAAGCGCACCCTGGTGGACCACGGGTTCCGGCTGCCGAGTGCGATGGACAACCGGCCGCTGAAGTTCGAGGAGTTCCTGGAGCGGATCGGCCAGACGCTGTACCTCTCGGCGACCCCCGGGCCGTACGAGCTGCAGAAGGTCAAGGGCGACGTCGTCGAGCAGGTCATCCGGCCGACCGGCCTGGTCGACCCCGAGGTCCTGGTCAAGCCGACCAAGGGCCAGATCGACGATCTCGTGCACGAGATCCGCCAGCGCGCCGAGCGGGACGAGCGCGTCCTCGTCACCACGCTCACCAAGAAGATGTCCGAGGACCTCACCGACTACCTGCTCGAGCTCGGCATCCGGGTCCGGTACCTGCACTCCGAGGTCGACACGCTGCGGCGCATCGAGTTGCTGCGGGAGCTGCGCAAGGGCGACTACGACGTCCTGGTCGGGATCAACCTCCTCCGGGAGGGCCTCGACCTGCCCGAGGTGTCGCTGGTGAGCATCCTCGACGCGGACAAGGAGGGGTTCCTCCGCAGCGAGACGTCGCTCATCCAGACCATCGGCCGCGCGGCCCGGAACGTCTCCGGCCAGGTCCACATGTACGCGGACAAGGTCACGCCGTCGATGGCCCGGGCGATCGACGAGACGAACCGCCGCCGGGCGAAGCAGATCGCCTACAACACGGAGATGGGCGTCGACCCGCAGCCGCTGCGCAAGAAGATCGTCGACATCCTCGACGACATCTACCGCGAGGCGGCCGACACCGAGGGCGTCACCGACGGGGTGCTGCTCGGCGGGTCGGGGCGGCAGCAGTCCCGCGGCAAGGCGCCGGTGCCCGGGCTGTCGAGCCGCGCCAAGGGGGGCGAGGGCGTCGACACCAGGGGCATGCCGCGGGCCGAGCTGGCCGACCTCATCCACCAGCTCAACGACCAGATGCTGAACGCGGCGCGGGAGCTGCAGTTCGAGGTCGCGGCGCGGCTGCGCGACGAGATCAACGAGCTCAAGAAGGAGCTCCGCGGGATGGACGCGGCCGGGGTGCGCTGACGTCGCAGAGGTCCAGCACCAGCGCGTGGTAGACGGGCGAGTCGGGGAAGGGCTGGAGCCTGCCGACCATCCGGTAGCCCCAGTGCAGGTACACCTCCCGTGCCGGGTTGCCCGGGTCCACGAGCAGGGTCGCCCGCTCCTCCGGGCGGTGGCGCACCAGCTCGTCGTGCAACCGGCTCGCGATGCCGCGGCCGCGCCATGCCCCGCCGACGTGCAGCTCGTTGACACCGAACGTCCGGTGGCCCGTCTCGTCGGTGAACCCCTCCGGCACGGGGTCGAGCAGGCCGTCCCACCAGCGGGCGCGCCGGGGGAGGGCGTAGCCGAAGACGTACCCGGCGAGCTCGTGGTCCGCCTCGGCGGTCACCAGCTCGAACCCCGGTGCGGCGCGGTACCGCCCGAGGCGCTCGAGGAAGCGCTCCACGGAGTGGAACGGGTCGTGCTCACGGGGGGTGCCGAGGTGGGACAGGCGGTACAGCTCGGCGAGCCGGCCGGCGGCCGGGCCGGCCTCCTCGGCGTCGTGGTGGCGCAGGACGACGGTCTCCACGGCGGTCTCCGGATGGGATCGCCAGTATCCCGCCGGGGCCGGGCCGCAGGGGTCCGGAACGCACGGAATCTCCCGGAATGTTCCCGGCTCCCGGCACGCCGCCGACGGTCCCGGACACGTGCGGGGGTCCCGGGCGGCGTACCCCCCGGGACCCCGGCACGTGTCGCTCCGGTACCCGTGTCAGCCGGTCGTGGCCGACGGGCTGGGAGGCGGGCTCTGCGGGCTCTGGGGGTTCTGCGGCTGCCGGCGGTCCCGGCCGTGGCGGCCGGGTCCCCAGCCACCCTCGCGGTCGCCCTGACCGCCGCCCCACCGGCCGTGGCCGTCCCGGATGTCGCGGCCGTAGCCGCCGTGGTCGCGGCCCTCGTGGCCCGCGGCGGCGGCGAACAGCCCCACCGGAAGCGTGACCAGCACCAGCATCAGCGCGGCGACGAGGACACCGACACCGAGCGGCGTGCGGGCCCAGCGGCCGAAGCGCTGCCGGCGCGTGGGTGCGGCCGTGGCCGCCACGCCGGACTCCGGTGAGGCGGCGTCCGCGGCCGGGGCCGCCGGGACCGCGGCGCCGGCTCCCGCCGGGGTCGTCTCGGCCGGTCCCTCGACGGTCGGTGCGTCCGGCTCCGGGCGCTCGGCCGGCGTGCCCTCGTTCGGGCCAGGGGGTGTACTCACGGTGTTCTCCTCCATGGGATCGGTCTGTCCCATGGTCGGCACCGGAACCGCGGAATGCGCGCGTTCGGCACGCATTCACAGTGAACTGGCAGGACCCCGGCAGCGGGCTCCCAGGTACGCCGGTCCCCCGCGCGCCCGGCTCCCGGGTACGTCGACCTACAGGTCGCGGAAGTGCTCCACCTGCGGTGGGGCCGCGAAGTGCGGGCCGATCAGCTCACGCCAGCGCGGGAACCTGTCGCTCGCGCGGAAGTTGTCCTCGTGCGCCTCGACGGACTCCCACTCGACCAGCAGCACGAAGCGGCTCGGCGACTCGACACCGCGGGTCATCCGTACCGAGTGGAAGCCGGGCGTCGCCTCGAGCAGCGCACGCCCCTCGGCGAACGCGGCCGCGAAGTCGTCCTCCGCGCCGGGACGGATGTCGAACTGGGCAACCTCGAGGACCATGCACACCACCCTGCCACACCGCGACATACCCCCCACGCGCGGGCCGCGACCCGGTGCGGGACCATGGCGAACAGCTGTGGAGGGGAGTATCCCTGCGCGGCGG
The DNA here is from genome assembly GCA_036402915.1 of Mycobacteriales bacterium. Lineage (GTDB taxonomy): Bacteria > Actinomycetota > Actinomycetes > Mycobacteriales > HKI-0501 > JAVEDU01. The sequence continues at coordinate 78,537 of DASWRY010000058.1, forward strand.
CATCGTCATCACGGTTCCGCGGAGCCCGGTGCCGTCGGTCGTCCCACGAGGAGGGGCGGCGGGAGAGACCTCCGGTGCGACCTGTGTCGTCTACCCGGAGGTCCTTCGGTGAACATCCCTGCCTGGGCGGAGATCGGCATCCTCGCCGGTCTCGTCCTGATCCTCGTGTTCGACCTCTGGATCGTGGGCCGCCGGCCGCACGAGCCCTCGATGCGCGAGAGCGCCCTGGGCGTCGGGTTCTACGTGCTGCTCGCCGTGCTGTTCGGGCTCGGGGTGCTGGCCACCTCGGGGGCCCGGTACGCGGGCGAGTTCTACGCCGGCTGGCTCACCGAGTACAGCCTCAGCGTCGACAACCTCTTCGTCTTCGTGATCATCATGGCGCGGTTCGCGGTGCCCCGGGCGTACCAGCAGAAGGTGCTCTTCATCGGCATCGTCATCGCGCTGGTGCTGCGCGGCATCTTCATCGCGATCGGGGCGGCGGCGATCGACAGGTTCGTCTGGATCTTCTTCGTCTTCGGCGCGTTCCTGCTGTACACGGCGTGGAAGCTCGCGTTCCAGAAGGAGGAGGAGGACGAGTACTCCGAGAACGCCCTCATCCGGTGGAGTCGTCGCGCGCTGCCGATGTCGGCCGGCTTCGACGGTGCCCGGCTGCGGACCGTGGTGGACGGGAAGCGCCTGTTCACGCCGATGGTCGTCGTGATGATCGCGATCGGGACGACCGACCTGCTGTTCGCGCTCGACTCGATCCCGGCGATCTTCGGGCTGACCCAGGAACCGTTCCTGGTCTTCACCGCGAACCTGTTCGCGCTGATGGGCCTCCGCCAGCTGTACTTCCTGCTCGGCGGGCTGCTCGACCGGCTCGTGTACCTGTCGGTGGGCCTGTCGGTGATCCTCGGCTTCATCGGCGTGAAGCTGATCCTCCATGCGCTGCACGAGAACGAGCTCCCGTTCCTCAACGGCGGCGAGCACGTGGCGTGGGCCCCGGAGATCCCCATCTGGCTGTCGCTGGCGGTCATCATCGGCACCCTGGCGATCACCGCGGTCGCGAGCCTCTGGAAGTCCGGCCGGGACGCGAAGGCGGCGGCGCGCGCGGCCTGACCGGGCCCCTCGGGGTGTCGCGGAGGGCACCGGACCGGGCAGCATGTCGGCCGTGGCAACGGTCCTGCGCCGGCGGCGCCCGTGAGCGGCCCGCTGCGGATCGTGGTGGCGGACGGTCACCCGCTGTACCGGCGCGGGCTCGCCGGGGTGCTGGCGGCCCAGCCGGACTGGGCGGTCGTGGCGCAGGAGGACACCGGTGCCGGGGCCGTGGCGGCGGCGCTGCGGACCGGGGCGGACGTGGTCGTCGCCGACCTCGACCTGCCGCACCCGGACGTGGCGGAGACGGCCCGGCGGATCGGCGCCGTGCTTCCGGGGGCGCGGATCCTCGTCCTGGCCTCACGAGACGACGGCGCGGAGCTGGCGGGCCTGCTGCGCGCGGGGGTCCTCGGCTGCCTGCCCAAGACCGACGACCGGAGCGTCGTGGTCCGCGCGGTCTCGGCGGTCGCCCGGGGCGACGCGCTGCTGCCCGCGGTCGCCGCCCGGCAGGTCCTCGCGGACGCGGACGACCTGGCGGGCCGCCGCCGGGAGGTGCTCGAGCTGGTGGCCGACGGGTGGAGCACGGCGGACATCGCGAAGGTGCTCGTGCTCAGCCCGGCCGCGATCCGGGCGCAGGTGACGGCGATCGTCGCCGCGCTGCGGGACCGTCCCCCGGACGCGCCCCCGCGGGCCCGGCCACGGTCGCGGCGCCGGTGAGCCGCGCTACCAGCCCCGCGCGCGCCACTCCGCGAGGTGCGGCCGTTCCGCGCCCAGGGTGGTGTCCGCCCCGTGGCCCGGGTACACCCAGGTGTCGTCGTCCAGCCGGCCGAAGAGCCGCTCGGAGACGTGGTCGATCAGTGACTCGAAGTCGCCGGGGCCCCACGTCTTCCCCACGCCGCCCGGGAACAGCGAGTCGCCGGTGAACACGTGATCGTGTCCCTCGGGGTCGGAGTACAGCAGCGCCACCGACCCGGGGGTGTGGCCGACCAGTCCGATCACGTCGAGCCGGCAGTCCCCGACCGTCACGGTGTCCCCGTGGTCCAGCAGCCGGTCCGGATCGAGGGGCAGCTCGCGGCCGTCCTGCCGCCCGGCCGACGTGTGCGCGCCGGTGGCACCCGCCACCTCGGTGAGCGCCTGCCAGTGGTCCCCGTGCCGGTGGGTGGTGACGATGTGGTCCAGGCGCCCGCCGGCCCGCTCGCGGATCAGGCCGGTGAGCGTGTCGGCGTCGTTGGCCGCGTCGACGAGCAGCGTCTCGCCCGTGGACCGGCAGCGCAGCAGGTACGCGTTGTTGTCCATCGGCCCGACCGCGACCTTGGTGATCTCGAGGCCGGGGAGCGTACGGGTCTGTGCGGGGCCGCCGACGGTCACACGGCCGGTGTAGGTGTCGTCCACGGCGGCATCCTCGCACCCGGGGCGCCCCGGGGCCATCGCCGTGACCCAGAGCGCACCCCGTGCGGAAGCACTTTGTCACATCTCGCCGTTAGATTGGTGCCGGGCCCGCACCGGGGTCTGTGAGACGACCCGAGAGAGCGAGACGCATCCGACGTGGCCGACCGGCTCATCGTGCGAGGCGCGCGCGAGCACAACCTGAAGAACGTCGACCTGGACCTGCCCCGGGACGCCCTCATCGTGTTCACGGGGCTGTCCGGGTCCGGCAAGTCGAGCCTGGCGTTCGACACGATCTTCGCCGAGGGCCAGCGGCGGTACGTCGAGTCGCTGTCCTCGTACGCCCGGCAGTTCCTCGGCCAGATGGACAAGCCGGACGTGGACTTCATCGAGGGGCTGTCCCCGGCGGTGTCGATCGACCAGAAGTCGACCAACCGGAACCCCCGGTCGACCGTCGGCACGATCACCGAGGTGTACGACTACCTGCGCCTGCTGTTCGCCCGGGCAGGGGAGCCGCACTGCCCGAAGTGCGGCAAGCCCATCTCCCGGCAGACGCCCCAGCAGATCGTCGACCGCGTGCTGGCGATGGAGGAGGGCACCCGGTTCCAGGTGCTCGCCCCGGTGGTCCGCGGCCGCAAGGGCGAGTACGTCGACCTGTTCGCCGAGCTCCAGGCCAAGGGCTTCGCCCGCGTGCGCGTGGACGGGGTGGTGCACCCGCTCACCGAGCCGCCGAAGCTCAAGAAGCAGGAGAAGCACACCATCGAGGTGGTCATCGATCGCCTCACGGTCAAGGAGAGCTCGAAGCAACGGTTGACCGACTCGGTCGAGACCGCGCTGGGGCTGGCCGGCGGCATCGTCGTGCTCGACTTCGTGGACCTGGCCGAGGACGCCCCCCACCGCGAGCGGACGTTCTCCGAGCACCTCGCCTGCCTGGACGACGACCTGTCGTTCGAGGCGATGGAGCCGCGGACGTTCTCGTTCAACGCCCCCTACGGTGCCTGCCCCGAGTGCACCGGCATCGGCACCCGCAAGGAGGTCGACCCCGAGCTGCTCGTCCCCGACCCCTCGCGCACGCTCGCGGAGGGCGCGGTCCAGCCGTGGTCGACGGGCCACAACTCGGAGTACTTCGGGCGGCTGCTGTCGGGCCTCGGCGACGCGCTGGGGTTCGACCTCGACACCCCGTGGGAGAAGCTGTCCAGCCGCGCGCAGAAGGCGATCCTGCACGGGCACGACACCCAGGTCCACGTCAGCTACCGCAACAGGTACGGCCGGACCCGGTCGTACTACGCCTCGTTCGAGGGCGTGATCCCGTTCATCGAGCGGCGGCACACCGAGACCGAGAGCGAGTGGAGCCGGGACAAGTACGAGGGGTACATGCGGGACGTGCCCTGCCCGGTCTGCGGCGGTGCCCGGCTCAAGCCGGAGGTGCTCGCGGTCACGCTCGGCGGGAAGAACATCGCGGAGGTCTCCGCCCTGTCGATCGCCGACACCGCGGAGTTCCTCGGCGGCCTCACCCTCGACGCCCGGCAGCGGATGATCGCCGACAGGGTGCTCAAGGAGATCAACGAGCGCCTGCGGTTCCTGCTCGACGTCGGGCTGGACTACCTGTCCCTCGACCGGCCGGCGGGCACGCTGTCCGGCGGCGAGGCGCAGCGGATCCGGCTCGCGACGCAGATCGGCTCCGGGCTGGTCGGCGTCCTGTACGTGCTGGACGAGCCCAGCATCGGCCTGCACCAGCGGGACAACCGGCGGCTCATCGACACGCTCGTGCGGCTGCGGAACCTCGGCAACACCCTCATCGTGGTCGAGCACGACGAGGACACGATCCGGACCGCGGACTGGGTCGTCGACATCGGCCCGGGCGCGGGTGAGCACGGCGGCGAGGTCGTCGTGTCGGGCTCGGTCGCGGACCTCGAGTCGAGCGAGCGGTCCGTCACCGGCGCGTACGTGTCCGGGCGCCGCAGCATCCCGGTGCCCGGGACCCGCCGTGCCCCGCAGAAGGGGCGCGAGCTCGTCGTCAAGGGCGCGCGGGAGAACAACCTCAGGGGGATCGACGTGGCGTTCCCGCTCGGGACGTTCACCTCGGTCACCGGCGTGAGCGGCTCCGGCAAGTCGACGCTGGTCAACGACATCCTCCACGCGGTGCTCGCGAACACGATCAACGGCGCCCGGCTCGTCCCCGGCCGGCACACCCGGGTCACCGGGCTCGACCAGGTCGACAAGGTCGTCGGTGTGGACCAGTCGCCGATCGGGCGGACGCCGCGGTCGAACCCGGCCACGTACACGGGCGTGTTCGACCATGTGCGGCGGCTGTTCGCGGAGACGACCGAGGCGAAGGTCCGCGGGTACACGCCCGGCCGCTTCTCGTTCAACGTCAAGGGCGGCCGCTGCGAGGCCTGCGCGGGCGACGGCACGATCAAGATCGAGATGAACTTCCTGCCGGACGTCTACGTCCCGTGCGAGGTGTGCAAGGGCGCGCGGTACAACCGCGAGACGCTCGAGGTGCACTTCAAGGGCAAGACGATCGCCGAGGTCCTCGACATGCCGATCGAGGAGGGGGCGGAGTTCTTCGAGGCCGTCCCGGCCATCAGCCGGCACCTGAAGACGCTCACCGAGGTCGGCCTCGGGTACGTCCGGCTCGGACAGCCGGCGCCCACGCTGTCGGGTGGCGAGGCGCAGCGGGTCAAGCTCGCCAGCGAGCTGCAGAAGCGCTCGACCGGCCGGACGGTGTACGTGCTGGACGAGCCGACCACGGGCCTGCACTTCGAGGACGTCCGCAAGCTCCTCGGCGTGCTGGACCGGCTCGTGGACGCGGGCAATACGGTCATCGTCATCGAGCACAACCTCGACGTCATCAAGACCTCCGACTGGGTCATCGACATGGGCCCGGAGGGCGGCAAGCGTGGCGGTACGGTCGTCGCCGAGGGGTCGCCGGAGGACGTGGCGGCGGTGCCGGAGAGCCACACCGGGAGGTTCCTCGCCGAGGTGCTGGCGACCGGGCACACGACGCCGGTGCGGCGGCCGCGGGTGTCCGCGGCGGCGGCGAAGTCCGCGGCGACGACCGCACCCGTGACCGAGAAGGCCGCGACCGAGAAGCCCGCCACGAAGAAGGCCCCGGCGAAGAAGGCCCCGGCGAAGAAGGCGGCGGCAGGGAAGGCCCCGGCGAAGAACGCGGCGGCGGGGAAGGCGGCGGGACGGCGGTCGTGATCTCGCCGTTGCCCCGCCGTGGCACGCTACGGACCATGACCACCAGTACCGACCACGACCTCGCCGTACCCGGCGCGGCCACCCCGGCCGGCTCGCGCGGCGCTGCCGTCTCGCGCCGGGGAGTGCTCTGCGGCGCCCTGCTCCTCGGCGCCGCGGGCGCCGGCGCGCTCGCCGGCTGCGGCGCCGGCGCGGCCACCGGGACGAGCTCCACCGGCACGACGGCCTCCCCCGGCCGGCCCGGGACCGTGCTCGCGAAGCTCGCCGACGTCCCCGTCGGCGGCGGCATCGTCGTCCGTACGCCGAACGGCCAGGCGCTGGTCGTGGTCCAGCCGCAGGCCGGGACGGTCAAGGCCTTCGACGCGCGGTGCACCCACCAGGGCGCGCAGGTCCAGGCCCCGCAGGGCGGCATCATGACCTGCCCGCTCCACCACTCCCAGTTCCGCGCGACGGACGGCTCGGTGGTCAGCGGACCGGCGGGGACGCCGCTCGGGGAGATCGCGGTCACCGTGCAGGGTCAGGACGTCACGCTCGCCTGACCACGGAGCTAGGCTCGCCGGTGTGCCCGATCCGTCCACGTACCGCCCCGCGCCGGGCACGATCCCGGAGTCCCCGGGGGTCTACCGCTTCCGTGACCCGACGGGCCGGGTCATCTATGTCGGCAAGGCGAAGAGCCTCCGCAGCCGCCTGAACTCGTACTTCGCGGACCCCGCGGGGCTGCATCCCCGGACGTACCAGATGGTGACGACCGCGGCCTCCGTGGACTGGGTCGTCGTCGGCACCGAGGTCGAGGCGCTCCAGCTCGAGTACAACTGGATCAAGGAGTACGACCCGCGCTTCAACGTCCGCTACCGGGACGACAAGAGCTACCCGAGCCTCGCGGTGACGCTGTTCGAGGAGTACCCGCGCCTCCAGGTCATGCGGGGGCCGAAGAAGAAGGGCGTGCGGTACTTCGGGCCGTACGCCCACGCGTGGGCGATCCGCGAGACCCTCGACCTGCTGCTCCGGGTGTTCCCGGCGCGGACCTGCTCGAACGGCGTGTTCAAGCGGGCGGGCCAGATCGGCCGCCCGTGCCTGCTGGGCTACATCGGCAAGTGCTCGGCACCGTGCGTCGGCCGGGTGAGCGCCGACGAGCACCGGGCCATCGTGGACGACTTCTGCGACTTCATGGCGGGGAAGACCGACACGATGGTCCGCCGCCTCGAGAAGCAGATGCAGGCGGCCTCGGGCGACCTCGAGTTCGAGCGCGCCGCCCGGCTCCGCGACGACCTGGGAGCGCTGCGCCGGGCGATGGAGAAGCAGGCCGTCGTGTTCGGCGACGGGACGGACGCGGACGTCGTCGCGTTCGCGGAGGACCCGCTCGAGGCGGCCGTGCAGGTGTTCCACGTCCGCGGCGGCCGGGTCCGGGGCCAGCGCGGCTGGGTGGTCGACAAGGTCGAGGACCTCACCACGGCGGACCTGGTCGAGCAGTTCTGCTCCCAGGTGTACGGCGGCGAGTCGGGGGAGACCGTGCCGCGCGAGGTGCTCGTCCCGGCGCTGCCGGACGACGCCGAGGCGATCGGCGCGTGGCTGTCGGACCTGCGGGGCTCCCGGGTGGCCCTGCGCATCCCGCAGCGCGGCGACAAGCGCTCGCTCATGCACACCGTGCAGCGCAACGCGGAGCAGGCGCTGAACCAGCACAAGCTGAAGCGTGCCGGTGACCTCACCGCCCGGTCCCAGGCCCTGAACGAGATCCAGGACGCCCTCGGCCTCGACGACGCGCCCCTGCGCATCGAGTGCTACGACGTCAGCCACGTCCAGGGCACAGACGTCGTCGCGTCGATGGTGGTCTTCGAGGACGGGCTGGCGCGCAGGTCGGAGTACCGCCGGTTCGCCGTGCGGGGCGAGCCCGGCGCCGCGGGCGGCCCCCAGACCACGGCCGAGCGCGGGCCCGACGACACGGCCGCGCTGGCCGAGGTGCTCCGGCGCCGGTTCGCCCGCCACCGCGCGGACCAGGCGGACCGGGCGGACCGGGCGGACCCGGAGACGCCCGAGACGCCCGAGACGCCCGAGACGCCGGGCATCGACCCGGAGACCGGCCGGCCCCGCCGCTTCGCCTACCCGCCGAACCTCGTCGTGGTCGACGGCGGCGCGCCGCAGGTCGCCGCGGCCGCGGAGGTGCTCGCGAGCCTCGGCATCACCGACGTCGCGCTGTGCGGCCTCGCGAAGCGGCTCGAGGAGGTCTGGCTGCCCGGCGACGACTTCCCGCTCGTGCTGTCGCGCACCAGCGAGGGGCTGTACCTCCTCCAGCGGATCCGGGACGAGGCGCACCGGTTCGCGATCACGTACCACCGGCAGCGCCGCTCGAAGCGGATGACCGCGTCGGCGCTCGACGGGATCCCCGGGCTGGGGGAGACCCGCCGCAAGGCGCTCCTGCGACACTTCGGGTCACTGCGGAAGCTCCGCGCCGCGACGGTCGAGGAGATCGTCGCGGTGCCGGGCATCGGCCGGCAGACCGCCACGGCGGTGCTCGCCGCGCTGGCCGGCCCGGAGGCGGAGCCCGCCCCGGCGTTCGACCCCCTCACCGGCGAGGTCCTCGAGGAGTCACCGTGACCGATCCGATCTCCGCCCTGGCCACCGGCTTCCCCGACACGGGTCCCGACGAGATCGGGCCGCACGAGATGGACCTCGTCATCGTGACCGGGCTCTCCGGCGCGGGCCGCAGCACGGTGGCGCGCGCGCTCGAGAACGTCGGCTACTACGTCGTCGACAACCTGCCCCAGTCACTCGTCGTGCGGATGGCCGAGCTGGCCCAGGAGTCCGGCGGCGCGGCACGCCGGACCGCGATCGTCCTGGACGTGCGCAGCCGGGTGCTCTCCGGCGACATCGACGGCGCGATCGCGGAGCTGCGGACACGCGGCTTCCACCCGCGCGTCGTGTTCGTGGACGCCGACGACGCCGTGCTCGTCCGCCGGTACGAGAGCGTGCGTCGCAAGCACCCGCTCCAGGGCGACGGGCGCCTCGCGGACGGGATCGCGGCCGAGCGGCGGCTGCTGCTCGCGGCGCGCGGTGAGGCGGACCTGGTCCTCGAGACCACGGACCTCAACGTCAACCAGCTCCGGAGCCGTGTCGAGGAGATCTTCGGGACGGCCGAGCACCAGCTCCGCGCCACCGTGCTGTCGTTCGGGTTCAAGTACGGCGTCCCGGGCGACGCGGACTTCGTGGTGGACATGCGGTTCCTGCCGAACCCGCACTGGGTCCCCGCGCTCCGGCCGCGGACCGGGCAGGATGCCGAGGTGGCCGCGTACGTGCTGAAGCAGCCCGGCGCCGAGGACTTCCTCGCGCGCTACGCCGCCCTGCTCACCGAGGTCGTGACGGGCTTCCGGCACGAGGGCAAGCAGTTCCTCACCGTCGCCGTGGGCTGCACGGGCGGCAAGCACCGCAGCGTCGCCTCCGCCGAGCGCCTCGGCACCCTGCTCGCCTCCTCCGGGCTGCCGACGCGGGTGGTCCACCGCGACCTGGGGCGGGAGTGACCACGGCGGACGCAGGGCGGCGTCCGCGCGTCGTCGCCCTCGGCGGCGGCCGTGGTCTGTCGGCGTCGCTGGCGGCCCTGCGGCGCCTGCCGGTGGAGCCCGCGGCGGTGGTGTCCGTGGCGGACGACGGCGCCTCCTCCGGCAAGCTCCGGGCGGAGCTCGGCGTCCTGCCGCCCGGCGACTTCCGCAAGGCCCTGGTCGCGCTGGCCGCCGACGAGGGCATGGCGGCGTTGTTCGAGCACCGGTTCGCCTCGGCGGGCGCCCTGGACGGGCACGCGGTCGGGAACCTGCTGCTCGCCGGGCTGTTCGAGTCCGCCGGTGACCCCGCGACGGCGCTCGCGCGCGCCGCGGCGATGGTCGGCGCGGACGCCACCGTGCTCCCGATGGCCGACCGGCCCCTCGCCCTGGTGGGGCGCGTCGGCGGCACGCTGGTGCGCGGCCAGGCGGCCCTCGTCGCGACCCCGGGGCGCATCGGGGACCTGCGGCTCGAACCCGCGGACGCCCCCGCGTCCGCGGCCGCGCTCCGGGCCGTGCGGGACGCGGACGCGGTCGTCCTCGGCCCCGGCTCGTGGTTCACCAGTGTGCTGCCGCACCTGCTGCTGCCCGACCTCGCCGCCGCCGTGGCGGCGTCCCGGGTGGTCCTCGTGCTGAACCTCACGGCCGGGCCGGGGGAGACGGCCGGGATGGGCGCCGCGGACCATCTGGCCGCTCTCGCCCGGTTCGCCCCGGACGTCCGCCCGGAGGTCGTGCTGGCCGATCCGGCGGCCCTGGACGGTACGGCGGGTCACGACGCCCTGCGGCGTGAGGCAGAATCTCGGGGTGGCCGGGTGATGGTGGCGCCGATGGCGGCACCCGGGGGCGGGCCTCGGCACGACGCCCTCCTGCTGGCCGCCGCACTACGTTCGGTGCTGGGAGAGCTCCTCGGAGTGATTCCGGAGACTGCGGGGAGCGCAACATGAGCGAGAGGACGGCGGCTGCACCATGGCGATGACGGCGGCGGTGAAGGATGAGCTGAGCCGGCTCGCGGTCACCAAACCCTGTTGCCGGAAGTCGGAGATGGCGGCGCTGCTCCGCTTCGCCGGCGGGCTCCACATCGTCGGCGGCCGGGTGGTCGTCGAGGCGGAGCTGGACACCGGCGCCACGGCCCGGCGGCTGCGGCGCGAGATCGCCGAGGTGTACGGGCACGCCAGCGAGGTGCAGGTACTCGCCTCGGGCGGGCTCCGCAAGACCAGCCGGTACATCGTCCGGGTCACGAAGGACGGCGAGGCGCTCGCGCGCCAGACCGGCCTCCTCGACGTCCGCGGACGTCCGGTCCGGGGCCTGCCGTCGCAGGTCGTGTCGGCGCCGCTGTGCTGCCAGGAGGCGGCGTGGCGGGGCGCGTTCCTCGCGCACGGTTCGCTCACCGAGCCCGGTCGCTCGTCCGCGCTCGAGATCACCTGTCCCGGTCCCGAGGCCGCGCTGGCCCTCGTCGGCTCGGCGCGGCGGATGGGCATCGGCGCGAAGGCCCGCGAGGTACGCGGCGTCGACCGGGTGGTGGTCCGCGACGGCGACGCGATCGGTGCGCTGCTGATCCACATCGGTGCGCACTCGAGCGTCCTCGCCTGGGAGGAGCGCCGGATGCGGCGCGAGGTGCGGGCGACCGCCAACCGCCTCGCGAACTTCGACGACGCCAACCTCCGCCGCTCCGCCCGCGCCGCCGTCGCGGCCGGGGCCCGCGTCGAGCGGGCGATGGAGATCCTCGGCAACGACGCCCCGGAGCACCTCCTCGGTGCCGGCCGGCTCCGGCTCACGCACCGCCAGGCGTCCCTCGAGGAGCTGGGATCGCTCGCTGACCCTCCGCTGACGAAGGACGCCGTGGCCGGGCGGATCCGCCGGCTGCTCGCGCTCGCGGACCGGCGTGCCCACGATTCCGGCATCCCGGACACCGAGTCCACGGTCACGCCGGAGATGCTCGCCCCCTGACGCGCCGTGCGGGGGTCACGGTCAGTAGGCTCGGCCGGGCACCGCCCCGGAGATCACCGTTGCGGGGGGCTTCCGCGACCACCGGCGTCCGGACAATCAGACGTGACCACTTCGACCGAGGAGAGATCCGACGTGACCATCCGGGTAGGCATCAACGGCTTCGGCCGCATCGGCCGCAACTTCTTCCGCGCCGCGCTGGCCTCCGGCGCCGACCTCGAGGTCGTGGGCGTCAACGACCTGACGGACAACAAGACCCTCGCGCACCTGCTCAAGTACGACTCGATCCTGGGCCGCCTCGACCGCGAGGTCACCTACACCGAGGACGAGATCATCGTCGGCGGGAAGTCCATCAAGGCGCTGTCCGAGCGGGACCCCGCCAAGCTCCCGTGGAAGGAGCTCGGCGCCGACATCGTCATCGAGTCCACCGGCTTCTTCACCGACGCGGAGAAGGCCAAGGCGCACCTCGAGGCGGGCGCGAAGAAGGTCATCATCTCGGCGCCCGCGAAGAACGAGGACGTCACGGTCGTGATGGGCATCAACCACGACGCCTACGACCCCGCGACCCACCACGTGATCAGCAACGCGTCCTGCACCACCAACTGCCTCGGCCCGATGGCCAAGGTGCTGCTGGACGAGTTCGGCATCGTCAAGGGCCTCATGACGACGATCCACGCGTACACCAACGACCAGGTGATCCTCGACTACCCGCACAAGGACCTGCGCCGCGCGCGGGCCGCCGCGACCAACGTCATCCCCACCACGACGGGCGCCGCCAAGGCCATCTCGCTGGTGCTGCCGGAGCTCAAGGGCAAGCTCGACGGCTTCGCGATGCGCGTCCCGCTCCCGACCGGCTCCGCCACCGACCTGGTCGTCACCCTCGGCCGGGAGACCACCGTCGAGGAGGTCAACGCGGCGTTCAAGGCGGCCAGCGAGGGTCCGCTGAAGGGCTTCCTGACCTACACCGAGGACCCGATCGTCTCCTCCGACATCGTGACCGACCCGTCGTCGTGCACCTTCGACGCGGGCCTCACGATGGTCCAGGGCGACCAGGTGAAGATCGTCGGCTGGTACGACAACGAGTGGGGCTACAGCAACCGCCTCGTCGACCTCGTCGCCCACGTCGGCTCGTCCCTCTAGGGCCCGCGCGTGCGCACTCTCGACGACCTCCTGGCCGAGGGCGTCGCCGGTCGGCGCGTCCTCGTCCGGGCGGACCTGAACGTCCCCCTCGACGGCTCCTCCATCACCGACGACGGCCGGATCCGGGCCGTGCTGCCGACGATCACCGCGCTCCGGGATGCCGGGGCGCGGGTGGTCGTCGTGTCCCACCTGGGCCGGCCCAAGGGCGCGCCCGACCCGCGGTACTCGCTGCGGCCGGTCGCCGACCGGTTCGGCGCGCTGCTGGGGTCGCCGGTCGCGTTCGCCACCGACACGGTGGGGGAGCAGGCGCGGCAGACCGTGGCCGGGCTGGGTGACGGCGGCGTCGCGCTGCTCGAGAACCTCCGCTTCAACCCCGGGGAGACCAGCAAGGACCCCGCGGAGAGGTCGGCCTTCGCGGCGCAGCTCGCGGCCCTCGGCGACGCGTACGTCGACGACGCGTTCGGCGCGGTGCACCGCCAGCACGCGAGCGTGTACGACGTGGCGCGGCTGCTCCCGCGGTACGCGGGCGGGCTGGTGCTCGCCGAGGTCGACGTGCTGCAGCGCCTCACCGAGGACCCGGAGCGCCCGTACGCGGTGGTGCTGGGCGGCTCCAAGGTCTCCGACAAGCTCGGCGTCATCGACGCCCTGCTGCCCCGGGTCGACCGCATGCTCATCGGCGGCGGGATGTGCTTCACGTTCCTCGCGGCCCAGGGCCACGGCGTCGGCGACTCGCTGCTCGAGGCGGACCAGGTCGACACCTGCCGGCGGCTGCTCGCCGACGCCGGCGACAAGCTCGTGCTGCCGACCGACATCGTGGTGGCGGACGACCTCTCGGCGGACGCGAACACGCGCACCGTGCGCGCCGACGCGATCCCGGACGGCTGGAAGGGCCTCGACATCGGTCCGGAGTCGGTCTTCCACTTCGCCCAGGAGCTCGCCGGGGCGGGGACGGTCTTCTGGAACGGCCCGATGGGCGTGTTCGAGCTCGCCCCGTTCGCCGAGGGCACCCGCGGGGTCGCCCAGGCGGTCGCGGACTGTCCCGGGCTCACCGTCGTCGGCGGCGGTGACTCCGCGGCGGCGGTGCGCACGCTGGGCCTGGACGAGTCCGCTTTCACCCACATCTCCACGGGCGGCGGCGCCTCCCTGGAGTACCTCGAGGGCAAGACCCTGCCGGGTCTCGCCGCGCTGGAGGACTGACGACGTGGCAGCACAGCCGGCTCGGCGCCCGCTCATCGCGGGCAACTGGAAGATGAACCTGAACCACCTCGAGGCCATCGCGCTCGTCCAGAAGATCGCGTTCAGCCTCACCGAGGAGCAGCTCACCGCGGTCGAGGCCGCGGTGCTGCCGCCGTTCACCGCGATCCGCAGCGTGCAGACGCTGGTGGACGGCGATCGGCTGCTGCTCGGGTACGGCGCGCAGGACCTTTCGCCGTTCCCGTCCGGCGCGTACACCGGGGACATCTCGGGGCCGATGCTCGCGAAGCTCGGCTGCACGTACGTCGTCGTGGGCCACTCGGAGCGGCGCGAGTACCACCACGAGGACGACGCCGTCGTGAACGCCAAGGTCAAGGCGGCGATCGCCAACGGCCTCGCGCCCATCCTCTGCATGGGCGAGGGCCTGGAGGTCCGCACGGCGGGCGAGCACGTGGCGTACACCCTGGCGCAGCTCGACGCGGGCCTGAAGGGCGTCACCGCCGAGCAGATGGCGTCGGTCGTCATCGCGTACGAGCCGATCTGGGCGATCGGTACCGGCGAGGTCGCCGCGCCGGCCGACGCGCAGGAGATGTGCGCGGCGATCCGGGGACGTCTCGCCGAGCTGTACCCGGGTCAGGTCGCGGGCGCCACGCGGATCCTCTACGGCGGCTCGGTGAAGTCGTCCACCGTGGCCGCGATCATGGCCGAGCCGGACACCGACGGCGCGCTCGTCGGTGGTGCCAGCCTGGACGGCGACGAGTTCGCCAAGATCTGCCGCTTCCCGGAGCACGCCGTCAGCTGACCGTCACCGACGCACGGCCACAGGCCGGGAGGGCTTCCCTCCCGGCCTGTCGCCGTGGGAGGAGAACCGTGCCCAGACTTCCCCTGGTCCTCGTCCTCGCCGCCGCGCTCACCGCGGGCTGTACGTCCGGCGGCGGGCCGTACCGGCCGGGGGACCAGGGGCTCGACGGCGTCCGCCACGCGAGCACGCACCGGGGCGGCACGCTGCGGATCGTGGACCAGGTCGCGGTGGACAGCCTCGACCCCGGGCGGTCGTACCTGCCGCACGTGTGGAACCTCATGCGGCTGTACACGCGGACGCTGGTGACGTTCGCGCCGGCGCCCGGGGCGGGGGGCCGCGAGCTGGTCCCGGACCTCGCGACCGACCTCGGCACGCCGTCGCGGGGCGCCCGGACGTGGACGTTCCGGCTGCGGGACGGCGTCCGGTTCGAGGACGGGTCGCCGGTCACCGCGCGGGACGTGAAGTACGGCATCGAGCGGACGTTCGCCACCGACGTGCTGCCCGGGTCGCCGCCCTACCTCCGCGAGGTCCTCACCGACCCGCTGAAGCCGTACACCGGGCCGTACTCCGAGCCCGACCGGCTCGGCCTCGACACCGTGCGGACGCCCGACGACCGCACGATCGTGTTCGACCTGAACCAGCCGGTGCCCGACTTCCCGTACCTGCTCCAGCTGCCCGCCGCGGCCCCGGTGCCGCAGGCGGGGGACACCGGCGCGGACTACGGGAAGCAGCCGGTGTCGTCGGGCCCGTACGTCGTGAAGGAGGCCGGGCGGCGCATCGTCCTGGCCCGCAACCCGCAGTGGGATCCCGCGACGGACCCGGTGCGCACTGCGCTGCCGGACACCGTGACGTACACGCCGGGGCTCTCCGCCGGGCAGGTCCGGAAGGCGCTCGCCGACGGCCACGCCGACCTGACGCTGAGCGCCTCCGGCGTGTGGGACGAGAAGCCGTCCGCGGTGCTCGCGGATCGCGACCGGGCGGCCGGCACGGACAACCCGCAGACCGGGGGCCTGCGGTACGTGGCGATCGACGCCCACGTCGCCCCGTTCGGCACCCCGTCGTGCCGCCGCGCGGTGCTCTACGCCGCCGACCTGACCGCGCTGCGGAAGGCCCGCGGCGGCGAGTACGCCGGTGACCTCGCGACGAGCATGTACCCGCCCGCGCTGGCCGGGTACCGCGCCGACGACCCGTACGGGCTCGCCGCCCATCCCGGCGGGCAGCTCGCGCGGGCGCGGGAGGAGCTGCGCGCGTGCGGGAAGCCCGGGGGCTTCGCCGCGAAGGTGGGGGTCGAGGACTCCGCCGCCGCCCGGGCGTCCGGGGAGGCGCTGGCGACCGCCCTCCGGCGGGTCGGCATCCGCCTGACGGTGGTCCCGTCCGTGGAGCTCGGCGTCCCCGCCACCGTGCACCGCGAGGGCCTCGGCCTGCTCGTCGCGAGCTGGAGCGCCGACTACCCGGCCCCGTCCGGGTTCTTCCCGCCGCTGGTCGACGGGCGCATCATCCTCGCGCGGGGGAACACCAACCTGGCCGAGGTGGACAGCCCGGCGGTGAACGCCACGCTGGGCCGTGCGCTGTCCGCCCCGACACTCGCCGCGGGCACGGCACAGTGGCAGGCGCTCGACCGGCTCGTCATGGCCGAGGCGCGGTTCCTGCCGTTCCTCGCCGACAGGACGCTGCTCTACGCGTCCCCGCGGGTCACGAACCGGTACGTGTCCGCCGGCTGGGGCCAGTACGACCTCGCCCGGCTGGGCGTCGAGTAGGCTCGGGGGGCGCGCACGCCGGTGCCGTGGCCCGGAGTGCGTGGCCCAGAGTCCGAGGAGAGGAAGATCGTCCCGCGATGGTCATCGCCCTGTCGGTAGTGCTCGTCATCTGCAGCCTGCTGCTCGTCGTGCTGATCCTCCTCCACCGGGGGAAGGGCGGCGGTCTGTCCAGCATGTTCGGCGGCGGCGTCTCGGCGGGTCTCGCCGGCTCGTCCATCGCCGAGAAGAACCTCGACCGCATCACGATCGCCGTCGGGATCATCTGGTTCGCCTGTGTCATCTCACTCGGCCTGCTGCTCAAGGCCGCGGAATCCGGCGCCGGGACCTGATCCGGCCGTCGGCGCTCTACACTTCCCGAACTGGTTCGGTCTCGACTTCCCGAACTGGTTCGGTCTCGCAGAGGACAGGAGCGGACAACGGTGGCTGGTGGCAACGCCATTCGCGGTACCCGGGTGGGTGCCGGGCCGATGGGTGAGGCCGAGCGGGGAGAGTCTGCTCCGCGGCGGCGTATCGCGTTCTACTGTGCGAACGGTCACGTGACCCGTCCGTCCTTCGCGGCGGAGGCGGCGGAGCCGGAACACTGGGACTGCCCCCGCTGCGGGCTCCCGGCGGGGAAGGACTCGGACAACCCGCCGGCGGCGCCGCGCAACGAGCCGTACAAGACGCACCTGGCGTACGTCCGGGAGCGGCGCAGCGACGCCGACGGCGACGCGATCCTCGACGAGGCGCTCGCGAAGCTGAGGGAGCGTCGCGGCGGCTGACACTCGACCTGAGCGGAGAGCCGGCGACCCCCTGGGGTCGCCGGCTCTCCGCGTCGTGCGGCTCTGTCGTGCACCGTGGGGCGGTCCCGCGACTGCACTGTCGGCGTCGAGAAGGGCCCGTCGGGGCGCACCCGCCCTACCGGCGGCGCTCGTCCAGGAGTCCCGGCGGGACGTTCTTCGCGGCCGCCCGGTCCAGTGACCACAGCGTGAGCGTCCGCCCGTGGACCCCGGCCGCCGGGATCTGCACCGGTCCCGCTCCCGCGAGCGCCAGGCCCACCGCGTCGGCCTTCTCGGCCCCGGTGGCGGCGAGCCACACCTCGTCGGCGCTGTTGATCGCCGGGAACGTCAGGGTCAGCCGGGTCGGCGGCGGCTTCGGGCTGCCGTGGACCGCCACGACCGTACGCTCGTCCTCGTGGGCGGCGGGCGACTCGGGGAAGATGGACGCCACGTGCCCGTCCGGGCCCACGCCCAGCATGAGCACGTCGACGTGCGGCAGGTCCTGCCCCGGGCGCGCGGCCGCCCGCAGCGAGGCGGCGTACCGCTCGGCCGCCGCCTCCGGGTCGTCGCCGTCGGGGCCGTCCGACGCGGGGAACGGGTGGACCCGCTCCGGCGGGATCGGCACCGAGTCCAGCAGGGCCGCCCGTGCCTGGGTCTCGTTGCGCTCCGGGTGCCCGGACGGCAGGAAGCGCTCGTCCCCCCACCACACGTCGAGGCGGCCCCAGTCGATCGCGTCGCGGCCGGTGGACGCCGCCAGCGCCGCGAGGACGGCCGTACCCGTGCCCCCGCCGGTGAGCACCACCCCGGCCTGCCCGCGGGCGGCCTGGGCGTCGACGAGCCGCGACACGAGTCTCGCCGCCAGCGTGGCGGCGAGCTCGTCCGGGTCGGCGTGCACGTGCACGGTCGTCGCGGAGGTCATCCCGTCCCGCCCGTCATCCGCGCCGCCCGCTCGTCGGACTCCTGGATGACGTCCCGCGCCTGCCGGGCCCGCTCGGCGGTCCGGCGGGTGCTCCGCGGACGGGACGCCTTGTCGAGCCGGGGCAGTCCCTTGAGGAGCGCGGTGCGGTACACCTCGTCGGCGTCGAGCCGCCGCAGCTCCTCGGCGAGGCACTCGGCCAGGCCCCGGCGGGGGAGCGTGACCCGCCGCTCCGGCTGGCCCGGCTGGGTGAGGGTGGCGACCCGGCCGTCGGGGCGGACCATCTCGATGTTGCCGGACCGGCGCTCCAGCGTGACGGCCACGATCCCGGGCCCGTCGTCGGACTCCCGGATCACCGGGCAGCGCAGGTACTCCGCGAGCCACGCGGCGAGCAGCTCGGTGCTCGGGCTGGCCGCCTCGCCGGCCACGCGGACCGCGGTCACCCTGTCGTGCGGCGGCTGGTCCAGCGCCGCGGCGAGCATCCCGCGCCAGTGCGTGAGGCGGGTCCAGGCCAGGTCGGTGTCCCCGTCGGCGTACCCGCGCCGCCGCTGCTCGAGGGCGGCGACCGGGTGCGTCTGCGCGGCGGCGTCGGTGATCCGGCGCTGGGCCATCTGCCCGACCGGGTCGTCGACCGGGACGTCCGGCGTCTCGTCCGGCCACCACGCGACCACGGGCGCGTCCGGCAGCAGCAGCGGCAGCACCATCGCGTCCGCGTGCTCCGCGAGCTTCCCGGAGAGGCGCAGCACGATGACCTCGCTGGCCCCGGCGTCCCCGCCGACCCGGATCTCCGCGTCCACGCGGGGCTCGCCGCGCCGTGCGCCGCGCAGGAGCGCGATCACGCGGCAGGGGTGCTCGTGGCTGGCCTCGTTCGCGGCCGTGATCGCGTCCTCCCGCTCGTCGCCGACCATGTCGATGACGAGCGTCAGCACGCGTCCGAGGGCGACCGCGCCGCCGCTGTGCCGCATGTCGGTGAGTGCGGCCTCGATCTGCGACGCGGACGTGTCGGGCAGTGTCACGATCACGCTCGCCACCTCCGTTCACGTGCACCACGGGAATCGGTCACGGCCGCCTCCAGGTACGCCCGTCACGGGCCATCATCGCGTCGGCGGCCGCCGGGCCCCACGTCCCGGCCGGGTACGGCTCCGGCCTTCCCTTGGTGGCCCAGAACTCCTCGATCGGGTCGACGATCTGCCAGGACAGCTCGACCTCCTCGTGCCGGGGGAACAGGGGCGGGTCGCCGAGCAGCACGTCGAGGATGAGGCGCTCGTACGCCTCCGGGGACGCCTCGGTGAACGCCGTCCCGTACCCGAAGTCCATCGTGACGTCGCGGACCTCCATCGCCGTGCCCGGCACCTTGGACCCGAAGCGCATCGTCACGCCCTCGTCGGGCTGGACCCGCACCACGAGCGCGTTCTGGCCCAGCTCCTCGGTCGCGGTGGACTCGAACGGCAGGTGCGGGGCCCGCTTGAACACCACGGCGATCTCGGTGACCCTGCGGCCGAGGCGCTTGCCGGTACGCAGGTAGAACGGCACGCCGGCCCAGCGCCGGGTGTCGATCTCGAGCTTCACCGCGGCGAACGTCTCGGTCGTGGAGTCGTGCGGGATGCCGTCCTCCTCGAGGTACCCGGCGACCTCGCGGTTGCCCTGCCAGCCGCGGGCGTACTGGCCGCGGGCGGTGGCGCGGACGAGGTCGCGCGGCAGGCGCACCGCGGAGAGGACCTTCTCCTTCTCGGTCCGGAGGTGCTGGGCGTCGAACGACACCGGCTCCTCCATCGCGGTCAGCGCGAGGAGCTGGAGGAGGTGGTTCTGGATGACGTCCCGCGCGGCGCCGATCCCGTCGTAGTACCCGGCGCGCCCGGCGATGCCGATGTCCTCGGCCATCGTGATCTGGACGTGGTCCACGTAGTGCGAGTTCCAGATCGGCTCGAACAGCTGGTTGGCGAACCGCAGCGCGAGGATGTTCTGGACGGTCTCCTTGCCGAGGTAGTGGTCGATGCGGAACACCGACTCCGGCGGGAACACCGCGTCCACGACGGCGTTGAGCTCCCGTGCGCTCTGCAGGTCGTGCCCGAACGGCTTCTCGATCACCACGCGCCGCCACTGCCCGGGATCGGCGTCCGAGAGGCCCGAGCGGGCGAGCTGCTTGCAGACGACCGGGAACGCGTTCGGCGGGATCGCGAGGTAGAAGGCGTAGTTACCGCCGGTGCCGCGGGCACGGTCCAGGTCGGCCACGGTCTCCGCGAGCGTGTCGAACGCGTGGTCGTCGTCGAAGCTGCCCTGGACGAACCGGAAGCCCTCGACGAGCTGGTTCCAGACCGATTCACGGTACGGCGTGCGGGCGTGCTCCTTCACCGCGTCGTGGACGATCTGGACGAAGTCCTGGTCCTCCCAGTCCCGCCGCGCGAAACCGACGAGCCCGAAGCCCGGCGGCAGCAGGCCGCGGTTGGCGAGGTCGTACACGGCGGGGATCAGCTTCTTGCGGGACAGGTCGCCCGTCACACCGAACATCACCAGCGCGCAGGGGCCCGCGATCCGGGGGAGCCGCTTGTCCTGGGGATCCCGGAGCGGGTTGGTGCGGTCCGTCATCGAGCCCCCAGCCTCGCCACGCCGCGGGCGCGGTCCCGCAGGTGGAGTCGCACGACCGGACGGCCGCGGCCCGCCAGCACGGAGGCGTCGCCGAGGGCCTGCGCGCGCTGGAGGGTCCCGAACGTGTACGGCCGGCCCGGCACCGGCAGGTCCGCGGGGGGCTCGCCGGTGAGCTGGAGGTACACGCCGTTCGGGGGGCCGCCCTTGTGGTACTGGCCGGTGGAGTGCAGGAACCGTGGCCCCCAGCCGAACGTCACGGCCCGGTGCGTCCGCGCCGCGAGCGGCGCCCGCAGTGCGGCGGCCGGGGCGTCGGCGACCCGGTCCAGCCACGCCATCACGGCCAGGTACCCGTGGTCGGAGACGAGCCCGCAGGCGACGTCCAGCGCACCCTCCGCGGTCGTGACCCCGGACAGGAGGTCGGCCGGGCCGTACACCTCGATGTCGTCGTCGACGAACAGCGGGTCCTCGCCGCCCCCGGCCTGCGGGTCGTCCAGCAGCGCGCGGGCCGCCCTCTTGGCCGCCTCGACGTCGGGCTGGTCGAACGGGTTGATGCCGAGCACGTATCCGGCCACCGCGGTCGCGAACTCCCACACGAGGAACTGCGCGCCCAGGGGACCGTTCACCGCGATGTCCCGGCCGGCGCCCGCGGCGTCGAGTGGGCGGAGCGCCCCGCCGACCGTCACGAACAGCGCGTCCGGGGCGTCGACGCCCGGGGCGGTGGGGGACTCCACGACCACGGGGAGGATGCCGGTGCCGTTCTTGCCGGTGGACTCCGCGACGAGCTGCTCGATCCAGTCCCCCAGGCCGACGAGCCCGGTGCCGTCCTCGGCGAGGACCAGCTTGTCCCGCCCCTCCCGGGCCGCCGCACCGAGGGCGGCGCCCAGCAGCGCGGCGGGGGAGTCGTCCGCGGCGAGCGCCGGGAGCACCGCCTCGGCCTCGTCGAGCAGGACCTCCACGTCGACGCCGGCGAGTGCCGAGGGGACGAGACCGAACGCGGACAGCGCGCTGTACCGGCCGCCGACGTTGGGGTCCGCGGGGAACACCGCGCGGGCGCCCATGTCCGCGGCGACCTTCTCGAGCGGGGAACCCGGATCGGTGACGACGACGAACCGGCGGCCCGCCTCCGCCTCCGACAGGCCCGCCGCCGTGAACGCCGCCAGGTACGCGCGACGGTGGCTGTCGGTCTCCACCGTGGTGCCGGACTTGCTGGAGACGACGACGACCGTGCGGTCCAGCCGGTCCGCGAGCGCGGCGCGGACCTGGCCCGGGTCGGTCGTGTCGAGCACGGTCAGCGGGACGCCGAGCGTGCGGGTGATGACCTCCGGCGCGAGCGACGAGCCGCCCATGCCCGCGAGCACGATGTGGTCGAGCCCCTCGGCGACGAGTTCGGACCGCAGCTCGCGGAGCCGGGGGAGCAACGACCGCGACGTCCGCGGCAGGTCGAGCCAGCCCAGCCGGATCGACGCCTCGGGCTCGGCCTCCGGGCCCCAGACCGCCGGGTCCTTCGCCGCGATGCGGGCGAAGATGCCGTCGGCGGCGAGCTGCCGGGCGACGGCGTCGGCGCCGGGAACCGCGTCGGCGCCGTCGACGACCAGGCCGGCGGCCGCGTGCTCGGTGGACGGTCCCGTCACCGCGTGCCCTCCAGCTGTCCCTGGACGGACTCGAGCAGCTGCGCCCAGGAGGTCTCGAACTTCTCGACGCCCTCGCGCTCGAGCGTCTCGACCACGTCGTCGTACTCGATGCCGAGCGCCGCGAGCCGGTCGAGCACCTGGCGCGCCTCGTCGTACCGGCCGTGGATCGTGTCGCCGGTGATCGTGCCGTGGTCGGCGACCGCCTCGAGCGTGGCCTCGGGCATCGTGTTCACGGTGCCGGGTGCCACCAGCTCCACGACGTACCGGGTGTCGTCGTAGCTCGGGTCCTTCACCCCGGTCGAGGCCCACAGCGGGCGCTGCGGCCGCGCGCCGTCGTCGGCGAGCGACTGCCACCGGTCGCCGGTGAAGACCTTCTCGTAGCGCTCGTACGCGAGCCGGGCGTTCGCGATCGCCGCCTGGCCGCGCAGCTCCTTCGCCTCGTCGGTGCCGAGCTTGTCCAGCCTCGCGTCGACCTCGGTGTCCACGCGGGACACGAAGAAGGACGCGACCGACCCGATCCTGGAGAGGTCGTGGCCGTTCTGACGCGCCTGCTCGAGGCCGTCGAGGAACGCCTCCATCACCGCCTCGTACCGCTGGAGGCTGAAGATCAGCGTGACGTTGACGCTGATGCCCGCGGCGAGGGTCTTGGTGATGGCCGGCAGGCCGTCCATCGTCGCGGGGATCTTGATGAAGAGGTTGGGCCGGTCGACCATCCACCACAGCGCCTGGGCCTCGGCCTCGGTGCGGTCCGCGTCGTGGGCCAGCCGGGGGTCGACCTCGATGGACACCCGCCCGTCGACGCCGTGCGAGCCGGCGTACACGGGCTCGAGCACGTCGCAGGCCCAGCGGACGTCGTACGTGGTGATCGCCCGCACGGCCTCCTCGACGCCGATGCCCCGGAGCTTCAGGCTGCGGAGCTGCTCGTCGTACGCCGAGCCCTTCTCGAGTGCCTTCTGGAAGATCGTGGGGTTGGTGGTGACGCCCACGACGTGGCGCGAGCCGACCAGTTCCTGCAGGTTGCCCGTCTCCAGGCGCTCGCGGGACAGATCGTCGAGCCAGACCGCCACACCCGCGGCGGACAGGTCGGCGAGGGGATCGCTCATGGGTGATGCCCTCCTTCAGTTGCCTGTCGTCGTACCCCTGATGGCGCCGACCCGGGACAGGCTGGCGTGTGCTGCGGCCACCACGCGGTCGGTGGTGAAGCCGAACTGCTCGTACAGGACCTGGTAGTTGGCGCTGGCCCCGAAGTGCTCGAGGCTCACGCACTCGCCCGCGTCGCCGACGATCCGCCACCAGCTCTGTGCCACGGCCGCCTCGATGCTGACGCGGGCCTTGACGCCGTTGGGGAGGATCTTCTGCCGGTACGCCTCGTCCTGCTCGTCGAACCACTCCACGCACGGCATCGACACGACACGGGTCGGGGTGCCCTCGGCCTCGAGCCGCTCGCGGGCGGCCACGGCGATCTGCACCTCGGACCCGGTGGCGATCAGGATGACCTCCGGGATGGGCGCGCTGGACTCGGCGAGGACGTACCCGCCGCGTGCGGTCCCCTCCGCGGGGCCGTAGACCGAGCGGTCCCAGGTCGGGACGTTCTGCCGGGTCAGGCAGAGGCCCGCGGGCCGGTCGGTGTGCTCGAGGATCGTGCGCCACGCCACGACCGTCTCGTTGGCGTCGGCGGGCCGGACCACGTCGAGACCGGGGATCGCGCGGAGCGCGGCCAGGTGCTCGACCGGCTGGTGCGTGGGGCCGTCCTCGCCGAGGCCGATCGAGTCGTGCGTCCACACGTACGTGACCGGCAGCTTCATCAGCGCGGCGAGCCGTACGGCCGGGCGCATGTAGTCGCTGAACACCAGGAACGTGCCGCCGTACGGGCGGGTCGCCCCGTGCAGCGCGATGCCGTTGAGGATCGAGCCCATGGCGTGCTCGCGGACGCCGAAGTGCAGGACGCGGCCGTACGGGTCGCCCTGGAACTCCTTCGTCTGCCGGTTCGTCGGCAGGAACGAGGGCTCGCCCTTGGGGGTGGTGTTGTTCGACTCGGCGAGGTCCGCCGATCCTCCCCACAGCTCCGGCAGCACCGCCGCGATCGCGGACAGCGTGTCGCCGGACGCCTTGCGGGTGGCGACGCCCTTCTCGCTCGGCTCGAACCGCGGCAGCGCGTTCGTCCAGTCCGCGGGCAGCAGCCGCGCGGACATCCGGAGCCAGGTCTCCCGCCGCTCCGGGTGCTGCTGTCCCCACGCCTCGTAGCGGGACTCCCACTCCTCCCGCAGCGCCCGGCCGCGCTCGGCGACCGCGCGTGTGTGCGCGAGCACCTCGTCCGGGACGTCGAACGTCTTCTGCGGGTCGAAGCCGAGGATCTCCTTGGTCGCCGCGACCTCGTCGGCGCCGAGCGCCGAGCCGTGGGCCTTGCCGGTGTTCTGCTTGTTCGGGGCCGGCCACGCGATGATGGTGCGGAGCTGGATGAACGACGGCCGGTCGGTCTCCGCCTTCGCCGCCTGCAGCGCCGCCCAGAGCGCCTGCACGTCCTCGCGGTACCCGTCGCCGCCCGCGGTGAAGTCGACGGTCTGGACGTGCCAGCCGTACGCCTCGTACCGCTTCGCGACGTCCTCGGTGAACGCGATGTTCGTGTCGTCCTCGATCGAGATCCGGTTGTCGTCCCAGATCAGGCAGAGGTTGCCGAGCTGCTGGGTCCCCGCCAGCGAGGAGGCCTCACCGCTGACGCCCTCCTCCATGTCCCCGTCGGACGCGATGACGAAGATGTCGTGGTCGAACGGGCTCGTGCCCGGGTCGGCCTCCGGGTCGAACAGGCCGCGCTCGCGGCGCTGCGCCATCGCCATGCCGACGCCGTTGCCGACGCCCTGGCCGAGCGGGCCGGTCGTGGTCTCGACGCCGAGCGTGTGGCCGTGCTCCGGGTGGCCCGGCGTGAGGCTTCCCCACTGCCGCAGCTGGCGGAGATCGTCGAGCTGGAGGCCGTACCCGGCGAGGTACAGCTGGATGTACTGCGTCAGGCTCGAGTGACCGGCGGACAGCACGAACCGGTCACGGCCGGGCCAGTCGGGCGTCGTCGGGTCGTGCCGCATCACGCGCTGGTAGAGCAGGTACGCCAGCGGCGCCAGGCTCATCGCGGTGCCGGGGTGCCCGTTGCCGGCCTTCTCCACCGCGTCCATCGCGAGCACCCTCACGGTGTCCACCGCGCGCTGGTCCAGGTCGGTCCATTCGAGCTGCTCGTCGGGGGTGCTCACCGGTGGTCTCTCCCATACCGTCGAAAGGCGCGTCGGCGGTCGGCCCCGCCCCGCTCGCGCGTTCGGTTGACCCTACCCACCGGCGGTGACGCCAAGCAGGTCGGGACGTGTCTCGATGATCACGTGTCGTGATCGTCCCGGTGACGCCCCGACGTGTCCTCCCCCACAGGGAGGCAACGCGTGGGGTTTCGCCGGAACGCACTACGATGTGTAGAGCGACGCGCGGTCCGCGCCGCGATCACCCGAGATGAGGTCATGTGGTGCGAACGCGCGCGGCGGGTCACCGCGGTGAGTTCCCGACCCCTCGCAGCGGAGGACCGATGACCTCGCTCGCCGACCGGCCCGCGGACGTCCACGGCGCCTCCCGGCGTGACCCGCTCGCGGTGCTCCGGGCGTACGTCGCGCTCACCAAGCCCCGCATCATCGAGCTCCTGCTGGTGACCACCGTGCCGGCGATGTTCCTCGCCGCCGCCGGGCTGCCGTCACTCTGGACCGTGGCCGCGACCCTGGTCGGCGGCACGCTCGCCGCGGGCAGCGCCAACGCGCTCAACTGCTACGTCGACCGCGACATCGACCAGCTCATGAAGCGGACGTCGAACCGGCCGCTGCCGCAGCACTCGGTGCCGCCGCGGTCGGCCCTGGTGTTCGGCGTGGTCCTCGGGGCCGTGTCGGTGGCGCTGCTGTGGGCGTCGACGAACCTGCTGGCCGCCGCGCTGGCCCTGGTCGCGATCCTCTTCTACGTCGTCGTCTACACGATGTGGCTCAAGCGCCGCACCCCGCAGAACATCGTCTGGGGCGGGGCCGCGGGCTGCATGCCGGTGCTCATCGGCTGGGCCGCCGTCACGGGGTCGGTGTCGTGGCAGGCGTGGGTGCTGTTCGCGGTCGTCTTCTTCTGGACGCCGCCGCACTTCTGGGCGCTCGCGATGCGGTTCCGGGACGACTACGCCGCCGCGGGCGTGCCGATGCTCCCCGTCGTGGCGTCGCCCCGCCGGGTGGCGTTCGAGATCGTCCTGTACTCGTGGGCGATGGTGGTGACCTCGCTCCTGCTGTGGCCCGCCATGTCCTGGGTCTACGGGGCGACGGCGGTGCTCACCGGCGCGTGGTTCCTGTACGAGGCGCACCGGCTGTACAACCGGGTGCGCTCCGGCGGGGAGCTGAACCCGATGCGGCTGTTCCACGTGTCGATCAGCTACCTCACCCTGCTGTTCGTCGCCGTCGCGGTGGACGCGCTGCTCTGACGGGGGTCCCCGGGCGGCCGGGGCGCGCGCTCGGTACCGTGCGCGCCATGAGCGAAACCCCCACCGTCCCCGCCGCGCTCGTCTCGACGCTGAGGTCGTTCGCGTCCGCTCACGGCGGCTCGGCGACGGCCGTCGTGGAGTACGTCGGCCGGGGCCGCGTCCGGATCGTGCTGGTCGGCGCCGACGGCATCTGGGGCGACGAGGTCGTGGACTCCGTGGAGACCGCGAAGGCCGCCGCCGAGGCCGCCGGGCTGACCGTCGAGGACTCGTGGAATCGCGAGCTCACCGCCGCCGTGAAGACAGAGCCGGAGCACCGGCTGCGGATGGCCGGCAAGCGCGCGTGACGCGGGTCGCCCTCGTCACCCACGCCGGGCTCCCGGATCTCGCCGAGGACGACCGCCCCCTCCGCGCGGCGCTGCGGGCCCGGGGGGTCGCCGCCGACGTGACCGTGTGGGACGACCCCGCCGTGGAGTGGGCCGCGTACGACCTCGTGCTGCTGCGGTCCCCGTGGGACTACTCGGCACGGCGGGACGAGTTCCTCGCCTGGGCCGAGACGGTGCCGGCGCTCGCGAACCCGCCGGCCGTCGTGCGCTGGAACACCGACAAGCGGTACCTCCGCGACCTCGACGCCCTGGGCGTGCCGGTCGTCCCGACGACCTGGCTCCAGCCGGGGGAGCCGGTGACCCTGCCGGGGGAGGGCCGGTTCGTCGTCAAGCCCGCGGTGAGCGCGGGATCCGCGGACACCGGGCGGTACGACGCGGCGGACCCCGCCCAGGCCGGGCTGGCCCGGGAGCTCGCCGCGCGCCTGCTCGGGGAGGGGCGGACCGTGATGGTCCAGCCGTACCAGGGCGCCGTCGACACCGCGGGGGAGACCGCGCTGCTGTTCCTCGGCGGCGCGTACAGCCACGCGATCCGCAAGGGACCGATCCTCCGCGGCCCGTACACCGGGGTACCGCACCGCCGCGACGACATCACCGCCCGGACGGCCTCCGACGCCGAGCGGCAGCTCGCCGGCCGTGTCCTCGCCGCCGCCGCCGAGCTGGTGCCGGCCGCGGGGAACCTGCTGTACGCGCGGGTCGACGTCGTGCCCGGGCCCGCGGGTGACCCGGTGGTGATGGAATTGGAGCTCACCGAGCCGTCGCTGTTCCTGGCGTTCGGCGCGGGAGCGGCGGACCGGCTCGCGGAGGCGGTCGTCCGCGGCCTCCGCGCCGGGGTGGCGTAGGTCGCAGCGGGGCCGGTCGGAACGGCCCCGGGGACCTGCTATCGTTTCCCACGTCGCCAGGACGCGGGCCCGCAAGGGATCCGGTCGGGCGGCCCCCACCTGCAGGACTCCCAGCGGCGGAAGCCGCCGATGGGTGCTGAGATGGGGTGGATCGTCCCCGCAAGGCCGGTTTGACCGGCCGGGAACGACCGGGTAAGGTCGAGGAGTCGCAGAGGAGCGGCCCGCGAGGGCCGCGACGAGAGCGACATCCCAAATCCCGACGACCACGGCGGCGGAAGCCGCGGATGGTTGCTGGGGCTGGGCGGTGCCGGACAGACGTAAGTTTGACCCGGCGGAACCGACCAGGTAAGCTGAGTGGGTTGCCCCGAGAACGACCGGAAGGTCCGGATCGGTGCGCGCACGTTCCTTGAGAACTCAACAGCGTGTTCGAAAGTCAGTGCCAACAAACCCTGTCCACGGGTTTCGGTACGGCAGCCGTCTGGCTGCACGGCCGTCCGTGGTGGGATTCCTTTGTAGGACAGACGAG
>DASWRY010000059.1:0-17212 GCA_036402915.1 Mycobacteriales bacterium
GAGCAGGTGACCAAGCAGCTCAACAAGCTGGTCAACGTGCTCAAGATCGTCGAGCTCGAGCCGACCGCATCCGTGCAGCGCGAGCTGCTGCTGGTCAAGGTCCGGGCCGACCTCACCACACGGTCGCACGTGCTGGAGACCGCACAGTTGTTCCGTGCGAAGGTGGTCGACGTCGCCACCGACGCCGTCACGATCGAGGCGACCGGCACGGCCGACAAGCTCGAGGCGCTGATCCGGGTGCTCGAGCCCTTCGGCATCCGGGAGCTCGTCCAGTCCGGCATGGTCGCGCTCGGCCGGGGGGCTCGCTCCATCACCGCTCCGTCGGCGACGCTCCGCAGCGTCGACCGACCCGCCTGAGTTTCACCACCCTCGAAAGGAAAAGCAGGGACATGGCAACGCAGATGTACTACGACGACGACGCCGACCTGTCGGTGATCGCCGGCCGCAAGGTCGCCGTGATCGGTTACGGCAGCCAGGGCCACGCCCACGCGCTGAGCCTGCGTGACTCCGGCGTGGACGTCCGCGTCGGCCTCCAGGAGGGCTCGTCCAGCCGCGCGAAGGCGGAGCAGGACGGCCTCCGCGTCGTCACGCCGTCCGAGGCGGCCGCCGAGGCGGACGTCATCATGCTGCTCGTCCCGGACCACGTGGCCCGCAAGGTGTACGCGGAGTCGATCGAGCCGAACCTCACCGAGGGCAAGGCGCTGTTCTTCGCGCACGGCTTCAACATCCGCTTCGGGTACATCACGCCGCCCGAGGGTGTCGACGTCGCCATGGTCGCCCCGAAGGGCCCGGGTCACCTGGTCCGCCGCCAGTTCGTCGACGGCAAGGGGGTCCCGGCGCTCGTCGCGGTGGAGAAGGACGCGTCCGGCACGGCGTTCGAGCTCGCCCTCTCGTACGCGAAGGGCATCGGCGGCACCCGCGCCGGCGTCTTCCGCACCACGTTCACCGAGGAGACCGAGACCGACCTCTTCGGCGAGCAGGCCGTCCTCTGCGGTGGCATGTCGGCGCTGGTGCAGAACGGCTTCGAGATCCTCACCGAGGCCGGGTACGCCCCCGAGGTCGCGTACTTCGAGTGCCTCCACGAGCTCAAGCTCATCGTCGACCTCATGTACGAGGGCGGCATCGCCAAGCAGCGCTGGTCCGTCTCGGACACGGCCGAGTACGGCGACTACGTGTCCGGCCCCCGCGTCATCGACGAGCGGGTCAAGGAGAACATGAAGGCCGTCCTCGCCGACATCCAGAGCGGCGCGTTCGCCGAGCGTTTCATCAACGACCAGGACGCCGGCGCGCCGGAGTTCAGGGCCCTCCGCGAGAAGGCCGAGCAGCACCCGATCGAGGGCACCGGCCGCGAGCTGCGCAAGCTCATGAGCTGGGTGTCGTCCGACGACGACTACCAGGGCACGGCCGCGCGTCACTGACGCAGTCCGCGCACCGGGCGTCCCACCCACGGGTGGGGCGCCCGGCCCGCGTTCCGTGACCGTGGTCACGATGGGACCCGCGCCACTCCGCACCGCACGCCCGTTTCCGTAGGATCGGGCGCGGAACAGCGGAACGCCCCGACCCAGACCACCCCGAGGGATGTCCAGTGACCGTGCCCGTCGTCCTCGTCGCCGAGGAGCTCGCCCCGTCCGCGCTCGACGTGCTCGCGCACGACTTCGAGGTCCGGCACGTCGACGGCGCCGATCGGGCCGCGCTGCTCCCGGCGCTCGCCGACGTCGACGCCGTCCTCGTCCGGAGCGCCACGCAGATCGACGCCGAGGCGCTCGCCGCCGCTCCGAAGCTCAAGGTCGTCGCGCGCGCCGGCGTCGGGCTCGACAACGTCGACGTCCCCGCGGCCACGGCCCGCGGCGTCATGGTGGTGAACGCGCCCACCTCCAACATCGTCTCCGCCGCCGAGCAGGCCATCGCACTGCTGCTCGCCACGGCCCGCCACACGCCCGAGGCGAACGCCGCCCTCAAGCAGGGTCAGTGGAAGCGCTCGAAGTTCACCGGCGTGGAGATCGCCGACAAGACGGTCGGGGTCGTCGGCCTCGGCCGGATCGGCGTGCTGTTCGCGCAGCGGATGAGCGCGTTCGGGACCCGCCTCATCGCGTACGACCCCTACGTGCAGCCCGCCCGCGCCGCGCAGATCGGCGTCCGGCTGGTGAGCCTCGAGGAGCTGCTCGCGGAGAGCGACTTCATCTCGATCCACCTCCCGAAGACCCCGGAGACGCTCGGGCTCATCGGCGAGAAGGAGCTCCGGCTGGTCAAGCCGACCGTCCGGATCGTCAACGCCGCCCGCGGCGGCCTCGTCGACGAGCAGGCGCTCGCGGACGCGGTGGCCGAGGGCCGGGTCGCGGGCGCGGGCATCGACGTGTACGCCAAGGAGCCCTGCACCGACTCCCCGCTGTTCGCGCACCCGAACGTCGTCGTCACCCCGCACCTCGGCGCCTCCACCGTCGAGGCGCAGGACAAGGCGGGGCTCGCGGTCGCGCGGAGCGTCAAGCTCGCGCTGCAGGGGGAGTTCGTCCCCGACGCGGTCAACGTCCAGGCCGGCGGCGTCGTCGCGGAGGACGTACGCCCGGGTCTGCCGCTCGCGGAGAAGCTCGGCCGGGTGTTCACCGCCGTGGCCGGCGGCCTGCCGCAGAGCATCACCGTCGAGGTCCGCGGCGAGATCGTGGAGCACGACGTCAGCGTGCTGCAGCTCGCGGCGCTCAAGGGCGTGTTCGCGGACGTCGTCGAGGAGTCGGTGACGTTCGTCAACGCACCACTCCTCGCCAAGGAGCGCGGCGTCGAGGTCGCGATCACCACCAGCCCGGAGAGCCCCGAGTACCGCAACCTGGTCACCGTCTCGGGCGTGCTGCCGGACGGGCGGCCGGTCAGCGTCTCCGGCACGCTCACCGGGCCCCGCCAGGTGCAGAAGCTGACCGAGCTCGACGGGTTCGACGTCGACCTCGTCCCGGACGGCCACCTGCTGTTCTTCCGGTACGACGACCGGCCCGGCATCGTCGGCACGCTCGGCGGCAAGCTGGGCGCGGCGGACATCAACATCGCCGGCATGCAGGTGGCCCGCACCGCGTCGGGCGGCGACACGCTGATGGCGCTCACGGTCGACCAGGCCGTCGAGCCCCACCTGCTCCAGCAGGCCGCCGAGGCGATCGGCGCCCGCAGCGCCGCGTCGGTGGACCTCACCGAGGTCTGAGGACGTCCGCCGCGAGGGCGGTCCCGGGGCACCCGGGGCCGCCCTCGCGCGTTCCCGGAGTGATCTCGGTTACCGGGACGCCGCGTCCGACCAGTGAGAGCCCAGGCGTACCCTCGGATCCGCGAACCGGCGACGCGGCCGGGCGGACACGGAGGTGGTCAGCGGTGGGTGGCACGCGGCTCGCGGTCATCGGGGGCGACGGCATCGGACCGGAGGTGGTCGCCGAGGGGCTCAAGGTCCTGCACGCGGTCCTGCCGGGCGTCGAGACCACCGACTTCGACCTGGGGGCGCGCCGCTGGCACGCCACGGGGGAGACGCTCCCGGAGTCCGTCCTCGAGGACCTGAAGGGCCACGACGCCATCCTGCTCGGCGCGGTCGGCGACCCCACGGTGCCGTCCGGCGTCCTCGAGCGCGGCCTGCTGCTGAAGCTGCGCTTCGCGTTCGACCACTACGTCAACCTGCGGCCGTCCAGGCTGTACCCGGGCGTGACGAGCCCGCTCGCAGGGAACCCGGCGATCGACTTCGTCGTGATCCGCGAGGGCACCGAGGGCCCGTACGCCGGCAACGGCGGCGGCTTCCGCGTCGGGACGCCGCAGGAGATCGCGACCGAGGTCAGCATCAACACCGCGTTCGGTGCCGAGCGGGTCGTCCGCGACGCGTTCCGCCGTGCGGCGGCCCGCCCGCGCAAGAAGCTCACGCTGGTCCACAAGCACAACGTCCTCGTCCACGCCGGCCACCTGTGGCGGCGGACCGTCGAGGCCGTGAACGCGGAGTTCCCGGACGTCACGACGGACTACCTGCACGTGGACGCGGCGACGATCTTCATGGTCACCGACCCGGGCCGCTTCGACGTGATCGTCACCGACAACCTCTTCGGGGACATCCTCACCGACCTCGCGGCCGCGGTGACCGGTGGAATCGGGCTTGCGGCGAGCGGTAACGTCAACCCGGACGGCACCTTCCCGTCGATGTTCGAGCCCGTCCACGGCTCGGCGCCCGACATCGCCGGCCAGGGCATCGCCGACCCGACCGCCACCGTCTCGTCGGTCGCGCTGCTGCTCGACCACCTCGGTCACCCCGAGGAGGCGCGCCGCGTCGAGGCCGCGGTCACCGCCGGGCTCTCCGAGCGCGTCCCCGGCGCGCCCATCCGGACCGCCGAGGTGGGCGACCGGCTCGCCACACTCGCGGCCGGCTGACGAGAACCGCGCCCGCACCGTCCGTGCCGGGAGTACTTTTTCCCGACGACCCATCCCGGAAGGACCTCATCCCATGAGCACGACCGCCCCCGCCCTGGCCTTCGACCGGCGTCCGTCCGCGACGCCGGTGGCGCCGGAGCGGCGTGCGGAGCTGCTCGCGGAGCCGGGGTTCGGCCGGGTGTTCACCGACCACATGGTGACGATGCGGTACGCCGAGGGCCGGGGCTGGTACGAGGCCACCCTGAAGCCGTACGGGCCGATCAGCCTCGACCCGTCGACCTCCGCGCTGCACTACGGCCAGGAGATCTTCGAGGGCCTCAAGGCGTACCGGCAGCCCGACGGCGGCATCGCGCTGTTCCGGCCCGAGGCCAACGCCCAGCGGTTCAACCGCTCGGCCGCGCGCCTCGCGATGCCCGCGGTGCCGGAGGAGCTCTTCCTCGAGTCGGTCCGCCTGCTGGTCGAGCAGGACCGGGCCTGGGTGCCGAGCGCGGGGGAGGACAGCCTCTACCTGCGGCCGTTCATGTTCGCGACCGATCCCTACCTGGGCGTGCGGCCGTCGCTCGAGTACCTGTACTGCGTGATCGCCTCGCCGGCCGGCGCGTACTTCCCGCGCGGCGTGCAGCCCGTGAGCGTGTGGCTGTCCACCGAGTACACCCGGGCGGCCCCCGGGGGCACCGGTGAGGCGAAGTGCGCGGGCAACTACGCGGCGAGCCTCGTCGCGCAGGCCCAGGCGGCCGAGGCGGGCTGCGACCAGGTGGTGTGGCTCGACGCCGTCGAGCACCGCTGGGTCGAGGAGATGGGCGGGATGAACCTGTACTTCGTGTACGGGGGCGACACGCTCGTCACGCCCGAGCTCACCGGCACGCTGCTGCCCGGCGTCACCCGCGACACGCTGCTCCAGCTGGCCGCCGACCTCGGGTACAAGTCCGAGGTCCGCCGGATCTCCACCGACGAGTGGCGGGACGCCGCGGCGTCGGGGGCGATGACCGAGGCGTTCGCGTGCGGTACCGCCGCGGTCATCACGCCGGTCGGGACCGTCAAGGGCGCGGACGGCGAGTTCACCGTGGCCGACGGCACGCCGGGTGAGGTCACGATGCGGCTGCGGCAGGCCCTGCTGGACATCCAGCACGGCCATGCCGAGGACACCCACGGCTGGATGCAGCGCATCGTCTGACCGGAAGGCCCCCGCGGGGCCCGCCCGTGCGGCAGCATCGCCGCATGGAGCTGGCCAGGCTGCGTTCCGCAGTGGACGTCGGTGCGGTCGACACCGTGCTGCTGGGGTTCTGCGACATGCAGGGCCGGTACCAGGGCAAGCGGCTCGCGGCCCGGTACTTCGTCGACCACGTGCTGGGCGGCACCGCGGAGGCGTGCGACTACCTGCTCGCGGTGGACGTCGACATGAACACGGTCGGCGGCTACGCGACGAGCTCGTGGGACCGGGGGTACGGCGACTTCGTCCTCCGCCCCGACCTGTCCACGCTCCACCCGGTGCCGTGGCAGGAGGGCACGGCCGGGCTCCTCTGCGACCTCGAGTGGCACGACGGCACGCCGGTCGCCGCGTCCCCGCGGCAGGTGCTCCGCCGCCAGCTCGACCGGCTCGCCGAACGGGGCTGGCGCGCGTACGCAGGGACCGAGCTCGAGTTCCTGGTGTTCCGGGACACCTACGAGGACGCCTGGAACCGCGGCTACCGCGAGCTGACGCCGGCGAACCGGTACAACGTCGACTACTCGATGCTCGGCACCGCCCGCGTCGAGCCTCTGCTCCGGGCCATTCGCAACGGCATGGCCGGCGCCGGGATGTCCGTCGAGTCGGCCAAGGGCGAGTGCAACCCCGGGCAGCACGAGATCGCCTTCCGGTACGACGACGTGCTGACGACCTGCGACCACCACACGGTGTACAAGAACGGCGCCAAGGAGATCGCCGCCCAGGCGGGGATGGCGCTGACGTTCATGCCGAAGTTCGACGCGCGCGAAGGCAACTCGTGCCACGTCCACCTCTCCCTGCGGTCGGCCGCAGGGGAGGCGGTCTTCGCCGCCGACGAGGGGTTGTTCGGGTGCTTCCTCGCCGGGCTGCTGGCGCACCTGCGGGAGCTCGCGCTGTTCTCCGCGCCGAACGTCAACTCGTACAAGCGGTACGCCGAGGGAAGCTTCGCCCCGACCGCGATCGCCTGGGGCCGGGACAACCGCACGTGCGCGCTCCGGGTCGTGGGCCACGGCCCGGACCTGCGGGTGGAGAACCGGGTACCGGGCGGCGACGTGAACCCGTACCTGGCGTGCGCCGCGATGCTCGCCGCCGGGCTGGCCGGGGTCGAGGGGGAGTACGCGCTGGAGCCGGAGTGCCGCGGCAACGCGTACGCGTCGGACGCGCCCCGCCTGCCGCGGACGCTGCGCGACGCCCGCGAGCTGTTCGCGGCCAGTGACCTCGCGCGGAGCGCGTTCGGTGACGCGGTGGTCGACCACTACGTCAACGCGGCGGACGTCGAGCTGGCGGCGTTCGACACGGCGGTGACCGACTGGGAACGGTTCCGGGGGTTCGAGCGCCTGTGAGCACTCCTCTCGGCGACGGGATCGTGACGGGACGTCTCGACGGCAAGGTCTGCGTGATCACGGGCGGGGCGAGCGGGATCGGGCGCGCGGCGGCGCGGCGGTTCGCCGCCGAGGGCGCGCACGTCGTCGTGGGCGACGTGTCCTCCGGCGGCGAGGACGTCGCCGAGGAGATCGGCGGGCTGTACGTGCCGGTGGACGTCACGTCGGAGGCAGAGGTGCAGGCCCTGTTCCGCGCCGCCGCCGACACGTACGGCGGGCTCGACGTCGCCTTCAACAACGCCGGGATCTCGCCGCCGGAGGACGACTCGATCCTGACCACGTCACCCGACGCCTGGCGCCGGGTCCAGGAGGTCAACCTGACCTCGGTGTACCTGTGCTGCCGGGCGGCGATCCCGCTCATGCAGGCGAGGGGCGGCGGCTCGATCGTCAACACGGCCTCGTTCGTCGCGGTGATGGGCGCCGCGACCTCGCAGATCTCGTACACGGCCTCGAAGGGCGGCGTCCTCGCGCTGTCGCGCGAGCTGGGGGTGCAGTTCGCTCGGGAGCGGATCCGGGTCAACGCGCTCTGCCCGGGGCCGGTGGACACGCCGCTGCTGCGGGAGCTGTTCGCGGCCGACCCGGAGCGGGCGGCGCGGCGTCTCGTGCACATCCCGATGGGGCGCTTCGCGGAGGCGGAGGAGATCGCGAACGCGGCGCTGTTCCTCGCGAGTGACGAGTCCTCCTTCGTCACCGCGTCGACGTTCCTCGTGGACGGCGGCATCTCCGGGGCGTACGTCACCCCGCTGTAGCCCCTCGGTGTGACGGAGTCAGCAGCCGTTCCGCGAGGCCCCGGTCAGCGCGAGGAACAGCCTGTTGTCGGTCGTCGCCTCCGGGTGCCACTGCACGCCCACGGCGAACCGCCGGGTCGGGTCCTCCAGCGACTCGACCGAGCCGTCGTCGGCCCACCCCGTCACGGTGAGCGTGCCCGGATCGGCGATGCCCTGGTGGTGGTAGGAGTTCACGGTCGCCGTCCGGCCGAGCAGCTCCGCGATCCGGCTCCCGGGGGCGAACCGGGCGCCGTGCGACCCGTACTCGCCCGACCCCGGGCGGTGCCCGTGGTGCCCGACCGCGTCCGGCATGTGCTGGATCAGTCGGCCGCCGGCGTGGACGGCCATCACCTGCATCCCGCGGCAGATCCCGAGCACGGGCAGGTCCCGCCGCAGGGCCTCGCCGAGGATCGCGAGCTCGCCCGCGTCCCGGTCCGGCCGCAACCCGTCCGTCCGCGGGTGCGGCTCCTCGCCGTACCGCGCCGGGTCCACGTCGGCGCCGCCGGCGATGACCAGGCCGTCGAGCCGCCCGAGCACCTCCACCGCCTCGGCGGTCACCGGGGGGAGCAGGACCGGCAGACCGCCCGCCGCGGAGACCTGCTCGACGTACCGGTACGGGAGGAGTGCCGCGGAGAGGTCCCAGGTGCCCCAGCGCGCCTGCTCGACGTAGCAGGTGATGCCGATGACGGGGCGCACCGGCTCATTGTGCGGGACCACCGGTCCCACCGCCCGCAGGATGTGGCACACTACGGCTCGTGACCACCGCTCGACTGATTATCGGCACCTAGCGCGCACGCGACACCGCCTGCGCGCAGACCTCCCACGTCGTGGGGGGTCTTTTTCGTTGAAGGGATCCCCGATGCCCAGCTCAGATGCGTTCCACGTCTTCGACACGACCCTGCGCGACGGCGCGCAGGGCGAGGGCATGTCCTTCTCCGTCGCGGACAAGCTGAGCATCGCCCGGCTCCTCGACGAGCTCGGCGTGGGCTTCGTCGAGGGGGGCTGGCCCGGTGCGCTGCCGAAGGACACCGAGTTCTTCGCGCGTGCGGCCGCCGGTGAGCTGCAGATGCAGCACGCGCAGCTGGTGGCCTTCGGGTCGACCCGGAAGGCGGGCCGCAAGGCGCACGAGGACCCCCAGGTCCTGGCGCTGCGCGACTCGCTCGCGCCGGTGGTCACGCTGGTCGCGAAGTCCGACGTCCGGCACGTCATCGACGCCCTGCGCACCACGCTCGAGGAGAACCTCGCGATGGTCCGGGACACGGTCGGGTTCCTGGTCGGGGAGGGGCGCCGGGTGTTCGTGGACTGTGAGCACTTCTTCGACGGGTACGCCCACGACCGCGACTACGGCCTGCGGGTGCTCGAGGCCGCGTTCGCCGCGGGAGCCGACGTCGGCGTGCTGTGCGACACGAACGGCGGCCAGCTCCCGATGGGCGTCGGCCGGGTCGTCCGCGACGTGGTCGAGCGCGGGGGCTTCCGCGTCGGCATCCACGCCCAGAACGACACCGCCTGCGCGGTCGCCAACACCGTGGCCGCGGTCGACGCCGGCGCGACGCACGTCCAGGGCACCGCGAACGGGTACGGCGAACGCCCCGGCAACGCCGACCTGTTCGTCGTCATCGCCAACCTCGCCACCAAGATGGGACTGCAGGTACTCCCCGAGGGTTGCCTCGGGGAACTGATGCGCGTGTCACACGCCATCGCCGAGATCGCGAACAAGGCCCCGAATCCGCAACAGCCGTATGTCGGGACGTCGGCCTTCGCCCACAAGGCGGGTCTGCACGCCAGCGCGATCAAGATCAGCCCGGAGCTCTACAACCACGTGGACCCGGCGGTCGTCGGCAACGACCAGCGCATCCTGGTGACCGAGATGGCCGGCCGGGCCAGTGTGGAGCTCAAGGGACGCGAGCTCGGCATCGACCTGGCCGGCCATCCGGAGGCCGTGGGCCGCGTGGTCGAGAAGGTCAAGGAGCTCGAGGCGGGGGGCTGGTCGTTCGAGGCCGCGGACGCCTCGTTCGAGCTGATGCTCCGCAGCGAGCTGGACGGCGCGATCGACCCGTACTTCACGCTCGAGTCGTGGCGCGTGATCGTCGAGCACCGCGCCGACGACGCGGTGGTCAGCGAGGCCACCGTGAAGCTCGGCATCGGCGGGGAGCGCGTCATCGCCATCGCGGAGGGGAACGGTCCCGTCAACGCCCTCGACTCCGCGCTCCGTCAGGCGCTGACCCGCCACTTCCCGCAGCTCGCCGGGCTCTCGCTCGCCGACTACAAGGTCCGCATCCTCGAGGGCCGGCACGGCACCGACGCGGTGACCCGGGTGCTGATCGGCACGACCGACGGGCAGCACGACTGGACCACCGTCGGCGTGCACGGCAACGTCATCGAGGCGTCCTGGCACGCGCTGGTCGACGCGCTGACGTACGGCCTGCGGCGCAGCGAGGTGGGCCTTCCGGCGTAGATCGGCGCGGCGCGATGCGGTCGATGCCGGAGGTACGCGGATTCCGATCCGGCACGGTCGACGCATCGGGCCGGGCGCCGTCACGGATCAGCCGTCCAGCAGGAGCGTGCATGTCGTGATCAAGCGATCGCGTAGGGCAGACGCTCTGCCGGCAAAGTCCTTCTGCCGCTCGGCGTACTCCGTCTTGCCCTCGGGCGTCTCGATACGAACGGGCGGCTCACCGTACGAGGACAGGTCATAGGGGGACGCCCGCATGTCGAGGAGCCGGATGTCGCGGGCCAGCTCGAAGCAGTCCAGGGCGAGGTCCCCGGACACCGCAGGACCGAGCTTGGTTGCCCACTTGTGGCAATCCATCGAAGCGTGCAAGCAGCCTGGTTGGTCCAGATCCACTTGCGTTTCCCGTGTCGGCTGTAGGCGGTTGAGGCCGGCGGCCTGCGGCGTGAAGAACCTGAACGCGTCGAAGTGGGTACACCGGATCTGGTGGGAGTCGACGACGGCGTCTGTGCCCGCTGGGCCGAGCCGTAGCGGCAGAGGGTGGCGGTGCTCGGCCTGGCGGTAGACCATCGCCCACTCGTGTAGGCCGAAGCATCCGGTGAAGGCCGGCCTCGATGCCGTCGCGGTGAGAAGACGGTGGATGAACCTCACCGTGTCTCCGCGATCCGCGAGGAACCTGCCCACGTCGAGAGTCACCGCGTCGTCGGTATCGGTGGAGTACCACCGCCACGCAGCGTGCGGGGCAGGGCCGTCCGGGCCGGCGTCCAGGGTCACGCCGGCGCCGGGATGCCAACGCCGCAACAGCGCAGGCCTGGTCCCGTAGTAGTCGTAGAGGAAGTCCTCGACGGCGTGACGCTGCTTGGTTGCTC
The DNA here is from genome assembly GCA_036402915.1 of Mycobacteriales bacterium. Classification (GTDB taxonomy): domain Bacteria; phylum Actinomycetota; class Actinomycetes; order Mycobacteriales; family HKI-0501; genus JAVEDU01. Next base: position 11,049 of record DASWRY010000059.1, read on the forward strand.
GCCGTGCACGGTGCCCGGCTGTCAGCGCGTCGGCACGCTCTGCGTGGGTGAGGGCGAGACGGCTCCAGGTGGCTGCCGAGAGTGCCCTCATGCCGCGTCCTCCAGGGGGTGCTCCTCGCCACGCCGCGCCGGGTCCACCTGCGCCGCCGGCAGGAAGTCCACAGTGGACTCATGAGCCGCCGGTAGGGCGCGCCGTTCCTGCCGGGGGACCGTCTGCACCCCTCCAGGGTAGGCAGTTACGCTCGGCGCATGCGTATCGCCCGCTTCGCCCACCCACAGGGGATGTCCTTCGGCCTCGTGGAGGGGGAGCCGGACGCGCCGGCCGCCTCCCAGACCGTGGCCCAGATCGAGGGCCACCCGTTCGGGCAGATCGTCCTCACCGGTGAGCGCTGGGCCCTGTCGGACGTCCGCCTCCTCTCGCCGATCCTGCCGAGCAAGGTGGTCGGCGTCGGCCGGAACTACGCCGCGCACGCCGCCGAGCTGGGGAACGAGGTGCCCACCGAGCCGCTGCTGTTCCTCAAGCCGTCCACCTCGGTGAGCGGCCCCGGTGACCCGATCCGGCTGCCGCTCCAGTCCCAGCAGGTCGAGCACGAGGCCGAGCTCGCGGTCGTGATCAACGCCCGCGGCGCCCGCGAGGTCAGCCGGGAGCGGGCGATGGACAGCGTCTTCGGGTACACGATCGCGAACGACGTCACCGCCCGCGACCTCCAGCGCTCCGACCCGCAGTGGACGCGCGCGAAGGGATTCGACGGGTTCTGCCCCCTCGGGCCCTGGATCGACACCGACCTCGACCCGTCGGACCTGCGGGTGCTGTGCGACGTGGACGGCGAGCTGCGGCAGGACGGTCGCACGTCCCAGTTCGTGTTCGACGTCGCCACGCTCGTGTCGTACATCTCGCACGTGATGACGCTGCTGCCGGGCGACGTGATCCTCACCGGTACGCCCGCGGGCGTGGGCCCGCTGAAGCCGGGCCAGAACGTCACGGTGGCGGTCGAGCGGTTGGGCATGCTCACGAACCCCGTGGTCGCCCACGACTAGGCTGGACAGCGCCATGACGACCTCCCCCGCTCCCGTCCGCGTCCGCTTCTGCCCGTCCCCGACCGGCAACCCGCACGTCGGGCTCATCCGCACGTGCCTGTTCAACTGGGCGTTCGCCCGCCACCACGGCGGGACGTTCGTGTTCCGCATCGAGGACACCGACGCGGCCCGCGACTCCGAGGAGTCGTACGCCATGCTCGTCGAGTCGCTGAAGTGGCTCGGCATGGACTGGGACGAGGGCCCTGGGGTCGGCGGCCCGCACCCGCCGTACCGGCAGAGCGAGCGCGGGCACATCTACGCCGATGTCATCGCGAAGCTCGTCGAGGGCGGGTACGTGTACGAGTCGTTCTCCACGCCCGAGGAGACCGAGGCCCGGCACCGTGCGGCCGGGCGCGACCCGAAGCTCGGCTACGACAACGTCGACCGTGACCTCACCGACGAGCAGAAGGCAGCCTTCCGGGCCGAGGGCCGCGAGCCGGTGCTGCGGCTGCGCATGCCGGACGAGGACATCACCTGGGACGACGTCGTCCGCGGCGAAGTGACGTTCGCGGCGGGCACCGTGCCGGACTACGTGGTGGTACGCGCCAACGGCAAGCCGCTGTACCCGCTGGTGAACCCCGTCGACGACGCGCTGATGGAGATCACGCACGTCCTGCGCGGCGAGGACCTGCTGCCGTCGACGCCCCGGCAGATCGCGCTGTACCGTGCGCTCGTCGAGCTCGGCGTGGCGAAGGACATCCCGCGGTTCGGCCACCTCCCGTACGTGATGGGCGAGGGCAACAAGAAGCTCTCCAAGCGCGACCCCGAGTCCGCGCTGAACCTGTACCGGGAGCGCGGGTTCGTGCCGGAGGGGCTGCTGAACTACCTGGCCCTGCTCGGCTGGTCGATCGCGGAGGACCGGGACGTCTTCTCCCTCGAGGAGATGGTCGCCGCGTTCGACGGCAGCAAGATCAGCGTCAACCCGGCGCGCTTCGACCTGAAGAAGTGCGAGGCGATCAACTCCACGCACCTGCGGATGCTCGAGCCCGACGACTTCGCGGCCCGGCTCACCACCTACCTCGTCCGCGACGGGCTCGTCTCCGACCCGCCCACCGCCGAGGAGGCCGTGCTCGTGTCCGCCGCGGCCCCGCTCGTGCAGGAGCGCATCGTCACGTTGGGCGAGGCCACCGGGATGCTGGCGTTCCTGTTCGCGCCGGAGCGCGACTTCGCCCCCGAGACGGAGGCCGCGGCGAAGAACCTCGCGGTGGACGCGGTGCCCACGGTGAACGCCGCCGTGCAGGCACTCGAGGCCCTGCCGGTCTGGGACGCGGGATCCATCGAGACCGCCCTGAAGGAGTCCCTGGTGGACGGTCTCGGTCTCAAGCCGCGCAAGGCGTTCGCACCCGTCCGCGTCGCCGTCACGGGCCGCACGGTGTCGCCCCCGCTGTACGAGTCGATGGAGCTGCTGGGTCGCGAGCGGTCGCTGGCGCGGCTGCGCCGTGCGCTCGGCTGAGCGTACGGCCGCGGTGCGGCCGGGACGGGACGCGCGATGACGAATCCGTGGGCGCCGCCGCCCGGCCCGCCGGGGGGTCCGTCGCCGGGGTACCCGCCGCCGGTCGGGCCGCCGTACGCCGGACCCGTGCCGGTCGCCGCGTACCCGCCGCCGCTGAGCCCGCTGCGGCTGCCGGAGGTCGACCTCGGCCCGCGATGGGCGTCCCGGCCGCACGCCGAGCCCCAGCCGTACCTGCACCTGCTCCGCACCCGGCACCACCGCTGGTGGAAGTCGCTGCTGGGGCTGCTGCTCGTCGCGGTGCTCTGGTTCGGCTTCCAGGTGCTGGCGGGCGTCGTCCTGCTGGTCCACGTGCTGGCGACCGGCGGGACGGCGTCCGACCTCGACCGGCTGCTGCAGCAGGTCACGCCCGGCATGCTGCTGCTCACCAACCTCACGCTCGCGGCCGCGATCCCCGTGACGGGCATCGCGGTGCTCGTGTGCCACCAGGAGCGGATGGGCTGGCTGGCATCGGTGGCGGGCCGGATGCGGTGGCGGATGCTGTTCGGGTTCCTCACGCTCGGTGCGGTGCTGATGGCCGTCAGCATCGGCGTGAGCGCCGCGCTGCCCGCGAGCGCGGGCGGGGGGCTCCCGTCGCCCGACCTGCCGCCCGCCGGCACGCTCGCCGGCGTCGCGCTGGTCGTGCTGCTCACCACACCGCTGCAGGCGGCCGGGGAGGAGTTCCTCTTCCGCGGGTACCTCGCGCAGGCGATCGGCTCCTGGATCCCGCCGAGGCTCGTGGCCCTGCTCGTCACCACGCCGATCACCGCGACGCTGTTCGCGCTGGCGCACGGCGCGCAGGACCCGTGGCTGTTCGCCGACCGGTTCGGCTTCGGCGTCGCCGCGTCGGTCCTCGTGTGGGTGACCGGGGGCCTGGAGGCGTCGATCGCGCTGCACACGGTGAACAACATCGTGGCGTTCGGGCTCGCCACGCTCACCGGCACGCTCGCGAGCAGCCTCTCGTCCACGGCGGCGCCGGCCGGGTCGGTCGTGGTGGACTTCGCCGTGCTGATGGTCTTCACGGCCGCCGTGTGGGTGTGGACGGTCCGCCGCCGCGCCGGGCCACGGCCGGACACCGCCGCGCCACGCGCGGAGGAGGGGTCGTTTTGGAACCCGTGACCGGCGTCGGGTATGGTTGTCCCCGGTGCGAAGAGCACCGATGGGGTATGGGGTAATTGGCAGCCCGGCTGATTCTGGTTCAGCTAGTCTAGGTTCGAGTCCTGGTACCCCAGCTCCGATGCGCTTCACCCTAGGGCCCCGTCGTCTAGCGGCCTAGGACGCCGCCCTCTCAAGGCGGTAGCGAGGGTTCGAATCCCTTCGGGGCTACAACGGCCCCCACCTGCGGAAACGCGGGTGGGGGCCAGTTCCTTTCCCGGGGGCCTTCGGGGATCTGGCCGCCACCGAGCTCGACGCCGCGGCCGTGACGCGGTGGACCGGCGCCCTGCCGTCGCCGCCGCCCACCGGACCGACGTCGGAAGGTGGGACGAACTGTCCGCGGCTACAGTCTGCTCGGTGACCGAGAGCTTCCGCGCCGAGGGCGCCCGAATCCTGATCACCGGCGGTACGAGCGGTCTGGGTGCGGCGATGGCAACCGCGCTGCTCGACGCGGGCGCCACCGTGGCGATCACCGGCAGGGACGAAGCCCGGGCGCAGGCGGCAGCTCGGGACCTCGGCGCGGGATGTGTCGGTGTGGGCATGGACGTCCGCACCGAGGAGGACGTCGCGCGGGGCGTCGATCGCGTCGTCGCCGAGCTCGGGGGGCTCGACGTCCTCGTCAACAACGCCGGGATCGGGATGCGGACGGTCAACCCGCGGTTCCTCACCGACCCGCAGCCGTTCTGGGCGGTGTCCGCGGACGGGTTCCGAGACGTGGTCGCGACCAATCTGACCGGGTACTTCCTGGTGGCACGCGACGTCGTTCCGCGGATGCTGGCGGCCGGCGGAGGGCGGGTGGTGAACGTGTCGATGAACCACTCGACGATGAACCGTCGAGGCTTCGTGCCGTATGGCCCCGCGCGCGCGGGTGCCGAGGCGCTGAGCCGGATCATGGCCGCCGACTTGGCCGGCAGCGGTGTCACCGTGAACATCCTGTTGCCCGGCGGGGCGACGGCCACGGGGATGATCCCGGACGACTTCCCGGCCGAGCAGCGTGCCCACCTGCTGGCCCCGGACGTCATGGGGCCGCCGATCCGCTGGCTGTGCTCGCCGGAAGCCGCCGGCGTACACGGTGAGCGGATCGTCGCCACCGACTTCGACCAGTGGCTGTCCACCAACGGGCGATCGTGATGCGCGGAGCAGGCATGTACCCCCGGCTTCTACGCCGGGGCCGGGTCACGACCCTGTAGCGACAGCTGCCGGTGGCGGGGCCGCATCCGCACGACGCGCGTGAGGCATTCGACGAGCCCGCCGAACGTCGCGCCGCGAACGAGGCCTTCCCGCGGGCGCCGGAAGGCCTGCCACGTCACGCCCACGTGATGCGCGAGGTCCTCGCGGCCAGCACCTCTTCGAGTTCTACGAGACGTCGGAGGCTGTGGAGTGGGCGTGCGCCCGGGCCCAGACTGTTGCCGTTGCTGACTGCTCATCTGGCGCAGACTCGTCGGTGGTCGCGGAGGTCGTCGCCCCGACCACCGAGCAGGAACCGCTCGGTACGATCGGCGGCGTGGTGGCGATGATGGACCGGCAGCAGGCCGAGCACCTGCGGAGCCAGCCGTTCACCCACCCGCACGTCGGCGCGACCCGCGGCGCACCGCCCGACGGCTACCGGCACCTGGCCGTGCGGGAGGTGATCGGGTCCGGCCGCGCCACCTTCGAACGGGCCGCCGATCGGGTCCTGGCGTGGGGGATGCAGGAGGGCGCGGGCCTCGACGTCGTCGCGTCCGACGAGGTGGCGCGGCCCGGGGCGGTCGTCGTCGTCACCGTCGGGCTCGGCCCCGTGCGGGTCACGGCGCCGTGCCGGGTCGTCGACGCCTTCCGGGAGGAGCGCCGTGCCGGGTTCAGCTACGGGACCCTTCCGGGGCATCCCGTCAGCGGCGAGGAGTCGTTCCTGGTGGAGTACCGCGACGACGACAGCGTCACCGCGTCCGTGACGGCGTTCTCGCGCCCGGCCCGCTGGTTCACCCGGCTCGGCGCCCCGCTGAGTGGGCTCGTGCAGGAGAAGGCCGCCCGGCGCTACGTCCGGGCACTGCGGTCGCCGTAGCCGAGAAGGCGGGGTACGCCGATCGCTCAGGGACGTACCGCGGCGGGCGGTTCCCCGTCCTCGCCGTTCGCCCGGGCCGATCGCACCGGGGGCGGCACGGCCGTCGGGCCGGGCACCTGGCCGAAGCGGCGGGCGGCGCTGCGCGTGAGGCTCGTCAGCAGGCGGAACGCGCGAGTACCCAGGCGGACGTCGACCGCCGAACCCGCCTCGGCCCGCTGCCCGGCTGCCCCGCCCCGTGGCAGCACCCGGTTCACGAGGCCTAGCGCCCGCGTCGTCGTCCCGGGCAGGAGGCCGTGCACCCGCGTCGCCACCATCGCCGGCAGGGTGAGGACCAGCTCGGCACGTCCCCGGCGTGCCGCCGCCACGATCCGGCGTGCCGCGCGCTCCGCGTCGATCGAGAGC
>DASWRY010000060.1:0-21983 GCA_036402915.1 Mycobacteriales bacterium
GATCGACGGCGTCGCGCAACTGCACGAGGTCGTCGGCGAGGAGACGGAGCCGGGCGTCGCGCAGATCGGACTGCACGGTGGCAGCCCGCCGGGCCACCTCGGCCTGCTTGCCGAGGGGCTTCAGCTGGCGGCGGAGCTCTCCCGTGAGGTCCGTGACGCGGGTGAGGTTCGCCTGCATCGCGTCGAGCTTCCGCAGCGCCTTCTCCTTGCGCTTGCGGTGCTTGAGGACACCAGCGGCCTCCTCGATGAAGCCACGGCGGTCCTCGGGTCGCGCGGACAGGACGCTGTCGAGCTGCCCTTGGCCGACGATCACGTGCATCTCCCGGCCGATGCCGGAGTCGCTCAGCAGCTCCTGGATGTCCAGCAGGCGGCACGAGTCACCGTTGATCTCGTACTCGCTCTCGCCGGAGCGGAACATGCGGCGGGTGATCGACACCTCGGCGTACTCGATCGGGAGCGCGCCGTCGGAGTTGTCGATCGTGAGCGTGACCTCGGCGCGACCGAGCGGTGGGCGGCCGGCCGTGCCGGCGAAGATGACGTCCTCCATCTTCCCGCCACGGAGCGCCTTCGCGCCCTGCTCACCCATGACCCAGGCGAGGGCGTCGACCACGTTGGACTTACCCGAACCGTTGGGGCCCACCACGCACGTGATGCCGGGCTCGAAGCGGAGGGTCGTCGCGGACGCGAAGGACTTGAAGCCCTTCAGCGTGAGGCTCTTGAGGTGCACGGGACTCCGGACGCTGGACGGTCGTCTGCGGTACTCAGGCGGCCGACGCCGAGCGGGAGGGGCAGCGGCGGGGGAAGGGCCGACCCCGACCTTACCCCGCCGTCCGCGGGGATCAGGTGAGGACGTGCTCCTCGAGCGCGGCGAGCCGCAGCCGGTCCTCGGTCTCCGCCAGCGCGGCGGACAGCCTGTCGTTGTCGGCGCGCAGGCGGGCCACCTCGAACTCGAGCGCGCGTGCCCGGGCCCGCAGCAGCTGCAGCTCGTCGAGCAACCGCGCATCCGGCGCGGTCCCGACGTGGCCGAACAGGGCCTTCGCCATCGTCACTCCTCATCGACACACCCGGACCGGCCTGTGTGCACGCCTCGTACGGCGCGCATCGGTGACTCGCGCACCTCGTGGCCTGATCTTCGGTTGGCGGTGCCCCCATTGTCCCGCCCGCCACCGTGATCGGTCAAGGACCCCGCGCGGCGACCCGGGTCACAGCAGGCGACACCTGCTCAGCGTTCGGTGAACCCGTCGAGTCCGCCGCGGGCCGAGGTCCAGCGGTCGGCGACCGCGTCCACCCTTCCCGGTGACCCTCCGCCCGACAGCGCCTCCACCAGGCGCCGGCAGTCGTCCCGCGGCCCCTCGGCGACCACCTCGACCCGGCCGTCGGGCAGGTTGCGGGCCCAGCCCACGAGTCCGGACTCGAGCGCCCGCGACCGCACCCACCAGCGGAAACCCACCTGCTGCACCCGGCCGCGCACCCAGGCGGTCACCCGGACGGGTTCGCCGCCGCCAGAAGTGTCCGACACGCCCGACACGATAGCCGCCGGGGGGTTTGCCCCGGACGGGTACGCACCCCTAGGGTCTGCGGCGTGTGGGGGGGTCCACAGCTCGCCGAACCGGAGGACGCCCCCCGCATGGCGCACCACCCCCACTCCGCCGCCACCGGCCGCCGCCGCGGCCCCGCACTCGTCGCCGCCGTCCTGCTCGCGCTCGGCGCGGTCGGCATCGCCACGCCCGCGGTACTCCCCGTCGCCGACGCGTCGTCGCTGGCCGTGCCGGGGGGCCCGGACCCCACCGATCCGGCGCTCGGCTTCCTCGCGCCGGCAGGGACCGCGCCGCCGGCCACCCGCCTCCCCGCGGCGCCGCCCTCCCCCACCGCGAACGCGCCCACCTCGTCCCCGCCCACCCCGTCCCCGCAACCCGAGCCCACCGCCACCCACGCCGCCGCGGCCGGGGGCCGGGACGACGACGGGGACCAGGGGCACTCCGGCGGCGGCACGCCGCGGCCGGAGGCCGACGTGGCGATGGAGCGTCAGGTCGTCGGCCTGGTGAACCGCCGCCGGGCCGAGGCGGGCTGCGGCCGCCTGCGCCTCGACCACCGCCTCGCCCGCGCGGCCCTCGCGCACTCCCGGGACATGGCGGCGCACGACTACTTCAGCCACACCGGACGGGACGGCTCGTCCCCGTGGGACCGCGCCGCGCGGGCGGGGTACGACACGCCCCGGGCCGAGAACCTCGCGGCCGGGCACCGCTCGGCCGCCGAGGTCGTGCAGGCGTGGATGGACAGCCCGGGCCACCGCCGCAACCTCCTCGACTGCACGTCGAAGGCCGTCGGCGTCGGGTTCGCTCGCGGCGGCTCGTACGGGACCTACTGGACGCAGATGTTCGGCACCGTCTGACTACGGGTGCGCGCGGCGCGGCCGCGGCTGGCAGCGCGGGCAGGTGAAGCTCGAGCGGTTCATGAACGGGTCCCGCCGGATCGGCGTCCCGCAGCGCGGGCACGGCTTCCCGGCGCGGCCGTACGCGTTGAGCGAGCGGTCGAAGTACCCGCTCTGCCCGTTGACGTCGATGTACAGCGCGTCGAACGACGTCCCGCCCTCGGCGAGGGCCTCGGTCATGACGTCCCGGACGTGCCCGAGGAGCAGCAGGGCGGCGGGCCGGGTGAGCGTCTCGGTGGGGCGCGCGTAGTGCAGCCGCGCGCGCCAGAGGGCCTCGTCGGCGTAGATGTTGCCGATGCCGCTCACGAGCGTCTGGTCCAGCAGCGCCCGCTTCAGGCCGGTGCGCCGCCGCCGCAGCCCCGCGGCGAACGCGGCGCCGTCGAACGCCGGGTCCAGCGGGTCCCGGGCGATGTGGGCGACCGTGGTCGGCACCACCGTGCCGTCCACCGTGACGAGCGCGTCGACGGCGAGGCCGCCGAACGTCCGCTGGTCCACGAAACGCAGCTCCCGCCCGCCGTCGCCGAACGTCATCCGCACGCGGAGGTGCTTCTCGTCGGGGGCGGCGGCGGCCTGTACGAGCAGCTGCCCGCTCATCCCCAGGTGCGCGGTGATCGCCTCGCCGGAGTCGAGCGGCAGCCAGAGGTACTTGCCGCGGCGCTCGGCCGCGGTGATCGTCCGGCCGGCGATCCGGCCGGCGAAGTCCGAGGCCCCGGGGACGTGCCGCCGGATCGCCCGGGGGTGGTGCACCTCGACGGTCTCGACGGTGCGGCCCGCCACCCAGCGCGCGAGGCCGTCGCGGACGACCTCGACCTCGGGGAGTTCGGGCACGCCGCTACCGGCTCTCCTCGGCGGGCAGAGCGCCCTCGGCGCCCTCGACCGCGAGCGCCTCGAGCGCGAGCCGGGCGTCCGAGCGCTCCCGCAGCACACGCCACGCCTGCTCGGCCGCGCGCTGCTCGGCCTCCTTCTTGCTGCGGCCGTCGCCGTCGCCGAGGTCCTCCCCGGCCACCACGGCGGTCGCCGTGAACGTCTTGGCGTGGTCCGGCCCCTGCTCGGTCACGCGGTACTCCGGGACGCCGAGCCCGGCCTCCGCGGTGAGCTCCTGGAGGCTCGTCTTCCAGTCCAGCCCGGCGCCGCGCAGCGCGGCGTCGGCCATCACCGGGTCGAACAGGCGGTGGACCACGGTGGACGCCACGGCGAGACCGTGGTCGAGGTACACGGCACCGAGGAGCGCCTCGAGCGTGTCCGCGAGGATGCTGGCCTTGTCGCGGCCGCCCGTCGTCTCCTCGCCCTTGCCGAGGCGCAGGTGCGGGCCGAGCCCGCCGCCGCCGAGCCCGCGGGCCACGTCGGCCAGTGCGCGCATGTTGACGACCGAGGCGCGGAGCTTCGCGAGCTGGCCCTCGGGGAGGTCCGGATGGTTGCGGTACAGCGCCGCGGTCACGACCAGCCCCAGCACGGCGTCACCGAGGAACTCGAGCCGCTCGTTGGTGGGCAGGCCGCCGTTCTCGTACGCGTACGAGCGGTGGGTCAGCGCGCGCTCGAGCAGCCCCGGCTCGAGGCCCACGCCGAGCGCGGCCTCGAGGACGGTGGCGGGCGGCCGCCGGCTGCTCACGGGCTCACCCCCACGGGCTGGGTGTACGCGGCGTAGCGCGCGGCGATGTCGTCCCCGGCGCCCCGGCGGAACGACTCGGCGGCGAGCGCCACGCAGGCCGCGACGTCGTCGCCGTCGGCGGCGCCGTGACCGACCACGACCGTGCCGGGCACGCCCAGCAACGCGGCCGCGCGGCCCGCGTCGCGGCCGAAGCCGGGGACCGCACCGGTCCGGCGACGGATCATCTCGATCGCCCCTTCGATGCCCTTGAGCAGCGCATTTCCCACCAGTCCGTCGGTGACGACCACGTCGGCCGGGCCGCCGAGCGGCACGTGGTGGCCCTCGACGTTGCCGACGAACGCGACGGGGGCCTCCGCGCACGCCTCGGCGAGGCGCGCCGCCGCCTCGCGGCGGGTGGACCCGCCCTTGCCGACCTCGGTGCCGGTGGACAGCAACCCCAGCCGGGGCACCTCCATGCCGAGGACCGTGGCCGCGTACGCCGCGCCGAGGAGCCCGTGCTGGACGAGCAGGAGCGGGTCGGCACGCACGCCGGCGCCCACGTCGAGCAGGACCAGCGGTCCGGTCGCGGACGGCACCACCACGGCGAGCGCGGGCCGGTCCACCCCGGGCAGCCGCCCGAGGTCGAGCACGGCCGACGCCACGGCGGCACCGGTCGAGCCGACCGTCACCACCGCGTCGGCGCCGGAGTCGCGCAGCGCGCGCAGGGCGACGCGCACGGTGGCGTCCTCCTGCGACCGGACGGCGAGTGCCGCCTCGCCCATCTCGACCGCCTCGGTGGCGGGCAGGACGGACAGCCGGGACCGCACGCGCTCCGGCGCGGCCGCGATCGCCCGCTCGCCGTCCGCCCGCGGTGCCGCGAGCAGGACGGTGAGCAGCGGATCGGCGTCCAGTGCCGCCAGAACGCCGCCGACCACGACGGCGGGTGCCTCGTCCCCGCCGAGGAGGTCGACGGCGATCCGGGCCGGACGCTCGGAAACCGTCACGCCGGTCCGGGGATCAGACCGCGATGACCTGGCGACCGTTGTACTGCCCACAGACCGAGCACGCGGTGTGCGACAGCTTCGGCGACTTGCACTGCGGGCAGGGCTGGGTCGCGACGGGGGTGGTCTTCCACTGCGAACGGCGCGAGCGGGTGTTGCTGCGCGACATTCTCCGCTTCGGGACGGCCACGGCTAGTTCTCCTTGCTCTCGGCCGCCGAAGGCGGCTCTTCTCCGTCGGCCGCGGGGGGCGGCTCGTTGACCAAGCTCTGCAGGGCGGCCCACCGGGGGTCGACCTGCTCGTGGGAGTGATCCGCGGGCAGATCCTCCCAGCGTGCCCCGCACTCCGAACACAGACCGGCACAGTCGTCCCGGCACAGCGGGTTCGTCGGCAGCGCGAGCACCACCTCGTTGCGGAGCACCGGCTCCAGGTCGATCATGTCGCCCCGCAGCCGTGGCACCTCGTCCTCCTCGGACGTCATGTCCGTGGCGCTCTCCGGATACGCGAAGAGCTCCTGGACATCGACCACCACCTCGTCGTCGAACGACTCGAGGCAGCGACCGCACTCCCCCCGCACCGGCGCGGTGGCGGTCCCGGAGACGAGAACGCCCTCCATGACCGACTCGAGCCGGAGGTCGAGGTCGACCGTGGCCCCCTGGGGGACCGCGATCAGCTCCACTCCCAGACCCGCCGGCGCGGGAACCTGACGTCGCAGCGTACGCATCGACCCCGGACGTCGGCCGAGCTCGCGCGTGTCGAGCACGAGGGGCGATCGGGGGTCGAGGCGCGGCGGTGAAGTCCTGTTCTCGGGCATGGTCGGATCTCGGCGAAGGGAAGCCGTGGGGAAAGGGTACCCCAGCCCGGTTCCGGGAAGCGAAACGCCCGCTAGAACGGCAGCGGGTGCTCGCTGTCGTGACCGGCGTCGTACGGCCCGATCTCCGACAGCGCCTGCATCTTGTCGCGGTTGCGCTCCACGTAGGCGAGGGTGCGCTGGAGCATCTGCTCGAAGTTGGCGAGGGCGGTGTCGATCATCTCGTCCGTCTCCTCGCGCCGGCGCTGCGCGTCGGCCTTCGCCTCCCCGACGATGCGGGCGGCCTCGTGCTCCGCGGAGACGGTGACCTCGGCCACCGAGACGAGCCGGGCGTGCTCGGCCTCGGCCTCGGCCACGATCCGGTCCCCCTCCCGGCGTCCGGCGGCGATGACCTTGTCGCGCTCCTCGAGCAGGGCCTGGGCCCGCCGTATCTCGGTCGGGAGGTCCGCGCGCAGCTCGTCGAGGAGCCCGAGCAGCTCGTTGCGGGGCACCATCGCGTTGCCGGACATCGGCACGGCCCGGGCGGACTCGACGAGGGCGGTGATCTCGTCGATGCGGTCGAGTGGGTCCACGGCGCTGCTCCGGTCTCGGGGGGACTCCGACGAGTGGTAGACCGTCACGCCGTCGTCCCGGTACCCAGGCGCTCGGTCAGGCGGCGGCGCACGATCTCGGGCACGTGCGCCGAGACGTCACCGCCCCAGCGCGCCACGTCCTTGACCAGGCTGGACGAGAGGAACGAGTACAGCGGGTTCGTCGCCATGAAGAGCGTCTCCACACCCGCAAGTCCATGGTTCATCTGCGACATCTGCAACTCGTAGTCGAAGTCGCTGACCGCGCGGAGGCCCTTGACGACCACCGGGATGTCGTTGGCCTTGCAGTAGTCGACCAGCAGTCCCTGGAACGAGTCGACGACCACGTTGCCGTACGGCGAGGTCACCTCGCGCAGGAGGTCCATGCGCTCCTCGATCGGGAAGAGACCCGTCTTGCTCTGGTTGACGAGGACGGCCACGACCACCTCGTCGTACAACCGGCTCGCTCGACCGATGATGTCGAGGTGCCCGTTGGTGACGGGGTCGAAGGAACCAGGGCACACGGCGCGTCTCACGAACGGCGACCGTACCAAAGCGTGGCCTCTCCGTAACGTCGGGCGCGTTCCGCGACGAGTGGGGTGGGCCACACCCAGTCCGGGTCCCGCGAGGAGCGCTCGACCACGACGACGGCGTCGCCGGCGAGCCACCCCGCCCCGTCGAGGTCCGTGAGGACACGGGCCAGGGCGTCGGCGGCGAGGGCGTACGGCGGGTCGGCGAACACGACGTCGTACGGCGGCGACCCACCTGTCGTGCCGGCGAGGCGCTCGACGGGGGTGGCGGCGACCTGCACGCCGGGCAGGCCGAGGTCGGCGACGTTGCGGCGCAGCACGCCCAGCGCGCCGCGGTCGGACTCGACGGACAGGACATGGGCCGCACCGCGGGACGCCGCCTCGAGCCCGACCGCGCCCGACCCCGCGTACAGGTCGAGGACGTGCGCCCCGTCGAGGTCGGTCAGGGCCCCGAGCGCGCTGAACAGCGCCTCCCGGGTCCGGTCGGACGTCGGACGGGTGCCGCGGCCGGGTGGGACCGCGATGCGGCGGCCGCCCGCCGCACCCCCGACGATCCGGGGCATCAGCCCTTCTCCAGGTACTCGGCGCGGTCCGCGTCGACCATCGCGGCCACCGTCGCCGCGAGCGCGGGGTGCGCCGCGAGGTCCGGATCCGCGGCGACGAGCCGGGTGGCCTCGGCGCGGGCGGTCTCGATCAGCGCGGCGTCCCGCAGCAGCGAGAGCAGGCGGAGCCGGGACTGCCGGCCGGACTGGGCGGCGCCGAGCACGTCCCCCTCCCGGCGCTGCTCGAGGTCGAGGCGGGACAGCGCGAAGCCGTCGGTGGTGGACGCGACGGCGTCGAGGCGCGCCCGCGCCGCCGTACCCCCCGGCGCGTCGGTGACGAGCAGGCAGAGCCCCGGGGCGCTCCCCCGGCCGACCCGGCCGCGGAGCTGGTGGAGCTGGCTCACGCCGAACCGGTCGGCGTCCGTGATCACCATCGCGGTGGCGTTGGGGACGTCCACGCCCACCTCGACGACGGTCGTCGCCACGAGGACGTCGAGCCGCCCCGCGGCGAAGTCGCGCATCACCGCGTCCTTCTCGTCGGCCGGCAGCCGGCCGTGCAGGATCCCGAGGCGGAGGCCCGCCAGCGGCCCCTCCACGAGCATCGGCGCGACGTCGAGCACGGCGAGCGGCGGGCGGCGGTCCGCCTCGTCCTCTCCCGCCGGGGGCTCCTCGTCCGGGTCCGCTTTCGCGTCGTCGCCGATGCGGGGGCAGACGACGTACGCCTGGTGGCCCTTGCCGACCTCCTCGCGCACCCGCTGCCACGCCCGGTCGAGGAAGTGCGGCTTGTCCGACACCGGCACCACGTGGCTCGCGATCGGCGAGCGCCCGGCCGGGAGCTGGGACAGCTCCGAGGTCTCGAGGTCCCCGAACACCGTCATCGCCACCGTGCGCGGGATCGGGGTCGCGGTCATGACCAGCACGTGCGGGGGCTGCCGTCCCTTGGCCCGCAGGGCGTCCCGCTGCTCGACGCCGAACCGGTGCTGCTCGTCCACGACGACGAGGCCCAGGTCGGCGAACTCGACCCCCTCCTGGATGAGCGCGTGGGTGCCGACGACGATCCCGGCCTCCCCGGACGCGGCCTCGGCGAGCGCCTGCCGCCGCGCCGCGGCGCCCTGCGAGCCGGTCAGCAGCGCGACCCGGGTCGCCTCCTGCGCCGCGCCCAGCTCGCCGCCCTGCGCGAGCGGGCCGAGCAGCGCGCGGAGCGAGCGGGCGTGCTGCGCCGCGAGCACCTCCGTCGGGGCGAGCAGGGCGGCTTGTCCGCCCGCGTCCACGACCTGGAGCATCGCCCGCAGCGCGCAGACGGTCTTGCCCGAGCCGACCTCGCCCTGGAGGAGCCGGTGCATCGGGTGGGCGTCCGCCAGCTCGGCCGCGAGCGTCTCCCCGACGTCCCGCTGGCCCTCGGTGAGCGCGAACGGCAGCACCGCGTCGAACGCCGCGAGGATCCCGTCGGCGCGGGGCGGCCGCGCGATCGAGGGGGACGCTGCCGCGGCGTGGCGGCGCTGGGCGAGCGTGACCTGGAGGGCGAACGCCTCGTCCCACGTGAGCCGCTCCGTCGCCGCGGCGAGCGCCTCGTCGGTCGGCGGCCGGTGGATCTCGCGGAGGGCCGTGTCCAGGTCCACCAGCCCGTGTGCCGCCCGCAGCTCGTCCGGCAGCGGGTCCTGCGGCACCGTCACGACGTCGAGGACGGTCTTGACGCACTTCGCGACCTGCCAGGTCGTCACGGTGCCGGTCGCCGGGTACACGGGGATCAGCGCGCCCGCGAACTCCTCCACCTCACCGGCCTGCTCGCCGTCCACGAGCTGGTACTGCGGGTGGTTGAGCTGCCAGGTGTCCCGGAACCGCTGCACCTTGCCGGCGAACAGGCCCCAGCGCCCGGGCTCGAGGTCCTTGCCCTGCCACGCGCTGAAGAAGGCGAGCGTCAGCGAGCGGCGGCCGTCGCCGACCACCACCTGGAGCATGGTGCCCTTCCGCTGGCGCATCGGGCGGCGGCTCACCTGCTGGACCTGGGCCATCACCGTGACGTCCTCGCCGACGACGAGGGCGCCGAGGTCGGTGTGCTCGCCCCTCTTGGCGTACCGCCGCGGGAAGTGGTGCAGCAGGTCCGCGACCGTGTGCAGGCCGAGGCCGTCGGCGAGCGCCTTCGCGGTCTTGTCACCGAGTGCCTTGCGGAGCGGGGTGTCGGTCTGCACGTCCTCATTCCACCCCGAGGAGCAGCGGGTGGTGCGGCTGCCCACCCACGAACGTCTGCACCTCGACGAGCGGCCAGCGCGCGTGGAGGTGCCGGGTCAGCGTCTGCGCGAGCCCGTCGGGCGCCGTCGTGCCGAGGATCAGCGTGACCAGCTCGCCGCCGGAGGACAGCATCCGGTCCAGCAGCTCGGTGGCGGCGGTGACGAGCGCGTCCGGCACCGGGCCCGGCGTGACGAGCACGACCTCCCCCTCGACCAGCGCCAGCACGTCGCCGGCGCTGCACCGCCCCGCGCTGGTGAGGGCGTCCCGGGACGCGACGGCCAGCTCGGCGCACCGCGTCGCGCCCGCGGCCTCGGCCATCGCGATGACGTCGTCGGTGAACGGGCGCCCCGGGTCGCGCACCGCGAGCGCCGCCACGGCCTGCATCGCGCACCGGGTCGGGACGACCGCGACCGTGATCCCGTCCCGGCGGGCCTCCTCGGCCGCGGCGGCGCAGACCGCGTGGCTGTTCCCGTCGTCGGGCAGCACGACGACCTCCGCGGCCCCCGTGCGGCGGATCGCGGCGAGCACCTCCCGGGTGCTGGGGCTACCGCCGGCGACGACCGCCGCGCCCTCGGCGGTGACCAGGGCGGCGATGCCGTCGCCCTCCGCCAGCACGACCATCCCGCGTGGCCCGGCCCGCCGCTCCGCGGCGCGCTCCTGGTCCGCGAACCGCGTGACGGAGATCCGGTGCGGCCGCCCGGCCCGGACCCCGGCCTCGAGCGCGGCGCCGACGTCGTTCACGTGGACGTGGACGTTCCACACGCCCTCGCCCGTACCCACCACGGCCAGCGAGTCGCCGAGCCCGCCCAGCTCCACCAGCAGGCCGTCGACCGCCGGGGCGTCGAGCAGGTACTGCACCTCGTACGCGTACGCGGTGGACCCGTCCTCCCGCTCGACGCGCAGCGAGGGGTCCCGGGCGGGGCGCGGCGGCCGCGCCGTGGCGGGCGCCGTCCCGCCCACGACCGCGGCGAGCGCGTCGAGCAGCACCACGAGGCCGCGGCCACCCGCGTCCACCACGCCCGCGCGGGCCAGCGCGGGGAGCTGCTCCGGGGTGTGGTCGAGCGCGACCGCGGCCGCCTCGGCGGCGGCGGCACAGACCTCGGCGAGGTCGTCGCTGTCCCGGTCACGGGCCGCGTCGGCGGCGGCGCGGGCCACCGTCAGGACGGTGCCCTCGACGGGGTCGGCGACCGCGCGGTACCCGGCCTCCGCCGCACGCGCGAGCGCCGCGCTGAACTCCCGCCCGCGCGCCTCGGGCACCGCCGCGAGCGCGTCCGCGAGGCCGCCGAGCAGCTGGGACAGGATCACGCCGGAGTTGCCGCGCGCACCGAGGAGCGCGCCGCGCGCCAGGCACCGCAGCGTCCGCCCCGGCCCGGCGGTCTCCTCCGCGGCGTCCGGGCTGTCGGCGTCCGGGGCCTCGGCGTCCGGGGCCTCGGCGTTCAGGGCCTCGTACGCCGAGGTGAACGTCAACACCAGGTTCGTCCCGGTGTCGCCGTCCGGCACGGGGTACACGTTGAGGTCGTCGATCTCCTGCCGGTGCCGGCGGAGGGCGTCGAGCCCCTCGGCGCACCAGGCACGGACCGCCGCCGCGTCGAGACACGCCCGCACCCCTGCCCACTCCTCTGGCCGCACGCGGGAGAGACTAGCGAGGCAGCCCGGTTTGGACGCCACGACGTGCGGCCGCTACCCTGTCCAGGTTGCCCGCAGACCGGGTGACGTTCCGATGAAACCCCAGGAGTGTTCCCGTGGCTAGCGTGTGCGACGTCTGTGGCAAGGGGCCGGGCTTCGGCATGTCGGTCTCCCACTCCCACCGGCGTACGAACCGCCGGTGGAACCCGAACATCCAGACCGTGCGGGCCGCGGCGGGTGGCGGCAACACCAAGCGTCTGAAGGTGTGCACCTCCTGCCTCAAGGCCGGCAAGGTCGTTCGCGGCTGACCTGCCAGTTCGTCTTCGTCGATGCCCGCGGCCTGTGCCGCGGGCATCGTCGTGTCTACAGGTCCCGCGCGTACGAGCGGGACTGCGGCGAGTCGGCGTAGTGGCCGTAGTTCGGGATCGCCGCGTATCCCTGCGCCGCGTACAGCGCCATCGCCTCCGGCTGCGCCGTCCCGGTCTCGAGCACCATCCGGGTCCGTCCCGCCTCGCGCGCCGAGGCCTCGACCGCCGCGAGCAGCGCCTTCGCCACCCCGCGGCGCCGCGCGCCCAGGGCCACCCACATCCGCTTGAGCTCCGCCACGCCGTCCGCCCGGCTCCGCCAGCCCGCGCAGCCCGCCGGCTCCCCGTCGAGCCACGCCACCAGGAACGCGCCGCCCGGCGGGTCGAACTCCCCCGGCGCGATCGGCGTGCCGTCGCCCTCCCCGCCGTACCGCGCCGCGAGGTCGGCGAGCAGGTCGGCGCGCAGGGCGGCCGCGACCGGGTCGTCGTAGGGCACCTGCTTGACGATCACCGCGACCTCCAGGCGTGGTCCACCGGTCCGATGCCCGCACCGAGCGCGAAACCGTGGGCGAGGGCGCCGGTGACGTACTCCTTCGCCGCGGCGACCGCGTCGGGCAGCGTGTCGCCGCACGCCAGCCGCGACGCGATCGCGCTGGCGAGCGTGCACCCGGTGCCGTGCGTGTGCCGGTTGTCGTACCGCGGGGACGCGTAGGTGCGCGCGAGACCGTCCGCCGTGACCAGCAGGTCGACCGCGTCGCCGGGCAGGTGCCCGCCCTTGACGAGCACCGCCCGCGGCCCCAGCGCGAGCACCGCGTCGGCGGCGCGGCGCAGGTCGCCGGGACCGGTCACCACGACGCCGGTGAGCTGGCGCACCTCGTGCAGGTTGGGCGTGACCACCGCGGCGACCGGCACCAGCTGCGTCCGCACCGCATCCAGGGCGTCGGCCGCGAGCAGCGGGTCGCCGTGCTTGCTCACGCTCACCGGGTCGACCACGACCGGCACCCCGGCGGTGGACAGGCGCGCTGCCACCAGCGAGACGAGGGCCGCCGAGGCGAGCATGCCGGTCTTCACCACGTCCGCGCCGATGTCGGACAGCACGCTGTCGAGCTGCGCGGCGACCGCCTCGGCGGGCAGCTCCCAGTAGCCCTGGACACCGAGCGAGTTCTGGGCGGTCACCGCGGTGACGACGGTCATGCCGTGCACGCCCAGCGCGAGCATCGTCTTGAGGTCGGCCTGGATCCCCGCGCCGCCTCCGGAGTCCGAGCCGGCGACCGAGAGCACCAGGGGCGGTGCCACGGGACGCACCGGGTCCACCGCGTCCACTGCGTTCACCGCGTCCGCCGGGTCCACTGCGTTCACCGCGCGAAGTGGTCGTGCCCCGCGGGGCCCTCCCACTGCGCGCCGTCGACGGTCACGCCGGTGCCCTCGTGGACGGCCCCGACGATCGTCCAGCCCTCCCCCGGGACGACCGTGGGCGGGAACGTCGCCACCAGCGCGTGGTCCTCCCCGCCGGTGAGGACCCACTCCCACGGGTCCCGGCCGAGTGCCTGCGCCGCGTCGGCCATCTGGCGCGTGACGGTGAACGCGTCCCGCCGCAGGTCGACCGACACGCCCGACGCGGTGGCGATGCGGCCGACGTCGGCGAGCAGGCCGTCGCTCACGTCGCACATGGCGGTGGCGCCGAGGAAGGCGGCGGTCGGCCCGGCCGCGTACGGCGGCTCGGGCCGGCGGTGCGCCTCCACCAGCGCCCGCGGCGAGCGGAAGCCGCGGGACAGCACCGCGTAGCCGGCCTGCGCCCATCCCAGCCTGCCCGCCACCGCGACGATGTCTCCGGCGCGCGCCCCGGCGCGGGTCACCGGGGGCCGGCCCTGGAGATCGCCGAGCGCGGTCACGGCGACGACCACCGAGTCCGCGCGGGAGATGTCCCCGCCGACCACGGAGGCGCCGACCAGTGCGCACTCCTCCCGCAGCCCGTCGGTGAGCGCGTCGGCCCACTCGAGCGGCAGGTCGGGCGGGCAGGCGAGGCCCACGAGCAGCGACGTCGGGACGGCGCCCATCGCGGCGATGTCGGCGAGGTTCGCGGCAGCGGCCTTCCGGCCCACGTCGTACCCGCTGGACCAGTCGCGCCGGAAGTGACGCCCCTCGAGCAGGAGGTCCGTGCTCGCGACGACCCGGCCGTCCGGCGCGAGCACCACGGCCGCGTCGTCGCCCGGGCCGAGCAGGGTGGCCGGGCCCTGGGGCAGCCGGGCCACCACGCGGGCGATCAGGCCGAACTCCCCCGCCTCCGACACCGTCATCTCGTCCTCCCCGTCACGGCGATCGGCGTCCCATCCGGCGCCGTGCCCTCGTACGCTACGTTTCCTGCGTTCTCCGGCCGTCCAGAACTAGGGAGCCGTCCGTGGTCCAGGCGTACATCCTCATCCAGACCGAGGTGGGCAAGGCCCGCGACGTGGCGGCGACGATCTCCGGCATCGACGGCGTGGCCCAGGTCGAGGCGGTGACCGGTCCGTACGACGTCATCGTGCTCACCGAGGCGCGTACCGTGGACGAACTCGGCAAGCTGGTGGTGAGCAGGGTGCAGGCCGTCGCGGGCATCACCCGCACGCTGACCTGCTCGGTCGTCCACCTCTGAGCCCCCCGGCCCGCCCGCCCCCGACCCGGAGTCCCCGCTGAGCACCTCGCCCGTCCGTACCGCCACCCTCGTCGCGCTCCCCGTCGCCGTGCTGACCGGCGTCACGATGTTCGCCCTCCGCGGCGGCTTCTCCGCGCCGCACACGCCCGCGGCGTCCCCGACGGCCGACCCGAGCGCGGCGGTCACCGTGACGCCCCCGCCGCCGGCCGCCCCCGCCGCCCGCTCCACGTGCGCCGCCCTCGGCACGGCACTGCCCGCCACCCTCGGGAGCCGGGCGCGGCGGCCCGTCGCGGGCGCACCGGACCGCGTCGTCGCGTGGGGCGCGCCGCCGGTCGTGCTGCGCTGCGGGGTCGCGCCGGTGACCGTGCCGCCGGACACGAACAAGCAGTTCGAGATCAACGGCGTGCGCTGGTACGCGGTGGCGCGGGGCCCGGTCGTGGTGTTCACGACGACCGACCGCCGGGTCCCCGTGGAGGTCACGGTTCCCGCGGCGACCGCCGGGAACCCCGCGGACGTGGTGGCGGACCTGTCGGTCCCGGTGGGCACGAGGGTCCCGGCGTCCCGCTGAGACACCCGCTCAGCGGAGCCCGGTACCGCGGCGGAGCGCCGTGCGGACCATCCGCTCGAGGAGGGCCGGGTAGGGCAGGCCACCGGCCTCCCACATCCGCGGGAACATCGAGATCGGCGTGAAGCCGGGCATCGTGTTCACCTCGTTGACGACCAGCCCGCCGTCGGGCGTGACGAAGAAGTCGACGCGCGCGAGCCCGGCGCAGTCCAGCGCGGTGAACGCGCGGCACGCCATCGCCCGCAGGCGCGCGGTCACCTCGGCGGGCAGGCCCGCGGGGAGGTCGAACTCGCAGGCGTCGTCGAGGTACTTGGCCTCGAAGTCGTACCAGTCGTGGCCCTCGGCGACGATCCGGATCTCGGCGGGCGGGCTCGCCTCGGGGTCTCCCCCGTCGATGCCCTCGAGCACGCCGCACTCCACCTCGCGGCCGACGACCGCCGCCTCGATGATCACCTTCGGGTCGACGGCCCGGGCGGTCGCGATCGCGTCGTCCAGATCGGCCCAGTCGGTGATGCGGGTGATGCCGAACGACGAGCCGGCGCGGGCGGGCTTGACGAAGGCGGGCAGCCCCAGGCGCTCCTTGTCCTCGGGCGCCAGCGTCTTGTCGGTGGGGCGCAGGACGGCGTACCGGCCGACGGGCAGGCCGTCGGCCTCGAGGAGCTTCTTCGTGTACTCCTTGTCCATCGCGGCCCCGGAGGCGAGCACCCCGGCGCCGACGTACGGCAGCGCGGCGAGCTCGAACAGCCCCTGGACCGTGCCGTCCTCGCCGTACGCGCCGTGCAGGACGGGGAACACCACGTCCACGGCGAGCACCTCACCATCGACCAGCACACCGCCGACCGTGGGGTCGGCGGGCAGCGCGACGGGCGTCCCCACGGTCACCTCGGGCATCTGCCGGTCGGCGATCGTCAGCGTGCGCGGGTCGCCGTCCGTCCGGAGCCAGCGCCCGTCGCGGGTGATGCCGATCGGCACGATCTCGAACTGCGCCGGGTCGAGGCCACGCAGCACACTGCCCGCGCTCACACAGGACACGCCGTGCTCCGGGCTGCGGCCGCCGAAGACGACGGCGACCCGGGTCTTGCGCCCGGGGGCGCCGTTGGCATCGCTCACGGGGTGAGACAGTACCCGCCGGCGGCCCCGGCGACGTGCCGCCGCGCGCCCCGTGACCTGCCTCTCACGCGCTGTCCAGGGCCCTCGTCACGTCACGGAGGAGGTCCTCGGTGTCCTCGCACCCGGCGGACAGCCGGACGAAGCCCTCGGGAACCACGTCGCCGCCCCACTGCGCCCGCCGGTCCACGGTGGAGTGCAGGCCGCCGAACGACGTCGCGGCCGCGACCAGGGCGGACGCCGCCACGAACCGCTCCACCGCGTCCGCCGACGGCAGCGAGAACGACAGCACGCCGCCGAACCGCCGCATCTGGCGCGCCGCCACCGCGTGCGCCGGGTCGCCCGGCCGCCCCGGGTACCGGAGGCCCGTCACCGCGGGGTGGTCCGCGAGCGCGTCCGCGAGCGCACGGGCGTTGGCCGCCTGCCGCGCGATACGCAGGTCCAGCGTGCCGAGCGACCGGTGCGCGAGCCACGTCTCGAACGGCCCCGGCAGCCCCCCGGTCCGGGTCCGCCAGCCGCGGATCCGGTCGTGCAGGCCGCGGTCCCGGACCGCGACGTGGCCCATCAGCAGGTCGCTGTGGCCGGTCATGGCCTTGGTGTCCGAGGACACCGAGAAGTCCGCGCCGAGCTCGAGCGGACGCTGCCCGAGCGGCGTGGCCGTGGTGTTGTCCACCGCGACGAGCGCGCCCGCGGCGTGCGACGCGGCGACGACCGCGGGGAGGTCGCACACGTCGAGCCCGGGGTTGGCCGGTGTCTCGACCAGCACGAGCCGGGCGCCGTCGAGGACGTCGCCGTACGGCCCGGCGGTGGGTACCTCGCGCACCTCGACCCCGCGGGTGGCGAGGTCCTCCCGTGCCAGCACCCGCGTCACGTAGTACCCGTCCGAGGGCAGCACCAGCACGTCGCCGGGGCGCAGGGTGTCGAGCAGCACCGCGCTGACGGCGGCCATGCCGGAGGCGAACACCACGGCCGAGCCCCGTTCCAGCGCCCCGAGGGCCTCCTCGTACCGCGTCAGCGTCGGGTTCGACTGCCGCGCGTACGCGTCGTGCTCCGCGTCCGGCCCGCCCGGCGGCAGGTGGTACGGCGCCGCGAACACCGGACCCGGCAACAGCGGCGCGCCGGGCTCCGCCGCGGGCAGCCCCGCGTGCACGGCCGCGGTGCCGTCACCCCACTCGGCGCTCATTCCGGCTTCGTCTCGCGGCCCATCAGGCGGCCCACGATCACCGGCGGTGGGACTCCCTCGTGGCACGCCTGGACGACCTGCTCGGTGATGGGCATGTCGACGTCGTGCTTCCGCGCGAGGTCGAGGACGGACCGGCAGGACTTCACGCCCTCCGCGACCTGACGGGTCGCCGCGGCGATCTCCTCGAGGCTGTCGCCCGCACCGAGCCGCCGGCCGAACGTGTGGTTGCGCGAGAGCGGCGAGCTGCACGTGGCGACGAGGTCGCCGAGCCCGGCGAGCCCCGCGAACGTCATCGGGTCCGCGCCGAGCGCCGCGCCGAGCCGCGCGGTCTCGGCGAGGCCCCGGGTCATCAGCGACGCCTTGGTGTTGTCGCCGAACCCCATCCCCTCGGCCATGCCGCAGGCGAGCGCGATCACGTTCTTCACGGCGCCGCCGAGCTCGCAGCCGACCACGTCGGTGTTCGTGTACGGCCGGAGGTACCGGGTGGTGATCGTCCGCTGGATCCACGCCGCGCGCTCGGCGTCGGTGCACGCGACCACCGTCGCGGCGGGCTGCTCGTGGGCGATCTCCTGCGCGAGGTTCGGTCCCGAGACGACGGCGACCCGCTCGGCCGGTACGCCGGTGACCTCGACGACCACCTCGCTCATCCGCAGGGTGGTGCCGAGCTCGACGCCCTTCATGAGGCTCACGAGCGTCGTGCCGGCGCCGAGGCCGGGGGCCCAGGCGGACAGGTTCTCGCGCAGGTGCTGCGACGGTACGGCGAGCACCACCAGCTCGGCGCCGTCGAGCGCGGCCAGGGCGTCGTCGGTCGCCGTCAGCCGGTCGGGCAGCCGCACTCCGGGCAGGTACTCCGGGTTCTCTCGCCGCGCCGTGATGCCGTCGGCGATCGGCGTGCGCCGCGCCCACAGGACCACGTCGCTGCCCGCGTCGGCGAGCACCTTCGCGAAGGCGGTCCCCCACGAGCCCGCTCCGAGGACGGCGACGCGGGGAGCGGGCTGCGTCACGAAGGCACCTCCGGCGTGGTGGTCGGCTCGTGGGGGGAAGTCTGCCGCGCGGGCCGCGGGCGCCGGTACAGGGGGCCGGTCGGCGCCGGGACCCCGCGCGCCTCGGCGACGAGGTCACGCACGCTGCGCATGATCACGTCGGTGACCTCGGTGAGCAGCGCCGCGGTCTGCGGCCTGCCCCGGTACGCGGACAGGTCCAGTGGTGGGCCCGCGATCACCGTGACGGGCGTGCGCGGGCGGAGGCCCAGCTTGTGCGTGATCGGGTGGTACAGCCGGTGGGCGCCCCACTGTCCGATCGGGACGACCGGGGCGCCGGTCGTCAGGGCGAGCCGCGCGGCGCCGGTCTTGCCCTGCATGGGCCACAGGTCCGGGTCCTTCGTCGTGGTGCCCTCGGCGTAGACGATCAGGCACTCGCCGCGCTCGAGCGCCGCGACGGCGTGGTCGAGGGCCTGCACCGCCTCGGTGGTCGCCCGCCGCACCGGGATCTGGCCCGCGCCGCGGACCACCATCCCGACGAACGGGACCGCGAACAACGCCTCCTTCGCGAGATAGCGCGGCTCGCGGGGACGGTCGTACACGAAGTGCGCCAGCACGAGCGGGTCCGCGTGGGACAGGTGGCTCGCGACGAGGATCACCGGGCCCGTCGGGGGGATGTGCTCGTGCCCCCGCCAGGTGCGCCGCGTGAGGATCCACAGCACCGGCTTGATGACCACGCCCGCGAACCGCATCCAGCCACCGCGCCTGCGCCCCACGGTCCCGCCACCTCCTCGACGTGCGTCGGCGGACCGGTGCGGGGCCGACGTGTAACGCACGATCCTGAACTCTTTCACGCCGGGATGTCCACGACCCCGACCACACCAGGTGACCGGGACCGGACCCGGTGATGTGAGGATGGTGCGGTGCGGTGGTCGGTCGTCGTCCCGGTGAAGCGGGTCGAGCGCGCCAAGACCCGCCTCCGGGACGCGGTGCCCGGCACGGACCACGCGGCCCTCGTCCTCGCGCTCGCGGCCGACACCGTCCAGGCGGTCCTCGCCGCGGGGCCGGTCGCGCGCGTGGTGGTCGTCACCGACGACCCGCGGGCGGCCGCCGAGCTGGCCCTGCTCGGCGCCCTGGTGGTCCCCGACGTGCCGGACGCGGGGCTCAACCCCGCCCTGCGGCACGGGGCCGCGGCCGCGGCCGGATACGGCCCCGCAGACGGTGTCGCGGTGGTCGGCAGCGACCGCCCGGCGCTGCGTCCGGCAGACCTCGCCGACGTGCTGCGCCTCGCCGGGCGCCACGGCCGGAGCTTCCTGCCCGACGCGGCGGGCACGGGGACGGCCCTGCTGGCCGCGCTCCCCGGCGTACCACTGGATCCGCGGTTCGGCCCGGGCTCCGCGGCGGCGCACGCCGCGTCGGGGGCGGTCGCGCTGGGGGGCGCCTGGGACTCGCTCCGCCACGACACCGACACCGCCGCGGACCTGGGCGTCGCACGGCAGCTCGGCGTCGGGGCGCGCACCGCGGCGGTACTCGCCGGGCCCGCCGACCGGTAGGCTTCGGCCGTGCAGGCGACCGTGGCGCAGTTCGACCGGGAGACCGGCGCCGGACGTGTGCTCCTCGACAGCGGCGCGGCCGTCGAGTTCGACGGCGCGGCGTTCGCCGCCGGCGGGCTGCGCTTCCTCCGACCGGGCCAGCGTGTCCGGCTCGAGACGGATCCGGACGGCGCGGTCACGCGGGTCACGCTCGCGACCTTCCGCTGACGGCCGCGCGGACCCGGCCGGCCCGGAGGAGGATGATCCGATGAGCACGGACGCACCGGAGACCCTCGCCACCGGCACCGGCACCGGCACCGACCTCCCGCCGGACAGGTTCCTCAACCGCGAGCTGTCGTGGCTGGACTTCAACGCCCGGGTGCTCTGCATCGCCGAGGACCAGGCCACCCCCCTGCTCGAGCGGGCGAAGTTCCTGGCCATCTTCGCGTCCAACCTGGACGAGTTCTTCATGGTGCGCGTCGCGGGCCTGAAGCGGCGGATCTCCACCGGCCTCGCGGTCCGCAGCCCGGACGGCCTCACCCCCCGCGAGCAGCTCGAGCGCATCTCGGCACGGACCTCGGACCTGGTGGCCCGGCACGCACAGTGCTTCGAGCACGACGTGCGCCCGGCGCTCGAGAAGCAGGACGTCTGCATCGTGCACTGGGAGTCGGTGCACCCCGACGAGCAGCAGCGGCTGCACCGGTACTTCCGCGACCAGGTCTTCCCGCTCCTCACGCCGCTCGCGGTGGACCCCGCACACCCGTTCCCGTACATCTCCGGGCTGTCGTTGAACCTCGCCGTCGTCGTCCGCGACCCCGACGGCGGGCCGGACCGGTTCGCCCGGGTGAAGGTCCCGAACAACGTGCCGCGCTTCGTCCGCGTGACGGAGGGCGTGTTCCTCCCGCTCGAGGACGTCATCGCGGTACACCTGGGCCAGCTCTTCCCCGGCATGGAGGTCCTCGAGCACCACCTGTTCCGCGTCACCCGCAACGCCGACCTGGAGGTCGAGGAGGACCGGGACGAGGACCTCCTGCAGGCCCTCGAGCGGGAGCTCGCGCGCCGCCGCTTCGGCCCCGCGGTCCGGCTCGAGGTGACCGACGCGATGAGCGACCACGTCCTCGACCTGCTCGTGCGCGAGCTCGGCGTCGGCGACGGCGACGTGCTCCGCGTACCGGGGCTGCTGGACCTCTCGTCGCTGTGGCAGCTGTACGACCTGGACCGCCCGGAGCTGAAGTACCCGCCGTTCGTCCCGGCCACCCACCCGCGGTTCGCGGAGGGCGAGACGCCGAAGAGCGTGTTCGCGACCCTGCGGGAGGGGGACGTGCTCGTCCACCACCCGTACGACTCGTTCTCCACCAGCGTGCAGCGGTTCATCGAGCAGGCCGCCGCGGACCCGAACGTGCTGGCCATCAAGCAGACCCTGTACCGCACCTCCGGCGACTCCCCGATCGTCGACGCGCTCGTCGACGCCGCCGAGGCCGGGAAGCAGGTCGTGGTCCTGGTGGAGATCCAGGCGCGCTTCGACGAGCACGCCAACATCAACTGGGCACGGGCGCTGGAACGTGCGGGGTGCCACGTCGTCTACGGCCTCATCGGCCTCAAGACGCACTGCAAGACCGCGCTGGTGGTACGCCAGGAGGGCGGCCAGCTCCGCCGGTACGCCCACATCGGCACGGGGAACTACAACCCCAAGACCGCGCGGATGTACGAGGACTTCGGCCTCTTCACGGCGGACGAGGACGTGTGCGCCGACCTCACCGACCTGTTCAACGTCCTCACCGGCTACTCGCGGCAGACGGGGTACCGGTCGCTGCTCGTGGCGCCGTTCGGCGTCCGCTCCGGGATCGTCGACCGCATCGAGCGGGAGGTCGGGCACGTGCGCGCCGGCGGCGAGGGGCGCGTGCAGATCAAGGTGAACTCCGTCGTCGACGAGCAGGTGATCGACGCGCTCTACCGCGCCTCGTGCGCCGGCGTCCGCGTCGACCTCCTGGTGCGGGGCATCTGCGCGCTCCGGCCGGGTGTCCCTGGCTTGTCCGAGAACATCCGTGTCCGGTCGATCGTCGGCCGTTTCCTCGAGCACTCGCGGGTGCTGCGGTTCGGCAACTCCGGCGACGAGGAGTTCTGGCTCGGCTCCGCCGATCTCATGCACCGCAACCTCGACCGCCGCGTGGAGGCGATGGTGCAGGTGACCGACCCCGACGCCGAGGCGCAGCTCCGGCGGGTGCTGGACCTCGGGTTCGCCGAGGACGTGGCCTGCTGGGAGCTCGACTCCGAGGGCATCTGGCACCGTCGTGCGAGCACCCCGGAGCACCCGCTGCGGGACCTCCAGGTCGAGCTGATGCGACGCCGCGCG
>DASWRY010000061.1:0-69980 GCA_036402915.1 Mycobacteriales bacterium
GATGATGTCGCCCCGGGTGCGGATCTCCTTGAGGACCTTCTTCAGGCGCTCCTCGAAATCACCGCGGTACCGGGAGCCGGCCACCAGGGAGCCGAGGTCGAGGGTGTAGAGCTGCTTGTCCTTCAGCGTCTCGGGCACCTCCCCGCGCACGATGGCCTGGGCCAGGCCCTCGACGACGGCGGTCTTGCCGACGCCCGGCTCACCGATCAGCACCGGGTTGTTCTTGGTGCGCCGGGACAGCACCTGCATCAGCCGCTCGATCTCCTTCTCGCGACCGATGACCGGGTCGAGCTTGCCCTCGCGGGCGGCTTGCGTCAGGTTGCGGCCGAACTGGTCGAGGACCAGCGAGGTCGACGGCGTGCCCTCGGCGGGGCCGCCGGCCGCAGCCGGCTCCTTGCCCTGGTAACCGCTCAGCAGCTGGATGACCTGCTGGCGCACCCGGTTGAGGTCAGCGCCGAGCTTCACCAGCACCTGGGCGGCAACGCCTTCACCCTCACGGATCAGGCCCAGCAGGATGTGCTCGGTGCCGATGTAGTTGTGGCCGAGCTGCAGCGCCTCGCGCAGCGACAGCTCCAGCACCTTCTTCGCCCGCGGGGTGAAGGGGATGTGGCCGGACGGGGCCTGCTGGCCCTGGCCGATGATCTCCTCGACCTGCTGGCGGACGCCCTCCAGCGAGATGCCGAGGGACTCGAGCGCCTTGGCGGCGACACCCTCACCCTCGTGGATCAAGCCCAGGAGGATGTGCTCGGTGCCTATGTAGTTGTGGTTGAGCATCCGGGCCTCTTCCTGGGCCAGGACGACAACGCGCCGCGCGCGGTCTGTGAATCTCTCGAACATCTTTCTTGCTCCTCACGTGCTGTCAGGCACCGTGTAGGTCGGGGCACCTGATGGTGCCCGTACCGCCACTGTAGCCGCGCCCACGGACCGTGGCAGGGGGACCGCCCACCGCACCGAGGCGTTCGATCGGTACGTGGTCCTCGGATGGAGGCGTACACGGCACAACACTGGCCGTGCCCGGTTCGTTCCCGTATGCGTACGCTGACAGCGAAACGGTCGGTCCGGTCCGCGGCGGAATGGACGGGCATCCTGCAGAACGTCCCCAGCCCCTCCGGGATTCCGCTCCGACCGGAATCCGACGGCCGGCCCGGGACGCCACCGGCACACAACGCCACCGCCCCCCGGAGGGGAACGGTGGCGGGTGGTGCGGGTGGGTCAGTTCGCGGCGTTGTACGCCGCCACGATGTCGGCGGGGATGCGGCCGCGGTCGTTGACCTTGTGACCCTGCTTCCGGGCCCACGCGCGGATCGCCTGGGTCTGCTCGCGGTCCGCGGCGGCCGACGAGCGGCCGCGGGACGAGGCACGGCCGGAGATCGCACGGCCGGCCTTGCGCGCCGAGCCGACCCACTTCGCGAGGGCGTCGCGCAGTTCCGCCGCGTTGTCCACGGAGAGATCGATCTCGTACGAGGTGCCGTCCAGTCCGAATGACACCGTCTCGGCCGCCTCACCGCCGTCGATGTCGTCGACGAGGATGACCTGGACCTTCTGCGCCACGGGATTTCCTTTCGCGGGATGATGTTTCGCCGAAGCATACGCCCACACGCCGCCGTGGGAATTACCCGGCGGACGGATCCCGTATTTTTTTCACCGGGTCGTCACTCGGGCCGCACCAGCGGGAAAAGGATCGTCTCCCGGATTCCCAGTCCGGTGAGCGCCATCAGCAGCCGGTCGATTCCCATTCCCATTCCGCCGGACGGCGGCATCCCGTACTCCATCGCGCGCAGGAAGTCCTCGTCCAACTGCATCGCCTCGGCATCACCGGCCGCGGCGAGCAGCGACTGCGCGGTGAGCCGCTCGCGCTGCACGACCGGGTCGACGAGTTCCGAATAGGCGGTCGCCAGCTCGAAGCCGCGGACGTACAGGTCCCATTTCTCCACCACACCCGGGGTGGTGCGATGGGCGCGCGTGAGCGGGGACGTGTCGACCGGGTAGTCGCGCACGAACGTCGGCGCGTACAGGGTGTCGACCACCAGGTGCTCGAACAGCTCCTCGACGAGCTTCCCGTGCCCCCAGGCGGGATCGACCGTCAGCTCCACCTTGTCGGCCAGCGCCCGCAGCTCCTCCACGGAGGTCTGTGGTGTCACCTCGGCATCGACGGCGTCCGAGACGGCGTCGTACAGCCGGATCTCCCGCCACTCGCCGGAGACGTCGTAGGAGCTCCCGTCGGTGAGCGTGACGACCTCTCCGCCGAACACCGCGCGCGCCGCCTCCTGGACCAGCTCCCGGGTCAGGCGCGCCATCGTGTCGTAGTCGCCGTAGGCCTCGTACGCCTCCAGCATCGCGAACTCCGGCGAGTGCGAGGAATCCGCGCCCTCGTTCCGGAAGTTGCGGTTGATCTCGAACACGCGCTCGATACCGCCGACCACGCAGCGCTTCAGGTACAGCTCCGGCGCGATGCGCAGGTACAGGTCCATGTCGTACGCGTTGATGTGCGTCTCGAACGGCCGCGCGGCCGCCCCGCCGTGCAGCACCTGCAGCATCGGGGTCTCGACCTCGGTGAAATCCCGGCGGGCGAAGGAGTCGCGCAGGCTGCGCATCACCGCACTGCGGACACGGGCATTCTCGCGGGCCTGCGGGCGGACGATGAGGTCCACATAGCGCTGCCGGACCCGCGTCTCCTCCGAGAGCGGCTTGTGCGCGACCGGCAGGGGCCGCAGCGACTTCGCCGTCATCACCCAGCCGTCCGCGAGGACGCTCAGTTCCCCGCGGCGCGAGGTGATGACCTCACCCGTGATTCCCACGTGGTCACCGAGATCGACGAGCGCCTTCCACTCGGTGAGGGAATCGGCCCCGACGCGGTCGAGCGAGAGCATCGCCTGGAGCTCGGTGCCGTCGCCCTCGCGCAGGGTCGCGAAGCAGAGCTTCCCGGTGTTGCGCACGAAGATCACGCGGCCCGTCACGGCGACGCGGTCACCGGTGGAGACGTCCGGGGCGAGTTCCGGGTACTTCTCGCGGACCTCGCGGAGCGTGGTGGTCCGCTCGAAGCCGACCGGGTACGGGTCCGACCCGGCGGCGAGCATCCGCTCGCGCTTCTCCCGCCGGACCCGCATCTGCTCCGGCAGGTCCTCGAACTCGTCGCTGGGGTTCTCGCTCACCCGTCGAGGGTATCCGCCCGGATCGCGCCGACCGGACTCAGAGGGCGCCGACGTTCTTCTCGTAGACCATGCGCAGCCCGATCAGCGTCAGGTCCGGCTCGTGGTGGGTGATCTCGCGGCTCTCCGCGACCACGAGCGGCGCGAGCCCCCCGGTCGCGATGACGGCCTTCACCTCGCCGCCGAGTTCCTCGATCACCAGCCGCGCGATGCCGTCGACCTGGCCCGCGAACCCGAACACGGTCCCCGACTGCAGCGCCTCGACGGTGTTCTTGCCGATCACGCTGCGCGGGCGGGTGAGCTGGACCTTGAGCAGCTGCGCGGCCCGCGACGCGAGCGCGTCGACCGAGATCTCGATGCCCGGAGCCAGCGCGCCGCCGAGGAACTCCCCGCGCGCCCCCACCACGTCGAAGTTGGTCGACGTGCCGAAGTCCACGACGATCGCCGGGCCGCCGTACAGGGCGTACGCCGCCAGCGTGTTGACGACCCTGTCGGTGCCGACCTCCTTGGGGTTGTCCACCGCGAGCGGCACCCCGGTACGCACCCCGGGCTCCACGATCACGGTCGGCACGTCCCGGTAGTACCGGCCGAGCATGGTCTTCAGCTCGCGCAGCACCGCGGGGACGGTCGAGCACGCCGAGATGCCGGTGATCTGCACGCCGTCGCCGGCGAGCAGGCCCCGGAACATCAGCGCCAGCTCGTCCGCGGTCATCCGGCTGTCCGTGCGGACCCGCCACGAGTGGACGATCTTCTCGCCCTCGAACGTCGCCAGCACGATGTTCGTGTTGCCGACGTCGATGGTCAGCAGCATCAGGGCGTCCCCTCACGGAGGTCCAGCGCGATGTCCAGGATGGGCGAGCTGTGGGTGAGCCCGCCGACGGAGAGGTAGTCCACCCCGGTGGCCGCGTAGTCGGCGACCGTCTCGAGCGTGAGGTTGCCGGTGGCCTCGAGCTCGGCCTTGCCGCCGACCGCCGCGACGACGTCGCGCAGCGCCGCGGGCGGCATGTTGTCGCACAGCAGGAACACCGCGCCCGCCTCGACGGCCTCCACCGCCTCGGCCACCGACTCCACCTCGACCTGGACCGCCACGTCCGGGAACTGCTCGCGGACCGCGCGGTACGCCGCGGTGATCGACCCCGCGGCGAGCCGGTGGTTGTCCTTGATCATCGCCACGTCGTACAGGCCCATGCGCTTGTTGTCCCCGCCCGCCGCGCGCACGGCGTACTTCTCGAGCGCCCGCAGGCCCGGGGTGGTCTTCCTGGTGTCGAGCACGGTGGCGCCGGTGCCCGCCAGCGCGTCGACCCAGCGGCGGGTGTGCGTGGCCACGCCGGACATGCGCGAGATGAGGTTCAGCGCGGTCCGCTCGGCCGTCAACAGTCCACGGGTGGGACCGTCGACGGTCGCGAGCACGTCCCCCCTGTGGACGGCCGCGCCGTCGGGGACCCGGGCGGCGAACACGCAGCCGCACGCCTCGAACACCGCGGCGGCGACCGCCAGGCCCGCGACGACGCCGGACGCGCGGGCGACGAGGTCGGCGGTGCCGGTCTGGTCCGCGGGGATGGTCGCCGCCGACGTGACGTCCACGCCGCCGGGCCCGCCGAGGTCCTCCTCCAGGGCGGTACGGACGACGCCCTCGACGTACGCGGGGTCGAGCCCCCCGGCGACCAGGGCGTCCCTCGTGGGCTGCCTCATGCGGTTCCTCCCAGCGTCAGCGTGCCGTCGACGTCCAGCGCGGCCGGCAGATGGCGGAGCCACCTGGCGGACGCGTCCGGGAAGTCCTCCCGCCAGTGGCACCCGCGGGTCTCCTCGCGCAGTGCGGCCGCACCCAGCAGCGCGGTGGCCACCGTGTGCAGGTTGCTGACCTCCCAGTTGGCCGGCCGCGGGTCCGCCGAGCGGGCGGAGCGCAGACCGTCCAGGGTGGACGCCGTCTCGGCCAGGCTGGTCGCCGTCCGGATCACCCCGGCGCCACGGGTCATCGCGCGCTGGAGCCCCTCGCGCGTCGTGGACGAGACCACCCAGCCGGGCCGGTCGTTCGCCACCGGGTCGGCCTGCGGCGGCAGGTCGCGGGCGAGGTCGTGCCCGATCCGGCCGGCGAAGACGAGCCCCTCGAGCAGGCTGTTCGACGCGAGGCGGTTGGCGCCGTGGACGCCGGTACAGGCGACCTCGCCGCACGCGTACAGGCCGGGGACGCTGGTGCGGCCGTACCGGTCGGTGACCACACCGCCGGAGGCGTAGTGCGCCGCGGGCGCGACCGGGATCGGGTCACCCACGGGGTCGATCCCCGCCTGGCGGCACCGGGCGAGGATCGACGGGAAGCGCTGCTCGAGGAAGTCCGCGCCCAGGTGCCGCGCGTCGAGGTACACGTGGTCGGTGCGAGCCGCGTTCATCACGCGGGTGATGGCCTTCGCGACGACGTCCCGCGGGGCCAGTTCCGCGAGCTCGTGCTGCCCGACCATGAACCGGGTGCCACCCGCGTCGACGAGGTACGCGCCCTCGCCGCGCATGGCCTCGCTGACCAGCGGCTGCTGCCCGACCGCGGCCGACGGCCCGAGGTACAGCGCGGTCGGATGGAACTGGACGAACTCGAGGTCGGTGACCGCGGCCCCGGCGCGCAGCGCGAGCGCGACACCGTCCCCTGTGGACACCGACGGGTTCGTGGTGGAGGCGAAGACCTGGCCCATGCCGCCGGTCGCCAGCACGACCGCGCGGGCGAGCACCGCGCCGACGCCGTCCTCGGTGCCCTCGCCGAGCACGTGCAGCGTCACACCGGCCGCGCGGCCGTCGGCGCCGGTGAGCAGGTCGAGCACGAGCGCGTGCTCCACGAGGCGGATGCCCGGGTCGCGGCGTACCGCCGCGTGCAGCGCCCGCTGCACCTCGGCACCGGTGGCGTCGCCTCCCGCGTGGACGATCCGGTTCGCGTGGTGGCCGCCCTCACGGGTGAGCATGAGCGAGCCGTCGGGGTTGCGGTCGAACTCCGCGCCGAACGCGATCAGCTCCCGCACCCGGTCCGGCCCCTCGGTGACGAGCACCCGTACCGCGTCGGTGTCGCAGAGCCCGACACCGGCGACGAGGGTGTCCTCGAGGTGCGCCGCCGGGCTGTCGTGCGGGTCGAGCACCGCGGCGATGCCGCCCTGCGCCCAGCGGGTCGAGCCGTCGTCGATGTTGACCTTGGTCACGACGACGACGGACAGGCCGGCCTCGCGGGCGTGCAGCGCCGCGCAGAGCCCGGCGATGCCGGACCCGACCACGCAGACGTCCGCCCCGATCGTCCACCCGGGATCGGCGGCGGCGAGGCGCCGCGGGAGGGGGCCGAGGAGCTCCCCCGGCAGCGCACCGACGGTGGAGGTACTCACCCGAGGACGAGCGCGTCCCCGCGGACCTGGTCCGCCGCGCCCGGCACCGGCTCGGCCGGGTCGACTCCCAGGTGGACGATGCGGTTGCCGGCGTCCACGTGCACCACGCTGGGCTGGAACGCCCGCGCCTCGGCGTCGGTCATCTGCGCGTACGAGATCAGGATGACGAGATCCCCCGGGCTGACCAGGTGCGCCGCCGCGCCGTTGATGCCGATGACGCCGCTGCCCCGCTCGCCGGAGATGACGTACGTCTCGAGCCGCGCGCCGTTCGTGATGTCGACGATCGCCACCTGCTCGCCGGGGAACAGGTCGGCGGCGTCCATCAGGTCGGCGTCGATCGTCACCGAACCGACGTAGTGCAGGTCTGCCTGCGTCACCGTCGCCCGGTGGATCTTCGACTTGAACATCGTGCGGAACACGTCAGCGCCCTTCGGCCAGGTGTACGGCGAGGTTGTCGATCAGTCGGGTGGTGCCCACGCGGGCCGCGACGAGCAGGCGCGCCTCGCCGGTGCCGGGGGCGGGGCCGAGGTCGGGGGCCCGCAGTTCCAGGTAGTCCAGCTCGAGACCCGGCTCGGCGTCGAGGATCCTCTTGGCCTCGACCGGCCCGGCGCGCAGCGCCCGGGACAGCGCGAGGGCGCTGCGGCGCTCGTCCTCGGACAGGTACCGGTTGCGGCTGGACAGCGCGAGCCCGTCCGGCTCGCGGACGGTCGGCACGCCGACGATCTCGAGGCCGAGCGCGAAGTCCGCGACCATCTGCCGGATCAGCGTGAGCTGCTGGTAGTCCTTCTCGCCGAAGAACGCGGCGTCCACCCCGCCGACGAGGTGGAACATCCGGTTGACGACGGTGAGCATCCCGTCGAAGTGGCCCGGCCGGTGCGCGCCCTCGAGGATCTCGCCCAGCGGTCCGGCGCGAACGGTGACCAGGGGCTGCCGGGGGAAGACCTCCTCCACCGGCGGCGCGAACACGATGTCGACCTGCTCTGCCTCACAGACCGCGACGTCCGCGTCGAGCGTCCGCGGGTACCGGTCGAAGTCCTCGCCGGGCCCGAACTGCAGCGGGTTGACGAAGACCGTCGCGACGACCGTGGCGGCCCGCAGCCGCGCCTGCCGCAGCAGCGCCGCGTGGCCGGAGTGCAACGCACCCATCGTCATGACGAGGCCGGTGGGCCCGGGCCGGGACGCCTGCGCCCGGGCGAGCTCGTCGCGGGTGTGGACGACGGTGGTCACGAGCGCGCCTCCTCCGCGGCCAGCACGTCGAGCAGCGCCACGGCGTCCCTCGGCTCGAGCCGGCCGGAGCCGATCGCGCGGTCCGCGGTGCGGCGGGCCATCGCCACGTACGCGGCGACCCCGCCCGGCGTGTGCGCGGTGAGCGTCGCGAGGTGCTTGCGGACCGTCCCGGCGTCCCCTCGGGACACCGGCCCGGTCAGCGCGCCGTCGCCGTACCGCAGGCTGTTGTCCAGGGCCGCGCCCAGCAGTGGGCCGAGCACCTGGCCGGGCTTGTCGACCCCGGCCTGCCGCAGCATGTCCATCGACTCGGCGACCAGCGTCACCAGGTGGTTCGCGCCGACGACGAGCGCCGCGTGGTACAGCGGCCGCAGCTCCTCGGCGATCGGGACCGGCTCGCCGCCCATCTCGACCACCAGCGCGGCCGCGACCGGCTCGAGGCCCTCGGGCGCGGTGGTGCCGAACGTGACCCCGGTGAGCCGGTGCACGTCCTCCGGGCGCCCGGTGAACGTCATGGCGGGGTGCAGCGCGAGCGGGAGGACACCGTGCTCGGCCGCGGTGGCGAGGACGGCGAGGCCGTGTGCGCCCGACGTGTGCGCGACGATCTGGCCGGGCCGCCACGCGCCGATCTCGGCGAGGCCGTCGACCAGGCCGGCGAGCGTGTCGTCCGGGACGGCGAGCAGGACGAGGTCCGCGACGGCGACGACCTCGTCGGCCGGGAGCAGCGGTACACCGGGCAGCAGGCGCGCGGCGCGGTCGCGCGAGGCCCTGGAGACGCCGGAGGCGGCGACGACGGTGTGGCCGGCGCGCGCGAGGGCGGCGCCGAGGGCGGCGCCGACGCGTCCTGCGCCGATGATGCCCACGGCCAGGCGGCCGGGGCGGGCGTGCGGCGACGCACTGTTCATGAGCGCGATCCAGTCCAGGAGGGGTACCGGTCGACGCCAGTATGCGTCCGGGTGTGGCCTGCGCGACACCCGGCCGCGTTGTCGGGTAGGTCACAACGGGACGCGGACCTCGGCACGCACCCCGGGACCGGCGTCCGCCAGCGTCACCGTGCCCCCGTGGCCGCGCACGAGGTCGCGGACGATCGCGAGACCGAGGCCCGCGCCGCCCCCGTCCCGGGCCCGCCCGTCGTCGAGGCGGGTGAACCGCTCGAACACCCGCTCCCGGTCCCCCACCTCGATGCCGGGCCCGTCGTCCGTCACCACGACGACCATCTCCCCGCCGGTCGCGGTGAGGGACACGTCGACGCGCGAGGCGGCGTGGCGGACCGCGTTGTCGACCAGGTTCGCCAGTACGCGGCGCAGGTCGCCGGGGACGCGCAGCCCGTCGGGTACCGCGAGGGTCACCGGGACGGCGAGGTCTGCCACCAGGTCCGCGACCGGCACCGGGTCCGACCGGACCGGCCCGGCGTCGTCCAGCCGGGCGAGCAGCAGCAGGTCGTCGACGAGGTGGGAGAGCCGCTCGGCCTCCGCGAACAGGTCGTCCAGGCGCACCGTCCCGCCCCGCTGGGCCACCTCGAGCTGGGTGCGCAGGCTCGCGAGCGGGTTGCGCAGCTCGTGGGCCGCGTCCGCGACGAACGCCCGCTGCCGCCGCCGCGCCTGCTCCACCGGCCGGAGCGACCGGCCCGCGATCACCCAGCAGAGCGCCGCGACCCCGGCCAGCAACAGCGGGGCGGCGGCGAGCAACGCGTTCCGCACCAGGCGCAGGTTCTCCCGCACGTCCGTGACACCGACGCCGACCACCACGGTGTCCGTACCCACCGGGACGGTCACCACCCGGGTCCGGCCCTCGTCGGCGTACCGCGGGCCGCCCGCGCGGATCTCGGCGACGGGGACCATCGGGACCAGCCGGTCCGCGGCGGGCGAGGCCGCGACGACCCGGCCCTGGGTGTCCACGACCTGCACCAGCCGCTCGCCGGCGACCGGCAGCGGGTCGGGCACCTGGCCCGCCGCGACCAGCGCCGCCACGTCCCGCCCGGCCTGCACCGCCTCCCGGTCGAGCGCGGCGAGCGACACCGCGCGGACCGTGCCGACCAGCAGCACGCCCCCCGCGGCGAGCCCGGCCGCGAGGAGCGCGGTGGCGGTGAGCGTCAGCCGGGCCCGCAGGCTGCGGCGCCGCCACCACTCAGCCACCATCGGGGGCCAGCCGGTACCCCGCGCCGCGGACCGTCTCGAGCGCGTGGCGGCCGAACGGCGCGTCGAGCTTCCGGCGCAGGTACGAGACGTACACCTCGACCGCGTTGGGATCGGTGTCCTCGGCCGCGTCCCACACGTGGTCGAGCAGCTCGGTCTTGGAGACCACCCGGCCCGCGTGCCGCAGGAGGTACTCGAGCAGGGCGAACTCGCGGGTCGTCAGCGCCACGTCGGCGTCCCCGCGCCGCACCCGGCGGCTCGCCGGGTCCAGCCGCAGATCGCCGGCGGCGAGCACCACCGGCCGCTCCCGCACGCCCCGGCGCAGCAGCGCCCGGAGCCGCGCCACCAGCACCACGTAGGAGAACGGCTTGGTCAGGTAGTCGTCGGCGCCGAGGTCGAGGCCGTCGGCCTGGTCGTACTCCCCGTCCTTCGCGGACAGCATCAGCACCGGGACCCAGTTCCGCTCCGCCCGCAGCGCGGACACCACGCGGTACCCGGAGAGGCCGGGCAGCAGCACGTCCAGCACCACCGCGTCGTACTCCCCGACGCGGGCCAGCTCGAGTCCGTCCGGCCCGGTGTGGGCGAGGTCGACCGCGAACCCGTCCGCCTGCAGTCCCTCGGCGAGCGCACGGGCCAGCCGTACCTCGTCGTCGACCACGAGCAGGCGCACGGCGACCTCCCGGCTCAGCGTGCTCACAGCATGCCCCGCGCACGCTCGCCGCATGGCCGGACGACGACTTCTCCGCTGGGGCGTACCCGCCGCCGTGCTCGCGATCCTGCTGGCGGTGCCCGCCGCGGGCAGCGTCCTCCGCGCGAGTGCGGCGCCGCGACTGCCGCACCGCACGCCGCAGCAGCTGCTCGCGGACGTGCAGGGCGTCACCGTGTCCGGGCTCTCCGGCACGGTCGTGCAGCACTCGGACCTCGGGCTGCCCGAGCTCCCCGCGCCGTCCGGCGCCGGCAGCTCGTCGCTCACCTCGCTCGTCGCGGGCACCCACACGATGCGGGTCTGGTTCGCCGGACCGGACCGGGCACGCCTGGCGCTGCTCGGCACGCTCGGCGAGTCGGACGTGATCGTGAACGGGCGTGACGTGTGGGT
Organism: Mycobacteriales bacterium; assembly: GCA_036402915.1. GTDB lineage: Bacteria > Actinomycetota > Actinomycetes > Mycobacteriales > HKI-0501 > JAVEDU01. The sequence continues at coordinate 10,958 of DASWRY010000061.1, forward strand.
CTGGAACAGCGACCAGCACGCCGCGACGCACCGGCGTCTCCCGGCGCGGTCGCCCGAGACCCGCGCGGAGACGCCGCTGACCCCGCAGGCCGCGGCGCAGCGGGTCCTCGACGCCGTCACGCCGACGACCGCGGTGACCACCGCGGAGTCCGCGACGGTCGCGGGACGCCCGGCGTACGAGCTGGTCCTCACGCCGCGGGACTCGCGGTCATCGGTCCGGGAGGTGCGGATCGCGATCGACTCCGCGACGAAGGTCCCCCTGCAGGTCACCGCGTACGCGCAGCGTCACGCGAAGCCCGCGTTCGACGTCGGGTACACCGACGTGACGTTCGCGCGGCCGTCGGACGACCACTTCCGGTTCGTCCCGCCGCCCCGAACCAAGGTCACCGAGGCCACCGGGGACACCGGCACCGCGCGCGGGCACCGGGGAGCGCAGGGCCCGGCACCCACCGTCGTCGGGACCGGCTGGACGTCCGTCGTCGTCGCGAAGACCGGGCCGGTCATGGGGACCTCACCGGACGTGGACCGCATCCTCGCGCGGCTGCCGCACGTCAGCGGCGGGTGGGGCAGCGGCAGGCTGCTCGCCGGGACGCTCTTCTCGGTGCTGGTCACGGACGACGGCCGGGTCGCCGCCGGTGCGGTGTCACCCGACCTGCTGTACGCCGCGCTGAAGTGACCCGTACCGCCGCCGCCCCCGACGTCCGGCGACCGTCCACTGCGGACGGTGACGAGGCGGTCCGGACGTCGGGGCTGTCCAAGCGCTTCCGCTCCGGCCCGTTCCGCGCGGGGCAGCTCGCCGTCGACGGCCTCGACCTCGTGGTGCCGCGGGGCAGCGTGTACGGGTTCCTCGGGCCGAACGGGTCCGGCAAGACGACCACGATCCGGATGCTGCTCGGGCTCATCTCCCCCACCGCCGGCGGCGTCACGCTCCTCGGCCGCCCGATCCCGCGGGACGCCGCCGCGGTGCTGCCGCGGGTCGGGGCGCTGGTGGAGGGCCCCGCGTTCCACCCGCAGCTGAGCGGATGGCGGAACCTCGCGCGGCTCGACGCGGCCGACCGTTCCGCCGACCCGCGGACCACGGCCGCGCGGATCGGGGCGGCCCTCGAGCGCGTCGGGCTCACGGCCGCCGCGGGCAAGCGCTACCGGGCGTACTCCCTCGGCATGCGCCAGCGGCTCGGCATCGCCGCGACGCTGCTCCGGCCGCGGGAACTGCTCGTGCTCGACGAGCCGACGAACGGGCTCGACCCGCAGGGCACCCGGGAGGTGCGGTCGCTCGTCGCGTCCCTCGCCCGCGACGGCACGACCGTCCTGCTCTCGTCGCACCTGCTGAGCGAGGTGGACCAGATCTGTACCCACGTCGGGGTGATGAACGCGGGCAGGCTGGTGTCCCAGGGGACGCTCACCGAGCTGCGGGCGGCCGCCGCGCCGCGGGTCCACGTCCGTACCACCGCACCGGGCGAGGCGGCCGCGGTGCTGCGCCGCGCGGGGGTGACCGCGGTGACCGTCCACTCCGGAGAGGTGGTCGCCGACCTCGGCGGGCACGCTCCGGAGGCCCTGCTGCGGGGCCTCGTGCTCGCGGACGTGCCGGTCCGGGAGTTCCGGGTGGACGCCGCCGACCTCGAGGACGTGTTCGTGGGGCTCACCGGAGAGGGCTTCGATGTCAGCGGCTGACCTGCTCCCGCGGTTCTGGCGTTCGGAGCTGCGCCTCGTCTTCGGCCGGCTGCGCAACCTCGCCGCGCTCGGGGTCCTCGGCGCCGTCCCGGTCCTGATCGCCGTCGCGGTGCGACTGTCGCGACCGGAGGACGCGCAGGGCCCGGCATTCCTGTCGTCCATCACGGACAACGGGCTCTTCGTGTCGCTGACCGCGATGACGGCCGTGCTGCCGCTCTTCCTGCCGCTCGCCGTCGCCGTGGTGTCCGGCGACGCGATCGCCGGGGAGTCCGACCTCGGCACGCTGCGGTACCTGCTGACCGTGCCGGTCCGGCGTACGCGGCTGCTGGTGGTGAAGTACGCGACCGTCGTGACGTTCTGCTTCGCGGCGACCCTCCTGGTCGGGCTGGTGGGTGCCGCGGTGGGGCTGGCGCTGTTCCGGGCCGGGCGGGTCACGCTGCTGTCCGGCACCACGATCGGCACCCCGGCGGCGGCCCTGCGGATCCTGCTGATCGGTCTCTACATCGGCGTCTGCATGGCGGCGCTCGGTGCGGTGGGCCTCTTCGTGTCCACGCTGACCCGGTACCCGGTCGCGGCGATGGCCGCCACGGCGATGCTCGCCGTCACGAGTGAGGTGCTCGACGCGGTGCCGCAGCTGCACGCGATCCACCCGTACCTGCTCAGCCACTGGTGGCTCGCGTACGGCGACCTGCTGCGCGACCCCATGTCGTTCCTCTCCGTCGGGCAGGGGCTCGTGTCGGCCGCGGCGTACATCGCGGTGTTCGGCACGCTGGCGTGGGCCCGATTCGGCGGTCGTGACATCTCCGGTTGAGTACGCGTGGCACGCTGCTCGATGTGTACGTGCCCTGGCGGTCGGCCTGGGAGCAGGCCCTGTACGGCCCCGCGGGCTTCTATCGCCGCCCGGAGGGCCCGGCCGGGCACTTCCGCACGTCCGTCCACGTGTCGCCGCTGTTCGCCGGCGCGGTGGTCACCCTGCTGTCCGAGGTGGACCGTGCCCTCGGCGAGCCCGAGCGGCTCGACCTCGTGGACGTCGGGTGTGGACGCGGCGAGCTGCTCACCGGCGTCCTCGCCGCGCTCCCGCCGTCGCTGTCCGCCCGGGCGCGGCTGACCGGGGTGGACGTCGTGGCGCGGCCACCGGCGCTCCCGCCGGCCATCGCGTGGGCGGACGCGCCCCCGACCGGCACGGTCGGGCTGCTGCTCGCCCACGAGTGGCTCGACGACGTGCCCTGCGACGTGGTGGAGACCGACGACGCCGCGGTCGCGCGCCGGGTGCTCGTCGCGCCGGACGGCTCCGAGCGGCTCGGGGACCCCGTGGCCGACCCCTGGCTCGACCGGTGGTGGCCGCTGGCCGCCCCCGGCGCCCGTGCCGAGATCGGGTCCACCCGCGACACCGCGTGGGCGTCCGCGGTCGGGACCGTCGCACGTGGACTCGCGGTGGCGGTGGACTACGGCCACACCCTCGGCGCCCGGCCGCTCCGGGGCAGCCTGACCGGCTTCGCGCACGGTCGCGAGGTCGACCCGGTGCCCGACGGCAGCTGCGACGTGACCGCGCACGTGGCCCTCGACGCGGTCGCCGCGGCGGGCGCCGCCGTGGCAGGGCGGCCGCCCGTGGTGACGGACCAGCGAGCCGCGCTCCGCTCGCTCGGGGTGAACGGCGCCCGGCCGGACCGCGCCCTGGCGTCGGCCGACCCGCGCGAGTACCTCCGCCGCCTCGCCGCCGCCGGGGAGGCGGCCGAGCTCACCGAGCCCGCCGGCCTCGGCGCGTTCGGGTGGGTCCTGCAACCTGTCGGCCCCGATGTCGGCTTCGCCACAGGCTGGATGGCACGCTGACGACCGACGGTCACCGCCGATCAGAGGGGGATCCCGTGCCGGAGCGCACGTCGTACCGCCAGGGCATGCACTGCTGGGTGGACCTCTGCACGCCCGACCTCGAGGGGGCGCAGCGCTTCTACGGCGCGCTGCTCGGGTGGACGTACGAGGGCACCGGCGAGGCATCGGGCCACTACACGCTGTGCCTCCGGGACGGCGTACCGGTCGCGGGTCTCGGGCCACAGCCCGACGCCTCGGTGCCGTCGATGTGGAGCACGTACCTCGCCTCGGACGACGTGGACGGCACCGCCGCACGGATCACGAAGGCGGGCGGGCAGCTGCTCATGCCTCCGATGGACATCTTCGGGGACGGACGGATGGCATACGCCGCCGACCCGACCGGCGCGACGTTCGGCGTGTGGCAGGGCCGGGGGCGCCGCGGGGCCGGCGTGGTCGGTGAGGCCGGCACGTTCGCCTGGAACGAGCTGCACACCCCCGACGGCGCGGCCGCGGACGGCTTCTACGGTGCCGTGTTCGGGTACGCGTCCGAGCAGATCGGCGACGGCCGGAACTTCGACTACGTGACCTACCGGGTCGGCGACGAGGTCGCCGGCGGCCGTCTGCGGGTCGGCTCCCAGGACGCGCGGTCGCACTGGATGACGTACCTCGCCGTGGCCGACACCGACGCCGCGGCCGCCGCCGTGGCCGCGGCGGGGGGGAAGGTGGTCCGCGAGGCCGTCGACTCGCCGTACGGCCGCCTGGCCGTGGTCGAGGACCCGTGGGGAGCGGCGTTCACGGTGATGCGGCTGCCGGGCTGATTCCTGTCGGACCCCGGTGGGACGGTGGTCGGCGTATCGCTTCCGGAGCGAGGAGGACCCCATGTCCGAGCGCACGTCCTACACCGAGGGCACACCCAACTGGGTCGATCTCGGCACACCCGACCTCGGGGCCGCGCGGCAGCTGTACGCGGACCTGCTCGGCTGGACCTACGAGGGCGGCGGCGAGGAGGCCGGGCACTACACGATGTGCCTGAAGGACGGGCTGCCCGTCGCGGCGATCTCACCGCAGATGGACCCGTCGGATCCGCCGCGGTGGACCACGTACCTGGCCTCCGACGACGCGGACCGCACCGGGGCCCGGATCACCGAGTGCGGCGGACGGCTGCTGATGGAGCCGATGGACGTCTTCGACGCGGGCCGCATGCTCGTGGCGACGGCCCCGGACGGGTCGCCGTTCGGCGTGTGGCAGGGCAAGGCGCACATCGGCGCCCGCCGCGTGAACGAGCCCGGCGCGCTGATCTGGAACGACGTCCAGGCGCGCGACGGCGCCGCCACCGACGCGTTCTACGCCGCCGTGTTCGGCTACGGGCTCGAGCCGATGGGCGACGAGTACACGGTCTACAAGGTCGGGGACGAGGTCGTCGGCGGGCGGTACCGCGTCGGGGAGGACGCGCCGACCGGCTGGGTGGCGTACTTCGCGGTGCCCGACGCGGACGCGGCGGTGGACACGGTGACGGCCGCGGGCGGGCAGGTCCGGTCGCCCGCCCACGACTCCCCGTACGGCCGGATCGCCGTGGTCGAGGACCCGTGGGGCGCGGCGTTCGGGGTGATCTCGGTACCGGCGGCCTGAGCGCGGGAGGGGGCGGGCCGGTGCGTACGGCCCGCCCTCAGACCGTCGTCACCCACAGCTGCTCGAGCCCGCGCAGGACGTACCCGGGCTTCCACCGCGGCTCCGACACCAGCTCCAGCCTCGGGATCCGCCGCAGCATCGCCCCGAAGGACGCCGCCATCTCGATCCGCGCCAGCGCCGCCCCCAGGCAGTAGTGGGCGCCGACGCCGAACGAGATGTGCGTGTTCGGGGTGCGCCGAACGTCCAGCCTGTCCGGGTCCGGGCGCACCTCGGGGTCCCGGTTCGCCGACCCGAACAGCAGCGCCACCTCGGCGCCCCGCGGGATCCGCACCCCGGCGACCTCGATCTCGGTCAGCACCCAGCGCTCGAACATCTGCGCGGGCGTGTCCCACCGCATCAGCTCCTCGAGCGCGCCGGGGAGCACCCCGTCGACGTCCGCGCGCAGCACGTCGAGCTGGTCGGGATTGCGGAACAGCGCCCACCAGCCGTTGCCGGTCATGTTGACGGTGGCCTCGTGGCCCGCGTTCAGCAACAGCACGCACGTGCCGACCAGCTCGTCCTCGGTCAGCACGTCACCCTGGTCCGCGACCTGGGTGAGCGCGCTGATCAGGTCGGTGCCGGGCCGCGCCCGGCGCGCGGCGGCCAGCCCGCGCAGGTAGTCGCCGAACTCGACGGACGCCGTGACGGCGCGGTCCTGTGCCTCGCGCGACGGGTGGAGCTCGTACATGCCGCAGATGTCGGCCGACCACGGCCGCAGCAGCGGACGGTCCTCGGCCGGGATGCCCAGCATCTCCGCGATCACCGTCACGGGCAGCGGCTCGGCGACCGTGGCCAGCAGGTCCACCCGCGACCCGTCGCTGCCGGCCTCCACGAGCCGGTCCACGAGCGCGGAGGCGGTACGCACGACCATCGGCTGCAGTTCCGCGACCATCCGCGGCGTGAACGCCCTGCTCACCAGGCGCCGCAACCGCGTGTGGTCCGGCGGCTCGACGTCGAGCATGCCGCCACGGACCACGCGCCAGAACGGCTCGAGGTGCTCCGGGTCGGGCTCCCGGCCGAACTCCTCGTGCGTCGCCACGTGCAGGTACGACCGCCCGAGCCGGCGGTCGCGCAGGAGCGCGTCGACGTCGGCGTGCCGGGCGATCAGCCACTGGTCGGTCGGCTCGAAGTACGTGACCGGTGCCTCGGTGCGCAGGCGCGCGTAGGCGGGATACGGATCCGCGACGAACGCGGGCGACCAGGGGTCGTACACGGCGGGCATCCGGCCACAGTAGCCACCGTTTCGTGTAAACGTCGGAGGTCCCGGGGTCGACCGGCACGGAGCCCGCGGGCACCTGACCGGCTCCTCCCCCGGGCGGAGCATGACCGCACGCACCGGCCGTGGCACGATGCCGTCGTGGGTATGCGTGAGGTGACAGTCGGGATCGGGTCGGGCGCCGAGCAGGTGGCGTCGGACGACACGCTCGCGACCACCGACATGGTGCTGAACATCGGCCCGCAGCACCCCGCCACGCACGGCGTCCTCCGGCTGCGCCTGGTCGTGGACGGCGAACGCGTGATGAGCGCGGAGCCGATCATCGGCTACATGCACCGCGGTGCCGAGAAGCTGTTCGAGGTCCGCGACTACCGCCAGATCATCATGCTGGCGAACCGCCACGACTGGCTGTCGTCGTTCGCCAACGAGCTGGGCGTCGTCCTGGCCGTCGAGCGGATGATGGGCCTCGAGGTGCCCGAGCGCGCCGTGTGGCTGCGCACGCTCCTCGCCGAGCTGACCCGGGCGCTCAACCACCTGATGTTCCTCGGCGCGTACCCGCTCGAGATGGGCGCGATCACGCCGGTGTTCTACGCGTTCCGGGAGCGGGAGACCCTCCAGGCCGTCATGGAGGAGGCCACCGGCGGGCGGATGCACTACATGTTCAACCGTGTCGGCGGCCTCAAGGAGGACGTGCCGGCGGGCTGGACCGGCCGCGTCCGCCAGGCGGTCGCCGACGTGCGCGGCCGGATGCCGGACATCGACCGGCTGATCCGGCACAACGAGATCTTCCTCGCCCGCACGCGGGGCGTCGGGCACCTGTCCGTCGAGGCCGCGGCCGCGTACGGCGCGAGCGGGCCGGTCGCGCGCGCGTCCGGCCTCGACATGGACCTGCGACGCGACGAGCCGTACCTGGCGTACGGCGAGCTGAAGTTCGGTTCCGACCGCTTCCCGGTGATCACGAAGACCGCGGGTGACTGCCACTCGCGCTTCGAGTGCCTCCTCGACCAGCTGTACGTGTCGCTCGACCTCGCCGACGCGTGCCTGGACGAGCTGGCGACCCAGACGGGGCCGGTCAACGTGCGGCTGCCGAAGGTCGTCAAGGCACCCGAGGGCCACACGTACGCGTGGACCGAGAACCCGCTCGGCGTCAACGGGTACTACCTGGTCTCCCGCGGCGAGAAGACGCCGTGGCGGATGAAGCTGCGGACGGCGTCCTACTCGAACGTGCAGTGCCTGTCGACCGTCCTCCCCGGCACGCTGCTGCCGGACCTCGTCGCGGTCCTCGGCTCGATGTTCTTCGTGGTCGGAGACATCGACAAGTAAGGCTCGGCACCACGCCTCAGCGCTCCGGGACCCTCAGCGCTCCGGGACCCTCAGCGGTTGCTGCCCCAGCCCTGCCAGCTGTCGGCGTCCCATCCGCTCGGCTCGCGCCATCCCTGCTGCTCGGCGGGCAGGTCCAGGTAGATCTGCCGCTCCGCGGGCAGGTCCTCGGCGTCGCCGGAGGAGTGCCGGCCCGCGCGGCGCGCGTGACGGCCACGTGGCTCGGGCTCGGGCAGGTGGTCGATGCTCGGCAGCTCGTACTCGGAGCCCGCGCGCGGCGTGACGAACGACCACGACCCGGTGCCGTCGGCCAGTCCACGGTCGGGGCCGAGCCGGTCCAGCATCGACCAGTCCGGCGAACGCAGCGGCGCCGGGCGGTCGGCCGGCGCCTCGTCCCAGGAGGGCGGGGGCCACGCCGGAAGCTCCCAGGCCGGGGCGACCGAGGAGGGCGCGGCCGGTGGCTGCTCCCGGGGCGGTGCGGGGAGCTCCGGCAGGGCGGCGGCGGGCTGCGGCGCAGCAGACGGCCAGCTGCGGTCCACGTCCCAGGTCGGCGGGTTCCAGGGCCGGCGGATCGGGTCGGGAGCGGCGAGGCCCGAGTCCCAGGAGGGCGTGTTCCAGCCGCCGGCAGCGGGGCCGACCGCGCCGAGCGGACCGCTCGCGCCGTTCGGGGAACCGGTGCCGTTCGGAGGGGCGATGCCGCTCGGTCCGCCGGTGCCGTTCGGAGAGGCGGTGCCGTTCGGGGCGGCGATGCCGCTCGGAGAGGCGGTGCCGCTCGGAGAGGCGATGCCGTTCGGGGCGGCGGTGCCGCTCGGAGAGGCGATGCCGTTCGGAGAGGCGGTGCCGCTCGGTCCGCCGGTGCCGTTCGGAGAGGGTGCGGCCCCGTTCCCTCCCGCGGAGGGGCGCGCGTGCTCGCGCCCGGTGACGTCGGGCGCGGGGTCCTCGTCGGGGCGTCGGCCGTACACGGCGGCGGCGGCGCGCGGCGCGGGATACCCGGTCTCGGCGGGCCGCGCCCGTCCCGTCACCGGGGGTACGGCGGCGGCCGCGACGACGGCGCCGTGGCGGCGCGACTCCGCGGCGGCGCGCGGCGCGGTGGCCCGGACCGGCTCGGCGCGGACCTCGGCGCGGCGGTCCCCGCGCGGGGGCTCGGCGCGGACCTCGGCCCGGCGGTCCCCGCGCGCGGGCTCGGCCCGCGAGGACTCGTCGCGCCGGGGCTCGGGCTCGACGCGTCCCGCCGTGGCGCGTCCCGCGACCCGGCCGGCACGGGCGGTCTCGGCACGGGCGGTCTCGCCCCGGACAGCCGTCCCGCGGGGCGCCTCACCCCGGGGCGCCCCCGACGGGCGCGCGTGGCCGCGCACCGCGTCGGCTCGGGCCTCCTCCGAGTCGTCGGCATCCACGTGCGCCCGCGGAGTCTGTGCCCGCGCACTGTCGAACCGCGGCGACTCCCGGTGCGGCACCTCGGCGCGGCCGGCGTCGGTCCGGGTCGACTCGACCCGTACCGCCCCGGCCCGGGCCCGTGGCCCGGGCCCGTGGCCCGGACCCGGCGGGAGCGCCTCCCGGCGGGCGGACTCGAGCTCGCCGCGGACGGCCTCCAGCTCCCGCCGCAGCCGACCCTCGACGCCCCGGCGGACCGCCTCGACCTCCGCGCGGACCTTGTCCACCTCGCCCTGCAGGACGTCGGTCATCTCGTCGCGGACATCGGCCGCATCCTCGCGGAAGACGACGAAGAGCCCGATGAGGACCACGGCGAGGACCGCGAGGACGGCAGCAGCGCGCAGGGGCCCCGTGCCCTGGCCGATCACCAGCAGCACCGCCGAGATCGGCGCGAGGCCCACCCCGGCCCAGAACATCCACGCCGTCTGCCGCCGGCTTCCGCGCGCCCCGGTGGGCGTCTGGGAGGGAGGCATGCGGGACAGGCTAACCCGCCTCGGCAAGGACTTCGACCTCCTGCAGAACAATGATCGACAGACTGATCACCCGCTGTGAAATACCTCATTACGGACGGTCAACATGATCATCGACCGGTCACCGGGCGACCCCGCACAGCGAGCCGGCGGGTGACCCGGGAGGTCACCCGCCGACCGCACGAAGCCCTGCTCAGCCCAGCACACCGGCCGAGGTGAGCCACTCCTTCGCCACCGTGGCACTGTCCTCGCGCTTCACCACGACCCGCTCGAGGAGCGCGGCGAGCGTCACGGTGTCGAGCTTCGCGGACACCTTGTCGAGCGCCGCCCGGCCCTGCGCGTCGACGCCGGACTTGTAGACCAGCGGCGTCACGTTCTGGGCACTGAAGACGTTCTTCGGGTCCTGGAGCACGACGAAGTGGTTCTCCCGGATCGCCGGGTCGGTCGTGAAGAGGTTGGCCGCCTGGACGTCGCCCTTCCGCAACGCGGACACCGTGATCGGGCCACCGGTGTCGAGCGTCTTGAAGGACTTGAACTGGATGCCGTACTCGGACTTCAGACCGACGACGCCCTGCTTCCGCGTCTTGAACTCGGCCGGACCGCCCAGCACGAGCTGCCCGGCGACCGGGGGCAGGTCCGCGAGCGACTTCAGGTTGTACCTCTTCGCCGTGGCCTCGGTCACCGTGACGGTGTCCTTGCTCTCCGCCTTCGACGACGTGAGGATCTCGAGGCTCGCCGGCAGCTTCTCGCGCAGCGCGGCGTCGACCGCCTCGGTCGCGGTCGACGGGTCCTTCTGGTCGAGGTAGGCCAGCAGCGCGCCGTTGTACTCGGGGAGCACCGTGAGCCGGCCGCTCTTGATCTGGTCGAAGATCACCTCGCGTGCGCCGATGTTGAACTTCCGCTCGACCTTCGCGCCGGTGCTCTCGAGCGCCTGGGCGTAGATCTCGGCGAGCAGCACGTTCTCGGGGAAGTTCGCCGAGCCGACGACGACGGTGCCCCTCTGGGCACCGGTGTCGGTCAGCGGGTTGGACGATCCCCCGCCGCAGGCGGCGAGTGCCCCCAGGGCCGCGACCAGCGCGACGGCGTGACGGAGCCGGAACATGGTTCTCCTCTCGGGAGGGTGACGGAACCTCTCAGCCGGCACGACGCCGTACGCCCGGCGACACCAGCACGATCATCAACAGCGTGAACAGCCCCTCGGTCGCCACCGCGAGCACCGCCACCAGCACCGCCCCGCCGGCGACGACGTCGTACTGGGCTCGCTGGAAGCCGTCGAACACGTAGCGACCGAGGCCGCCCAGACTGACATACGCGGCAATGGTGGCCGTCGACACGGTCTGGATCGCGGCGGTGCGCAGGCCCAGCAGGACCGCGGGCAGCGCGACCGGCAGCTCGGTCCGCAGGAGGATCTGCGTCCCGCGCATGCCCATGCCGCGCGCCGCCGCGGGAATGGTGGGATCGACGGAGCGGATGCCCTCGAACGTGTTCACCAGGATCGGCGGCACCGCCAGCACCACCAGGGCCACGAGCACCGGCAGGAATCCGATCCCGGCCAGCGCCACCACCAGCACGAGGATGCCGACGGTGGGCAGCGCGCGCCCGGCGTTGGCGAGGTTCACGACCAGGAACGCGAACCGGCCGGTGTGTCCGATCCACAGCCCCACCGGCAGCGCGATCGCAGCGGCCGCCAGGAGGGCGACACCGGAGTAGGTGACGTGCTGGAGCAGGCGGAGGGGGATGCCGTCCTCGCCCGACCAGTTCGCGGGGTCGGTCAGCCACGCGATGATGCCGTGGATGATCGTCATCGGGGCGCCCACGGCGTCAGGAGGCGCTGGAGGCCGACGAGCAGGGCGTCCGCCGCCACGGCGAGGGCCACGCTGAGCACGACGCCCACGATGATGGCGGTGGTGAAGAAGTTGAGCTGGATGCCATAGGTGGTGAACAGCTGACCCAGGCCGCCGAAGCCCAGCAGCGAACCGATGCTCACCATGCTGATGTTCGACACGGTCGCGACGCGGACCCCCGCCACCACGAGCGGGATCGCCACCGGCAGCTCGACCTGGACCAGGCGCCGCAGCGGCCCGAAGCCCATGCCCGTCGCGGCGTCACGGACGGGTTCGGGAACCGAGCGCATGCCGTCCACGACGTTCCGGACGAGTACCGACAGGGTGTAGAGCGTCAGCGGGATGAGGACGGTCTCGTTCCGCAGGCCCGTGATCCCGATGAGGAAGACGAACAGCGCCAGCGACGGGATCGCGTACAGGATGCTGGTGGCGGCGAGCACCGGGCCGTACAGCCGCCGGTACCGCGCGCAGACGATCCCGACCGGCAGCGCGATCACGAGGCCGAGCACCACCGGCACGACCGACAGGTAGAGGTGCTCGCCGAGCAGGCTGCCTATCAGGGGGCCGTGCGAGCCGATCCAGTCCCAGCTCACGAGAGCGCCCCCGCGCGGGGCCGACCCGTCCGGGCGACCTCGTCGGTGACGGCCCGCAGGATGTCGGCATGTGCCGCGGTACCGAGGACCCGGCCGTCGTCGTCCACGCCGACGCCGCGGCCCGCGGGGGAGAGCAGGGCGCTGTCCAGCGCGACCCGCAGGGAGTCCGCGGCCGGGTTGAACGTGCGCTCCACCGGCCGGCCGTCCCCGCCGGAGTCCGTGGGGACCCACGCGACCGGGCAGCGGTCGGCGTCGACCAGCAGGGCCCAGCGGCGCCCGGCCTCCCGGAGCGGCCCGAGCGCCTCCGGACGCTCGACGACGTCCGCGCTGTCGAGCCCGACGCGGTCGCTCGCGAGGAAGGTCAGCCGCCTGATCCCGCGGTCCCCGCCCAGGAAGCTCGCCACGAAGTCGTCCGCCGGGGCGGCGAGCAGCCGCTCCGGCGTGTCCACCTGGACGAGGTGCCCGCCGGTGGCGAACACGGCGATCTGGTCACCCAGCTTCACGGCCTCGTCCACGTCGTGGGTGACGAACACGATCGTCTTGCCGATGTCGTCCTGCAGCCGGAGGAACTCCTGCTGCAGCTCGCCGCGCACCACCGGGTCGACCGCGCTGAACGGCTCGTCCATCAGCATGATCGGCGGGTCCGCCGCGAGTGCCCGCGCGACACCGACGCGCTGCTGCTGGCCACCGGACAGCTGGTACGGGTACCGCTTCTCCAGCGCGGCCGGGAGGCCCACGCGCTCGAGCTGCTCGGCGGCCCGCCGGCGGGCCTCCCGCTTCGGGGTACCGAGCAGCAGCGGCACGGTGGCGACGTTGTCGAGGACGGTCCGGTGCGGGAACAGACCGGCCTGCTGGATGACGTACCCCATGCCGCGGCGCAGCTCGGCGGCGTTCCGTTGCCGGATGTCCTCGCCGTCCACGAGCACGCGGCCGGACGTCGGCTCGAGCAGACGGTTGATCATGCGGAGGGACGTCGTCTTGCCGCACCCGGACGGTCCGACGAACACGGTGATCTGCCCGGTCGGGCAGACGAGGTCGAGATCCTCGACGGCCACGGTCCCGTCCGGATAGCGCTTGGTCACGTGCTCGAACGTGATCATCCGGCGTGCTCCCGTCGGTTCGGCATCCCGTCACCGTATCCCGGGCGGCATACGGGGGTCGGGGGATGATGCCCCCGGGCGACGACGGGAGGGAAGCCATGACGGTCGACGTGCACCAGCACCTCTGGCCGGAGGAGCTCGTGGAGGCCCTCCGCCGGCGCACCGCGCCGCCGCGGTTGGACGGCTGGACGCTGTACCTCGGTGGGGAGCCCCCGTACCCGGTAGGGCCGGGCGATCACGACGTCGCCGCGCGCGCCGCCCTCGCCGCCCGGCAGGGCACCGACCTCGCCCTCGTCTCGCTGTCCAGCCCCCTCGGCATCGAGCACCTCGTACCGGAGGAGTCGGCGCCGCTGCTGGACGCGTACCACGCGGGGACGAGGGGGCTGCCGGCGCCGTTCCGCGGGTGGGCGGCCGCCTCGGTCCACTCCCCCGACCCGGAGGCGGTGGCGCGACTGCTCGGCGACGGGTTCGTGGGCCTGCAGCTCCCGGCCACGGCGCTCGTGGATCCCCGCGGCTGGGAACGTGCCGCGCCGCTGCTCGAGGTGCTCGAACGCGCCGGTGCTCCGCTGTTCGTCCACCCCGGGCCCGCGGTCGCCACACCTGGTGCGCCGGCGTGGTGGCCTGCGGTCACCGACTACGTGGGGCAGCTGCACCGGGCCTGGTACGGCTTCCGGGTCGCCGGGCGGCCCGCACATCCCCGGCTGCGGGTGTGCTTCGCGATGCTGGCCGGCCTGGCGCCCCTGCACGGGGAACGCTTCTCCGCCCGGGCCGAGCCCGTCGGCCCGGTCGACACCGGCGCGTTCCTGGAGACGTCGTCGTACGGGCCGTTCGCGGTGGACGCCACCGTCCGCGCGCTCGGGCCGGACATCGTCGTGCGCGGTTCCGACTTGCCGTACGCGCAGCCGCCCGCGGTGGACGACACGATCGGTGTGGTGAACCCGGCGCGCCTGCTCGGGCTCTAACCCACGGTCTCGTGCTCGAGCACGTAGTCGATCAGCGCGGCGCGGATCAGCGGCTCCTGCTCGCCGTACGTGTGCCCCGTCCACTCGCGCCACAGCGCGACGGCGTCGTCCACGGTCGCGCCGATCGCGCCGGTGGAGTTGTCCAGGCCCTCGGCGTCGTCGGCGTGGGGCAGGTGGCGGAACAGGTTCCAGAAGAACCGCACGTCGCCCCGCCCGCGGGCCAGCGCGAAGGCGCGCGCACGCAGATCGTCGGTCGGCAGCCGGTCGAGTGCGTCGAAGCGCGGGTCGGGCATGCCGCCAGCCTAGGGGCTGCGACGGGCCCCGGCGCGACGTCCGGACCACTCCACGAGCGGTGTCGCGAGCAACCCCACGATGCCGCCGATCCCGGCCAGCGCGAGCACGACGCCCGCGCCCGTCACGGCGGGCTCCGCGTCGGAGGCCAGCCACACCTCGCGCACGGCGATCAGCAGCAGGACGCCGAGAACGGTGCCGGTGACGCCGACGCGGCGGCCGTACAGGCTCGCCCCGCCGAGGACGACCGCGGCGAGCGGTAGCCACAGTTCGAGGGCGATGCCCGGGGACGAGGACCCGGAACCGAACACCAGCAACAGCCCGCCCACGCCCGCCACCACCGAGCTCGCGACGAGGACGAGCACGGCGACCACGCCGGCGCGCACACCGGGGTCGTCGCGGTACGCGCCGAGCGTCCGGCGTACCCGCGGGACGAGGCAGAGGAGGCCCGCGCCGATCGACACGACGGCGAACACGGCGAACTCCCGGACACGCCCCGTCGCGAACGGCGGCACCGCCGAGACGAGGCCCTCCTCCGGCGCCACGGAGACGGCGAGCCCCGTCGCGAGCAGCCCCACCGCGACGCTCGCGGCCCAGGACGGGAGCCGGAGGCCGACGGCGAGCACGCCGATCAGCAGGCCGAGCACCGCGGCCACGGCCAGGGCGCGGAGGCCGGCGCCGGTGGTGCCGACATCGCCGAGCGTCGCGGCGTACATGGCTCCGGCCAGCGCGCCGAGCGGGACGACGGCGAGGTTCGGCACCGCGCCGCGGAGCGAGAGCGAGAACGCCATCGCCAGCACGCCGACCGGCGCGGCGGCGCCGAGGACGTGGGCGAAGAAGGAGGTCGACCGCACGGCCGGGAGAAGGACGAGGGCGGCGACCATGAGCGCGGCGAGCACACCGGCGAGCGCAGCTTCCCACACGAGGTGGACGAGGACGGGGTCGCGAGGGTCCGGCGCCGCGAGTGCGCTGGTGGGCTCGGGCTCGGTTTCGGCGGTCTCGGGCCCGGTTTCGCCGGTCTCGGGCTCGGTTTCGGCGGGCTCGGTTTCGGCGGGCTCGGCGGTCTCGGCGGTCTCGGCGGGGTCGGGTTCGGCCTCGGCGGGCTCTGGCTCGGGCTCGGTGGCCACGGACTCGGTGGCCCCGGGCTCGGTGGGCTCGGGAGGCCGGGCCTCGGTGGCCACGGACTCGGCGGCCCCGGCGGGCCCGGCCTCGGCGGGCCCGGCCTCGGCGGGCTCCGGCTCGGGCTCGGTAGCCCCGGCCTCGGCCGCCACGGACTCGATGGCCCCGGGCTCGGCGGACTCGGTGGCCCCGGGCTCGGCGGGCTCGGTGGCCCCGGGCTCGGCTGACTCGGCGGCCGGCTGCGGTGCGCGGAGATCCACGGCGGGGGCCTCCGGCGTCTCACTCTCGGCCCGAGGAACGGCCAGATCCGGCGGTCGCGGTGAGTCAGGCGGGACCGGACCGGGCATGGGATCCCCCTTGATCGTCTGAGCGGCGGGGCGCGAGGCTAGCGCGGCCCGGCAGCCTCGCGCCGCCCCGCCGATCCTGCACCCGTCTGGCCCCGAACGGGCGGCAGCGCCCCGACCGAACAGCCGCAGCCGCAGCCCCCCAAGACGCGACGGCTCAGACCCGACCGCTCAGACCCGACCGCTCGGACCCGACCGCTCGGACCCGACCGCTCGGACGCGACCGCTCAGACGCGACCGCTCAGACGCTCGCGTCCGGCGGATCGTCCGGATGCCGCGGGATCCGGCACGCGCGCTCGAGCCACAGCGCCGCGGCCAGGAGCGCGGCGCACGTCAGCACTCCCCCACCGGCCACCGGCAGGTCGTGCGCCGCCGCGGCCAGCCGGTCCCGCTGGTCGAGCAGGAACACGAACACACCCGCGTACAGCCCGGCGAACAGCGCCGCCCCCAGCGACGACGCCTTGGCCAGCGCGGCGAGCCGCGCCACCGCGAGCGGCTCCACCGGCGTCGTGCCGGGGCGCCGCTCGATGCGGATCCGGGTCGCCCGGGCCGTCATGGCCTCGGCCACGGCGAGCAGCACGAACGTCACGAGCGGCAGCCAGGGCAGCTGCGGGATCCGGCCGTAGTACCGGCCGATCAGGACCCACGCCAGAGCCGCCGCCACGGCGAACGCCGCCAGCAGCGTCGACGGCCGCGTCGGCGTCATCGTCGGCGTCGGGGGCGGGGTCACGGGCCTCACGGGCGCGCCACCGTGAGTGCGATGTCCTCCCGGCGCCGCACGCCGGCCCGCTCGTCCGCCGGGAGCGCGGCCAGGAGGTCCACGACCCGCCCGTGCCCGGCCAGGACCGCGTCGGGCTCGGCGTCGGCCCACGGTACGAGGACGAAGGCGCGCTCCGCTGCCCGCGGATGCGGCAGCACCAGCTCGGGCGTCTCGGACACGACCGCGTCGCCGCCCGGCCCGAGCACCTGCACGATGTCGACGTCGAGCGTGCGCGGGCCCCACCGCACATCGCGTTCGCGCCCGGCGGCCTGCTCGAGCTCCTGCGCGGCCGTCCACCAGTCCACGGCGGCGCGGGTGTCGTCGGAGACGACCAGGACGGCGTTGAGGTAGTCGTCCTGCTCGACGGGGCCCCAGGGCGCGGTCTCGTACACGCCGGACACCGACACGAGGACGGGACCGAGCGCGTCCACCGCGGACTGCAGGTACCCCAGCCGGTCCCCCAGGTTCGAGCCGATCGACAGCACCGCCGTGCTCACGAGCGCTCCCGCCGGATCGAGACGGCCACGTCGCCGAACGTCAGCGGGATCGGCGCCTGTGGCTTGTGGACGGTGACCTCGGCGGCCGAGACCCGAGGGTCGGCGAGGCAGACGCCGGCGAGCCGGGAGGCCAGCGTCTCGAGCAGGTCCACCGGGGCACCGGAGACCACGTCGGCCAGCGCGGCGGCGAGCTTTCCGTAGTCCACGGTGTCCGCGAGGTCGTCGCTCGCGGCGGCGGGCCGGGTGTCCACCTCCAGTGCGACGTCGACGACGAAGTCCTGGCCGTCCGCGCGCTCGTGGTCGAACACCCCGTGGAACCCGCGTACCCGCAGGCCCGTGAGAGCGATGCGGTCAGACCTCACCGGGAGCCCCCGGCGACGGCGACGGCGACGTGTGGTGCACCCAGAGCCGCCAGCGGTCGTCACGGCGGCGGAAGACGTTGGTGGCCACCCCGCTGCCGCCGTGCAGGGCGGTGCCGTCGCCGGTGAGGACGTTCTCGACGCACGTGACGACCGCGGTGTCGCCGGACACCCGCACGACGACGTCCGAGAGGACGAACTGGATGTAGTCCACGTTGGCGAGGATCGCCGCCCAGGACCGCAGCACGCGGCCTCGGCCGGAGAGCGCCGCGGAGCCGGGGTGCACGCAGACGAGGTCGTCGGACGAGTCCCAGAGCGCCTCGAGGGCGTCGAGGTCACCGGTCTCGATCGCGGCGTAGAGGGCGGCGTTCGCCTCCTCCGCCTCGGCGGCGAGGACGGAGGTCATGCGGCGGCCCCGGACGGCACGGCGGTCACGCCCGGTGCTCCCGGACCGCGGCCAGTACCGCGAGACCGTCCACGGTGGACCGTACGTCGTGGACCCGGACGCCCCACGCCCCGGCCTGTACCGCCAGCACGCTGGTCGCGAGCGTCGCCGCCTCGCGGCCGCCGACGGACCGGGGCGCACCGTCCGGACCGGCCAGCAGCCGGCCGAGGAACGACTTCCGGCTCGCCCCGACCAGGACGGGGAAGCCCATCCCCAGCAGCACGTCGAGATGCGCCAGGAGCTGCCAGTTGTGCTCGGCGTTCTTCGCGAAGCCGAGACCCGGGTCGAGCACGATCTGCTCCGGGGCGACACCCGCCGCGACCGCGGCGTCCACCCGGGCGGACAGCTCGTCGCACACGTCCTTCACCACGTCGTCGTACGTGGCGAGCGCCTGCATCTCGCGGCTGTGCGCCCGCCAGTGCATGAGGACGAACGGGCACCCCGCGTCCGCCACCACCCGCGCCATGTCGGGGTCGGCGAGACCGCCGGACACGTCGTTCACCAGCGTGGCCCCCGCCGCGAGCCCGGCGGCGGCCACCGAGGCCCGCGTGGTGTCGAGGCTGATCGCGACACCGGCGTCCACGAGCGCCCGGACGACCGGCAGGATGCGGGCCGTCTCGGTGTCCGCGTCGATGCGGCCGGCGCCGGGCCGGGTGGACTCCCCGCCGACGTCGACCAGGTGAGCTCCGTCGGCGGCCATCTCGTGCCCGTGTTCGACGGCGGCGTCGAGCGACGAGTACCGCCCACCGTCGGAGAAGGAGTCCGGCGTCACGTTGAGGACGCCCATCACGACGGGTGCCGGGAGCACGGCGCCGGTCATCCGCCGATGATGAGGCTCATCGCCTCGGCGCGCGTGGTCGGGGAGTTCTCGAAGATGCCCCGCACCGCGGACGTCACGGTCCGCGCGCCGGGCTTGCGGATGCCGCGCATGGACATGCACAGATGCTCGCACTCGAGGACGACGATGACGCCCCGGGGCTCGAGCACCTCCATCATCGTGTCCGCGATCTGACCCGTGAGCCGCTCCTGGACCTGGGGCCGGCGCGCGAACCCGTCGACCAGGCGCGCGAGCTTGGAGAGCCCGGTGATGCGCCCGTCGGGGCCCGGGATGTACCCGACGTGCGCGGCGCCGTGGAACGGCACGAGGTGGTGCTCGCACGTCGAGTACAGCTCGATGTCCTTCACCAGGATGAACTCCTGGTGCCCTGCCTCGAAGGTCGTGGACAGAAACGTGGCCGGGTCCGCGTGCAGCCCGGCGAACATCTCTCCGTACGACCGGGCGACCCGGGACGGCGTGTCCCGCAGTCCGTCGCGGTCGGGGTCCTCGCCGATCGCGGCGAGGATCTCCCGGACGGCGGCCTCGATGCGCGGCAGGTCGACCGCGGTGCGTGCGGTCTCGAGGCTGGTCAGCTCAGACTCCCGGGTCGCGGGAGACGGCCCCGGGCGGGCCCGACGGCGGGAGCGTGTCCGACGGCGGCGGCAGCGGGTCGTTCAGCGGGTCGTTCGGCCCGGGGACCACCGGAAGCGGCTGCGTGGGGGTGTCCGGTCCGACGACCACGCCGTTGCCGTTGCCGTTCGTGGACGCGCCCTCGACGGCCGCCTGCCTGCGCAGGGTCTCGAGCTCGGCCGGGGTCATGATCGGCGGCTTGTCGCTGGGCGCGCGCTTGCCGAAGCCGTTGTACGGCGACAGCGGCGTCCGCTTCTCGACGCGGACGCAGATGCGGGCCATGTCGTCCTTGCTCAGGGTCTCCTTCTCCATGAGCTCGAGGACGATGTTGTCCAGCACGTCCCGGTACTCGACCAGGATCTCCCACGCCTCGTCGTGCGCCATCTCGATGAGCCCGCGGACCTCCTCGTCGATCGCCGCGGCGATGGAGTCGGAGTAGTTCGCCTCGTGGCCCATCGTGCGGCCCAGGAACGGCTCGCCGCCCGTCTGCCCGTACTTCACCGCACCGAGCTTGGCCGACATGCCGTACTCGGTGACCATCGCGCGGGCGAGGCTGGTGGCCTTCTCGATGTCGTTGCCGGCACCGGTCGTCGGCTCGTGGAAGACGAGCTCCTCCGCTGCGCGGCCGCCGAGCATGTACGCGAGGCTGTCGATCATCTCGCCGCGCGTCTGCGTGTACTTGTCCTCGGTCGGCAGCACGAGCGTGTGCCCGAGCGAGCGGCCGCGGGGCAGGATCGTCACCTTGTGGACCGGCGCCGAGTGCGGCATCGCCCACGCGACCAGGGCGTGGCCGCCCTCGTGGTAGGCGGTGACCTTCTTCTCCTTGTCGCTCATCGCCCGCGTCTTGCGCTCCGGTCCGGCGATGACGCGGTCGATCGCCTCCTCGAGCGCGGCGTCGTTGATGGCCTTGCGGTCCGCGCGCGCGGTCAGCAGGGCGGCCTCGTTGATGACGTTCGCGAGGTCCGCCCCGGTGAAGCCGGGCGTACGGCGGGCGAAGGTGTCGAGGTCGACGTCCGGCGCGAACGGCTTGCCCTTCGCGTGCACGCGGAGGATCGCCTTGCGGCCCTCGAGGTCGGGGCGGTCGACGGCGATCTGCCGGTCGAACCGGCCCGGGCGCAGCAGCGCGGGGTCGAGGATGTCCGGGCGGTTCGTGGCGGCGATCATGATGACGCCGCCCTTCACGTCGAAACCGTCCATCTCGACGAGCATCTGGTTGAGCGTCTGCTCGCGCTCGTCGTGGCCGCCGCCCATGCCGGCGCCGCGGTGACGGCCGACGGCGTCGATCTCGTCGACGAAGATGATCGCGGGCGCGTTCGCCTTGGCCTGCTCGAACAGGTCGCGGACGCGGCTCGCGCCCACGCCGACGAACATCTCGACGAAGTCCGAGCCGGAGATCGAGTAGAACGGCACCCCGGCCTCACCGGCCACGGCACGGGCGAGCAGGGTCTTGCCGGTGCCGGGCGGGCCGAACAGCAGCACGCCCTTCGGGATCTTCGCGCCGATCGCCTGGAACTTGCCCGGCGTCTGCAGGAACTCCTTGATCTCGTAGAGCTCCTCGATGGCCTCGTCCACCCCCGCGACGTCGGCGAACGTCGTCTTCGGGGTGTCCTTGCTGACCAGCTTGGCCTTGGACTTGCCGAAGTTCATGACCCGGTTGCCGCCGCCCTGCATCTGGCTCATGAACAGGAACAGCAGCAGCACGACGATGGCGATCGGCAGCAGGCTGACCAGCAGCGTGGTCCAGATGCTGTCCTGGGACACCTGGGTGTCGAACGACTTCGCGCTCTTCGCGCCGCGCACGGCGGTGAACACGGTCGGGAGGGCCTCGTACGGGTACGAGGCCTGGATCTTCTGCGAGCCCTCGACCGGCTTCTTCAGCTGGAGCCGGACGACCTGTTCCTTGTCCTGGATCACGGCGCTGGTGACGTTGTCGCCGGCGAGCTGGGCGAGCGCGACGGAGGTGTCGACCTTCTTGTAGTCCCCGCCCCCGGGGAAGAAGGAGCCCAGGATCAGGACACCCACCACGACGAGGGCGATCCACACGAAGGGCCGACGGAGGAAACGAGTGCGATCCATGCTGTTCGGAGACCTCTTACGAGGTCCCCGACCCCTCCCTGATCCGAGGTGATGACGCCCGGAGCCGGGCGCGGGTCCGGGGGTACCCGGTTTCCGACGAGGGTACCTCGCGGGGGGTAGGAACGCTGTCGCTCAGCCCTCCGGGGCGTACACGCTCCGCTTCAGCACCCCGACGTACGGCATGTCCCGGTACCGCTCGGCGTAGTCGAGGCCGTACCCGACGACGAACTCATTGGCGATGTCGAATCCGACGTACCGGACGTCGACGGGCACCTTCACCGCGTCGGGCTTGCGGAACAGCGCCACGACGTCGACCGAGGCCGGGTTGCGGCTCGCGAGGTTCTTGAGCAGCCAGCTGAGCGTCAGGCCCGAGTCGATGATGTCCTCGACCACCAGGACGTGCCGCCCGGTGATGTCCTTGTCGAGGTCCTTGAGGATCCGGACGACGCCCGAGGAGGACGTGGAGGCGCCGTACGACGAGACCGCCATGAACTCCATCGTGACCGGCCGGGTCAGCTCGCGCGCGAAGTCGGCCATGAACATGACCGCACCCTTGAGCACGCCGACGAGCAGCGGCTCGGTCTCCGCGTAGTCCTCGGAGACACGCTTCGCGAGCTCGGCGATCTTGGCCTTGATCTCGTCCTCGGTGACCACGACGCGCTCGATGTCGCCGCCGTACACCCCGTCCTCGTGTGACGTCACGATCACAGGGTCGCACGCCCGCCGGACAGGACCGCGAGCCGCCCCTCCCGGCGCGTCACCAGGATGCCGCCGGGCAGGTGGACGGGCCCCTGGCCGGCCCACGCGGAGACCAGCGCGTCGAGCGCGTCGACGTGCACGGCCGAGAGCGCACCCGCGGGCGTCCCGGCGGAAAGGACCCACGCGTGGAGAACGCGGGTCCGCAGCGGCGCGGGCTCCGCGCCGAGCGCGACGGCGTCCACCTCACCCGCCGAGACCACCCGCGCGGCGACCGCCGTCGCCAGGGAGTCCAGCAGCTCGGCGTCGGCACGGACACGCGCCGCGGTCCGGGCGAGCCCGGCGACGGCACCGGGCCCCGCCGCCTCCTCGAGTGCGGGCAGCAGCGCGCGGACCCGGACACGGGCGTACGCCGGGTCCGCGTTGTGCGGGTCGGACCACACCGGCAGCGCGTCGGCGGCACACGCCGCCGCGGTGACCGCCCGGGAGACGCCCAGCAGCGGGCGCCGGTACCGGCCCCGCCGCGGCGGCATCCCGGCGAGCGCCCGTGCCCCGGCCCCCCGGGCCATCGCGAGCAACACGGTCTCGGCCTGGTCGTCGCGGGTGTGACCGAGCAGCACCGCGGCGGCGCCCAGTCGGCCGGCGGCGATGTCGAGCGCCGCGTACCGGGCGTCGCGGGCCGCGGCCTCGGGCCCGCCGGAACCGCCGACCGTCACGGTGAGCACCTCGGCGGGGTCGAGACCCGCGGCCTTCGCCCAGTCCCGGACCCGCGCGGCCTGCGCGGCGGACCCCGGCTGGAGCCCGTGGTCGACCGTGAGCAGGCCGGCACGCAGGCCGAGGCGCGGGGCCTCGAATGCGGTCGCCGCGGCGAGCGCGAGCGAGTCCGGGCCGCCCGAGCAGGCCACCAGGACGAGCCCGTCGAGGTCCGCCAGCGCCCGGCGGACCGCGACGCGGACGTCAGCGACCGGCGGCGGCGGTCCGCCCATGCACCCGCTCGATCCAGGCGTCCGGGTCGGCGAGCTCGCCGAGCAGCGGCAGCGAGTCCGGCGCCGACCAGATCCGGTTGAACGCGTCCATGCCCACCCGCTCGACGACCCGGGCCACGAAGCGGTTGCCCTCGGCGTACTGCCGCATCTTGACGTCGATGCCGAGCAGGCGCCGCAGCACCTTCTCGAGGGGGTTCGCCGAGACGCGGCGGGACTCGAAGCGCTGCCGGATCGTCGCGACGGACGGCACGACGTCGGGGCCGACGCCGTCCATGACGTACTCGGCGTGGCCCTCGACCAGCGTCATCAGCGCGGTGAGCCGGTCGAGGACCGTCCGCTGCGCCGGGGTCTGCACGAGGTCGATCACCGACGCGCGGGAGCGCGGGTCGCGGGCGACCTCGGCGAGCGAGGACACCGCCCGGCGGAGCCGGTCCGCGAACGCCTCCGGGTCCAGGTCGGCCGCGGCGACGAAGGCCGCCACCTCGGACAGGAAGTGCTCCCGCAGCCACGGCACCGCGGTGAACTGCGTCCGGTGGGTGACCTCGTGCAGCGCCACCCAGAGCCGGAAGTCGGTCGGGTCCACGCCGAGCTTCCGCTCCGCGTCGACGATGTTCGGCGCCACCAGCAGCAGCTGGCCCGGCTCGCCGGAGAAGACCTCGTACTGGCCGAGGACCTTCCCGGAGAGGTACGCGAGCACGGTGCCGGCCTGCACGCCGGTCGCCTTGGCCCCGACCGTGCGGAGCAGGGGGCCCGAGCGCTCGGCGCCCAGCTTCTCCGCGACGGGGGTGATCACCAGACGGAGGCCCTCGACGTTGACGGCCGCCCAGTCCCTGCGGTCCACCACCCGGGTCGGCGGGTGGGTGAGGCGGGGCGTGAGCCCGGTGTACGCCGTCACGTGCTCCTCGGCGATGTCGGTGAGCCGCCGGAGCTCCGTGACGACCTCGGCAGCCTCGGCGTAGGTGACCGAGGGGCCGCTGCGGCCGAGCGCACCCGCGGTGCTCACGGCGAGGTCCCAGTCGACGATCTGCGTCATGGAGCCCACGGTACGTCGCCGGACCCACCCACGCCGGGCACCTCCGCTGGACGATCGGCGACAGCCGCGGGCTCAGCGGCAGCCGCAGGCGGCCAGCGCGGCGCCGATCCCGTCGAGGGCGATCTCGGCGGCGCCGGTACCGCCGGGCGGGACACCGTCGGCGACGACCGCGAACGCGAGCTGGCGCCCGCCGGTGTCCAGTACGACACCCGACAGCGCACTGACCCCGGACAGCGTGCCGGTCTTGGCACGGACCCGTCCCGCCGCGGCGCTCGCCGCCGGGACGCCGAACCGGCGGGCGAGGGTGCCGCTGTACGCGGCGACGGGCAGGCCGGTGAGCAGCCCGCGCAGCTCCGGGTGGGCGTCACCGGCGGCGAGCGCGAGCACCGCGGTGAGCAGCCCGGTGGTCAGGCGGTCGCGCCGGGAGAGCCCGCTCGCGTCGACCGGGCGGTACGCCCCGGCGTCCAGCCCGAGCCGGGCCAGCGCCCCGCGCACGGCGTCGGCCGCCCCCGCGAAGGACGCCGGTTCCCCGCCCGCCAGCGCCACCTGGCGGACCAGCGTCTCGGCGAGCACGTTGTCGCTGGTCGTGAGCATCCGCTCGATCATCACCAGCATCGGCGGTGACTGGACGGAGCCCAGCAGGGCCGCGCCGGCCGGAGCGATCCCGCGCGCGACGGCCGTCGCGCCGACGGCCCTCGCGAACGCGCGCCCGGCGACGAGGTCCGGATCGGCGGCGCGGGCGTCCGAGCCCGGGTCCGTGCGGCCGCCGTCGACGGTGAGCGCGGTGATCGGGGCGCCGAACCCGTACCGCACGATGTCGGAGTCCCAGCCCGGTCCGACGGTCGGACCGCTGAACAGGGACCCGTCGACCAGCACGCGGCGCACCGGCCCGGCCGCGCGCACCTGCTTCGCGAGGAGGTCGAGCCGCGCGGCACCCGGGTACGTGCCCCGCGGCCCCGCGGCCAGCGTCGGGTCTCCGCCGCCGACCAGTACGACGTCGCCCGGCCGCGGACCCGCGACCACCCTCGTGACGAGGCGGTGGTCCGGTCCCGCGGTGGCGAGGACCGCCG
The DNA here is from genome assembly GCA_036402915.1 of Mycobacteriales bacterium. Taxonomy (GTDB): domain Bacteria; phylum Actinomycetota; class Actinomycetes; order Mycobacteriales; family HKI-0501; genus JAVEDU01. The sequence goes on from DASWRY010000061.1 coordinate 36,165, forward strand.
CGGCGGTGGCGATCTTGTTCGTGGACGCGGGGGCCACCGGGACGGTCGCGCGGTGGGCGTACAGCACCTCGCCGGTCTCCGCGTCCACCACGGACGCGGAGACCGAGCCGCCCAGCCGGCGGTCGGCCAGCAGCGGGGCGAGCGTCCGGGCGAGCGCCGCGGCGGTCGGGGCCGGGGCGGTCGGGTCGTCGGGGGCCAGGACGGCCGGGGGCGTGGAGCGCAGCGCAGCCACCGGGAACGCCACGGGGCGGGTGGCGGACCCGAACAGCCCGGCCCGGTACGCGGTGAGGCCCGCCCCCGCGAGGACGCACACGAGCACCACCGTGACCGTGACCCACAGCACACCGGCCCGCGTGCGATTCACGGCATGCCTCCTGGGAAGATCCTGGTCACGTGACAGTGCGCGACGATAGACGCTGTCCCCGACGACCCTAGGAGCCCGGCGTGGAGTTCGACGTCACCATCGAGATCCCCAAGGGGCAGCGGAACAAGTACGAGGTCGACCACCACACCGGCCGGATCCGTCTCGACCGCACCCTGTTCACCTCGACGCAGTACCCGGCCGACTACGGGTTCATCGAGGACACCCTCGGGCAGGACGGCGACCCGCTGGACGCGCTCGTGCTGCTGACCGAGCCGACCTTCCCCGGCTGCCTGATCCGCGCCCGCGCGATCGGCATGTTCCGCATGACCGACGAGAAGGGCCCGGACGACAAGGTCCTCTGCGTCCCCGCCAACGACCCGCGGCAGGAGCACCTCCGCGACATCCACCACGTCCCCGAGTTCGACCGCCTGGAGATCCAGCACTTCTTCGAGGTCTACAAGGACCTCGAGCCCGGGAAGTCCGTCGAGGGCGCCGAGTGGGTCGGCCGGGCGGACGCGGAGGCCGAGATCAACGCCTCCTTCCAGCGGCTGAGGGAGTCCGCGCAGGCGGGCCGCAGCGAGGCCGGCACCCAGGGCTCGCACGGGTCGCACGCGAACGACTGACCGTTCCGGTAGGACACCGACGGCCCCGCAGGCACTTGCCTGCGGGGCCGTCTGCGTCTGTCCGGTGTGGTCGTCCCTAGAGGACGGCCGTCTCGGCCTTCGCGCGGTTGCCCTCCGCCTCGGCCGCGTCCTCGGCACGGGCCTCGGCCCCCGCGGTGGACCGCAGCGGCAGTTCCTTGACGAAGAAGGCCAGCACGAACGCCGGGATCATCAGCAGCGCCGCCACCAGGAACACCGTGTGCATCGAGTCCGCGAACCCGGTGAGGAACACGTTCTTGATCAGCCGCGGCAGGGCGGTGATGAAGTCCGTGTTGTTCAGGGCCTGGCTGTTGCCGGAGCCGCCGGTGGTGTGCAGCGCCTGGGCCTGGACCGGGTTCAGCTGCTTCGACGCCGCCGCGAGCCCGGCCGGGTCGGACTTCGTGACGTCCGCGAACCGGCTCTTGATGTTGTCGCCGACCGAGTTGAACAGGATCGACAGGAACACGGCCGTACCGAACGTCCCGCCCATCGAGCGGAAGAACGTCGCCGAGCTCGTGACGACGCCCATGTCCTTGGCGGGCAGGGCGTTCTGCACCGCGACGACCAGCGTCTGCATGCACAGGCCGAGACCCGCGCCCATGATGAACATGAAGGCCATGGCAAGCCACATCGCGGTGTCGACCTTGAGCGTCGCGAACAGCAGCAGCGCGACGACCATCAGGGCGGAGCCGAGGATCGGGAAGACCTTGTACTTGCCCGTCTTCGACATCATCCCGCCGGACACCCCCGACGCCAGCATGATGCCGATGGTCAGCGGCAGCAGCAGCAGGCCGGAGTGGGTCGGCGACTCGCCGCGGACGATCTGGAGGTACAGCGGCAGCGCCGCGATGCCACCGAACATGCCCATGCCGATGATGAAGCCCATCACGCCGGTCACGTTGAAGACGCTGTTCTTGAACAGCCGCAGCGGCAGGATCGCCTCGTCGCCCATCCGGGACTCCCACGCCACGAACAGCACGAGCGCGACGAGGCCGCCGATGATCGAGGTCAGCGAACCGGTCGAGCTCCAGCCCCACGCGTTGCCCTTCTCGGCGACGACGAGCAGCGGGACGATCCCGATGGTCAGCAGCGCGGCACCGACGAAGTCGATCCGGTGGTCCGAGCGGACGTGGTGCAGGTTGAGGTTCTTCGCGACCACGACCAGGGCGAGGATGCCGACCGGGACGTTGATGTAGAAGATCCAGCGCCAGCCGTCGAACCCGAGGAGCGTGCCCTGGCCGGCGAGGAAGCCGCCCAGCACCGGGCCCAGCACGCTGGACGAGCCGAACACGGCCATGAAGTACGCCTGGTACTTCGCCCGGTCTCGTGGCGGCACCATGTCACCGACGATCGCGAAGGCCAGCGCCATCAGGCCACCCGCGCCGACGCCCTGGACCGCGCGGTACGCGGCGAGCTGGTAGATGTCGCTCGCGGTTCCACAGAGGATGGAGCCGACGACGAAGATGCCGATCGCGAAGAGGTAGAACCCCTTGCGGCCGTACATGTCGGACAACTTGCCGTAGAGCGGCGTGCTGACCGTCGAGGTGATCAGGTACGCCGTGGTGCACCAGGCCTGCGCGGTCTGGCCGTCCAGCTTGTCGGCGATCGTCTTCATCGCGGTGGCGACGATCGTCTGGTCCAGCGCGGCGAGGAACATGCCGAGCAGCAGCCCGGACAGCACCACGAGGATCTGCCGGTGGGTGAGCCCCCCGCTGGGGGCGTCGGTGGGCGGCGCGGTGGCCTGGCTCATCAGTTCTCTCCTCGGGTGCCGGCGGCCTGCCGGCGGTTGCGTACTGCCTCGTTGAAACGTGTGAGGTGCGTGCCGAACCCGGCGCGCTCCTCGTCCGGCCACCCGGCGAGCAGGCCCGCGAGGGCCTCCCGCCGGAGTCGGAAGTTCTGGTCGAGCACGTGCCGGCCCGCCTCCGTCACGCGGACGAGGTGGGCGCGGCGGTCCTCGGGGTCCCGTTCGCGGCTGATCCAGCCGGCCGTCTCGAGCGCAGCGAGCTGCCGGCTCACCGTCGAGAGGTCGACGCAGAGCACGTCGGCCGCCACGGAGGGCCGGAGCGGTCCGTGCTCCGCGATGCGGACCAGCAGCACGAACGCCGGCCGCTCGAGCACCGGACCGTCGCCGGGCGCGGCGACCGCGTGGAGCTCCTTGGCGGATCGGACCAGCGCGACGAGCTCGCGGGCGATGACCTCGATGTGGTCGCCGGGGGCCGAGTTGCCGTCGATCACACCCATCCCCCTGATCTCGCACGCGCCGTTGATTGCTTGGTACAAGCATCGGCAGCGTGGTTGGGCGACACAAGTTATTTGCGGCCGGTGTGAGGGCCATCACCGGCCGTGTCGCCGGCGGCGGGGGCGCTCGCGCTCCGGCCCCGGCGCCGCTGTCCGGCCGGTCGGGCGGCGGCCGCGCGGGTCAGCTGCAGCCGGCGAGCGTCTCCTCCGCCGCGTACGCCAGCAGCCCGTCCGGACCCAGCCGCTCGCACGCCGCGAGCTGCCGCTGCGCTCCCGTCCCGCGCGCGAACACCCGGTCCAGGCCCTCGGCGACCACCTCGAGGTCACCGGTGTCCTCGAGCGCCGGTCGTATGTGGACCACCAGCGCGTCGAGCACGTCCCGCGCCGGGACCGGCCGGCTCGTCGAGGGGTCGACCAGCTTCCCGCCCAGCCCCGCCCGCGACGCCTGCCACCGCGCCGCGCGCACCAGCTCCGGCCGCACGGTGGGGACGGGCTCGTCGCGTTCCCACTCCCCCGCGCCGGTCGAGACGAGCGCCCGGGCCAGCGCCGCCACGAGCACCGCGTCGTCGACCGCGAGGCACACGTCCGCCACACGGAGCTCGAGCGTCGAGTACTTGTCCGACGGCCGGGCGTCGAAGTAGACCATCCCGCGGTCCAGCATCACGCCGGCCCGGATCAGGGACTCCACCAGCTCCTCGTACTCGGCCGCGGACGCGACCGGCGCGATCGGCCCCGCCGAGGGCCAGCGGTCCCACACCTGGGTGCGGTAGCTCGCGTACCCGCTGTCCTCGCCGTTCCAGAACGGCGAGTTGGCGGCGACCGCGAGCAGCCCGGGCAACCAGGGCTGGATCCGGTTCATCGCCCCGACCGCCTCGTCCCGCGACGAGACCCCGACGTGGACGTGGCAGCCGCAGGTGAGCTGCTGGCGGCCGGTACGCCCGAACTCGGCGATCATCCGCTCGTACCGCAGGTTCGGCGTGGTCGCCGGCGTGACCGGCACGGGGCTGGTACCGAGCGCCACCACGGTCGCGCCCTCGGCGGCGGCCGCGTCGGCGGCCGTGCGGCGCATCCGGACCAGCTCGGCGCGGAGGTCGCCGAGCGACCGCACGGGGTCGGTGCCGGTCTCGACCTGCTGGCGGGTGAGCTCCTTCTCCAGGTCGTCCTGCCCGTGCACCACCCGCGGCGCGAGCGACAGGATCCGGGACCGCTCGGGGTCGCACAGCAGGAACTCTTCCTCGACACCCACGCTCCGCACCGTCACGGCGGTCAGTCTGTCGGCCCGCCCCTCCGGCAGCGACCCGAGAACGATCAGCTCACGGTGCGGCGCAGCCTCCCGCGCGCGACCAGCTCGACCGTGGCCACCACCGCGGCGGCCTCGACGGCCAGCAGGGCCACGAGCACGAACAGCTGCACGGCGCCCGCCTGTACCGGCGACGCCCCGCCGAGCAGCATTCCGACGAAGGCGCCGGGCAGCGTCACGAGCCCGACGGTCCTGGTCTGGTCGAGCGGCGGTACCAGGGCGAGCCCCGCGCCGGGCCGGCACACCAGGAGCCGGGCGTCCCGGTCGAGGAAGCCGAGGGCGAGGGCAGCCTCGACCTCGCCGCGGCGGGTCAGCAGCTCGTCCAGGGCGCGACGACCGGCGAGGGCGGTCGACGTCATCGCGCCGCCGATGAGGATGCCCGCCACCGGGACCAGCACGAGGCCCTTGGCCGGGACCAGCCCGGTAAGCAGGAGGAGCGCCACCACGGGCACACAGCCGACGGCGATCGGGACGGCGGTCCACCACCCCGTGCGGTTGGCGGTGACGCGCCGACCGGCCGTGTACGTCGCGACGCCGAACATCACCAGCAGGAACAGCAGCGTGAGCGGGAGCGAGCCGAGGATCCCCGCGATGAGCAGCGAGACGATGCCGAGCTGGAGGGTCGCGCGGACGGTCGCGGTGAGGACGGCACGGCCGTGCCCGAGCCCGCCGGCGTACGCCACCAGCGCCCCGGCCACCGCCAGCAGCGCGACGACGACCCCCAGGCGGGGACCGACGGGGAGGAGGGTGGACGCGTCCGCGAGGATCCGGTCGCCGCCCACCGGGGGAGCCTACGGCTCCGGCACCACGGGACTCCTCGGGACGTGCGCACGGCATCACACCGAGAAGCGGAGCCGGTGGGACGGGACGGTCCTCCCGATCGAACGCGGCGTGACGGTGGCGGGTCGGGCAGCAACGCGGTGTCGCCCCGGTTTCGACTGTTTCCCGCATTCCCCGCACGACACGTGAGCGGTACCGTACGTGCCGTGAGCGGGCAGCGGGGAGCCCCGGAGGACGCGGACGGCGACCATCACGCGGTCCGCCCGCCACGACGCCTCGTCCCGCTCCTCGTCACACTCGTCGCGCTCGTGTCCGTGTCGCTGGTCGTCCCGCTGAGCGGCCCGCTGTTCGACACGGTGGCCCGCGGCTGGCTGGCGGTGGCCTGCCACCTCGCCGCGGCGGCGTCGTGTCTCTGGCGCGCGCGGCGGGTTCCCCCGGACCGCCCGGCGTGGGCGCTGTTCGGGCTCGGCATCGCGTCGTACGCGGCCGGGGACGTCGTGTACCTCGTCCACCTCCGGCCGGCGGGCCTGCTCGTCACCCCGTCTGTCGCGGATCCGCTGTGGTGGGCCTTCTATCCGTGCGCGTACGCGGCGACGTTCCTGCTGCTGCTGCGGGCCGTGCGGCGGTACCACTGGAGCACCTGGCTCGACGGGCTCGTCGTCGGGGTGGCCGCGGCGGCCGTCGCGCGCTCGTTCGTCCTGCCGCCCATCGTCGCGCAGGCGCACGCGCGGGAGGGCGTCGTCGTGGCGGCGCTCGCGTACCCGCTGGCGGACCTCGTCCTGCTCGTCGTGGCGGTGTGGGCCACCGTGCTGGCGGGATTCCGCCGGAACGGCATGGCGGGGCTGCTCTGCGCGGGGTACGGGTGCCTGCTGCTCGCGGACGTCGTCTTCCTGTCCCGGCACAGCGCCGGCACCTGGTCGCTGGAGGTGGTGGCGCGGATCGGGTACCCGCTCGCGACCGTCCTGATCGGCATCGCCGCGTGGCGGCGCCCGCGCCCGCCGGAGCCCGTCACGATCGCGGACCCGCGGATCCTGGCGCTCCCGACCGCGGCGGTCCTGGTCTCGGTCGGTGTCCTCGCGACCGATCGGTTCGTGCGGCTGCCGACCACCGCCTACTGGCTCGCCGTCACGGCCGTCGTGCTGGCCGCCGCGCGCGTGGCGGTGTTCCAGCGTGCGGTCCGCCCGCTCCGCGCGAGCCTCCGGCGGCAGGCCCACTTCGCGGACGCCGCGACCGGGATGGCCGTCGTGACGCCCGACGGGCGGTGGGTCCGGGTCAACCCGGCCCTCGGCCGGCTGCTCGGCCGCGACCCGGATGCGCTCGCCGGCAGGCCGTTGTCCGACGTCAGCCGGCACCGGGACCGCCACGGGCTGGCGGCACGCCTGACCGCGGTGGCCGGCGGGGCCCCACCGGAGGCGGTCGAGACGCGGTTCGTGCGCCCGGAGGGCACCCCGGTGGACGTCCTCGTGGCACTGTCCCGCGTGACCGACCCGGACACCGCGGACACGTGCCTGTGGCTGCACGTCCAGGACGTGACCGCGGAGCGGCGGGCCGACCGCATCCAGACGGCCGTCGCGGCCCTGGGGCGCCGGGCGCTGGACACCGCCGAGGTCGAGCCGCTGTTCGCGGCGGCCGAGGAGGTGGTCCGCGAGGCGCTCGCGGTCACCGACTGCCGGGTGGCCGGCCCCGCCGACGCGCTCGCGGCGTACACCATCGGCGCGGACGTCCCGGTGATCGTCGCGGACCGCACGACGGAGACGCGGTTCGCGGCCCACGGCCGGCCGCGCAGCGAGGTGGCCGTGCCGATCCGGCAGCGGAGCGGCAGCCGCTTCGCCCTGATCGCCGCGCACCGCCGGCCGGGCCGGTTCGGCGAGGCGGACGCCGACTTCCTCGAGGCCGCGTCCAGCGTCCTCGCGAGCGCCGTCGACCGCCTCGAGACCGAGGAGGCGGTACGGCACCGCGGCCTGCACGACCCGCTCACCGGGCTCGCCAACCGTGCCCTCTGCACGAGCCACCTGGAACGCGCCGTCGCGCACGCCCGCCGCACCTCCGGTCGCCTCGCCGTGCTGATGCTGGACCTGGACCGCTTCAAGCTCGTGAACGACACCCTCGGCCACGGCGTGGGCGACGCCCTGCTGCGGGCCATCGCGCCGCGTCTGCGCGGGGCCGTCCGGGGGGACGACGTGGTGTCACGCCTCGGCGGCGACGAGTTCGTGGTCGTGTGCCCGGAGATCGACACCGAGGCGGAGGCGCTCGTCCTGGCCGAGCGGATCCGCGTCGCCTTCCACTCCCCGCTCGTCGTGGCGGGTCACGAGCTGGCCGTGCGTGCCTCGATCGGCGTCGCGACGAGCCGGGACGGGGACACCGAGCCGGAGGTGCTGCTGCGGAACGCCGACCTCGCGATGTACCGGGCGAAGGAGGCGGGCGGCGACCGGTACGAGGTGTTCGACGAGGCCCTGCGGACCCGGCTGCTCGGCCGGGCGGGCACCGAGCGGGCGCTGCGGTCGGCCGTCTGCGGGGAGGACGGCGCCGAGCTGTCCCTGCTGTACCAGCCGATCGTCGACCTCGCCACGGGGCGGCTGGACCGGTTCGAGGCCCTGCTGCGGTGGGACCGGCCGGGACACGGGAGGCTCGCGCCCGCGGACTTCCTCGGGGTCGCCGAGGAGACGGGGCTGATCCGGCCGATCGGCGACTGGGTGCTGGGGCAGGCGTGCCGGCAGCTCGCCGAGTGGAACGCGGCGGGCCACCCGGAGGTCGCCGTCGCGGTGAACCTCTCCGCCGGGCAGCTCACGCCCGGTGTCGTCGACGAGATCACCACGCAGATCGCGGCGGCCGGGATCCGGCCGGGACAGCTCGACGTCGAGCTCACCGAGCACCTGCTGATGGAGGGGCCCGGCGCGGCCGCCGTCGTGCGCGGCCTGCGGGCCGCCGGGGTCTCGGTGAGCCTGGACGACTTCGGCACCGGGTACTCGTCGCTCGGGCACCTCCAGACGTTCTCGCTCGACGCGATCAAGCTGGACCGGGCCTTCATCCGGAGCCTGGACGGCGCGTCCGGGCCGGCCGCCCCCCTCCTCCGCGCGGTCACCGACATGGCGCGCGCGCTCGGGATGCGCGTCACCGCCGAGGGCGTCGAGGACCCCCACCAGCTCGAGCTGGTCCGCCACGCGGGGTGTCACGCGGCGCAGGGGCACCTCTTCGCCCGGCCGATGGACGCGGGCGACGCCACCGCGCTGTTGACCGGCGACCCGCCGTGGGAGTGCCCCCCGGACGGACGCCCGTGCGCCCTCGCGGCGGAGTGAGCGGGCTCAGTCCCTCTGCTCCTGCTTCTTGTCCTTCTTCGCCTTGACGGGCTTCGCCGTCTTCGCGGGCGCGGGTTGCGCGGACACCCGGGGACCCGGTGTCGAGGGTGACGGCACCGTTCCGATCAGGCGCGCCGGCGCGGCACGGACCTGCCGGGGCGCGCCACTCGGCGCCGGGGAGGCCGACGGGCCGGGAACCGCGCTCGGGGTGGGAGTCCGTCCCGGCGCGACCGCGGGGCGGTGCGAGGGCCGGACCGGGCCGGGCGCGACCGTCTGCTCCGCGGCGGCGGGCCGCGGGACGTCGACCGGGGTGGACGGCGGGGACGGCGCCACGGTCACGCCGACGGCCAGCACGGTCGCGCCGGACGCGGTGGCGACTGCGGTACCCATCTGCGCACCGGCGGTCCGCAGCGAGCGCAGGAACGGCAGGTGGACGAGGAGGGCGAGCGGGCCCATCGCCCACAGCAGCCGCGGCAGCGAGATGCCGAGGAAGGAACGCACGACCTGCGGGTCGAAGTGGGAGCCGGCGCAGTGGGCCAGTTCGGCACGGGCGGCGCGGGTGTTCATCGGCTGCTTGTACGACCGCGCCGCCGTCATCGTCTCGAACGCGTCGATGACGGCGACCATCCGCCCCGCACGGGAGATGTCCGTGCCGGCGAGGCCCCGGGGGTACCCCGTGCCGTCGTACCGCTCGTGGTGCTCGGGGATCCCCCCGGCCCACTCCCCCAGCCAGCCGAGGAGCGGCCCGGCGATCCGGGCACCGTCGAGCGGGTGTGCACGGATGAGGTCCCATTCGCCGGCGTCGAGTGCGGCGGGCTTGTTGAGCACCGCGGTGGCGATCTCAAGCTTGCCGATGTCGTGGAGAAGGGCGCTCCACCGGAACCGGTCACGCTCGTACCCGGACAGCCCCATCTCGTCGCCGAGGAGGTCCGCGAACACCCGGACCCGCTCGCTGTGGCCACGCGTACGACGGTCGTGCCCACCGAGCGCCGTGATGAGCGCGAGGGTGGTGGCCGCCGCCTCGGCGGCGTCCGCGTCACGGTCGGCGAGCCGTTGCTGCAACTGACGGGTGCTGGCGGCGGCGCGGAACACCCGCAGCCGGCTCGGAGCGCGGTCGGGGAACAGCATGGTCATCTGCAGGAGGCTCGACAGGGGCAGGAAGCGGCGGCCGAGGCGCTCGGCGCCGGTGGCCACGGTGACCGCCGCGACCGCTACCGCCGACACGGTGGCCCAGCGCGGCAACCCCGCGGGCAGCAGCCTTCGGACGGCCTCGACCGTGAGCAGCGACGCCGCGAGCGGGACGGCGAACACCGCGGCGCGGACGGCGAGCGCGAGCCACGGCCGGGTGACCCAGCGCGCAGTCGGCTCCTCGCCCACGCGGCACCTCCCGGAGGGCCGCCCCGCCGGCGACCTCGCCGTCATCTCGTCGGCCCCCGCGCCGGCGATCTTGACGCGTGGGCGTGGAGATCACCCGGTCAGCGGACCTGCGTCACGCGCGGTCGCCCTGCCCGTGGAGGTCACCGGGAAGAGGCAGCTCGGGGAGGTGCAGCCCGGGGGGCAGGTGCAGCGGCACCGTCGGGAGGGGAAGGTCCCGCGGCCTCGGCAGGTCCTTCGGCCGTGGCAGGTCCCTGGGGCGCGGCAGCACGCTCCGGACCCGCGGCGGTCCCGTCACGACGGGAACCGGTACCGGGACCGGGGTGGGGACCGGGGTGCGGGCCGGCGGCGTCGGTGTCGGCGAGGGGGACGGCGACCGGCCGGGGCTCGCCGCGGTGACCGTGTTCCCGGGGAGCCGTGGGGCGCGCGCGCCCGCCACCGCGGTGTGCGCGGCGGCGGGCATCTCCAGCCGCTGGACGACCGGCCGCGGCACCTCCACCGGGACGGGGTGCGGCACGACCGCCGCGCCGACCGCGATGACCGTCGCGCCGGACGCGGACGCGACGGCGGAGCCGACGTGCGCCCCGGCGCTCTCCAGCGAGCGGAGGAACGGGAGGTGGACGAGGAACGCGACCGGTCCCATCGCCCACAGCAGCCGCGGCAGCGAGATGCCGAGGAACGCCCGGACGACCTGCGGGTCGAAGTGATCCCCCGCGCAGCGTGCCAGCTCCGCGCGCGCCGCCCGGGTGGTCATCGGGGACTTGTACGACCGGGCGGCGGTCATCGTCTCGAACGCGTCGATCACCGCGATGACCCGCCCGGCGCGCGAGATCCCGTCGGCGGCGAGGCCGAGGGGGTACCCACGGCCGTCGTACCGCTCGTGGTGCTCGGGGATGCCGCGGCCCCACCCGCCGAGCCAGTCCATCAGCGGCGCGGCGAGCGCGGCCCCGTCGAGCGGGTGCGACCGGACGCGGTCCCACTCGTCCGCGTCGAGCCGGCCGGGCTTGTTGAGTACCTGGGCGGCGATCTCGAGCTTGCCGATGTCGTGCAGCAGCGCGGCCCAGCGCAGGCGGTCCAGGTCGGGCTCGGGGAGGCCGAGCTCGCCGCCGAGGAGGTCCGCGAACACGCGGACCCGCTCGCTGTGACCACGTGTACGGCGGTCGTGCGCGCCGAGCGCCGTGATGAGCGCCAGGGTCGCCGCAGCCGCGTCGGCGGCGTCGCTGTCGTCGGCGGCGAGGCGGTTGCGGAGCTCGCGCGTGCTGGCGGACGCGCGGAGCACCCGCAGGCGGCTGGGTGCGCGGTCCGGGAACAGCATGGTCATCCGCAGCAGGCCGGACAGCGGCAGCATGCGACGGGCGGTGCGCTCGGCGACGAGTCCGACCAGCAGCGCCGCGCTCGCCGTCGCGAGGACCGCGGCCCAGCGCGGCAGCGCCGCGGGGAGGGTGCGCGGGACGATCTCGACGGCCGCGAACGACGCGGCGAGCGGTACGGCGAGCACGGCGACGCGGACGCCGAGGCCGAGCCACGGCCGCGTGACCCACCGCTCCCCCACGTCCGTCCTCCCGCGCCTCTGCGACCCCGACGGATCGTGCCACCGACCGCCCGCACGTGGGGCGTCTCCGGTGAATCCGCACGCATGATCACCCGTACAGGCGACCCCGGGAAAGCCGAACGGCGGTGCCACCCCGAGGGTGACACCGCCGTCCTGCGTGGGCCTGGTCAGGTCAGAGCGTGGCGACGTGCTTCTTCCACACGGCCTGCCCGGCCTTGTCGAACAGGCGGTACTCGCCGCCGACCGGGGCGTCGAAGTACGTGACGTACCGCGCCTTCTGGGCACTCAGGTACGTCGCGGTCTTGTCCAGCCACGCGGCGCGCCGGGCACCGGTGTCACCCTTGACCAGCTTGCTGCCGGTCTCGGCGATGCCGAACGGCTTCTTCAGGGCGCGGGCGTTCGCGATCGCGGCACCGAAGATCGTCGCCGGGTCCTCGTACCGGGTCGAGGTGTTCGCGGCCGAGTTGTAGCAGTCGTATGCCATCACGTCGACCACGTCGGAACCCGGGTAGTAGTTCCGCCAGTCCCGCTTCGACTTCGCGTTGTAGGTCCAGCACATCAGGTTGACCGTGGCCCGGAGCCGCGGGTTCTTCGCCTGCTTCGCGAGCGCGGCGATGTGCCGGAACGCGGCGCGGTACTGCGCGGCCGTGAACGCACCGGACTGGATGTCGTTCTCCGGCTCGTGGAAGTAGATCCAGTCGACGTCCCGGTCACGCGGCGCCGTCTCGAACCACCGGAGCAGCTGCGCGTCGTACTTCTTCGCCACGACGTCCGCCGGCTGGTACTTGAACGACACCACGACGGGCCGTCCCGAGACGCCGGCGTTGCCCGGCCACGCCGCCGGTGCACCCGAGTAGAAGACGCGGGTGACGTCCAGCCGGCCGTACGTCTTGTCGGCACGCGCGAGCGCCTGCTTGTAGCTCTCGCCGTTCACGGGCCAGATCGTCGCGCCGAACCGCGTGGTCTGGGCGGCGGCCTGCGTGGTCGCGGCCGAGGTCCCGGCCTGCGGTGTGGCCTGCGCCTGGGCGGTCGCGGTGGTCGCCATCGTCGCGGCGAGCGCGACCCCGATGACGGCCGTGAACCGGCGTCCGCGGCGGCGGGTCTCCTGCTTGAACAACGTTCCTCCGATGGTCGCTTGCCCCCTCCCTCACGACATCGGGGGATCCCGATTCGGACTTAAGGGACGGAGAGGTGGAGTCGGTCACAGATCGACTTCGGCTGATTACGCTGTGTAGCTTTCGTGTACATCGGCGTACTCCTCGTCCCGCTTGACCGGTTCGGTCACCCGGATGCAGCGTCAAGATCGGCCCCGGCGCGCCGAAGGAGACACGAGACTCTGTTGGCACATGCGGGGGCGACGTGGCGATCGGTGCGGGGCGGTTCTGGATGCCGGGTGTGGCGGCCCTCGCGCTGGGAGCTCTGCGGCTCGGGGCCGCGCTGCCGGAACGGTGGGCCGGCTCCCCGCCGGCCCACGCCGCCTTCGCCGTCGCGCTGGCCGCCGTCGTGGTGCGCTGCGCGGTACGTCCGGCCGCCCGGGCGGCGTGGGCCGCGGCCGCGCTCGCCGTCGCCGCCGCGTGGGCAGCCCACGCGGCGTCCGGCGGTACCGGTGCACGGGCCCTCGCCGGGGCGCTGCCCGCGGTGCTCCTCCTGGTGTTCCTCCCGGCGTGGGTACGGGCGCGGCCGGCGACACGGTCCGTCGGCCGGTGGCTCGGCGCGGCGTCCGCGGCGAGCGGTGGCGCGGCGCTCCTCGCGGCGTGCGCGTCCGGCCCGCTCGTCCACCTCGGCGCGGTGCGGCCCGGGTACGCCGTCGCCGTCCCGTACGCGTGGCTGGTCGCCGTCGCGGCGGCGCTCGCCGTCGTCGTCGTCGCGGGACGGCGGGGCGACCTCCCGCTGTACACGCTGCTGCTCGCGACGGTCGTGGGCTACGGCGCCTCGGCCGCCCTCGCGCCCGGGGCCGGATCCGCGGCCGCGGTGGATGCCGCCCGCTGGGGACTGCTCGTCACCGCCGTGCTGCTCGCCGCCGCCGCGTGGCTGCCCGACCCGCCGTCGGACGCCCCCGGCACACGCGCCGCCCTCCCCCTCACCGCGGCGCTCGGCCTCTCGGCCGTCGTGATCCTGGTCCGGCCCGGTTCCCCGGTGCCCGCGCTGGTCCTCGCCACCGCGTGCGTGGTGACCGCCGTCGGCCGCGCGGTCCTCGGGGACGTCGAGGCCCGGCGGCTCGCCTCGAGCCAGGAGGACGCGCTCACCGACGAACTGACCGGGCTCGGCAACCGGCGCCGGCTGGCGCTTGCGATCACCGCCGCGCTCGAGGCGCGCGAACCGCGCGAGCACGTCGGGCTGGTCCTCGTCGACCTCGACCGGTTCAAGGAGGTCAACGACACGCTCGGCCACCAGCTCGGCGACGCGCTGCTGTGCGAGGTCAGCCACCGCATGCGCGCCGCCGCGGCCGGGCACCTGCTCGTCCGGATGGGCGGGGACGAGTTCGCGCTGCTCGTGGCGCCCACGCCGGATGCCGGGGCCGCCGTGGCTGCCGCCGGGGCGCTCGTCGCCGCGCTCGAGGAGCCGATCGCGATCGGGGACCTCGTGCTGCGGACCCGGGCCAGCGCGGGCGTGGCGGCCGTGCCCGGGCACGCCACCGACGCGGTCGAGCTGATGCGGTGCGCCGACGTCGCGATGTACGAGGCGAAGACGGCCGGCGGGGGCGACGGCATCGCGGTGTTCGACGCGGACGTGGACACCGTGCGGCGCAGCGTCGTCCGGCGTACCGACGAGCTCCGGCTCGGGGTCGCGCGCGGCGACCTCGTCGTGCACTACCAGCCCGAGGTGGACCTCTCGGACGGCTCGATCGTCGGGATCGAGGCCCTCGTCCGGTGGCGCCACCCCACCGAGGGGCTGCTGGCGCCGCACCGCTTCCTGTCGCTCGCCGAGCAGGCCGACCTGATGCCCGCGCTGACCCGGATCGTGCTCGACACCTCGCTCGCGCACGCGCGGAAGCTCGCCGACGGCGGGCAGTCGCTCATGCTCGCGGTCAACCTCTCACCGTCGTGCCTGCTCGACCCGCACCTGCCGCGGGTGGTCGCGGAGCTGATGGCGAGGCACGGCGTACCACCGGGGCGCCTGATGCTCGAGCTGACCGAGGACGCGCTGCTCCCCGACCCGGGCCGGGCTGCGGATGTCATCGCCGCGATGCGGGCGCACGGGGCACGGCTGGCGCTGGACGACTTCGGGACGGGGTTCGCGTCGCTGTCGTACCTGCGGACGTTCGACGTGGACGCGATCAAGCTGGACCGCTCGTTCGTCAGCCGTACGCACTCGTCGCCGCGGGACCGGATCATCGTCCAGTCGACGATCGACCTGGGCCACGCACTCGGCCTCACCGTCGTGGGCGAGGGCGTGGAGACCGAGTCGACGTACCGGACGCTGCGGGAGATGGGGTGCGACCTCGCGCAGGGGTTCCTCATCGGGGAGCCGATGTCGTTCTCGGACCTCAAGCGGTACCTGCTGAAGCGGGGACCGCGCGGGGCCGAGGCGGCGGGGCCGGACCCGGCGAGGGCGGGGGCGTCGGCCTCGGCGCTGCGGGCGCTGTCGGAGTAGGCACCCGGCGCGACGCGTCCTACGCCAGGTCGAGCACCCCGATCGTCCGCCCGATCAGGCTCCCCAGGTACACCGCGTCGCCCCGCTGGCGCACCCCGGTGACCATGTGGAACTCGTCGCTCTGCCCCTGGAGGTCGTGCACCACGCGCCCCGCCGCGTCGACCGCGATGACCCACACCGTGTGCGCGGGCGCGGGCTGCAGTGCGTCCGGCAGCGCCCACACCACCCGCCGCAGCACCGGCGGCAGCGGCGCGAGCCTGTCCACGAGCGGGTTGCGGGGACTGGCGATCGTGATCCAGACGTTGCCGTCCTCGCCGAGCGCGATGTTGTCGGGGAAGCCCGGCAGGTTCTCCGCCAGCGGCTCCACCGCACCGGCCTGCGGACCGGTCAGCCACAGCCGGCGCACGCAGTACGCGCCCGTCTCGGCGACGGCCACCCACGAGGCGTCCGGGGCGAGGGCGACCCCGTTGGCGAACTGCAGCCCGTCGAGCAGCACCTCGACCGCGCCGTCCGGCGCACGCCGGAGCAGGCGGCCGGTGCCGGAGTGCTCGAGGATGTCGGCCTTCCAGTGCTCGAGCCCGAAGCGCCGCGACGAGTCGGTGAAGTAGATCGTCCCGTCGGGAGCGACCGCCGCGTTGTTGCAGAACACGTACCCCTCGGACAGCGTCTCCACCTCGCCGTCCGCCGACACGCGGAGCAGCCCCCGCAGCGCGTCGCACACGACGTACCCGCCCCCGGGGTGCAGCTCGATCCCGAGCGGCCGGCCGCCGGTGTCGGCGATCGTCTCGATCCGCCGGCCGTCGGACGAGAGCCGCAGCAGCCGGCCGTCGTCCACGCCGGTGACGATCGAGCCGTCGGCATCGAGGACGACGTCCTCCGGACCGCTGCCGTTGACCTGGAGCACCCGCATCGGCGGGAACGGCCGGGTGCCCTGCGCCTGCCGGACGCGGGCCGGCATCGGCGGCGGGGTCCACACCTGGGGACGGACGACGGGTCGGGGCACGACGGGACTCCTCTCGGGGGGAACGGCGGAGATGATGCCCGAAAGATGACCGCCGGTCATCCCCCTGCCCCGACCTGCCGGGCCCCGGACGATCACCTACGGTGGACGGGACGGACGAGGAAGGGGTCGAGATGGGCGTGCGGCAGTTCATCGAGGGCTGGCCCGTGTACCGACAGCTCACCGGCACCGACCCGCTCGGCCGCGGCGCCGCCTCGATGTCGAAGCGCTCCGCGAACCTGCAGTCCCGCACCGAGACCGCCGACAAGGTGGTCAAGTCGGTCTGCCCGTACTGCGCGGTCGGCTGCGCCCAGAACGTGTTCGTGCGCGACGGGAAGATCACCCAGATCGAGGGCAACCCGGACAGCCCGGTCAACCGCGGCCGGCTCTGCCCCAAGGGCGCCGCGAGCAAGAACCTCGTCACCAGCCCGCTGCGGCAGACCAAGGTCCGCTACCGCCGTCCCTATGCGACGGAGTGGGAGGACCTCGACCTCGACACCGCGATGAACATGATCGCGGACCGCGTGGTGGACGCCCGGCGCAAGGGCTGGCAGGACACCGACGCCCAGGGTCGGCACCTGCACCGCACGATGAGCATCGCGAGCCTCGGCGGCGCCACGCTGGACAACGAGGAGAACTACCTCATCAAGAAGCTGTTCACCGCGATGGGGGCTCTCCAGATCGAGAACCAGGCCCGTATTTGACACAGCGCCACCGTCCCCGGTCTGGGGACCAGTTTCGGTCGCGGCGGCGCCACCGACTTCCTGCAGGACCTGCAGAACTCCGACTGCATCATCATCCAGGGTTCGAACATGGCCGAGGCGCACCCGGTCGGGTTCCAGTGGGTGATGGAGGCCAAGGCCCGCGGCGCCAAGGTCATCCACATCGACCCCCGCTTCACACGGACGTCGGCCGTGGCGGACACGTACGTCCCGATCCGCGCCGGGACCGACATCGCGTTCCTGGGCGGCATCATCAACCACGTCCTGGCGAACGAGCTGTACTTCCGTGAGTACGTCGTGGCGTACACCAACGCCGCGACGATCGTCAGCGAGCAGTACCAGGACACCGAGGACCTCGACGGCCTGTTCTCCGGCTTCGACCCCCAGACGCGGACGTACGACCCGGCGAGCTGGCAGTACGCGGGCCACGAGGCGCAGGCCGAGCGGATGAACCCGGAGACCCACCGCGAGACCGCGATGGCGCTCCAGCACGAGACGCACGGCATGAGCGTCCAGGGCGATCCCGACCGCGACGAGACGCTCCAGCACCCGAACTGCGTGTTCCAGATCCTGAAGCGGCACTTCGCGCGGTACACGCCGGAGATGGTCGAGCGCACCTGCGGCATCTCCCGCGCGCAGTTCGCCGAGGTGTGCGAGGCGTGGACGCGGAACTCCAACCGTGAGAAGACCACCTGCCTCGTGTACTCGGTCGGCTGGACGCAGCACAGCGTCGGCGTCCAGTACATCCGCACCGGCTCGATCCTGCAGCTGCTGCTCGGCAACATGGGCCGCCCCGGCGGCGGCATCATGGCCCTCCGCGGCCACGCGAGCATCCAGGGCTCGACGGACATCCCGACGCTGTTCAACCTGCTGCCCGGGTACCTGCCGATGCCCCACTTCTCCGACCACCCGACGCTCGCGGACTGGATCGCCAGCGTCAAGCACCCCGGGGCGAAGGGCTTCTGGGACCACGCCGACGCGTACGGCATCAGCCTGCTCAAGGCGTACTGGGGCGAGAACGCCACCGCCGAGAACGACTACTGCTACGACCACCTGCCGAAGATGACCGGCGACCACGGCACGTACCGCACGGTGCTGGACATGATCGACGGGAAGATCGCCGGGTACTTCCTGCTCGGCCAGAACCCCGCCGTGGGCTCGGCGCACGGCCGCGCCCAGCGGCTGGGCATGGCCAACCTCGACTGGCTGGTCGTCCGCGACCTGTTCGAGATCGAGAGCGCGACGTTCTGGCAGAACTCCCCGGAGATCGAGACCGGCGAGATCGTGCCGGAGCAGTGCCGCACCGAGGTCTTCTTCCTGCCGGCCGCGTCCCATGTGGAGAAGGAGGGGACGTTCACCCAGACGTCCCGCATGCTCCAGTGGCGCGACAAGGCCGTCGAACCGCCGGGCGACGCGCGCTCCGAGCTGTGGTTCTTCTACCACCTGGGACGGCTCGTCCGGGAGCGCCTCGCGGGCTCCACGGAGCCGATGGACCGGCCGGTGCTCGACCTGGCGTGGGACTACCCCGTGCACGGTCCGGAGGCGGAGCCGAGCGCCGAGGCGGTCCTGAAGGAGATCAACGGGTACGAGATCGCCACCGGCCGTCTACTGTCGAGCTTCACGGAGATGACGAACGACGGGTCCACATCCGGCGGGTGCTGGATCTACACCGGCGTGTACGCCGACGGCGTCAACCAGGCGCGGCGGCGCAAGCCCGGACGTGAGCAGAGCTGGGTCGCTCCGGAGTGGGGCTGGGCGTGGCCGCTCAACCGCCGCATCCTGTACAACCGCGCCTCGGCCGACCCCGAGGGCAAGCCGTGGAGCGAGCAGAAGGCGTACGTGTGGTGGGACGGGGAGGCCGGGAGGTGGACCGGCCACGACGTGCCCGACTTCATCGTCGACCGGCCGCCGTCGTACCGCCCGCCGGAGGGCGCGAGCGGCGTCGAGGCCATCGCCGGTGACGACCCGTTCATCATGCAGGGGGACGGGAAGGGCGCGCTGTTCGTCCCGATGGGGCTCGTCGACGGGCCGATGCCGGCGCACTACGAGCCGGTCGAGTCGCCGGTGACGAACCCGCTGTACACGCAGCAGGCGAACCCGACCCGGAAGACGTACGACCGGCCCGACAACCCGATGCACCCGAACCCGGCGGCGGACCGCGTGCAGGTGTTCCCGTACGTGTTCACGACCAGCCGGCTCACCGAGCACCACACGGCCGGCGGGATGAGCCGGTACGTGTCGCACCTCGCGGAGCTGCAGCCGGAGATGTTCGTCGAGGTGTCGCCGGAGCTCGCGGCCGAGCGCGGCCTCGAGCACATGGGCTGGTGCCACGTCGTCACCGAGCGGGCGGCGGTCGAGGCGCGGGTGATGGTCACCGACCGCATGACGCCGCTGCGGATCGAGGGCAAGGTCCTCCACCAGGTGTGGCTGCCCTACCACTGGGGTAGCGGCGGGATCGTGACCGGCGACTCGGCCAACGACCTGTTCGGCATCGCGCTGGACCCGAACGTGCTCATCCAGGAGACGAAGGCCGGCACGTGCGACGTCCGTCCGGGCCGCCGTCCCACGGGCCGGGCGCTGCTCGAGTACCTGGAGGACATCCGCCGGCAGGCGGGCGTCGCGGGGCCGATCGTCACCGCGCCGGTGGACGACGAGACGAGGAGCTGAGATGCCGAGCGGCAACAGCCTGTACGGACCGCTCGACCCGGCACCGGACGCCGGGTACACCGACGCGCCGCCCCGGAAGGGCTTCTTCACCGACACCAGCGTCTGCATCGGGTGCAAGGCGTGCGAGGTCGCCTGCAAGGAGTGGAACGACGTCCCCGACTCCGGCTTCGACATGCTCGGCATGTCGTACGACAACACGGGCGGGCTGACGGCGAACTCGTGGCGGGCGGTGCACTTCATCGAGCAGCCGGTGCCGATCGGGCGGCAGAGCGCGCCGTTCGCGGACACCCCGACCGGCCCGTCGGGGAGCCACCACCAGGCCGTCGTGGCCGCGGGGACCGCGCAGGACACCGGCACCACGCCCGGCGTCGGCGCCGCACCCGACGCGCTCGCGGCGGCCCGCACCATCACGCCCGACGGCGGCGCGGAGTTCCTGGGCATGCCGGGCATGGACCTGCCCGGCCGCATCGGCGACCCGGACTCCCGCAGCGACTTCCGCTGGCTGATGATGTCCAACGTCTGCAAGCACTGCACCCACGCGGGCTGCCTGGACGTGTGCCCGACCGGCGCGCTGTTCCGCACCGAGTTCGGCACCGTGGTGGTGCAGGAGGACATCTGCAACGGCTGCGGGTACTGCATCCCCGCGTGCCCGTACGGGGTCATCGACCAGCGCAAGGACGACGGGCGCGCCTGGAAGTGCACGCTCTGCTACGACCGGCTCGGCGCCGGCCAGACGCCCGCGTGCGCGCAGGCCTGCCCCACCCAGTCGATCCAGTACGGCGACCTCGACGAGCTGCGGGAACGGGCGCAGCAGCGCGTCGAGCGGCTGCACGAGGTCGGGGTCCCGGAGGCGCGCCTGTACGGCCACGACCCCGAGGACGGTGTCGGCGGCGACGGGGCGTTCTTCCTGCTCCTGGACGAGCCCGAGGTGTACGGCCTCCCGCCGGACCCGGTCGTCACGACCCGCGACCTGCCGAAGATGTACAAGCGGATGGGCCTCGCCGCGCTGACGATGGCCGCCGCGGCGGTGGCGGCGTTCGCGGGGGGAGCGCGATGAGCAACCCGGACGTGGTCGTCCCGCCGCCGCCGGACCCGCACCGCCCGGGCAACGCGCCGCCGCCGCACGAGGCGCAGATGTGGAGCGGCGGCCGCCGTCCCCGGAAGCGGCGCGGCGGACGGAGCGCCGAGGAGCTACAGGTACCGCCCGCGGACTTCCGGTCGTACTACGGCCGTCCGATCGTCAAGGCACCCGTGTGGAGCCACGACATCGCGGCGTACCTGTTCACCGGTGGGCTGGCCGCCGGGTCGTCCCTGCTCGCGGCGGGCGCCGATCTGAGCGGGCGCACGAAGCTCCGCCGCGCGACCCGCGTCACGTCGCTCGGGGCGCTGCTCGCGAGCACCTACTTCCTCGTCGCGGACCTCGGCAGGCCCGAGCGGTTCCACCACATGCTGCGGGTCGCCAAGCCGACCTCGCCGATGTCGGTCGGCACCTGGATCCTCTCGGCGTACGGCGGCGCGGCCGGGGTCGCCGCGGTGAGCGAGCTCGCGCCGGTGCTGCCCTCGCGCGGCGTGCTCGGGCTCGTACGGAGGATCCTGCCCTTCGCCGGACGGGCCGCGGGCCTCGCGGCCGCCGCCACCGCACCGCCGCTCGCCACGTACACCGCGGTGCTGCTCGCGAACACCGCGGTGCCGTCGTGGCACGAGGCGTACCCGGAGCTGCCGTTCGTCTTCGCGGGCAGCGCGCTCGCGAGCGGAGCCGGTGCGGGGCTCATCGCCGCCCCCGTCTCGGAGGCCGGCCCGGCCCGGCGGCTCGCCGTCGCGGGCGCCGCGCTGGAGCTCGCCGCGACACACCGGGTGGAGCACGGCATGGGCCTGTTGTCCGAGCCGTACCACGAGGGCAAGGCCGCCCCGTTCATGAAGGCCGCCCGCACGCTCACCGCGCTCGGCGCCGTCGGGGCGGTGCTCGGCAGGCGGAGCCGGGTGATCTCGGCGCTGTCCGGCGCCGCGCTGCTCGGCGGCTCGCTGGCGACCCGCTTCGGTGTGTACGAGGCCGGCGTCGCCTCCGCGAAGGACCCGAAGTACACGGTGGTACCCCAGCGGGAACGGCTCGCCGCCGGCCGCCCAGGGGGGCTCGACCCGAAGGTGCAGTCCTCGCCCTAGTCCTCGGGAGGGACTCCGTGGAGTCCACACGCACCGGAACCGACCCCACCAGGGGCCGGTGGCCGATCGCCGCCGCCGCGGTCGCCGTCCAGCTCGCACTGGGCGGCGTCTACGCGTGGAGCGTGTTCAACAAACCTCTCCAGGCGGAGTTCGGCTGGTCGCGGTCGGAGGCGGTCCTCCCGTTCGAGGTGGCGATCGGCACGATCTTCATCGGGACCCTCCTGGGTGGACGGATCCAGGACCGCCGTGGTCCACGTCCGGTCGCGGTCGCCGGGGTCGTGCTGTACTCCGCCGGCATCATGCTCGCATCGCGGGTGTCCACGAAGGACCAGCTGTGGCTGCTCGTGCTCACGTACGGGCTGATCGGCGGCATCGGTCTCGGTCTCGCGTACATCACGCCGATCGCCATGCTGGTGAAGTGGTTCCCGGACCGGCGCGGGCTCATCACCGGCATCGCGGTGGGCGGGTTCGGCTTCGGCGCGGTCATCACCGGACCGGCCGCGAAGGCGCTGCTGGCGCGGGCGGACAACAAGCCCAGCGTGTTCCTGCCGCTCGGGATCGCGTACCTCGTCGTGGGGCTCGTCGGGGCATCGAGGTTCCGCAACCCGCCGCCGGGATACACGGTGCCGGGTTTCACGCCGAAGGCCGGGACGGCGACGGTGGGGTACACGCTGTCCGAGGCCCTGCGCACGCCGCAGTGGTACCTGCTCACCGCGATCCTGTTCCTCAACACGATGTGCGGCATCGCGTTCATCTCGGAGGCCTCCGACGCCGCGGAGGAGGTCGCGCTGGTGAGCGCCACGACCGCGGCGACGTTCGTGGGGATCATGGGGCTGTTCAACGGCGGCGGGCGGATCGTGTGGGCAGCTCTCTCCGACGTGATCGGACGGATGCCCGCGTTCCTCGGCATGCTGGGGCTGCAGGCGGTGTGCTTCCTGCTCCTGCCGCACTTCCACGTGTTCGCGGTGTTCGCGGTGCTGGGCGCGCTGATCTACCTCGCGTACGGCGGCGGGTTCGGGACGATGCCCGCCACCGCGGCGGACTTCTTCGGTACGCTGAACGCGGGCGCCATCTACGGCGCCATGATCGTCGCCTGGTCCGCCGGCGGGGTGGTGGGCCCGCTGGTCGCCGCGCGGCTGTACGAGTCGAGCGGCGGGTACACCCTGCCGTTCACCGTGCTCGGCGTCGTCGCGCTCGTGTCGCTCGCGCTGCCGATGCTGGCGCGGCCGCCCCGGCTGCTGCTGCCCGTGGCCGCCGAGGGTGCGGTCAGCGCACCACCACGGTCAGGTGGTCCCGCCGGGCCGTGAGCCGCCCGATCACCGGGTGGCCCGGCACCTCCCCCGCGACGAGCAGTCCGCCGGAGGTCTGCGCGTCGGCGAGCAGCAGCGCCTCGTCCTCGTCGATCGCGGACAGGTCGGCGTGCGGCCGTACCCAGTCGAGGTTCCGGCGGGTCCCCCCGCTGACGTACCCGGCGGCGAGGGCCTCGCGGGCGCCGTCCAGATAGGGCACCGCGGCGGCGTCGATCTCCGCGGTCACGCCGCTGGCGCGGGCGAGCTTGTGCAGGTGCCCGAGCAGGCCGAAGCCGGTGACGTCGGTGGCCGCGCGCGCCCCCGCCGCCAGCGCCCGCTCGGACGCCTCCCTGTTCAGCGTGGTCATCGCCGCGACCGCGTGGCCGAAGTACTCCCCGGTCTGCTTGTGCCGCGTGTTCAGCACGCCGACGCCGAGGGGCTTGGTCAGCGTCAGCGGGAGGCCGGGCTCCCCGGCGTCGTTGCGCAGCAGCCGGTCGGGGTCGGCGAGACCGGTGACGGCCATGCCGTACTTGGGCTCGGGATCGTCCACACTGTGTCCACCCGCGACATGGCAGCCCGCCTCCGCGGCGACGTCGAGCCCGCCCCGGAGCACCTCGCGAGCGAGGTCGAACGGCAGGACGTCCCGCGGCCAGCCGAGCAGGTTCACGGCCACGATCGGGCGGCCGCCCATGGCGTACACATCGGACAGCGCGTTGGCGGCGGCGATGCGCCCCCAGTCGTACGGGTCGTCCACCACCGGCGTGAAGAAGTCGGCGGTCGCGACGACGGCGCCCCCGTCGATCCGGACGACGGCGGCGTCGTCCCCGTCGTCCAGGCCGACGAGCAGGTCGTCACCGGCGGGCTTCACCAGGCCCGCGACGATCTCCTCGAGCTCGCCGGGCGGGATCTTGCAGGCACAGCCGCCGCCGTGCGCGTACTGGGTGAGCCGGATCTTCTCCGTCGTGGACATGCCCCCAGGCTATGCCGGGGGACGCGGGCGGTCGTGCACCTGACCACGCCTGATCTGCCCTGGCCCGCAGCGCCCGCGCAACAGCCCGGTGGTGTACCGCAACTCTCTGCGCTCCACGCGCACGCCTCTCGGTCCGTTGTGCACCGTCGGGGTCCGCGCGGCGGCGCCGGGAGCCCCCACAACCGCACGATCGGCGCCCCGCGGTCGCCCTTCCGCGGGCGCCCCGGCCCCGTCCCGGCATACTGGGCGCTCCGTGCCGTGAGGCCGGGGAGGCGTTCGGGTAGCTGGTGCTCCCCGCGGTCTTCAAAACCGTAGTGGCCGAGGATCTCGGTCAGGCGGGTTCGATTCCCGTCCGCCTCCGCTGGGGTTCTAGTGTCGTGCCGTGAGCCACGCCGACACCCGCCGCCGCGTCCCGCGTACGGACGCCGTGCTCGCCGACCCGCGGCTGGTGGACGCCGCCGTCCGGCTCGGACGCCCGGCCGTCAAGGCCGCCGTGGCCGCGGCCCAGGAGCGGGTCCGCCGCGGCGAGCTGCCGCCCGAGGACGTCGCCGACGCCGCCGTCGGCGCCCTCCCGGAGCGTGCCGCCAGCCTGCGGCCGGTGCTCAACGCGACCGGCGTCGTCCTCCACACGAACCTCGGCCGGGCCCCGCTCTCGGCGGCGGCGATCGAGGCGGTACGGGCGGCGGCGGGTACCACCGACGTGGAGCTCGACCTCGCCACCGGCCGCCGGGCGCGGCGCGGACGGGCGGCGCTCGCGGCGCTGCACCGCGCCACCCCCGACGCCGAGGCCGTCCACGTCGTCAACAACGGCGCCGCGGCGCTCGTCCTCGCCGCGACCGCGCTCGCCCAGGGCCGCGAGATCGTGGTCAGCCGCGGCGAGCTGGTCGAGATCGGCGACGGGTTCCGGGTCCCGGACCTGCTCGCCTCGACCGGCGCGCGCCTGCGCGAGGTCGGGACGACCAACCGGACGAGCCTCGACGACTACGCCGGGGCGATCGGCCCGGACACCGGGTTCGTGCTCAAGGTGCACCCGTCGAACTTCCTCGTCACCGGCTTCACCTCCGCGGTACCGGTGACCGCGCTGGCCACGCTCGGCGTGCCGGTCGTGGCCGACATCGGCTCCGGCCTGCTCGCGCCCGAGCCGCTGCTCCCGGACGAGCCCGACGCCGCGACCGCGCTCCGGCAGGGCGCCGCGCTCGTGACCGCGAGCGGCGACAAGCTCCTCGGCGGCCCGCAGGCGGGTCTCCTGCTCGGCCGGCACGACCTCGTGGAGACGCTCCGGCGCCACCCGCTCGCCCGTGCGCTGCGCGTGGACAAGCTGACCCTCGCGGCCCTCGAGGCCACGCTCACCGGCCCGCCGACGCCGACCGCGGACGCACTGCACGCCCCGGTGGCGGCGCTCCGGCAGCGGGCCGCGGACCTCGCCCGAAGGCTCCGGGCCGACGGCGTCGAGGCCGAGGCCCGGGACAGCGACAGCGTCGTCGGCGGCGGCGGCGCGCCCGGCGTGGTGCTGCCGTCCGCGGCGGTCGCCCTCCCCGAGCGGTACGCGGAGCCGCTGCGCGCTCGCGCCGTCATGGGCCGCGTCGAGCAGGGAGCCGTGCTGCTCGACCTGCGCACCGTCGCGCACGAGGACGACGACGCGCTGTACGAGGCCGTCCGCGCATGCACGTAGTCGCGACCGCGGGGCACGTGGACCACGGCAAGTCGACGCTGGTCCGCGCGCTCACCGGGATGGAGCCGGACCGCTGGGCCGAGGAGCGCCGGCGCGGGATGACGATCGACCTCGGCTTCGCGTGGACGACACTGCCGGGGGGCGGGGAGCTCGCGTTCGTGGACGTCCCGGGCCACGAGCGGTTCGTCCCCAACATGCTCGCCGGCGTCGGCCCCGTCCCCGCGGCGCTGCTGGTCGTGGCCGCGGACGAGGGCTGGATGCCGCAGACCGCCGAGCACGTCGCCGCCCTCGACGCCCTGGGCGTACGCCACGCGGTGCTGGCCGTGACGCGCAGCGACCTCGGCGACCCGGAGACGGCGATCCTCGAGGCGCGGGAGGAGCTCGCCGGTACGTCCCTCGAGGGCCTCCCCGCGGTCGCGGTGAGCGCGCCGACGGGCCGGGGCCTGGACGAGCTGCGCGATGCCCTCGCCCGGCTCACCCGGGAGCTGCCCGCCGCGGACACCGCGGCACCGGTCCGGCTCTGGATCGACCGGGCGTTCACGATCCGCGGCAGCGGCACGGTGGTCACGGGCACGCTCGCCGCCGGGTCGCTCCGCACCGGCGACGCCCTCGACCTCGGCGGCCGGACGGTCCGCGTCCGCGGGCTCCAGTCACTGGGCCGCCCCGAGGACGTGGTCCGCGCCGTCGCACGCGTCGCCGTGAACCTCCGGGGCGTGGACGTGGACGAGGTGGCCCGGGGCGATGCGCTGTTGACGCCGGGCCACTGGCTCCCGACGCGCACGGTGGACGTCCGCGTGGAGGGCGACGATCCCGCCGCCGCGGCGGTGAGCCTGGTCCTGCACGCGGGCGCGGCGGCGATCCCCGTACGGATCCGGCCGCTCGGCGGCCCGTACGCACGCCTGGCCCTCACCCGCCCCGTGCCGCTCGCCGCCGGAGACACCGCGCTGCTCCGGGACCCGGGCCTGCACCGGGTCGTCGGCCGGGTCACGGTCCTCGACGCCGATCCGCCCGCGCTCCGGCGCCGGGGTGCGGCAGCCCTCCGCGCGCAGGAGCTCACCGGGGGCCCCGGCGACGTCCTGCGCCGCCGCGGCGTGGCCCGCGCAGCCGAGCTCCGCGGCCTCGGCGTGGAGCCGCCGCCCGACGCGGTGGTCGCGGGCGAGTGGCTGGTCGACGCGAGCACGGCGGACCGCCTCCGTGAGCAGCTCGCGGAGGCCGCCGCGGAGCACCGCCGCGGCGACTTCCTCGAGCCCGGCCCCACGGTCGAGGCCGTGCGTGCCGCGCTGGCCCTCCCGCACGCCGCGGTCGTCACCGCGCTCGTCGCGCCACCCCTGGCGGTGCGCGACGGCCGGATCGTGGACACCGCCGCCCCGCCGCTGCTCCCGCCGCCGGTGGCCGACGCCGTGGCGGTGCTCACCGCGGATCTCGCGGACGCGCCGTTCGTGGCACCGGAGGCGCACCGGCTCGCCGAGCTGGGCCTCGGCGCCCGCGAGCTCGCGGCGGCCGAGCGCGCCGGCGCGCTGCTCCGCGTCACCGAGGGGATCGTCCTGCCGCCCGGCGCCGATACCCGGGCCGCCGAGGTGCTCCGGGCGCTGCCGCAGCCCTTCACGGCGAGCGAGGCCCGCCGGGCGCTCGGCACGACCCGGCGCGTGGCCGTTCCGCTGCTCGAGCTGCTGGACCGGCGCCGGCTCACACGACGGCTGCCCGACGACCGGCGGACCGTCACGGGAGTGGAGGGCACGCCGACGGGACAGACGCTCTCCACACCTCCGTGAGCACCCGTCACGGCCCGCTCCCGAACCGGTTACCGTCCGGGAAACCGAACGGGGGCCAGTCGACCGTGCAGCTCCACCGCCTTCACGTCGCTCTCGCCGCCCCGCACGACGGGGTGCGGCTGCGGGACGGCCTCGGGTACGCCACCCGCGTCTTCGCCGCCGTGTGGGCCGGGTGGGCTCTCCTCGGCCTCCTCGGGGTGCTGATCGTCCCGTCCGGTACCCCGGTCTCCGTGCCGGGCCACGCCGCCCACGCCCTCACGTCGGGCTGGCACAACCTGCTCACGGCCGGCGACCGCGCCGACGCCCTGTGGTACCAGCGGATCGCCGACGGCGGCTACCGGACCGACGACTCGAGCGCGGCGTTCTTCCCGCTGTACCCGGCCGTGGTCCACACCGTCTCGGCCCTGCCCGGCGTCGGAACCCTCCTCGCCGCCACGGTGGTCGCCCAGGCGTGCTTCCTCGCGGCCCTGGTGGTGCTCCACGCGCTCACCACCCGCGAGTTCGGCCCCGGGGTCGCCCGCCGCGCCACCGTGTACACCGCGATCTTCCCGACCGCGTTCTTCTTCCTCGCGCCGTACACCGAGGCGCCGTTCCTCCTGCTCGCACTGCTCACGTTCTGGTATGCACGCGGGAACCGCTGGGGCGCCGCCGCGATCCCCGCCGCGCTCGCCGGTCTGACCCGCAGCGTGGCGGTCGTCCTCGTGGTCGCACTCGCGGTCGAGGCGATCGTCCAATGGCGACGGTCGGGGCGGCGGCTCACGCCCCGGCTCCTCGCGGCGGCGGCACCGGCGGCCGGGATGGGGGTGTACGCGCTGTACTGGGCCGCCGTGGGCGATGCGACCGCGCCTCTCGACGCGCAGACACACTGGCAGCGGGTGCTGGTCGACCCGGTCGACACGGTCGTCCGTGCGGTGGAGTACGCGTGGCGCTTCCAGAGCTACTGGCTGATCGACCTGCTCGTGGTGGGCGTCGTCGTGGCAGCGGTCGCGGCCGGGGTACGCCGCCTGCCGGCGAGCTACCTGACCTACGCCGTGGCGAGCCTGCTCCTCCCGCTCGTGGAGCAGTTCCCGGACCGCCCGCTGATGTCGATGCCCCGGTTCGTCGCGGTCGTGTTCCCGGCGTTCTGGGTGATCGCCTCGGCGGTCGAGCGGGGGCGGCTACCGGAATCCGCGGTGGTCGCGGTGTTCGGCGGCGGGTACGTGCTGCTGGGCCTGCTGTTCGTCAACCACTACTTCATCTTCTGACGGCACCGGCCCCGGCGGCGCTACCGGCCGAACAGCGCCGCCACCGTCGCCGCCGTGGAGACGATGCCGTACACGAGGCCCGCTCCCACGATGACCCACAGGCCGACGGCGAACGCGGCCGCTCCGGTCTTCTCCTCCGACATGGTCAGTCCTCCACTGCGGCCAGCGGGTGCCCGGCCGGGACGGGCTCGTGGAACCGGCCGTCCACCGGCCGCACGAGCAGGTTGGCGACGAAGCCGACGACCAGCACGCCGACCATCGTGAACAGGGAGACCGTGTACAGGTCCGGGCCCACCTTCCCCGCGGCGTGCTGCGAGTCGGCGACCGTGTTGACGATCAGCGGGCCGGCGACACCGGCCGCCGACCACGCGGTGAGCAGCCGGCCGTGGATGGCGCCCACCTGGTACACGCCGAACATGTCCCTCAGGTACGCCGGGATCGTCGCGAACCCGCCGCCGTAGAAGCTCAGGATCCCGCCGGTCAGCACGATGAACACCCCCACCGACGCCGTTCCGGCGAGGGCGACGCCGAGGTACAGCACCGCGCCGAGGCCGAGGTACAGGACGTAGACGTTCCTGCGTCCGATGACGTCCGAGATGGACGACCACACGAACCTGCCCGCCATGTTGCACAGCGACAGCAGGCCCACGAAGCCCGCGGCCTCCTCGGCGCTGACCTTGGCGAAGAAGTCCCGGATCATCGGGGACGCCTGCTCGAGGATGCCGATACCCGCGGTGACGTTGCAGAACAGGACCGTCCACAACAGCCAGAACTGCGGCGTCCGGATCGCGTTGGCCGCACTCACGTTCGCGGTCGCCTGCACGGCGCCCGCCCTGCCCGGCTCCGAGGTCCGGCCCGCGGGCGTCCAGCCCTCCGCGGGCACCCGGACGGTGAACGCCCCCAGCATCATCACCACGAGATACACCACGCCGAGCGTGACGAACGTCGGGACGATGCCGCCGTAGGTGTCCAGGAGTGTCGTGGACAGGGGGGACGCGACGAGCGCTCCGCCACCGAAGCCCATGATCGCGAGGCCGGTGGCGAGGCCGGGACGGTCCGGGAACCACGTCATCAGCGTGGACACCGGCGAGATGTAGCCGATGCCGAGCCCGATGCCGCCGAGCACCCCGTAGCCCAGGTACAGCAGCCAGAGCTGGTGCGCCGCCACACCGACGGCGCCGACCAGGAACCCGCTCGACCAGAACAGGGCGGACACGAACATGGCCTTGCGCGGACCGTTCCTCTCGACCCAGGTCCCGCCGACGGCCGCGGAGAGCCCCAGCATCACGATCGCGATGCTGAAGATGACGCCGATCGGGGTGAGCGTGGTGTGGAAGTGGGCGACGAGCGGCGTCTTGAACACGCTGAACGCGTACACCTGACCGATCGAGAGATGCACGGCGAGCGCGGCCGGGGGGATGAGCCAGCGGTTGTAGTCGGCCGGGGCCACCGTGCGTGCACGGTCGAGAAACGCCAGCGCGGTCATGGGCGAGCCTTTCACCGGGAAACCGTCACTCGTACGGATACACGTGTCCCGGCACGACGTGTGTCCGATGTGGAGCAGCTGCGCCGAACGCGCCGGGTCCGGCGGCGAACGGTAACCCCGGATGCGACCGTCCGCAGTCGGAGGACGACCAGCGGTGGATGTCCGAACCGGACGGTGCGAACAGCGGCGGACACGGCCCGCGGACCCGCCGGGACTCACACGGTGGGCGGCCTATCCCGCAGCATCGCCTGGAACTCGGCCGTCGTGTTCGTGTGCGGGAAGGGCTCGTCCGGCACGGGCAGCCCCAGGGCGGCACACAGCGGCTCCCAGCCCTCTCCGGTCCGCCACTCGACCAGCCGCTCGGCGGGGACACCGGCACGGACGGCGGCATTGCCCTGCTCGTACGCCGCCATCGCGGCGGCCGCGTCGTCCAGATCGGGGGTGAAACGGTGGGCCAGGAGCTCCCGGACCATCGCGTGCCATTCGGCCGGGCCTGCGTCGGCCGGCGGTTCCCGCCGGAGGCCCTGGAAGATCGTCGCGTCGGCGCTGCGCCACCACGCATCCGCGGTGTCCCGCACGGACAGGAGGACGAGCGCATCCGGGTACGCGCGGACGAGCTCCGGCCAGAAGGCCGCGGCGGGCCAGTCGACGGTGGCGGCGTACCCCTCGAACAGGGCGTCCCAGTCGACGGGCTCGCCGCGTACCGCCGCGTGCCAGACCGGGACGTGCTCGGGGTGCGTGAACACCTCACGCATGTGGTAGCACGGCGCCCCGAGCAGCCTCTCGAGGGCGAGCTTCAGGGAGTTCGTGCCCGTCCGGCCCATCCCGGCGCCGATCACCTGCAGCGTCATGGGCCCATCATGGCGGGAACGGGCCCACCGCGGCGATCGATGTCCTCGGTCGCCTTCGTGGTGTCCTGCGCCGGCGTCCGCCTCGTCCCGGGCATAGACCACACCCTCGGTGCGTTGGCACGGTAGTTGCCACGTCAACTAAACTGACGTGATCACAGTCGAGGAGCGCAGATGCAGTTCGGGATCTTCACCGTCAGCGACATCACGACCGATCCCACGACCGGCCGCACGCCCACCGAGGCGGAGCGGATCCAGGCGGTCGTCACGATCGCGACGAAGGCCGAGGAGGTCGGTCTGGACGTCTTCGCCCTCGGCGAGCACCACAACCCGCCGTTCTTCTCCTCCTCGCCCACGACCACGCTGGCCTACGTCGCGGCGCGGACGGAGCGACTGATCCTGTCGACGTCGACCACGCTGATCACGACGAACGACCCGGTCAAGATCGCCGAGGACTACGCGATGCTGCAGCACCTCTCCGGCGGCCGCGTCGACCTCATGATGGGCCGCGGCAACACCGGCCCCGTGTACCCCTGGTTCGGGCAGGACATCCGCAACGGCATCCCGCTCGCGATCGAGAACTACGCCCTGCTGCGGCGCCTCTGGCGCGAGGAGGTCGTGGACTGGGAGGGCCGGTTCCGCTCTCCGCTGCAGGGCTTCACCTCCGTGCCGCGCCCGCTCGACGGCGTACCGCCGTTCGTGTGGCACGGGTCGATCCGCAGCCCCGAGATCGCCGAGCAGGCCGCGTACTACGGCGACGGCTTCTTCCACAACAACATCTTCTGGCCGATGCAGCACACCGAGCAGATGGTCCAGCTGTACCGCCGGCGGTTCGAGCACTACGGGCACGGCAAGGCCGACCAGGCGATCGTCGGGCTCGGCGGGCAGGTGTTCATGCGGAGGAACTCGCAGGACGCCGTGGCCGAGTTCCGCCCGTACTTCGACAACGCCCCGGTGTACGGCCACGGCCCGTCGCTCGAGGACTTCACCGAGCAGACCCCGCTGACGGTCGGCAGCCCGCAGGAGGTCATCGACCGGACGCTCGGCTTCCGCGAGCACGTCGGGGACTACCAGCGGCAGCTCTTCCTCATGGACCACGCCGGGCTCCCGCTGAAGACCGTGCTCGAGCAGCTCGACCTGCTCGGCGAGGAGGTCGTACCGGTGCTGCGCAGGGAGTTCGCCGCCCGCAGGCCCGCGCACGTCCCCGAGGCACCGACCCATGCGTCGCTCGTCGCGGCGGCAGCGGAGGTCACCTCGTGACCGCCCGGAGGATCGCGGTCGTCACCGCGGGGCTGAGCCGGCCGTCGTCCACGCGGCTGCTCGCCGACCGGCTCGCCGCCGCGACGGAGCAGGCCCTCCGGGATCTCGGCGTCGCGCCGTCCGTCGAGATCGTGGAGCTGCGCGACCACGCGCACGACCTCACCGACAACCTGCTGACCGGCTTCCCCAGCCCCTCACTCGGCGCCACGATCGACGCCGTCACGGGCGCCGACGGCCTGATCGCCGTGACGCCCGTGTTCACCGCCGGCTACAGCGGCCTGTTCAAGACGTTCTTCGACGTCCTCGGCAAGGACTCGCTGGTGGACACTCCCGTGCTCGTCGCGGCGACGGCGGGTACCGCCCGGCACTCGCTGGTGCTGGACCACGCGCTGCGGCCGCTGTTCGCGTACCTGCGGGCCCCGGTCGTGCCGACCGGGGTGTTCGCAGCGTCGGAGGACTGGGGCACCGGCGGCGGGACGGCGACCCGGGCACTCGCCGATCGGATCGCCCGGGCGGGGAGCGAGCTCGCGACGGCCGTCGCGGCCCGGGAGCCGCACGTGCAGGCCGACCCGTTCGAGGTCCCGACGCCGTTCGAGCAGCTCCTCGCGGGCGGGTAGGCCACTCGGCCGATCGGGTGAACCTCGTCGCGCGCCGTCACGAACCGAACGCGCACGGCCATACCGAGGTGTCGATCCGATCCGCGCCGAGGAGGTGAGTGAGCCCAGGGCAAAGCCGCCGGAAGGCGGTGGCGCAAAGCCGCGGGACCCAACCGGTACACGCCGAGTGGTCAGCCGGGCCACCTCATCCACCGGCCCCAGGGCCAGCTCAGCAGCAGGAGACACCATGACCGCTCGCCGTACCCTCGCCCTCGCGTTCGCCACCCCGCTGGTGTTCGCCTCCTTCGCGCCGGCCGTCGCGTCGGCCGCCCCCTCGAAGCCCTCGTGCAACGGCCGCGCCGCCACGATCGTCGTGACGGCCACGAGCCCGCACATCGTCAAGGGCACCTCCCGCGCCGACGTCATCGTCGTGAAGAACGCCGGCCACGTCGTCAAGGCGGGTTCCGGCAACGACCGGATCTGCGGGTCCGCGGGCCGCGACCAGATCGATGCGGGTCCCGGCAACGACCGCGTCCTCGCGGGCGGCGGCGCCGACGTGGTCTACGGCGGCAGCGGCGCCGACGTCCTCTCCGGCGGTGCCGGCAACGACGTCATCGCGGGTCAGTCCGGCAACGACACCGAGTACGGCGACGCCGGCGACGACGACCTCCAGGGCGGCACGGGCAACGACGTGCTCGAGGGCGGCGCCGGCCGCGACGACCTGTACGGCGACGGCGGCAACGACAACTGCAACGGTGGCCAGGGCGACGACTCGGTCGACGGCGGCGACGGGGACGACCACGTCAGCGGCGGCCGGGGCCACGACCGCATCCACGGCGGCAAGGGCCACGACCGCCACGACTCGGGAGACGACGCGAGCGAGAGCGACGACGAGCAGGACGACGAGGGCACGCCGGCGCCGGCGCCGTCCACGGACCCCAGCCCGGCTCCGGCTCCGACCGCCTCCTGACCCGACGCGGTGCGTGGGCCG
>DASWRY010000062.1:0-9858 GCA_036402915.1 Mycobacteriales bacterium
CGCCGGCGCGGACCCGCCGGTGGGCGCGGCCGGCAGGGTGCGGGTGCGCTGGACCTCCCGCAACGGCCCGGTGCTCCCGGCAGCCCCCGTGCTCGTGGCGGCGGCGGGGCTCGCGGCCACCTCCCGCAGCGCCGCGCGGACCTCCGCGGAGTCCGGCCGCACGTCCGGGTCGCGGTCGAGCAGCCGGGTGAGGAGCGGCGCGAGCGGCCCGGCCAGCCGGAACGGGTCGGGCGAGTCCGTGACGACCGCCGTGAGCGTCGGCACGGCGCCGTCGCGGCTGAACGCGGGACGGCCCTCGACCGCGGTGTACAGCGTGGCGCCCAGGGACCACAGGTCGCTGGCCGGGCCGACGGCGTCGCCGCGGGCGCGCTCGGGCGCCATGTACGCCGGGGATCCCATGATCAGGCCCGTACCGGTCAGGGCGGGGTCGCCCTCGAGCCGCGCGATCCCGAAGTCCGACAGCACGACGCGGCCGTCCGCGGTGACGAGCACGTTGCCCGGCTTCACGTCCCGGTGGAGGATCCCGGCCCGGTGGGCGGCGTCGAGCGCGGCGAGGAGCTGCAGCCCGAGCCGCGCGGCCCGCGCGGGCGACATCGGACCCTCCGACTCGACGATCTCGGTCAGGGACCGGGACGGCACGAGCTCCATCACGAGCCACGGCCGGCCGTCCTCCTCGACGACGTCGAACACCGTGACGACGTTCGGATGGTTCAGCCGCGCGGCGAGGCGGGCCTCGCGCCGCGTGCGCTCGATGAGATCGTCGCGGGCCTTGTCACCGATCGCGGGAGGGAGGACGACCTCCTTGACGGCCACCTCGCGGCCGAGGACCTCGTCGCGGGCGCGCCAC
This sequence comes from Mycobacteriales bacterium, assembly GCA_036402915.1. Lineage (GTDB taxonomy): Bacteria > Actinomycetota > Actinomycetes > Mycobacteriales > HKI-0501 > JAVEDU01. The sequence continues at coordinate 848 of DASWRY010000062.1, forward strand.
ACGGTGCCCATCCCGCCGCGCCCCAGCTGGTCGGCGAGCCGGTACCGGCCGGCCAGCACGATCCCGTCCGCTGTGGTCACCCCGGTCCCCCTCCGCGTCGCCGGGGACCGATCTTGCCCCCCGGGGCGCGGACCGGGCCACCTGTGCGACTCCGCGTCAGCGTGCCACCACGTCACGTCAGCGCGTGGCGACGAGCACCGCGCCTGCCTGGACCGCGATGCCGAGCCCGACGAGGACGACGAGGGACGCCGTGAGCACGGGGAGCGCACGCCCGAGGCGCGCCACCGCCGCGCCGGAGCCGCGGCGCTCCAGGAGTCCGCCGCACCGCGCGAGGACGTAGCCGAGGCCCGCGAGCGTCAGGGCCATGCCGGCGCCGTACGCGGCGACGAGCACGACGCCGAACCACGTCCGGCCGAGGGCGACGGCCCCGAGGAGGACGACCACCGCGGACGGGCTGGGGACGAGCCCGCCGACGAACCCCATCACGAGCAGACCCGTCCTCCGGATCGGCGGGACCGCCGGGCGCGCGTGGCCGTGCCGGTGGTCGTGCGGATGCAGGTGGTCGTGCGGATGCGGGTGGTCGTGCGGATGCGGGTGGTCGTGCGGGTCGCCCTGCTCCGAGCGCGCCCGCCGGAGCAGGCTCGCGCCCACCGCCGCGAGCAGCACCCCGCTCGTGACGCCGAGCCACGCGTACACCTGGGTCGGCGCCACCGCGACCGCCGTGGTGAGCAGCACGCCCAGCACGAGCACTCCCGCCGTGTGGGTCAGCGTCACCGTTCCGGCCACCACCGCGGCGTGCCGGAGCGACCCGCGCCGGCCGACGAGGTACGCCGCCATCACGGTCTTGCCGTGCCCGGGCGCGAACGCGTGGGCGGCCCCGAGCGCGACCGACAGGACCACGGCGAGCAGCCCGACCCCCGCGGTGAGCTGCGGCCGGCCGACGAAGTCGGTGAACCACCGCGTGAGCGCGTCGACCCCGCGGGTGGGCGCGCCCGCGGCGGAGGTACCGGTCACACCCGCGAGCGGCGGTCCGCCCGCGCGGACGTCGAGCACCGCGCCGCGCACGTCGAGGGGCGACGACAGCAGGTCCGCCGGGTACGCGGTGAGCCGCCGGCTGACGCTGTCGCGGGGCACGTCGCCCCCGACCGTCATCCGGTCGCCTACCGCGGTCACCTCCCGCCAGCCCACCCGGTCGGCGTAGGCGCTGCTCGTGTACTCGATGCGGCGCGCGCCGGTGAGGTCCGCCGGCGCGGTGAGGCGGCACCCGAGGCGCAGCGTGTGCAGGCCCGCGGTGCCCGGCCGGAACGCGGCGGCCCCCACGCCGCCGTCCACCGCCACGGGACGACCGTCGACGCGGAGCGTGACGCCCCGCGCGACCGCGGTACAGGTCCGGTGGGCCCACGCCGGGAGGGCCGCGGGCGTGAGCCCGAGCTGGAACGTCGGCAGCTCCGCCACGTCCAGCACGTAGTCGACCCGCACCCCGTCGGGCCGGACGACCAGTCCGCTGTACGAGTTCACGGTGAAGTTCCCGAGCGGGTGGGCCGACGCGGCGGGCGCGCCCAGCAGCACCGCCGCGAGGACCGCGCCCAGCACCACGGCGAGCCGCGCGTACCTCACCGCAGCCCCGCCAGGGTCCGGTGCGCGACCGGCGCCTGGAGCGCCGAGAAGTGCGGATTGATCTCGAGGGCGGCGCCGAGGTCCCGCCGCGAACCGGTCCTGTCGCCGAGCGCGCGCTCGATCATCCCGAGGTGGTACCGCAGGGACGCGCTGCGATAGCCGAGGCGCTCGGCGGCCCGCGCGTGCGGCAGCGCCTCGGCGTCGCGTCCCGCGGCGTGCAGCGCCCAGGCGAGCGCGTCCTCCGCGAGGATGCCCCGGCGCACCGTGTAGGTCTTCCGCGCCGCGGCCAGCGCCGCGGCCGGGTGGCCGTGGTCCGCCTCGAAGAGCGCGAGCTCGAGGTCGACGTCCACGCCGTTCGCGGCGAGGATCCGCTCCTCCGCACGGACCAGCGCGTACTGCTGATCGGCGCCCGCCCGGTCGCCGGTCGCGGCGAGCAGGTCACCGAGCTCGATGACGTACGAGGGCTGCGGGAGCCGTGCGACCAGCGACCGGTAGACGGCCACGGCGTCCGCGGTACGCCCCTCGGCGGCCAGCACCTTCGCCTGCCCCTCGCGGAGGGGCAGGTAGGCCGGAGCCCGCCGCAGGCCCTCGTCGTAGCGGCTCCGGGCGGTCCGCAGGTCCCCCGCGTTCCACGCGAGCTCGCCGAGGTAGTACAGCGCGAACCCGGCGTCGTCCGGCGACGGCGCGACATCGAGGGCCAGTTGGAAGTCCTGCCGCGCGCGGCTCACGTCCCCGCGGAGCTCCCAGGTGTACGACGCCCGGGCGTACGACGAGGTCCCGGGCGCCAGGTCCACCATGCGCTGGATCGCCCGGTACGCCTCGTCGTACCGCCCCAGCTCGACCAGCGCGTCGCCGACGACCCCGTACGCGGCGGAGTCGTACGGGTCGATCGCGAGTGCCCGCCGCCCCTCGGTGAGCGCCCCCGCGAAGTCGTGGCGGCCCGCGGCGAGAGCCCCGAGGCCGACGCGGGCCGGTGCGTTGTCGGCGGGATGCACGGCGAGCGAGCGCCGGAGCGCGCCCTCCGCCCGCGGGTAGTACGTGGGGTCGGCCGTGATCCGGGCCTGCTGGACGTACGCGAGGCCGAGCTCCGCCCAGGTGGTGTAGTCCGCCGGGACGTCCCGCAGCCGTTGCTGGGCCCTCGCGACGGCGGCGCCGAGGTCCTGTCCCGCCGTTGCCGTCGCCGTCGCCGTCGGCGGCGGCGCGCCCGTTCCCGTGGCGGGACGGAGCAGTGCTCCGCCCCCGAGCAGCAGGACGGCCGCCAGGAGGGCGACCCCTGCCGCGACCGCCACGGCCCGCAGCTGTCCTCGCACGGCGCTCTCCCGTCTGCCGGTCCTGCCCGGCGTTCGCGCGCAACCGCTGCCCGGTTTGCCGAACCGCCGGGCGTCCCGGGACGAAGGCAGACCGAGGCGCCCGTTCCGGGCACCTCGGCGAGAGGAGCCTTCGTCCCTCCACAGTGGACGCCGTGGCGACCGCAGGAGCACGACCGGGTCGCGGGTCCGCGCCCGCCGCGGCAGCCGTGTCGCGGCGACACCACACCCCCGGAAAGGGGACGGCACATGCAGCAGCACAGAACGGTGACCTGGCGGCGCAGAGCCGCGCTGGCCACCCTGGCAGTGCTCACGGTCGCGGGTTCGGCCGCGGCGCTCGCCCCCGGCGTCGGATCGGCGTCCAGCCACCGCGAGGCACCGCTCATCGCCGGTGAACCGCGGCTGGACAACACCGATGTGTACGCGTTCGTCAGCCCGGACGCGAAGGACTCGGTCACGATGATCGCGAACTGGACGCCCTTCGAGGAGCCGAACGGCGGGCCCAACTTCTACCCGTTCGCGACGCGCACCGCGCACGACGTCAACATCGACAACAACGGGGACGGCCGTGCGGACATCACGTACCGCTGGACGTTCGAGGACCACTACCGGACCCAGGGAACGTTCCTGTACGACACCGGCCCGGTCACCTCGCTGAACGACCCGCACCTGAACTTCTTCCAGACGTACACGCTCCAGCGCATCACCGGCGGCAGCACCACCACCGTCGCCACGGGGCAGGCGGCACCGTCGCGCACCGGCGCGGCCTCCATGCCGCACTACGACACGCTCTCGAACTCCGCGATCACCGGCGTGCACGGCGGGGGCAAGACGTTCGCCGGCCAGGCCGACGACCCGTTCTTCCTCGACCTGCGGGTGTTCGACCTGCTGTACGGGGCGAACCTGAAGGAGACCGGCCACGACACCCTGAAGGGGTACAACGTCAACACGATCGCCCTGCAGGTCCCCAAGTCGGACCTGGCGCTGCGCGGTGACGCCGCGCGCAACCCGGTGATCGGCATCTGGAGCACGACGTCCCGCGAGGGCGTCGGCGTGGTGGCCGGTCTGTCGGAGCAGGGGTCCTCGCAGGTCTCCCGCCTCGGCATGCCGCTGGTGAACGAGGTCGTCGTCCCGCTGAAGGACAAGAACCGGTTCAACGCCTCCCGGCCGTCGGACGACGGGCAGTTCCTGCCGTACGTCACCGACCCCGAGGTGCCCCGGCTCATCAAGGGCATCTACGGCATCCCCGCCCCGGCGGCCCCGCGCAAGGACCTGGTCGAGGTGTTTCTCACCGGGGTCTGCAAGGCGTGTGGCGGGCCCGTCGCGGCGGACCTGAACTCGCAGCTGCTGAACAAGGACGTGCGGGCAGGTGCGTTCCGGCCCGCCGAGGAGCTGCGGCTGAACATGGGCGTCGCCCCGAGCGCCGCACCGAACCGGCTCGGGGTGGTGGGCGGCGACCTCGCCGGCTTCCCGAACGGGCGGCGCCTCGGTGACGACGTCGTCGACGTCACGCTCCAGGCGGCCGAGGGCGTTCTGCTCCCCGGGCACCCCGCGGGCGTGGACGGGCTCGGTGACGGCGTGAACGCGAACGACCACACGTTCCGCGCCACGTTCCCGTACGTCGCACTGCCGAACATCCGATCGGTCAACGAGAACCACTGAGACCGGAGCGGTGCCCGGGCCCGCACCCGCGGGCCCGGGCACCCCCGAGAGCGGAGATCCCCATGTCCCGGCGCACCGTCGTGGTCACGATCGCGCTCGTCGTCGCGGCGCTCGCCACCGCGGGGTCGGGCCCGGCCCACCGCCGTGCGAGCGAGCGCCTCCCCGATCCCAGCGCGTTCCGGCCCGGGACGTGCCGGACGGTCGCGGGTCCCGTCCTCACGCTCGCCCGGCTCGACCGCACGCTCCGCGACGCGCCGGCGCTCCCGTCCGCGGACCGCGGCAGGATCACCGACGCGCAGCGACAGCTCCTCGGCGCACCGGCGGATCCGGCCCTCGCCGGGCCGCTCCGGGATCTGGTCACCGCCGTGGGGTACGTCCGGCTCCGCGCGGACACCGGCAGCTATTCCGCCGCCGTGTGGCGGGACGCCGACGCGCGTCGCCGCGCCGTCCAGCGGGCATGCGTCAGAGGGTGAGGGCCAGTGCCCCCGCGAACGCCACGTAGAAGCCGCCCGCGACGACCAGGCGTCCCCCGGTGAGTCGACCGGTCCGCATGATCCAGAGGAGGTACACCACCGAAAGGATCGTCGCGACCCCGGCGAGCAGCGGCGCGGCCGTGAAGTGCCAGGGCGTGAACAGCAGGCCGAGACCCGACGGCACGGTCGCCTGGATCATCATCGCGCCGGAGATGTTGGCGACGGCGAGCTGTGTCTTGCCCTGGCGCACCCAGATGATCGCGTTCATGACCTCGGGCAGCTCGGTCGCGATCGGGGCCAGCAGGAGCGCCACGACGACCGACGGCAGGCCGAGCGCGGGCCCGGCCCACTCCAGCTGGCGCACGAAGAGCTGCGACGCGCCGAAGATCACCACGAGCGTCGCCAGCGTCTGGAGCAGCACCGCGGCCCTGGCGGGCACCGCCCGGCGGGGCTGGAACCTCAGCGGCTCGAGGTCCTCACCCGACGCCTCCTCGCCGCCGCCGCGGGTCTCCTGCCAGAAGTACAGGACGTATGCGGCGAAGAAGGCGAGCCCCAGCCACGGCTTGACCGCGAACGCGACGAGACCGAGCCCCACCTTCACCACGAAGATCGCGAGGAACCAGCTCTGGTCCCGCGCGAGGCGACGGGTGTCCACTGTGTCCAGTCCGAGCGGCGCGGTCACGTCCCGGTCGGCACCGGGGTCGGGCGCGCCCACGGACACGGCCACCAGCGCGCGCTTGGTGCGATAGCGCCAGAGGATCATCGCCCCGGTGACGGCGTACGCGACCGTGCCGACCACGAGCGGGCCGCCCATCGCGGCCCCGACACCGATGTCGCTGCCGTGCTCCTTGCTGCCGAACAGCACCGCGACGAGCGTCACGACGCTCTCCGGCAGCGCGGTACCGGCGGCGGCGAGGATCGTGCCGACGGCGATGGGACCGAACTTCAGCTGGACGCCGAGCCACTCGACGGCGTTCACGAACCACTCGCACGCCAGGTAGATCACCACGGCGCACGCGAGCAGCAGGAGTACGTGGAGCACGGTGCGGTTGTTCCTCTCCCGAAGCCGCGGGAGAGATGTGCACCGGCCGGACCGGACCACCTCGACCCACGACAGACAGTCGTCTCGTCCTGGACCGAAGGTCTCGCCCACCCGCGGAACTCCACGGGCCCGGGAACCGGGGACGACGCGTCACGGTCGTGGAGCGCGTCCCAGCATGTCGACTCGCCGGCGAGGAGGGCTACTCCCCTTCAACCCGACCAGGCTACACCCGGGGCACGCGGCGCCGGCCGCGTGCCCCGGGACAGCCCGCTCAGGCGAGCGCCGATTCGGTGCGCTCCCCGGTGACACGGCGGTCGGCGAGGTGCTCATGGTCGGGCTGCCCGCCGCCCCGGGCGATGTACGTCCCGGCGGCCACGACCGCGGCGACCGGCCAGTCGATCACCTCCAGCGCGGCGAGCGCCCCCAGCCCGCCGTAGAACAGCAGCCGCCTCGGCGGCGGGAGGAACGAGGTCGCCGCGCCCGCCGCCTCGGCGACCTCGCGGCGGCCGACGTGGGGCAGCCGCGGGCGGCCCATCCGCGGGATCTCGACGATGGCGGTGACGTACGGGAGGTGGACGGTCCGGGTCCGCCGGGCGCCCGCGGTGGCGCCGGGCGCGGGGGCAACCGGCTCCGGGCCGAGCGGACCGGGGCCGACCGCGCCCGGGCCTGCCGCGCCCGGGCCGGGGCCGACCGGACCGGGGCCGACCGGACCGGGGCCGGCCGTACCGGGGCCCGCGGGTTCCGGGGCGGGCGGGACGAGCGGCACATCGGCGGACGCGTCCGCCGACAGGGCGACGTCGGCCGTCTCGACCGGGGGTACCGGCGCGGCGGGGTCGGCCTGCGCCGGCCTGCCGCGGCGCGCCTTCGCGGGGGTGACGGAGGGGTCTGAGGTGGTCATCGTTCCTCCTCTTCAGAGCGTTCCGGTATGACACCGCCGGTCGGCGGCGTCAAGAGGTGGGCACGCACCAGCCCTGTCGCCTGGGGCGCCAGCACCGCAGCGCCGGTGGACACGGCCGCCGCGGACAGCCCGGCTCCCCACCCCACGGGGCCGAGCGGCGTACACCCGAAGAAGTGGCTCAGACCAGGCGTCTGCACGATCCCGGCGAGGACGGCGAGGGAGGCCACGCTCGACCCGAGCACCAGCGGGCTGCGCCATCCGGCCGCCGCCGTCTGGCCGAGCTGCGACCCCACGAGGGCCACCAGCGCCACCGTGCCCGCGTGACGCCGGGTCCCGGTGGCGCGGCCGACGAGCCACCCGCCGGTGGCGGACGCCGACGTGGCCACCGCGCGGATCGCGACGTCGCGGGCCAGCGCGGTACCGAGCGACACGTCGGGCCCCTCCCGCAACAGCCGCTCGGGCGTCGCGTGCGGCGGCGGCCGCAGCGCGAGTGCCATCGCCGGGAGGATGTCGGTCAGCAGGTTCACGAGGAGCAGCTGCCGCGTGTTCAGCGGCGAGCCGGTGCGCGTGAAGAGCCCGGCGCCCAGCGTGAACGCGATCTCGCCGAGGTTTCCGCCCAGCAGCATCGCGACCGCGTCCCGGACGGACGCCCACAGCGCCCGGCCCTCGATGATCGCGTCGATGATCGTCTCGATGCGGTCGTCGGCGACGACGACGTCGGCCGCCTCGCGTGCCGCGGGCGTCGCGCGGACACCCAGCGCCACGCCGACGTCGGCGCGCCGGATCGCGGGCGCATCGTTCGCCCCGTCGCCGGTGACCGCGACGACGTGGCCGGCGCCCTGGAGAGCGGCGACGATCCGCGCCTTGTGCTCCGGTGTGACGCGGGCGAACACCGACACCGCCGGCAGCAGCGCGGCGAGCTCGTCCTCGGGAACCGCGTCGAGCTCCGGCCCGGTCATCACCCGCCGGCCGTCGAGCACCCCGAGCTCGGCGGCGATCGCCTCCGCGGTGCTCGGGTGGTCGCCCGTCACCATCACGACGTCCACACCGGCCCGGCGCACCGTACCGACCGCGTGGGCCGCGGTCGGGCGGACCGGGTCGGCCAGCGCGAGGAGACCACGGAACTCCAGGCCGGACACCCGGTCGTCGGTGAGGTCGGCCCGCCCCGAGGCGGACCGGTCCGCGACGGCCAGCACCCGCTGGCCGCCGCGGGCGAGCCGGTCGACGGCCGCGTCCACCGCGGTCCGCGCGGCCTCGTCCAGCACGCGCGTCTCGCCCCCGTCCCGCCACGCGACGCACCGCGGCAGGATCACCTCCGGGGCGCCCTTGACGGCGATCCGATGTCCGGCCGCCGTGCGGCCGAGGGCCGCGTGGTACCCGCGGGCGGGCTCGAAGGGGACGTCGTCCACGGGCTGCCAGGCACCGTTCGCCGCGGCGGTGGTGACGCCGGCGCGGACCGCGCCGTCGACCACGGCCTGGTCGGTCGGATGCGGCAGGGCCCGGCCGCCGCGCGGGAGCGGGCTCGCACGCAGCGCCGCCGCGAGCACCTCCCGTCCCTCGGCGGAGAGCGCGCCCACCGGCTCGACGCCGTGCCCGGTGAGCACCTGGTGCAGCGCGAGCCGTCCCTCGGTCAGCGTGCCGGTCTTGTCGAAGCAGAGGACGTCCACCCGGCCGAGCGCCTCGACGGTCGAGGTGTTGCGGACCAGGGCGCCGCGGCGGGACAGCCGTCGCGCGGCACCGAGCTGGGCGACGGTCGCGACGATCGGCAGCCCCTCGGGCACCGCGGCCACGGCGAGGCCGACGCCCTCGCTGAGCGCGGCCCGCGGTGACCGCCCGCGCAGCGCCCCGGTCCCGAGCAGCGCCGCCCCCGCGACGAGCGAGATCGGGAGGGTCTTGCGGGTCAGCTCGTGGAGCCGCGCCTGCACGCCACCGACCGGTTTCGGGCCGTTCGCGGCGGCCAGCGCGCTGCGGCCCGCCTCGGTGTCGCGACCGGTCGCGACCACGACGCCGAC
>DASWRY010000063.1:0-12138 GCA_036402915.1 Mycobacteriales bacterium
TCCATGTCCTCGCGGAACAGCGCCGTCTCGCGCATCCCGAGCACGACCCAGTCCTCGCCGTCGCGGTCGGCGCGCTCCAGCAGCGGGTCGTCGATGTCGGTGACGTTCTGGACGTAGTGGACGTCGTGCCCCGCGTCCCGCCACAGGCGGTTGACGAGGTCGAATGCGAGGTAGGTGGCGGCGTGACCGAGGTGGGTGGCGTCGTAGGGGGTGATGCCGCACACGTACATCCGCGCGGTCGGGCCCGGCGAGGTGGGGCGGATCTCCCCCGTCGCCGTGTCGTAGAGCCGAAGCGGGAGACCGCGGCCGGGGAGGCGGGGGACGTCGGAGGCCGACCAGCTCTGCATGGACCGAGCGTAACCGGGTCACCGGAGCGGCTCGAGGCGGACCACGGCGAGCTTCAGCTCCGGCATCCGGCTCACCGGGTCGAGGACCGGGTTGGTGAGCAGGTTGGCGCGGCCGTCCCCGGCGTAGTGGAACGGCAGGAAGACCGTGTCCGTCCGCAGGCCCGGGTCCAGCCGGACGGTGGCGACGACCGTCCCGCGCCAGCCGACCACCCGGGCCCGGGCACCCTCGCGGACCCCGCAGCGGGCGGCGGTGTCGGGGTGTACCGCGACGAAGCACTCCGGCTCCGCGGCGAGGAGCGCCGGCACGCGCCGGGTCTGCGCGCCGGACTGGTAGTGCACGGCCACGCGGCCGGTCGTCGCGTACAGCGGATGCTGCGCGTCCGGCTCCTCCGCGGGCGGCCGGTGGTCGACCGGGACGAACCGCGCCCGCCCGTCGGCGGTGGCGAACCGGGTGAGGAACAGCCGCGGCGTGCCGGGGTGGTCCTCGGACGGGCACGGCCAGTGCAGGGCCTCGCCCGCGTCCAGCCGGTCCCAGGTGATGCCCGCGTAGTCCGCGGCGCCACCGGCGGACGCGCGCCGCAGCTCCTCGAACACCGCCCGCGGGTCCGCGGGGAACCGCGCCGGCGGCTGTCCCAGCCGGGTCGCCAGCCCGGACAGCACCTCGAGGTCGGTTCGCGGGCCCGGCGGCGGCGGCACGGCCCGGCGGCGGCGGACGACGCGGCCGTCGAGGTTCGTCAGCGTGCCCTCCTCCTCCGCCCACTGCGTCACCGGCAGGACGACGTCCGCGAGCGCCGCGGTCTCCGACGGCACCCCGTCGGCCACCACGAGCAGCTCGAGGGACGCCAGGCGGTCCTGGACGTGCGCGGCCCGGGGCGCGGACACCGCCGGGTTGCTGCCGAACACCAGCAGCGCCTGGGGACCGCCCTGCGTGCCGAGGCTGTCGAGCAGCTCGTACCCGGACCGCCCCGGCCCCGGCAGCGTGTCCGGGTCGACGCCCCACACGCCGGCCACGTGCGCCCGGGCGGCGGGGTCGTCGAGGCGGCGGTACCCGGGCAGCTGGTCGGCTCCCTGGCCGTGCTCGCGGCCACCCTGCCCGTTCCCCTGGCCGGTGAGGCAGCCGTACCCGGACCCGCCCCGCCCGGGCAGGCCCAGGGCGAGCGCGAGGTTGACGAACGCCGACACCGTGTCGGTGCCCTTGCTGTGCTGCTCGGCGCCGCGGCCGGTCAGGACGAACGCGCGCCGCGCCCCCGCGAGGATCCGCACGGTCGCCCGTTGCAGCGCCACCGGCACCCCGGTGGTCCGCTCCACGCGCTCGGGCCACCACCGCGCCGCCAGCCGCCACGCCTCGGTGAGGCCCCGGGTACGCCGCTCCACGTACCGGTGGTCGACGTGCCCGTCCACGACGGCGACGTGGAGGAGGCCGAGCGCGAGCGCGAGGTCGGTGCCGGGCACGGGCTGCAGGTGGAGGGTGGCCAGCTCGGCCGTGGGGGTCCGGCGCGGGTCGACGACCACCAGGCCGCCCGCCTCGGTCGCGTGCGTGAGGTGCGCGGCGAACGGCGGCATCGTCTCGGCGACGTTCGCCCCCACGAGCATGATCGCGTCCGCCTCGGCGAGGTCTCCGACCGGGAACGGCAGCCCCCGGTCCAGCCCGAACGCGCGGATCCCGGCGGCGGCGGACGAGGACATGCAGAAGCGGCCGTTGTGGTCGATCTGGGAGGTGCCGAGCGCCACGCGGGCGAACTTCCCCAGCGCGTACGCCTTCTCGTTCGTCAGGCCGCCACCCCCGAAGACGGCGACGGCGTCCGGGCCGTGCTCCGCGACGATCTCGCCGAGCCTCCCGGCGACCGAGTCGAGGGCGGTGTCCCAGTCCGTCGGCGTGAGCGGCGAGCCGGGCCGGGTCCGTACCAGCGGGGCGAGGAGGCGGTCGGGCGCGGAGAGGAGGGCCGCGGCCGTCCAGCCCTTCTGGCACAGGCGGCCGTGGTTCGTGGCGAAGTCCCGCGGGGCCACCTCCGGCAACCGCGTCCCCGGACCGGCGGTGATCGTCATTCCGCACTGGAGCGCGCAGTACGGGCAGTGCGTCGCCGTCGGGACCCGCGCGGCGACCGGCCTGTTCGACGTCGCTGACATGCGCTCGATCGTCGGCAGCGGCGATTTCGCGAGGACATCTGGGATGTTTCGGCCCCGAAAACTAGATGTCGGCGAGCGCACGGCGGCGCGGGCACGGGGTCAGGGCAGGGTCAGAACGGCGGCCAGGGCACCGCGGGCCACCCGCCGCCGGGAGTCGGGTACCGCGCCGAGGTCAGCAGCCGCTCCACCCTCCGGACGGTGGCGCGCACCTCCCGCTGGGTGAGGTGGTCGCCGAGCGCGTCCCCCAGGTCCGCGTCCAGGTCCGCCCGCAGCCGCCGCAGGACCTCGAGGGCCTCCGGAGGCAGGCAGTCGTCCGCCCAGCCCCACAGCACCGTGCGCAGCTTGTCCTCGTGGTGGAAGCAGATGCCGTGGTCCACCCCGTACAGCCGGTCGTCGTCGTCCAGGAGGAGGTGGCCGCCCTTGCGGTCGGCGTTGTTGAGCACGGCGTCGAGGACCGCGAGCCGCCGCAGCCGCCCGTCGTCGGCGTGCGCCACGGTCACGGGGGTCCCGCCGATGCCGGTGCCCTCGACGACCGGCTTCCAGCCCGCGGGCACCGCGTTCCGGGGTACGACGTCGACCAGCCCGTCGACCTCCCGCGACTCGATCCACAGCTGGCACATCCCCGGCCCGAACGGGCCGTCCCGCAGCACGGTCGGCGGCACGAGGTCCCACCCGGAGGCGGCCGAGACCAGGTACGCCGACACCTCCCGTCCGGCGAGGGTGCCGTCCGGGAAGTCCCACAGCGGGCGCTCGCCGCGCACCGGCTTGTACACGCAGGGCGCGGTGACACCGTCGAGCGACACCTCGCCGTACAGCGTGGCGTTGCTCGCGTCGACGATGCGGCCGGTGACCTCCAGCGCGCCGACCGTCAGCAGGGTCAGGGCGTCCTCGGGGGCCGGCACCGGGTCCCCCGTCAGCGCCGGTAGCCGTTCTGGCGCGGGCAGATGTGGCCGGTCGGGTCCAGCGGGAGACCGCAGAGGGGGCACGGCGGCCTGCCCGCGGCGACGACCCGCTCGGCCCGGGACACGAACGCCCGCGCGGTGCCCGCGGAGATCCGGACGCGCAGCACGTCGCGCTCGTCCTCGGGCTCGTCCTCCTCGCCGTCCGCGGTGGCCTCGATGAGGACGGTGGAGTTGTCCCCGTCCCAGGCGAGGCCGAGCGTGCCGACGCGGAACTCCTCCTCGACGGGAGCGTCCAGCGGGGCGGTGTCCTCGAGCTCCACCACCTCGGCGGGCACGTCCGCACCGAGCCGCCGCCGCGCCTCGTCGAGCAGCTCGCCGAGGCGCTCGGCGAGGAGCGCCACCTGGAGCTTCTCGAGGGCCACGCTCACCGTGCGTCCGTTGCCGCTGGCCTGGAGGTAGAAGGTGCGGTCCCCGGGCTGGCCGACGGTGCCCGCCACGAAGCGGTCCGGGGGTTCGAACTCGAAGACCTGTCGCGGCATGTCCAGAACCCTAATCGGCCGTCCGCGCGGCTGCCCGAGGTGGTCGGGAGGCACCGTCCACACCGGCCGGTCCCCCGGCGCCGCCGCCCACGACCGCGTCGGAGTCGGCCTTCGCCCGGCGGCGCCGCCGCTTCGGCGGGACGAGGGCGGCCACGTCTCCCCCGATGTCGTTGACCCGCACCACGAACGGCCGCGTCTCGGTGTAGCGGACGACCGACACCGAGCAGGGGTCGACCACGATCCGCTGGAACAGGTCCAGGTGCATGCCCAGCGCGTCCGCCAGCACCGCCTTGATCACGTCGCCGTGGCTGCACGCCACCCAGACGGCGTCGGGGCCGTGCTCGGCGGCGATCCGGGCGTCCCAGTCGCGGACCGCGGCGACGGCCCGGGCCTGGGTCTGCGCGAGCCCCTCACCCCCGGGCCCGGGGAACACGGCGGCGGACGGATGCTGCTGGACGACCTTCCAGAGCGGGTCCTTCGCGAGCTCCTTCAGCGGGCGGCCGGTCCAGTCGCCGTACCGGCACTCCCCGAACCGCTCGTCGGTGGCCACCCCGAGCCCGTCGCGGCCGGCGAGCAGCGCCGCCGCCGTCTCCTGGCAGCGGTCGAGCGGGCTCGACACGACCGCGGCGAGGGGTACCGGGGACAGCCTCTGCGCCACCGCCCCGGCCTGCCCACGCCCCACGTCGTCGAGCGCGACGCCCGGGGTCCAGCCCGCGAGCACACCGGAGGCATTGGCCGTCGTACGTCCGTGGCGGACCAGCAGCAGCGTCGTCATCGTCCCCAGGGTACGGGCGGCCGTGATCGTTCAGGTGCCGGGCGGCCCGATCGTCGACGCCTCGGGGCCGAACGCCTCGACGTACCCCGCGTGCAGCTCCTCCCAGTGGGCGGCGGGCTTCCAGGGCGGCTCGGTGTACGCCAGCTCGTGCTCGAGCAGGTCCAGGCACGCGTGCCAGCCCGCGGCGTCCCGCGCGGCCTTGCCCTGCTCCGGGAACGTGTTGACGAACTCGAGCCTGGTGCCGTCGCCGTCCGGGGCCAGCTCGAACCGCAGCTCGTCGTCCTGCCAGCGGAACGAGAGCACGCCCGGCGGGTCGTACACGGTCATCTCGCCGGCCACCGCCGGTCCCTCGTCGTCGGGGAACACGAACCGCAGCGGCGCCCCGGCCGCTCGCTGCCCCTCGATCTCGGCGGGGAACCAGGCGCGCAGCTCGCGGGGCTCGGTCAGCGAACGCCACACGCGCTCCGGGGGCGCGGGCAGGCGGCGCGTGAACCGCAGCCGCCATCGACCGCCGTCGTGCTCCAGCCGGCCGAGCATCTCTGGCTCCCTCCGCCGCCCGGGCCACGATACGGCGAGGGCGGCCGGATCACCACGATCCGGCCGCCCTCGCGGTGATCCCCCTCAGGCGGAGGTCGCCCCGATCACGCCCGCGGCGAGCGCCAGCAGCAGCACGGCACCGACCGCGACCCGGTACCAGACGAACACGGTGATCGGGTGCCCGGCGACGAACCGGAGGAGCCACGCGATCGCGGCGTACCCGACGACGAACGACACCGCGATCGCGATGACCGTGTTGGTCCATCCCACGCCGCCCGCGATGTCGTGGCGCGCCGACACGCCCTGGAGCAGCGCCGCCGCCGACAGTGCCGGCATCGCGAGGAAGAACGCGAGCCGCGTCGAGGCGACCCGGTCGAGCCCGAGGAACAGGCCGGCCGAGATCGTCGCCCCCGAGCGGGACACGCCCGGGACCAGCGCGAAGCACTGGGCGATCCCGACGAGGAACGCGTCGGTGACCGTGAGGTCGTCCTCGCCGCGCACGGCCCCGGGCTGCGGCTCCCGGGAGTGGCGGACCGGCGGCGCGGCCGCGAGGACCCGGTGCCGCTTCTCCGCGGCCCAGAGCACGGCGCTCCACACGATCAGCGCCACCCCGACGACCCACAGGCTGCGCAGCGGGCCCTCGATGACGCTCTTCGCGAGCAGACCGACCACACCGACCGGCAGCGAGCCGACGATCACGCACAGCGCGAGACGCCACTCGGGCCGCTTCCGGGCCCCGGCGCTCACGAGCCCGCGGAACAGCCCGGCGACCATCGCGACGATGTCCCGGAAGAAGTACACGACGGCCGCGAGGATCGCCCCGATCTGGATGATCGCGGTGAACGCCGTCATGTCCGGCGCGGCCACGTCGAGCCCGAACAGCGCCGAGACGATCGTGACGTGGCCGGTGCTCGAGACGGGCAGGAACTCGGTCAGTCCCTCGACGATGCCGAGGACGACGGCCTCGAACCAGGTCACTCGCCGAGCCCCGACCTGTCCAGCGCCTCCGCCACCGTCCGGAGCGAGGCGACCCGCTCGTCCAGGGTGCCCGCGTACGACGCGACGGACAGCGTGGTGACGCCGGCGGCCGCGTACCGCGCCAGCCCGTCGGCGATCCGGTCCACCGGCCCGAGCAGGGAGGTCCGCTCGATGAACTCCTGCGGCACGGCCGCGCCCGCCTCGCGGTACTTCCTCCCGAGGAAGAGGTCCTGGACCTCCTTCGCCTCGGCCTCGAAGCCCATCCGCGACGCGAGCTGGTTGTAGAAGTTCTTCTCGCGGCTGCCCATGCCGCCGAGGTAGAGGGCCGCGTACGCGCGGACCGGGTCGGCACACGCGGCGACGTCGTCGCCGACGACCACCGGGACGGTCGGCACCACGTCGAAGCCCTGGAGGGTCTTGCCGGCCTTCTCCCGGCCGGCGGCGATGTGGGCGAGCTGCTCCGGCAGGTACTCGGCGGACGGGAAGATCGCCAGCCAGCCGTCGGCCTTCTCGCCGGCGAGCTCCAGGTTCTTCGGGCCGACCGCGGCGAGGTAGATCGGGATGTCCTCGCGGGCGCCGTGCACGGTGAGCTGGATGGACTTCCCGGGGCCGTCGGGCAGCGGCAGCGTGTAGTGCTGCCCCTCGTACGCGACCTTCTTGCGGCTCAGCGCCATCCTGACGATGTCGATGTACTCGCGGGTGCGGCCGAGCGGCTTGTCGAAGCGCACCCCGTGCCAGCCCTCGGAGACCTGCGGGCCGGACACGCCCAGGCCGAGCCGGAACCGGCCGCCGGACAGCGTGTCGAGGGTGGCCGCGGTCATCGCCGTCATCGCCGGCGTCCGTGCGGGGATCTGCATGACGGCGCTGCCGACGTCGATCCGCTGCGTCTGCGCGGCGACCCACGCGAGCACCGTCGGGGAGTCGGAGCCGTACGCCTCCGCCGCCCAGACGACCGAGTAGCCGAGGCGGTCCGCCTCGCGGGCGAGCTCCAGGTTGTCGGCGTCGTTGCCGGCGCCCCAGTACCCGAGATTCAATCCGAGCCGCATCTCGCCTCCGCTGACCGGTCGACCCGGCCTGTGTCCCCGGTCGTCCGGTCCGACCAGGTGTCGGACCGGAGAGTAGCGACCCCGCGCGGCGGGTCGGTGCCGGTCCCCACGTGTCGGTGACGGTACGGTCCGGCGCATGGAGCAGCGCGCCCTGGGCCGGAGCGGCCTGATGGTGTCCCGGCTGGCCCTCGGCACGATGACCTGGGGCCGGGACAC
The DNA here is from genome assembly GCA_036402915.1 of Mycobacteriales bacterium. GTDB lineage: Bacteria > Actinomycetota > Actinomycetes > Mycobacteriales > HKI-0501 > JAVEDU01. The sequence goes on from DASWRY010000063.1 coordinate 7,468, forward strand.
CGACTCGGACGACGCCGCCGCGCAGCTGAAGGCGTTCCTCGCCGCGGGAGGGACGCTCGTCGACACCGCGGACGTGTACGCCGACGGCGACAGCGAACGCACCCTCGGCGCCCTGCTGGGCGACGTCGTCCCGCGCGACGAGGTGGTCGTCGCGACGAAGGCGGTCGTCCGGCCGGGGCACCCCCGGGGGCGCGACGCCTCCCGCGGGCACCTGCTCACCGCGCTCGACGCCTCGCTGCGGCGGCTCGGCACCGACCACGTGGACGTCTGGCAGCTCCACGCCTGGGATCCGCGGACTCCGCTCGAGGAGACGCTGAGCGCGCTCGACGTGGCCGTGTCCTCGGGCCGGGCGCGGTACGCGGGCGTGTCGAACTACTCCGGCTGGCAGACCGCGAAGGCCGCCGCCTGGCAGGCCGCCTGGCCGGGCCGCGCGCCGATCAGCGCGACGCAGGTGGAGTACTCGCTGCTCGAGCGCGGGGTGGAGCGCGAGGTCGTGCCGGCGTGCCTCGACGCCGGCATCGGCCTCCTGCCGTGGTCGCCGCTCGGCCGGGGCGTGCTCACCGGCAAGTACCGCGGCGGCACCCCGGCCGACTCCCGCGCCGCGTCGCCGCACTTCGAGCGGTTCGTGGGCCGCTTCCTCGACGAGCGGTCCGCGGGCATCGTCGAGGCGGTGGCGATCGCCGCGGACGGCCTCGGCGCCTCTCCCCTCGCCGTGTCGCTGGCCTGGGTGCGGGACCGTCCCGGCGTCACCGCCCCGGTCGTCGGCGCCCGGACGGTGGGGCAGCTGCTCGGGTCCCTGCAGGTGGAGGACCTGACGCTGCCCGAGTCGATCGTGGCGGCGCTGGACGACGTCTCCGCGCCGGACTTCGGGTATCCGGAGCGCGCGGGGGCCTGACCTGCCCCGCGTGCGCCACACTCCCTGTGACGGCCGTCACCGGGAGGTGCGATGGAGCCCGCCGTGGAGATCTCCGGTCTCGTCAAGGCGTTCGGGCGTACCCGTGCGGTGGACGGTCTGGACCTCACGGTGCCGACCGGCGGCGTGTACGGCGTCCTCGGCCCCAACGGCGCCGGGAAGACGACCACGATCCGCGTGCTGGCCACGCTCCTGCGGCCGGACGCGGGGCGGGTCCGCGTGCTCGGGCACGACGTCGTCCGCGACGCCGCCGCGGTCCGGAGCCGGATCGGGCTGACGGGGCAGTACGCCTCGGTGGACGAGGACCTCACCGGCCGGGAGAACCTCGTGCTGCTGGCACGCCTGCTCGGGTACCCGCGCCGCGGCGCCCGGGAACGGGCGGAGGCGCTGCTCGACGGGTTCGGTCTCACCGACGCCGCGGGGCGGCAGGTGCGGACGTACTCGGGTGGCCAGCGGCGGCGGGTCGACCTCGCGGCGAGCCTCGTCGTCACGCCGGACCTGCTGTTCCTCGACGAACCGACGACCGGGCTCGACCCCCGCAGCCGTGGCCAGGTGTGGGACGTCGTCCGCGCGCTGGTGGACCAGGGGACCACGGTGGTGCTCACGACGCAGTACCTCGAGGAGGCCGACCAGCTCGCGGACCGGGTCGCCGTGGTGCACCACGGCCGGGTCATCGCCGAGGGCACGCCGGGCGCGCTCCGGTCGTCGGCCGGGCGCGGGGCGCTCCACGTGCGGCTCGACGCGGCGGCCCGGCGCCCGGATGCGGCGCGGGTGCTCGAGGGGGTCCTCGGCGTCCCCGTCCACCTCGACGCCGATCCGCTCGGACTGTCCGCCCGGGTGGACGACCCGGAGCGGGCCGCGGAGGCACTCGCGGCGCTGTCCCGGTCGGGTGTGCCGTTCCGCGACTTCGCGCTGGGGCGGCCCAGCCTCGACGAGGTGTTCCTGGCCCTGACCGGCCACCCGGCGGAGGAGCCTGCCGGGTGAGCGCGCCTCCCGCCCTGCGCACCGTGCTCGCCCCGCGCGGGCGCCCCGCGCCGCCCGGCAGGCTGTCCGCGTCGCTCACGTTCGGCCGGCGGGCCGTGCTGAAGATCCGGCACGTCCCCGACCAGCTGGTCGACGCCACGCTGTTCCCGGTGATGTTCACGCTGACGTTCACGTACCTGTTCGGCGGCGCCCTCGCGGGCTCGACCGCTGCGTACCTGGACTTCGTGCTCCCGGGGATCCTCGCGCAGACGGTCCTGTTCATCACGATGTACGGCGGCGCGACGCTCACGACCGACCTCGGCAAGGGTGTCTTCGACCGCTTCCGCACGCTGCCGGTCTGGCGGCCGTCCCCGATCGTCGGGATGATCCTCGGCGACGCCGTCCGGTACACGCTCGCCGCCGCGATCTGCCTCGCCCTCGGCATGGCCCTGGGCTTCCGGCCGCGGGGCGGCGTCGGCGGCGTGGTGCTCGCCGTGGCGCTGGTCGAGCTGTTCGCGTTCGGGGTCGCGTGGATCTGGACGGCCCTCGGCCTGCTGCTCCGCACGCCGACCGCGGTGCTCGCGTGCAGCTCGTTCCTGCTGTTCCCGCTCACGTTCGCGAGCAACATCTTCGTGGACCCGCGCACGATGCCGTCGTGGCTGCGGGCGTTCGTCGCCGTCAATCCGGTCAGCCGGCTGGTGAGCGCGGTGCGCGGCCTCCTCCACGGTGCGGCGCAGCCCGGCGACGTGGCCGTGGCGCTCGCGACGTGTGCCGTGCTCGTGGCGGTGTTCGGGCCGCTGACGATGTACCTGTACCGGCGGGAGCGGTGATCAGGCGTCCCGCGTCGCCACCACCTCGCCGTGGCCGAGCCTGCTCCGGCGGTACCCGTACAGGGCGTACACCGCGACGCCGAGCACGAACCACACGACGAACCGCAGCCACGTCACCGGCCGCAGCTGCGTGATCAGCCACAGCGAGAACACGATCCCCAGCAGCGGCGTGAACGGCATCCACGGCGTCCGGAACGTGCGGTCCAGCTCCGGCGACCGGTACCGCAGCACGACCACCGCGGACGAGACGACGACGAACGCCAGCAGGATGCCGATGTTGGTGAGCTCCGCCGCGTCGCCGATCGGCACGAACCCCGCGATCGCCGCCGCCACCACGCCGATCACCCAGGTCGGCCGGTGCGGGACGTGGTGCCGGTTCGTCCGGGCGAACCATGCCGGCAGCAGCCCGTCGCGGCTGATCGCGAACCACACGCGCGAGGCGCCCAGCATGAACGAGAACAGCACGGTGAGGATCCCGACGATCGCCCCCACCGCCACGACGTCGGCGAACCAGCCCAGCCCCACCGACCGGAACGCGCTCGCGAACCCGCTCTGCGGGTCGATGTGGTCGTAGCGCTGCATGCCCGTGAGCACCGTGCACGCCAGCAGGTACAGCACCATCGCGATCGCGAGGGACAGGATGATCGCGCGGGGCAGGTTCCGCTGCGCGTCCTTCGACTCCTCCGCGGCGGTGCTCATCGCGTCGTAGCCGAACACCGCGAAGAACACGGTCGCGGCGCCCGTCACCACTCCCCCGAACCCGTACGGGAGGTACGGCGTCAGGTTCACCGTCCGCAGGTAGAACACGCCGACGCCGATGACCAGCAGCACGATCACGATCTTCACCGCGACGAGGGCCGTCTCCGCACGGGCGCCGGTGCGGATACCCCGGGTGAGCAGCAGCGCGATGAGCAGGCAGAGGACGACCGCGAACAGGTCCACCCGCCGGCCCGCCCCCGTGCCGGGCGCGCCGAGCATCCACGCGGGCAGGTTCGCCCCGAGGTGCTCGGCCAGGAACGCGAAGTACCCCGAGATGCCGATCGCCACCACCGCGACGATCGCGGTGTACTCGAGCAGCAGATCCCACCCGATCAGCCAGCCCGCGAACTCGCCGAGCACCGCGTACCCGTACGTGTAGGCCGACCCCGCCTGCGGGATCAGGCCGCCGAACTCCGCGTACGAGAGGGCGGCGCACGCGCTCGCGACGCCCGCGATCAGGAAGGAGATCGTGACCCCGGGGCCGGCCGTGGTCCTCGCCACGACGCCGGCGAGCGTGAAGATCCCGGCGCCGATGATCGCGCCGACGCCGATGGCGGTGAGCTGCCAGAGCCCGAGGGCCCGCTCGAGGCCGCCCTCCGCGGGGGTGTCGGCAGCGATCGGCTTGCGGCGCCAGATGCTGCGGTCGGGCGCGGTGCGCTGCGGAGTGGCCATCGGACCTCCTCGTCGCGGAGGGCCCATGGTGGACCGGGCGCGCGCGGCTGACCAGGTCGGCGCGGCTCAGCTCGGGCGGTGACGCTCCCCCGCGGTGAGTGCCCGGCGCAGCTCGACGGCGGCCAGATCCCGGTCCCACTCACAGCGCCATCCCTCGGGCAGCGGCCCGGGCCGTTCCCAGGCCGCGGCGAGAGCCTCGGCGGCGCCGACCTGGGCACGGAGGCGGCGCAGGGCCGCGTACTCGTCGTGATCGGTCAACGCCGGCCTCTTCGCCGCGGAGGGGGCCGGGCCGGCTGGTGCGAGGGGGCGGTGGCCGGCCCGGCCGTTCGGGGCCCCTCCCGCCGGGAGGGCCGATGCGGACGCTAGCGCCCGTCACCCGCCGGGATTTCACGCCCGGTGAACCCGTTCGCGGGCCTTGGCCGCCGGGCAGGGCGTGGGCAGACTGTGGTGGTGGACGACACCGTGCTCGGCATCGGGCAGCGGGTCCGCCGGGCCCGCCGGTACCGGGGCATGACGCTGGCCACGGCGGCCGGG
>DASWRY010000064.1:0-22559 GCA_036402915.1 Mycobacteriales bacterium
TGCTCGTCGACCTCGCCCGGGACGAGGCCGTGGCGCCCTACCTGGTGACCACCGCGCCGGACGTCGCCACCTCGACGAACCTCGCCGGCTTCCTCAACAAGACCGGCGTGTTCTCCCCGACGCAGCGCCGGTCGTGGAACGAGGACCGGATGCTGCGCTGGGCCGAGGGGCCGTCGGGGCAGCACATCGAGCTCGGCATCTCGGAGATGAACCTGTTCCTGCTGCTCGGGCAGCTCGGGCTGTCGTGGGACCTGTCCGCGCAGCCGCTGCTGCCGGTCGGCACCGTGTACGACCCGTTCGTGCTGCGCGGGCTCGACGCGTTCCTGTACGGGACGTACTCGGGGTCGCGGTTCGTCGTCGCCGGTACGCCGTCGGGCGTTACGCTGGCGCCCGAGGGCGGCGCGCACCAGTCCACGATCACAGCGTCGGTCGGGCTCGAGCTGCCCGGCGTCACGTTCGTGGAGCCGGCGTACGCGGGAGCGCTCGACTGGCTGCTGTGCCACGCCCTCGGCCGGATCGCGGCCGGGCCGTCGGGCCCGTCCACGGCGGTGCCGGCGGAAGACGGCGCCTACTACTTCCGGCTCTCGACCCGCCCGCTGGACCAGGCGCCGTTCGAGGCGGCGCGGGCGCGGGTGGGCGACGCGGTGCTGCGCCGGCAGGTGCTGGCCGGGGCGTACCGCCTGGTCGACGCCTCCGGGGTGGACGGCCCGCAGGTGTACCTCGCCGCGTCCGGCGCCGTGCTCCCCGAGGTGCTGGCCGCCGCGGCCGAGCTCGCGGACGAGGGGGTCGCGGCGCACGTGGTCGACGTGACGAGCGCGGACCGGCTGTACACCGCGTGGCAGCGGACGCTCCGCCAGGGCGTCCGGACCGCGACCGCGCCCTCGCTCGCGGGCCCCCTGCGGACCGTGTTCGGCGACCGCGCCCCGGTGGTCACCGTGCACGACGCCTCGTCGCACGCGCTCGCGTGGCTCGGGTCGGCGCTCGGGGTGCCCGCCGTCCCGCTCGGAGTGGACTCCTTCGGGCAGTCCGGCACCGTGCCCGACCTGTACGCGCTGCACGACCTCACCGCGGGGGCCGTCGTCAACGCCGCGTTGGCGGCCCTGTCACTCTGAGGGCACCCTGGAAGGGACCGGACCCGCGAACGGAAGGACCGACCGTGGCCACGACCACCCTCACCGCAGAGACGCACGACGCGACGGTGTCCGACGGCATCGTGCTCATCGACTTCTGGGCGGACTGGTGCGGGCCGTGCAAGCAGTTCGCGCCGGTGTACGAGCGCGCCAGCGAGGCCCACCCGGACATCACGTTCACCAAGGTCGACACCGAGGCCGACCACGAGCTGGCCGGTGCGTACGGCATCCAGAGCATCCCCACGCTGGTCATCTACCGGGACGGCATCCCCGTGTACGGCCAGCCCGGCTCGCTGCCCGGCGACGCGCTCGAGGACCTGATCCGGCAGGTGCGCGAGCTCGACATGGAGGAGGTCAGGCAGAAGTACGCCGAGCACCAGGCCGCCGAGGGCCACTCCCACGACGACCACGCGCACGGCGACCACGCGCACGGCGACCACGCGCACGAGGGCTCGGGCGGGGGCCACCCGCACTGATCAGGGCAGCGGCTTGCCGCCCGTCGCGCCGATCCGCTCGCCGGTGATGTAGCTCGACTCCTGCGAGGCCAGGAACACGTACGCGGGCGCGATCTCCACGGGCTGCGCCGCCCGCCCGAGGGGCGTGTCCGCGCCGAACGACGCCACCTTCTCCGGCGGCATCGTCGCCGGGATGAGCGGCGTCCAGATCGGCCCGGGCGCGACGGCGTTCACGCGGATCCCGCGGTCGGCGACCTCGAGCGCCAGCGCGCGCGTGAAGTTCAGGATCGCCGCCTTCGTACAGGCGTAGTCGATGAGCTGCGGCGACGGCTGGTACGCCTGGATCGACGTGGTGTTGACGACCGCCGCGCCCGCCTCCATGTGCGGCAGGGCGCTGCGGGTGAGCCAGAACATCGCGAACACGTTGGTCTCGAACGTCCGCATCAGCTGCTCGGTCGTGAGGTCGGCGAGGCCCTGTTCCAGCGACATCTGGTACGCCGCGTTGTTGACCAGGACGTCGATCCGCCCGAACTCCTCCACCGCCCGGTCGACCACCGCGTGGCAGTGCGACTCCGAGCGGAGGTCCCCGGGGACGCCGACGGCCTTCCGGCCGGCGTCCTCGACGACGCGGAGGGTCTCCCGCGCGTCGTCCTCCTCCTCGGGCAGGTACGCGATCAGGACGTCGGCCCCCTCGCGCGCGAACGCCAGCGCGACCGCCCGTCCGATCCCGGAGTCGCCGCCGGTGATCACGGCCTTCCGGCCCTCCAGACGGCCGCTGCCCCGGTAGCTGTCCGCGCCGTAGTCCGGCTCCGGGGCCATCTCGCCCTCGAGCCCCGGATGGGGCAGCTGCTGCTCGGGGAACTCCGGCCGCGGGTGCTCCCCGGTGGGGTCCTGCTTCTCGTACTGGTCTCCGGTCATGCCGGAGGGCTGCCCGACGCGTACGACCGCAAACACCGGTGAGGCAGGATGGGGGCATGACCACAGGGATCGTCGCCGGGTGGTACCGGGACCCGGCAGAGCCGGACACGCAGCGGTACTGGGACGGCGAGCAGTGGGTCGGTGAGCGCCTGCCGGCCGATGTGTCGCCCCCGGCGGGACCGCTCGCCCCGGCGGCCGCCGTCCCGGCGGCACCGGTCCCCGCGACGCCGGTGCCCGGGGCACAGCTCCCGGCCGAGCCGACAGCCGGGGCGCAGGTCCCGGACAGCCCCTCCACCGGGGTGGGCCGTCACGTGCTCGCCACGGTGGTCGACCGCCTCGCCGCCCGGCTCGTCGACGCGGCCGCCCTCGCCGCGCTGAACCTCGTGGTCAACGGCTGGTTCGTGTACCTGTTCGTCCGCGAGATCCGTCCCGCCGTGCGGGCGGTGGAGGCGGGCCACGCCGTGCCGGCGCTGTCGGACCAGGCCGGCAGGCTGTTCCTCGCCATCGTCTGCGTCGCGATGGCGCTGTGGTTCGCGTACGAGGTGCCGGCCATCGCCTCGACCGGCCAGACGCTCGGCAAGCGCCTGGTGGGGCTGCGGGTCATGACGGTGGACGGCAAGCCGGTCGGGTTCCCGCGGGCCATCCAGCGGTGGGCCGTGCCGGGTCTGCCGATGATCCTGCCGTGGCCGCTCGGCCACCTCGTCCAGGCGGTCGACGCGGCCTGGTGCCTCCGGGACCGCCCACTCCGGCAGTGCCTGCACGACAAGGCCGCCGGCACGGTCGTCGTCGCCACCGTCCCGGGGGAGAACTGATGTCGCTGACCCGTCCGGAGCTCGACCGGCTCCCCGCGTACGTCCCCGGCCGCAACCCCGCCGACCTCGCGCGCGAGCTGGGGCTGCCGGAGGCCGTGAAGCTCGCCAGCAACGAGGTGCCGTACGGCCCCCTGCCGGGTGTCGCGGAGGCGGTCGCCGAGGCCGCGCTCGGGATGCACCGGTACCCCGACATGGGGGCCGTCGCGCTGCGTGAGGCGCTCGGCGAGCGGTACGCCGTCGACCCGGCGCGGATCGCGGTCGGCTGCGGGTCCGTGGCGCTCGCCGAACACCTCGCGAAGGCCACGTCGGTACCCGGCGACGAGGTGCTGTACGCGTGGCGGTCGTTCGAGGCGTACCCGATCATCGCGATCGGCGGGGGCGCCACGCCGGTCCAGGTGCCGAACACGACCTCGCACGCCCACGACCTCGACGCGATGGCGGCGGCGCTGACCGACCGGACGCGACTGGTCTTCGTGTGCAACCCCAACAACCCGACCGGGACGGCGATCCGCCGCGCGGAGCTCGAGCGGTTCCTCGACGCGGTACCGGAGACGACGCTCGTCGTGATCGACGAGGCGTACCGCGAGTTCGTCACCGACCCGGAGGTCCCGGACGGGCTCGACGTCGCGGGGGACCGGCCGAACGTCGCGGTGCTCCGCACGCTCTCGAAGGCGTGGGGGCTCGCCGGGATGCGGGTGGGCTGGCTGGCCGCGCCCGAGCCGGTCGCCGCCACCGTGCGCAAGATCGTCACGCCGTTCTCGGTGTCCCTCGTGGCGCAGGCGGGCGCGCTCGCGGCGCTGGACGCGGTGACCGAGATGCAGCGGCGCGTGGACCTGGTGATCGCCGAGCGGAAGCGGGTGTACGAGACGCTCGCCGCCCTCGGGCTCGGCGTGCCCGAGACGCAGGCCAACTTCGTCTGGCTGCCGCTCGGAGGGCGCAGCGCGGAGTTCGCCGCGGCGAGCGAGGCACGCGGGGTGATCGTGCGGGCGTTCGCCGGGGACGGTGTCCGGGTCACGATCGGGACACCGGAGGAGAACGACCGCTTCCTCGCGGTGGCGGAGGACCTGCTCGGCTGAGCAAGCCCCGCCGTCCGGCCGGAGAACGGGGCCGGCGGCGCGTCCGCGCACCTGCGCCACCCCGCCGGCCCCCTCCGCCTCTCCAGGCTCGCAGGTCACACCGATCGCACGCGTCACCCATTCGAGGGACAGCGACCGCGTCCGGACCGGCGTACGGTCCCGAACGCGGCCGGGGCCCCGAGACCTGGCCTCCGCCCGGTACGCCGTAAGGTCCCGGACCCCGGCCGCCCGCGGGGACTGCGTGTGCGCCGGTCAGCGCCCCCGGATCAGCTCCAGCGACTCGTCGAACACACACGCCACGTACGGCGGCACGACCTTCTCCGGCTCCCCGGGCCCCGCGTGGTCCTCGAACAGCTGCCGCGCGTCGATCCGTTCGAAGTCCGCCGTGAACACCCGGCCACCCAGGAGGGTGAACGGGAAGAGGTGGATCGAGTCGTGGATCGTGGTCGCCGACGGCTCGAGCATCCAGCCGAGCAGGCCCGTGCACAGCGCCCAGCCGGCGGGCGTCCCGGCGCGCAGGTCGAAGTACGGCGCACCGGTCACCAGGTGCCCGAACCGCCGCATCACCGCCTCGCGCCGCCGCGGGCTCGCGGCGGCCACGCAGGCCCCGGCGCCCGCGACGTCGAGCCGCCGCTGGTCGGACAGCACCCGGTTGGCGAACGGCGGCAGCATGCCGAGGTCCAGCACGTCCGGGACGTGGTCGACGGCGGGCCGGTGCCGGGGGTCGAGCACGACGAAGTGCGTGTACACGGCACTGCGCGTCCACGAGATCGCGCATCCGTCGCTCCGGACGATCGCGCCGCAGTAGTGGCGCCACGGGCTGCCCGGGTTCTTGCGGGACTCCATCGTCACGACGGTCGAGAAGCCGTCCCCGGAGTGCGACAGCACCTGGGTCCCGTCCACCGGGTCGCAGCGGACCAGGGTCAGGCGCCCGGTGCCGAGATCGTCCAGGCCGCCGGGAGCGACGGCGGGGACCTCCTCACCGAGGATCACCCGGGTACCGAGGAGCGGGTCCCACTCGCGCTTCGCCACCACGCTCTCGAAGAACCCCTGCGCGTCCGCGTCGAGCACCAGCGGCGGCGCGCCGAGGTGGCCCGGCTCCGCGGCGGGCTGCCGCCGGAGCGGGGACTCGCTGAAGTCGTCGTGGCTGCCGAACGCCGCCAGGATGCTCTGGTGCTTCACGAAGTGCATGGTGGTCGCCGCGTACTCGAGCGCGAGGGGGCGCGCGACGTCGTCGATCCGGTACGCGCTCCCGCCGAACGTCTGGACCAGGACGTCCGACCCGGGGCTCTCCCCCACCATCCACACCCCTTCCACTCCCGTGGCGAGGGTACGCGGCCCCGGTCCCCTTCTCGGCGATCGACCTGCTCGCACCACCGCGCGAGGTCGTCCAGGTCACGATCGGGTGTCGAGGTGACGGCGCGCGCGGCGAGCTCGCCGGGGCAGCGAGCCGGCCCGTCGGCTCACCGTACGCCCGCCGAGTGGCGCTGGTGGGACGGGACGAGACGGGCGTAGCGTGACGATTCGCCGCACGACGCCGCGCGGCCCACCCGGGGAGGCCCGCCATGCGCCGACGCCGTTCTCTCCTTCTCGCCGCCGCGGCCTCCGCGGCGGCGGTCGTGTTGGCAGCACCCGCGACGGCGGTCGCGGCGCCGGCACCCGGGGCGCCGGGGATCGGCGATCCGTACTACCCCACGTACGGCAACGGCGGGTACGACGTGAGCCACTACACGATCGTCACGTCGTACGACCCGGCCACCGACCGCCTGCGCGGCACCACGGCCATCGCCGCCCGGGCCACCCAGGACCTCAGCCGGTTCGACCTGGACTTCGCGCTCACGACCACCGCTGTCCTCGTCGACGGCGAGCCGGCCACGACCTCCACGTCGGGCACCGAGCTGGTGGTCACGCCCCGGCACCCGGTCCGGCGGGGCGGGCGGCTCGACGTCCTGGTGACCTACACCGGGATCCCGAGCCAGGTCGCGGTGAACGGGCTGAAGCCGTGGGTCCGCACCACGGACGGCGCCGTCGCGGTGGGCGAGCCGGAGATCGCCGCCTGGTGGTTCCCCTCCAACGACCACCCGCGGGACAAGGCGACGTACGACATCGTCACGACGGTGCCCGCCGGCGTGGAGGTCGTCAGCAACGGGCTGCTCACGGCCCACGCCACCCACAGTGGACGGTCCGTGTGGGCCTGGCGCGAGACGAAGCCGATGGCGACCTACCTCGCCTTCGTCGCGATCGGACAGTACGACATCACCCACGGCGTCACCTCCGGCGGCATTCCCTGGCTGAACGCGTTCTCGACCGGGCTCGACGCGACGCGTGGCCCGGCGGCGCGGACGTCGGTGGGGCACACGCCGCAGATCCTCGACTGGGAGACGCGCCTGTTCGGGCCGTACCCGTTCGAGACGGTCGGCGGCGTCGTGCCGAGCGCGGGCTTCGGGTTCGCGCTGGAGAACCAGACCAGGCCGGTGTACTCACCGGAGTTCTGGCGCCGCGGCGTGCCGTACGACTCGGTGGTCGTGCACGAGCTCGCGCACCAGTGGTTCGGCGACAGCGTGTCGGTCCACAACTGGCGCGACATCTGGCTGAACGAGGGCTTCGCGTCGATCGCCGAGTGGCTGTACACAGAGGACCACGGTGGGCCGACCGCACAGCAGACGTTCGACAAGATGTACCTCGCGCACCCCGCGGACGACATGTTCTGGAAGGTCCCCATCGGCGACCCCGGTGTCGCGAACCTGTTCTCCGACCCGGTGTACGACCGCGGAGCGATGGCGCTCCAGGCGCTGCGCAACCGGATCGGGGACGCGACGTTCCGCCGCACCCTGCGCGACTGGGCGCAGCGCAAGCGGTACGGCAACGGGTCCATCCCCGAGTTCGTGGCACTGTCCGAACAGGAGAGTGGCGTGGATCTCGGGAGTTTTTTCCAGACCTGGCTCGACACACCCACAAAGCCCGCCGCGACCAGCGAAAACGGCATTCCGGCGAGCTTGCCCGCGACCGTCCACCGTGTACTCGCCGGACGGGCGGCCCTGCGCCGCTGAGCCCCTCTCGACTGGCGCCCCCGGACAATTCGGACGTAGCTTTGTGTCCGTTCGCAGTTACGCGGTGTTTCGGGGGACGACAGAGGAGGGGAACAACGATGGCACGACGCAGGACGTACGGGATGGCAGTGGCCGCAGCGGCCGGAGCCGTGCTCGTGGCGACGCCCTCGTCCGCAACCACGACGACCCAGGTGCCGACGGCCGACAACGCGAAGTACGACATCCAGAACTACCGGCTCGCACTCGGCTACGACCGCCCGGCCGGGGCGGTGGACGCGACCACGACGCTGAAGCTGACGGCGGACACGCCGATGCGCAGCTTCTCGCTCGACTTCGCCCGCACGATCACCTCGGCGAAGGCGGACGGCGAACCAGTCACCGTCACCGAGGACGGCGACAAGACCGTCATCACGCTGTCGCGGACGCTCCGCGAGGGCGAGACCGTCACGCTGACGCTGACCTACACGGTCACGCCGGCCGCGGCCGAGGCGGGCGCGCGGTTCCCGGAGCTGACGGCGCCGGACGGTGAGGTGGACGCGGCGGGGTCGGGCATCCCGCTCGGCCTGTTCCCGCACAACGTCCGGGAGGACCTCGCGAAGTTCGACCTCGCGTCGTCGATCCCGGCGTACCTGCGGGCCGCGAAGACGCCGAACGGCATGCGGTACCTCGACGCCGCCGCGCTCCGGCAGTTCCAGCAGGCGGCGGAGGAGCGGGCCGCCGCGATCGCCGCGAAGCTGCAGGCGGCCCGGGCCGCCGCGCAGACCGCGGCCGCACAGGACGCGGCGCAGCAGAGCGCGGTCGACCAGAACGCCGCCGAACGCCGTGCCGCGGCACTCGCGGCCGCCCGGCAGCGGTACGAGGCGTGGAAGGCCCGCGAGGCCGCCGAGGCCCAGGCCGCCGACGGGCAGCGGTCCGGGCGTGACGGTCGGGGCCACGGCGAGCGCGACGGCCGGGGTGACGGCTGGGGCCACCGCGGCGACGGCCACCGCGGTCACGACCACGGCCACGGCGACGGTCACGGCGACCACGGCCGCTGAGCACCACCACGGCCGGTGAGCACCACGGCCGGTGAGGCACACGGGGTCCCCGTCCGCACGGCGGGGACCCCGTGCCGTCTCAGGGACGGGCGGCCAGCACCCGGCCGGTCACCTCGCCGAGAGCGATCCGCTCACCACCGTCGCCCGCGGCGGTGGCCGCGAGGACCACCTCGTCGCCGTCGGAGAGGAACGTCCGCGCCCCGCCGTCGGCAAGCGTGATCGGCTCGGCGCCGTTCCACGTCAGCTCCAGGAAGGACCCCCTCTGGCCGGGGTCCGGACCACTCACCGTGCCGGACCCGTACAGGTCGCCGGTGCGGAGGCCGGCCCCGTTCACCGTGAGGTGCGCGAGCTGCTGCGCCGGGGACCAGTACATCGCCGCGAACGGCGGCCGCGTCACCACCTCGCCGTTCCAGCGGACCTCGAGCGCGAGGTCCACACCGGACGGTTCGTCCTCGCGGAGGTACGCCGCCACCGGCGGATCCTGCTCCGGTCCGGCGACCCGCGCCGCGTCCAGCGCGGCGAGCGGCGTGACCCACGCGGACACGCTCGTGGCGAACGACTTCCCGAGGAACGGTCCCAGCGGGACGGTCTCCCACGCCTGCAGGTCCCGGGCCGACCAGTCGTTCAGCAGCACCACGCCGAACACGTGACGCCGGAAGTCGCGTGTGGACACCCTGGTGCCCAGCCGGCTCGGCACCCCCACCACGAAGCCGACCTCGGCCTCGACGTCGAGGCGTTCGGTCGGGCCGTACGTGCCGGGGCCGGACTGCCCACACGGGCGTACGAGGTCCGTCCCGGACACCACCACGGTGCCCGCTCGGCCGTGGTACCCGACCGGCAGGTGCCGCCAGTTCGGGTACAGCGGGGGCGCGGCAGGCCGGAACATGCGTCCGACGTTCGCCGCGTGGTGCTCGGACGAGTAGAAGTCCACGTAGTCGCCGACCTGCCACGGCAGCACGAGGTCGAGTCCGTCGACGGCGTGCAGCACGACGCGGTCACGGTACGAGGGGTCGGTGAGCAGCGTCGTGACCCGCTCGCGCAGCGCGGCCCACGCGCCCGGTCCCGCGGCCATCAGCGGGTTCAGCACGGGCGCCGCCACCAGGCCCCGGAGCACGTCGTCGAGCAGACCCGCCGCACCGGCCAGGGGCAGGTCCAGCGCGTGGTCCCCGATCCGCACCAGCAGGTGACGCGTGTCGTCCGGGAGACGCCCGACGCCGTACGGGAGGTGGGCGAGCCCGTACCCGGAGTCCTCGGCCACGGGCACCCACGTCCGCGCGGTCACCTCGGCGCCCGGCGGTGTGTCCACGCCGTCATCATGGCCGATCAGCCGCCCGGGCGTCCCCACCACGCGGCGAGCGCGACCGCACCGCCGAGGAGCAGCAGCGTGCCGAGCACGACCGGTGGCAGCGTGTGGGGCGTCCGGAGCAGCCACGCTGCGCCGGTGACCACGGCCAGCGCGCCCACTGCACCGGTGAACGCCCGGGCGCGCCGCCGGTCGATCCGCTCGACCGCGGCGCGCGCCTCCGGCGTCGCCGGGACCCGCTGCGCGGTGGACCACCGGAGCAGCCCGTACGCGGCGGCGCCGAGCGCGAGCAGCACGGTGCCGGCGATCGCGAGCGATCCCCGCAGTCCGACGAGCACCCCGGCCGCCACGATGCCGCCGGCGACGGCGAGCGGCGTGAGGTCACCGCGGTACGCGCGCTCGGGGCTCCCGACGGACTCGGTGAACAGCCGTGCCTCGTCCCGCCGGCCCTGCCCGTCGAGGGCCTCCGCCAGCATCACGGTCGCCTGCGGGTCCCCGGGCTCCCGCAGCAGGACGGCCCGCCAGACCTGCTCCGCCTCGGCCCACCGGCGCGCGGCGTCGAGGCCGACGCCGTACGCCCGCAGTGCCACCGTGTCCTCCGGGGCGAGCGCGATCGCCTGCCGCCCGTACGCGTGTGCCCGCTCGCCGCGACCCGCCGACCGCGACGCGAGCGCGGCGACGTGCAGGGCCTCGAGAGCGGCCGGGTCGAGCCGGAGCGCCTCCCGCGCGGCGTCCTCGGCGGCCGCGGCGCGGCGGAGCGCCAGCAGGCAGTGGCTCCGCTCGACGTGCGCGACGGCCTCCCCGGGCGCCAGGCCCACGGCCCGGCCGGCCTCCGCGAGCGCCTCCGCGTAGCGGCCCTCGCCGCGGAGTGCCGTGGCGCGCGCGACCGCGTCGCGCCAGTCCACGCTCAGCCCCGCGGTACGACGAGGGCCGTGGCGACCGCGGCCAGCCCCTCGCCGCGTCCCGTGAAGCCGAGCCCGTCCGTGGTCGTCGCGGACACGGACACGGGCGCGCCGAGCGCCGCGGACAGCGCGGCGGCGGCCTCGGCCCGGCGGGGCCCGATCTTCGGTGCGACGCCGATCACCTGGACGGCGACGTTGCCGATCTCGAACCCGGCCACCCGGACCAGCCGGGCGGTCTCGGTGAGCAGGGCCGCACCGCTCGCCCCGGCCCACTCGGGACGCGCGGTCCCGAAGTGGGACCCGAGGTCCCCGAGCCCCGCGGCGCCGAGCAGGGCGTCACACGCGGCGTGCGCGGCCACGTCCCCGTCGGAGTGCCCGGCGAGCCCGTCGGCGCCCGGCCAGTGCAGGCCGGCGACCCAGCACTCGCGCCCGGGCTCGAACGCGTGCACGTCCGTGCCGACGCCCACCCGGGGGATCACGCGCGCCCCAGGAGCGCCTCGGCGACCATCAGGTCGAACGGACGGGTCACCTTCAGGGCCTCCTCACGGCCGGGAATCGTGTGTACCGGGGTCCCGTACCGTTCCACGAGCCCCGCGTCGTCGGTCCACGACCCGCCCGCGGCCGCGGCGTGGGCCGCGGCGAGCACCGAGCGGCGGAAGCCCTGCGGCGTCTGTACCGCCCGCAGCGCCGAGCGGTCCGGCGTCGCGACGACGAGACCGCCGCCGTCCACCTGCTTCACCGTGTCGGTGACCGGCAGCACCGGCACCACGGCGTCGTGACCGGCGCGGACCGCGGCGGCGACCTCGTCGGCCAGCTCCGGCGGGCACAGGCACCGGGCGGCGTCGTGGACCAGCACGATGTCCGGACCGGCGGGCGCCGCGGCGAGCGCCAGCGCGACCGACTCCTCCCGCGTGGCTCCGCCCGCGACGACGATCACGCCGGGGCCGAGCATCCTCCGCACGGCCTCCTCGGCCCCGGGTGGCGCGGCCACCACGACGGCGGACACGGAGTCCGCGGCGGCGATCCGGCGTACCGCGTGGACGAGCAGCGGCTCGCCGCGGAGCACACGGAGCGCCTTCGGGGCGCCCGGGCCCAGCCGCTCGCCGCGGCCGGCTGCGGGGACCAGGACGACGGCATCGCGGGGCACGGGGCAAGAGCCTACGGACGGCCGTGCCCACCGACGGCAGCGCCCACCGCCTGCACCGCCCACCGACGGCAGCGGCCGGGACCCCGCGAGGGACCCCGGCCGGTGACGATGCCGTGACTAGGAGGCGAGCACCCTGTCGAGCATGCTCTCGGCTGCGTCCTTGTCCGTTCCCTCGGCGAGCGCGAGCTCCCCGACGAGGATGTCCCGCGCCTTGGAGAGCATCCGCTTCTCCCCCGCGGAGAGCCCCCGCTCGCGGTCCCTGCGCCAGAGGTCGCGCACGACCTCCGAGACCTTGTTCACGTCGCCGCTCGCCAGCTTCTCGAGATTGGCCTTGTAACGCCGCGACCAGTTGGTCGGCTCCTCGGTGTGCGGGGCGCGCAGGACCTGGAAGACCTTCTCCAGACCCTCCTCGCCGACGACCTCCCGCACGCCCACGATCTCGGCGTTGTCGGCGGGGACCCGAACCGTCAGGTCCCCTTGTGCCACCTTCAGGACGAGGTACTTCTTCTCCTCGCCCTTGATGACGCGAGTCTCGATGGCCTCGATCAGAGCTGCCCCGTGGTGGGGATAGACGACGGTCTCGCCGACGGTGAAAGTCATGAGTCGGAAACCCCTTTCGCTGTGTCAAGAGTAACACGCCGAGCGCCTCTCCCGGCAGTCGTCTCGTCGGTATAAGTGCAGGTCAGGCGGCATGAGACGTCCGTCTGCGGGCTTGACAACGGCGTGCCGATCTGTATCCGAGGCCAGTTGCCGACGGTCCGCTGGCGCGTTCGGACCACCGGAGGGACAGTGTTCGGGAGGCACGAACCCGTGAGCCGGAGGGTCGTGGTGGACGCGTCGGGTCCCGAGGACGAGGGCGGGGTGCCGCCTGCGGGCGGTCCCCTGTCCGACTTGCCCGGAGAGTGGGGAAGACTGGTCATCCCGGACGACGTGAGCGCCCTCGCGGCCGAGATCGCCGCGGTCCGTGCACAGCTCGGCCGGGAACGCCGGCGCCAGTGGGCCGCCCGGCTGGTGCCCCGCTGGCTGTGGTCCGGGGTACGCACACCGCTCGTGGGTGTCCTGCTCCTGGTCGCGGCCTCGTTCACGAGCCTGTTCGTGGTCGTGCTGCCGGCCGGCGCCCCCCTGGCCCGGGCGGTACCGCTGGCGCGCAGCACCTCACTCGCCGGTCACGACGGTGGCCTGCTGCCCGACGTCCAGCTGCTGGACGCGCTGGGGTCGCCGTTCCCGATGCGCGACGTGCGACCCGGCGTCGTCCTGCTCGTCGGCGACGGCTGCGCGTGCGGAGACCTCGTCACCGAGTACGTCCGGGCGACGGCCGAGGCGCGGATGCGCCTGCTCGTCGTCGGTGACGAGGTCGCGCCCGCCCTCCCGTCCGAGGCGCTGCGCGGCCGGGTGATGGCGGCCTCCGACCCGACCCGACGCCTCGCGAGCGCGCTCGTCCCGCCGCGAGGAGGCGGCCCCGCGGCGGTGTTCGTGCGGGCCGACGGCGTGATCTACCGGATCAGTCCCGACGCGCGCGATGTCGTGCCGCTCCGCTCGGAGCTCGCCGCGCTGTCCTGACCACGCAGCAGCACCGCGTACAGGGTCAGGCCGGGGCCGAACGCGAGCGCGACGGTGTATCGGCCCGGCGCCGGTGGCGCCATGCGTGCCAGCACGAGCAGGACGGTGGCCGACGAGCAGTTCCCGTGCTCGGCGAGCACCGCGCGCGACGCGTCCAGGTCCGTGTCACCGAGGCCGAGGCGGTCCGCGACGACGTCGAGGATGCGGGGCCCGCCCGGGTGGACCGCCCATCCGTCGACCTCGTCCCGCCGTACGCCGTTGCGGGCGAGCAGGTCGTCGACCATCGGCCCGACGTGGACCGCGAGGACGTCCGGGACCCGCGGCGACAGCCCCATCCGGAAGCCCAGGTCCGTGACGTCCCAGGTCATGTACCCGGCGGTGGCGACGTCGGTGCGCGCGGCCACGTCCACGACCGCCGGCCCCACCCCGCCCGGCTCCAGGACCACGGCGGCCGCCGCGTCGCTGAACAGCGCGTGGGCGACGACCTGCTCCAGGTCGTCCGTCGGCGGCTGGATGTGGAGGCTGGTCAGCTCCAGGCACAGCACGACGGCCGGGCGCTGCCGGGCCACCACGAAGTCGGCGGCCGTCCCGAGCGCGGGAAGCGCCGCGTAGCAGCCCATGTGCCCGACGAGCAGCCGCTGCACGGTGTCGGCCATGCCGAGGTCGCGCGCGAGGCGGATGTCGATGCCCGGCGTGGTGTAGCCGGTACAGGAGACGACCGTGAACAGCCCCACGTCGTCCGGTGCGAGCCGCGCGTCGTCCAGCGCCGCCGCGACAGCGGACTTCCCCAGGGGGAGCGCCTCGGTGACGTACCGCTCCATCCGCGGACCGGTGGACCAGCCGGACAGGTCCTCGTCGCGGGGGTCCGCCACGGTGTGCCGCCGGCGGACGCCCGCGGCCCGGAAGATGCGGCCCGCCACCCGCACACCGGCGAAGTGCCGCGCGAAGAACCCGTCCCACAGCGCATCCTGCGTGACGTCCGCCGGGAACGCGCTCCCGCTGCCGGTGACCACCGCGCTCATCGGGCCTCCTTCACGCCACGTCCCTGGAAGAGGACGGCGGTCGAGCGGGTCGGGACCATGCGGCCGCCGCGGCCGGTGATCATGCCCGCGAGCGACGGCCGCAACCCCCGCAGCCGGAGGCGGACGCCGTGCCGCGCCGCCTCCGCGACGAGCCGGCGGCGCTCCACGAACAGCGCCGGGTCGTGGATGCCGCGCGGCGCCTGGCCGGTCAGCTCGCCGAGCCGCACGGCGACCAGCACCGAGAGGCGCGTCGCGGCGAGCGTGTCGAGCACCAGGACGCCACCCGGGCGCAGGACCCGGCACGCCTCCGCGACCGCGCCCGGCAGGTCGGTGACGTGCTCGAGGATCTCCCCGGCCGAGACCACGTCGGCGACCTCGTCGGCGAGCGGGAGGTGCAGCACGTCGCCGCGGACCGCCCGGATCCCGTGGTCGCGCGCCTGCGGTAGCGCGGTCGGCGAGAGGTCGACGCCCACGTGCCGGTACCCCTTGCCCGCGACGTGCGGGGCGAGCAGCCCCCCGCCGCAGCCGAGGTCCACCAGCACGGCCCCGGGACGGGACGCCGGCGGCACCAGCCGCGCGCGGGCCTCCGCGAGGGCGTGGAGCATGTGGAAGGCGCCGTGGGGATCCCACCACTCGGCGGCGAGCTCGTCGTACTGCCGCGGGTCGTTCCGGGCCCTCGTCATCGCCCCACCCTGGCACACTGCCGCACGTGTCGGCCCGTATCCGCGCCCTCGCCCGGGCCTGCCACCCCGAGCCCACCGCCGCCGTCACGGCGGTGTCCGCGGCGCTCGCCGGGGGCGCCGGCCGCAACGTGCCGCTGATCGCCGCCGCTGTCCTCGCCGGGCAGCTGTCGGTGGGCTGGGACAACGACGCGGTGGACGCCGCCCGGGACGTGGTGTCCGGGCGGCCCGACAAGCCGGTGGTCCGCGGGCAGGTCACGGCGAGGACGCTCCGGGTCGCCTCGGTGGCCGCGCTCGCGGCGTGCGTGCCGCTGTCCCTGCTGGCGTCCCCGTACGGCGGCCTGCACCTGCTCGCGGTCGCGTCGGCCTGGTCGTACAACCGGCCGCTGAAGTCCACGCCGCTGTCCGTGCTGCCGTACATGGTGTCGTTCGCGCTGCTGGCGGCGTTCGTCCTCGGCCGGTTCGGGCCGTGGTGGCTCCTCGCGGCCGCCGCGCTGCTGGGCGCGGGGGCCCACTTCGCCAACGTGTTGCCCGACCTCGCCGACGACCTCGCGACGGGAGTCCGCGGGCTCCCGCACCGCCTCGGCCGTGCGGGCAGCACCGCCGCGGCCTCGCTGCTGCTGCTCGCCGCGTCGCTGTGCCTCGCGCTCGGACCGCCCGGCGGCGTGCGGTGGTTCGGCGTCGCGGCCCTCGCGGTCGCCGTGGTGGCCCTCGGGACCGGGGTGGCGGTCGGTGGGCGCGCGCCGTTCCGCGCCGTGCTGGTCGTGGCCGTCGTGGACGTCGCGCTGCTGCTGGTGAGCTGACACGGCCCCCGGAAGGCCCGCCCCGACGGGGGCCACTAATGTGGTCGGCGGCCGGAGTGTAGTCACCGGACCCGTCAGATCGCCCCGAGGAGGACCCGCCGTGAGCCGCTCGACCGCCCGGTTCCCGTCTTCGGGCGGCCCCCGCGCCGCTCTCCTGCTCACCGTCGGAGCCGCCTCCGTGGCACTGCTGTCGGCGTGTGGCACCGGCCAGGTCTCGCAGACCGCCATGAAGGTCACGGCGGTCGAGGGCGTGACCGTCCGTACCGGCCACATCGACGTGAACAACGCGACCGTCGTGTTCCCGGCGAACGCCCGGTACACGGCCGGTGACGACGCCCCGCTGTCGTTCGTCGTGGCCAACGACGGCCTCACCGACGACCGCCTGGTGAGCGCCGAGAGCAGCGCGGGCCGGGCCGTGGTCCTCGCCCCCGCGGAGGCCGGCACGACGCCGCCGCCGCTGGGGTGCGTGATCTCCGAGTCCACCGTCGAGGGCAACACCGGCGGCGGCAACCCGACCGCCACGCGCCCGCCGGCGCCGGCGTACGTGTCCGGATCCCCCACCGAGATCGGGACGCCGTCGGCGTCCGCCTCGGCGTCACCGTCCGCCACGCCGCCGGCGGCGTCCTCGGCGTCCCCGTCGGCGTCCGCGAGCACGTCGACCACGAAGTCCCGTGGCAAGCGCAACGTCCGCACGCTCGTCCCGCACGACGGCAGCGTGGTCATGCGCGTCGACTGCCCGCACCTGGTGATCACCGGGCTCACCCACGACGTGGGGCCGAGCGACACCCTGCCGCTGCGGCTGACGTTCGAGAAGGCCGGCACGGTCGACCTCGACATCCCGGTCGGCACGCCGACCACCCCGATGCCGCGCGAAGAGGTCACCGGCTTCGAGACCCACGGCTGAGCCACCCCGTACGCCCCGGAGGCCCGGATCCCACGCGGATCCGGGCCTCCCGCGTCTCTCCGGTGTCGTACCCCGCCCGTAGCCTGCCGGGCATGGTGAGATCCGACCGCCCGGCCTACCGCTGCGACGAGTGCGGGTTCACCGTGCCGAAGTGGGTCGGCCGCTGCCCGGAGTGCCAGGCGTGGGGCTCGGTTGCCGAGGTGGGCGCCCCGAAGGCGGGGCTGCGGCAGGTCACCGCGGGTCCCGTGAGCGCGCCGGCCCGGCCCATCGCCGACATCGCGGTGGAGGCGGCGAGGGCGCGGCCGACCGGCGTCGACGAGCTGGACCGCGTCCTCGGCGGCGGGCTGGTCCCCGGGGCGGTGGTCCTGCTGGCCGGCGAGCCCGGTGTCGGGAAGTCCACCCTGCTGCTGGACGTCGCCCACTCGTACGCGTCCACGGGCGGCCGGGCGCTCGTCGTGACCGGCGAGGAGTCGGCGGCGCAGGTCCGGCTGCGCGCCGAGCGGACGGGCACGCTCGCGCCGGAGCTGTTCCTCGCCGCCGAGACGGACCTCGGCGCGCTGCTCTCCCACCTCGACGACACGAAGCCGGGCCTGCTCATCGTGGACTCCGTGCAGACGATCGCGTCCGGGGCGGTGGACGGTGCGGCGGGCGGCGTCACCCAGGTGCGAGCGGTGACCTCCGCGCTGATCTCGGTCGCCAAGGAGCGCAACGTCGCGGTCGTCCTGGTCGGCCACGTCACCAAGGACGGCAACATCGCGGGCCCGCGGGTCCTCGAGCACCTCGTGGACGTGGTGCTGTCGTTCGAGGGCGACCGGCACTCGACGCTGCGGCTGGTGAGGGCCGTGAAGAACCGGTACGGGCCCGCGGACGAGGTGGGCTGCTTCGAGCTCCACGACGGGGGTATCCGCGGCCTCGCGGACCCGTCCGGGCTGTTCCTGTCCCGGCGCAGCGTCCCGGTCCCCGGTACCTGCGTCACGGTGACCGTGGAGGGCCGCCGGCCGCTGCTCGCGGAGGTGCAGTCGCTCGTCGCCCCCAGCCCGCTGCCGAGCCCGCGCCGGGCCGTGTCCGGTCTGGACTCGGCCCGCGTCGCGATGGTCCTCGCGGTCGTGGAGCGGCGCAGCCGGACCCGGCTCGCCGACAAGGACGTCTTCTCGGCCACCGTCGGCGGCCACCGGGTCACCGAGCCGGCCGCGGACCTCGCGATCGCGCTCGCCGTCGCGTCGGCGCACGACGACGTCCCGCTGCCCGCCGACCTGGTCGTGGTCGGCGAGCTGGGGCTGTCCGGGGACGTGCGCCGCGTCGGCGCGGTGGGGCGGCGGCTGGCCGAGGCACAGCGTCTCGGGTTCACGCGGGCGGTCGTCCCGGCGGGCTGCGGGCCGTACCCGCCGGGGCTGGCCGTGCTCGAGGCGGAGGACCTCACGGACGCGCTGAGGGCGCTCCCCGGCCGGGCCTGACCGGCGTCCCCGTACACTCTCCCCCGGACGGATCACGAGGAGGACATGTGGCGCCTGCCGACCGCGAGGACGCGCTCCGGGCGACGCTCGCCCTCGTGGCCCCCGGCACCGCCCTGCGCGACGGTCTGGAACGGATCCTCCGGGGCAACACGGGCGGCCTCATCGTCCTCGGGTACGACAGGGCCGTGGACGCGCTCTGCTCCGGCGGCTTCCCGATCGACATCGAGTTCTCGGCCACCCGGCTGCGCGAGCTGGCGAAGATGGACGGCGCCGTGGTGCTGTCCAGCGACGGCCAGCGGATCGAGCGGGCCGCGGTGCACCTGATGCCCGACGGCTCGATCCCGACCGAGGAGTCCGGCACCCGGCACCGCACCGCCGAGCGCGTCGCCAAGCAGACCGGGTACCCGGTCATCTCGGTGAGCCAGTCGATGCGGATCATCGGGCTGTACGTCTCCGGCATGCGGTACGTGCTGGACGACTCCGCCGCGATCCTGTCCCGCGCGAACCAGGCCCTGGCCACGCTCGAGCGGTACAAGCTCCGCCTGGACGAGGTGGCCGGCACGCTGTCCGCGCTGGAGATCGAGGACCTCGTCACCGTGCGCGACGCGATGGCGGTCGTGCAGCGGCTCGAGATGGTGCGCCGCATCGCCGACGAGATCTCCGGGTACGTCATCGAGCTCGGCACCGACGGCCGCCTGCTGTCCCTGCAGCTGGACGAGCTGATGGCGGGCGTGGACGAGGACCGCGCGCTGGTCGTCCGGGACTACATGCCCGGCGGGCGGCGGCAGCGGACCGTCGAGGAGGTGCTCTGCGAGCTGGACTCGCTGTCCGGCACCGAGTTGCTCGACCTCACGCTGGTGTCGAAGGCGTGCGGCTTCCCCGCGACGGCCGACGCGCTCGAGGGCGCGGTGAGCCCCCGCGGGTACCGGCTGCTCGCCAAGGTGCCGCGGCTGCCGGGTGCGGTCATCGACCGGCTGGTGGAGCACTTCGGTGGGCTCCAGCGGCTCCTCGGCGCCACCGTGGACGACCTCCAGGCCGTGGACGGCGTGGGTGACGCCCGCGCCCGCAGCGTCCGCGAGGGGCTGTCCCGGCTCGCGGAGTCCTCGATCCTCGAGCGATACGTCTAACCGGCGGTGATGGTGAACGGGCTGCGCGCGCTGAGCAGCCCGCCGAGCCGCGCCTGGACCTCGTAGGCCCCCGGCTCCACGCGGGTCCGGGCCTGGGCGCAGCCGGGGGCGGAGTCCTTGCCGGACCACGTCACGGTCCAGGTCCGCTTCTCCCCTGGCGCGAACGTCCGCACGGACGTCCCCTTCTGCGGCTGGCAGTCGTCCGACGACCAGACGCGGCGTGTACCCGCCAGGACCCGGAGCTCCTGCTGGTCCGCGCCGACGTCCCGGCGGCAGGACGCCGTGCCGCGGTTCTCCACCACGAGCCGCAGGCGCGGCATCGTGCCGGACCGGTAGCTGCTGCTGGCCGGCACGGCGGTGAGGGCGAGCTGGGTGTCGGTGCAGGTGCCGCCCGGCGCGGCCTGGACGGGCGTGGCCGGAGTCGCCGACGGGGCCGCGCTCGGCGCCGGGGCGGGCTCCGCACGGACGGGCGGGTCCGAGGACGCGCCCGAGCCACCGGCCGTACAGGTGGTGAAGCCGAGCAGCACCGCCAGCAGCGCGGCAGCCACCGCCCCGCGGCGCCGCCAGTAGACCACGGGGGGAAGCGGGCCGACGGTCAGTTTCATGGCTCACCGACCGTAATGCCGGATGCGGCGCGGGCGTGGGAGACGCGCCGTGTGACGATACGGCGCGATGGACGACCTCCTCCTGCGCTGGTACGACGCGAACGCCCGCGACCTCCCCTGGCGCTCCGCCGGGGCGTCGCCGTGGGCCGTCCTGGTCAGCGAGGTCATGCTCCAGCAGACGCCGGTGGCGCGGGTGCTGCCCGCGTACCTCGCCTGGACGGCCCGCTGGCCGACGCCCGCCGCGCTGGCCGCCTCACCGGCCGGTGAGGCCGTCCGGGCGTGGGACCGGCTCGGGTACCCGCGACGGGCATTGCGGCTGCACGAGTGCGCGCGGGTCCTGGTCGCCGAGCACGCGGGCGCGGTGCCGTCCGACGTGGACGCGCTGCTCGCGCTGCCCGGCGTCGGGGCGTACACGGCCCGGGCGGTGGCGGCGTTCGCGTACGGGCAGCGGGTACCCGTCGTGGACACCAACGTGCGGCGCGTCGTCGCCCGGGCCGTGGCCGGTGCCGCGGAGCCCGGGCCGCCGTCGACCGCGCGGGACCTCGCGGCGGTCTCCGCCCTGCTGCCGGACGTCGACGCGCCCCGCTTCTCGGTGGCCCTGATGGAGCTGGGGGCGCTGGTGTGCACCGCGCGGTCTCCCCGGTGCCCGGTGTGCCCGCTGCGGTCGGTCTGCGCGTGGCGGGGAGCGGGCTGCCCGCCGTACGAGGGACCGGCGCGGCGGGCGCAGTCCTTCGCCGGTACGGACCGGCAGGTACGGGGACTCCTGATGGCCGTGCTGCGCGCCTCGTCCGATCCGGTGCCGGCGGCGCGGCTCGACGCGGTCTGGCCGGACCCGGTTCAGCGCGCCCGTGCCCTGGACGGGCTCGTGGCGGACGGGCTGGTCGACCCGGTGGCCGAGGGGATGTACGCGCTGCCGGGGGTGCGCGGGTAGCGGCGTCGCGCCAGGATGGGGCCATGCGACTCGGCCTGCAGGTTCCCGACTTCACCTGGCCCGGCTCCCCCGCCTCGCTCGGCCCGACGTTCGCCCGCATCGCGCGGACGGCGGACGACGCCGGACTGGCGAGCCTCTGGGTGATGGACCACTGGTTCCAGATAGAGCACGTCGGCCCGCCCGAGCACGAGATGCTCGAGGCGTACACGACGCTCGGCTTCGCCGCCGCGTCCACCTCCCGGCTGCGGCTCGGGACGATGGTCACCGGCGTGACGTACCGGCATCCCGGCCTGCTGGTGAAGACGGTGACGACGCTCGACGTGCTGTCCGGGGGCCGGGCGTACCTCGGCATCGGGGCGGCGTGGTTCGAGGAGGAGCACCGCGGGCTCGGCGTGCCGTACCCGCCGCTCGCGGAACGGTTCGAGCGGCTCGAGGAGACGCTGCAGATCGCGCACCAGATGTGGTCCGGGGACTCCTCGCCCTTCCGTGGCAAGTACTACGAGCTCGAGCGGCCGCTGAACTCGCCGCCGCCGCTGTCCTCGCCGCACCCGCCGATCCTGATCGGCGGCAGCGGGGAGCGCAAGACGCTGCGGCTGGTGGCCCGGTATGCCGACGCCTGCAACATCTTCGACGCCGGGCCAGACGTCGTCCGGCACAAGCTCGAGGTGCTGCGCTCGCACTGCGAGGCCGAGGGCCGGGACTACGCCGCGATCGAGAAGACGACGCTCGGCACGCTCGCGCTGTCGCGCGACGGGCGGGAGGGCACGGCGACGGTGGACCAGGCGGTGGAAAGGTTCGGAGCGCTGGCCTCGATCGGCGTGGACCACGCGATCGTGAACATGCCGAGGGTGCACGACGAGGCGGCGCTCGAGCTGGTGCCCGAGCTGGTGCGGCAGCTGGAGGCCATCACGCCGGCGGGTCGCTGACCGGGCCTCGCCGACCCGCACCCGTCGCGCCCACCACTGTCCGTGGGCCCGGCTCTGCAGTCGTGGGGGCCGATCCGGCGCGGGGGAGGCCCGAACTTGTGCACGACGGCCGGCTCTGCAGTCGTGGGAGCCCCGGACACGCACGGAGGCCCCGGATCCAGTGGATCCGGGGCCTCGGTGCGGTCGTGCGGACTTACTTACTCGGCGGACTCGTCCGCCGACCCGCCGACGACTGCCGGGACGTCGACCGGCACCAGCTTGTCGGTGCCGCGGAAGGTGAACTTCGCGGTCTCCGGCTGCTGCGGGTCGCCCTCGACGTCGACCACGATGATCTGGCCGGGCTGGAGCTCCCCGAACAGGATCTTCTCGGACAGCGTGTCCTCGATCTCCCGCTGGATCGTCCGGCGCAGTGGCCGGGCGCCCAGGACCGGGTCGTAGCCCTTCTTGGCGAGCAGGATCTTCGCCGCATCGGTGAGCTCGAGCCCCATGTCCTTGTTCTTCAGCTGTCGCTCGACACGCGCCGCCATCAGGTCGACGATGCTCACGATCTCCGCCTCGGACAGCTGGTGGAACACCACGATGTCGTCGATGCGGTTGAGGAACTCGGGCCGGAAGTGCTGCTTGAGCTCGTCCTGGACCTTGCTCTTCATGCGCTCGTAGTTGCTCTCGGTGTCGTGGCCGGACTGGAAGCCCAGCGACACCGCCTTGCTGACGTCC
>DASWRY010000065.1:0-5493 GCA_036402915.1 Mycobacteriales bacterium
CGGCGCGTCACACCGTCACCCGGCCACGGAGTTCACCGAAGCGGGCGTCGCCGATCCCGTCGACGTCCCGCAGTTCGTCCACGGACCGGAACCCGCCGTGCTCCCGGCGGTAGTCGAGGATCCGCTGGGCCAGTACCGGGCCGACCCCGGGCAGGCTGTCGAGCTCGGCCACCGTCGCGGTGTTGAGGTCGACGAGCGCGGCCCGTCCGCCCGCCGGGGCTCCCGGCGCGGACGGCCCGGGGGCGGCGACGGGCCCCACCGTGATGAGCTCACCGTCCACCACCTTGCGGGCGAGGTTCAGGCCCGTGGTGTCGGTGCCCGGGAGGATGCCGCCCGCCGCGCCCACCGCGTCGGCCACGCGGGCACCGTCCGGCAGGTGGACGAGCCCGGGACGGCGGACCCGCCCTCCGACGGCGACGACCAGCACGGCGGGCGAGGCCGGCGAGGCGGGCGGCGCGGGCGCGGCGGCGTCGGTCCCGTACAGCGGCGGGGCGCCGGCGGCGACCTGTACGGCACCCACCGGTTCCGGGCGGGGGCGGGCCCGCCACGCCCACCACCCGGCGAGCACGCACGCCAGCACGGCCACCAGCGCGAGGGCGGCCACTCCCCGGCGGCCGGGGTCGAGGAGTGCGCGGCTCCGTAGTGCGTCGAGCAGTCGGCCGGCCACGGACACCGGCCCGAGTGGCGTGGATGCACGGCCCGCGGCGGCAGACGGCGGGGGCGGGTCCGAGAGCGGGTGCGGGTCCGAGAGCGGGGCCGGGGACGGAGGCGGGAGGGGGGCTGGCGGCGGCAGGTACGCCGCGGACGACGGCCCGGCGGAGCCGGCCAGCGCGGCCAGCCGCGCCCGCGCCAGACCCGCAGAGACCTCCCGGCGGGCGCGGGGGAAGACGGCCGCGACGCCGGAGGAGGACGAACCCCGTGGAGAGAACACGCGCCGAAACTAGGTCTGCCGCGGCCTGCCCCGGCCGGTTCCATGACGATCTGTGGACGCAGACCCGCACTGTGGACGACGCCCCGGACGGGCCGCCGGCGTGCTATACGCGGGGACGAGGCCACACCCACCGGCGCCCGACGACGCCCGCCCCGCGTCAGGTGCGCGGCAGGACCACGACCCCCACCACGCCCGGTCCGACGTGCGCCCCCACGGCCGCGCCCAGCTCCGACACGACCAGTCGCGCACGCTCCCCCAGCGACGCGGCGAGATGGGCGTGGAGCGCGCCGGCGCGGTCGGCGGCGTCGAGGTGGTGGACCGCGACGTCCACCGGCCCCTCCCCGGCGGCCTCGACGGCGAGCTCCTCCAGCCGGGCGAGCGCGCGGCCGCTGGTGCGGACCCTCTCCTTCACGACGACGACGCCGTCGACCATCTCGAGGATCGGCTTCACGGCGAGCGCCGTCCCGATGAGAGCCGCCGCGGCGCCGATCCGCCCACCGCGACGGAGGTGCTCGAGGGTGTCCACACAGAACAGTGTGGTCGTCCGGGCGGCGCAGGCCTCCGCCACGAGCTGCACCTCGTGGACGGATCCCCCTTCGGCCGCCACCTCCGCGGCGGCCAGCACCGCGAAGCCGAGCCCCATCGCGGTCGAGCGGGAGTCGACCACCCGGACGGCACCGCGGGGGAACTGCCGGGCGGCGAGCGTCGCCGACTCGTACGTCCCGGACAGGTGACGTGACAGGTGGACCGACACGACCCCGGACGCCCCACCGTCGAGGACGCGCCGGTACGCCGCCACGAAGTCCGCCGGCGACGGCCGGGACGTGGACACGTCGACGCGGCGCTCGCCCAGCGCGCGGGCGACGTCGGCCGGCGTCACGTCGACACCCTCCACACCGGACAGTGATCCGACGCGGACGTACAGCGGCACCACGGTGAGATCGGCGGCCGCCGCCAGCTCGGCCGGGAGGTAGGCGGAGGAGTCGGTGACGACCGTGACGGACATGCCGGCCCTACCCTTCCGTCCACTCGGCGGCAACGAGGTCGGCGAGGGCCGCGCCGATGCCGGCGTGGGCCTCCCAGCCGAAGTGCATGCCGTCGCGGTTCGCGCGCCCCGCGGCGAGGTGCGGGTTCACGAGCGGGTTGAGGTCCAGCAGGGGAACCGACGCACGCGCACCCCAGGCCCGCGCGGCCGCGACGGCCGCGGTGTGACCCCGGGGACGCGAACCGTACACCGGGGCACGGTGTTCGGGCGGGACGATCCCGAGCACCGGTACGCCGGGGTGGAAGTACCGCACTCCCCCGGCACACCGGTCCAGATAGGAATCCGTGAGGTGCTGGGGCAGCGCGCGCCACGGGGTCACGGGAGACGCGAGGGGCTGCACCCGCTGGTACGCCGTCCGGACGGCACGGCGCACCACGGGCGGACGCAGGTAGCGGATGCCCTCGCGCAGCCAGGTCGGCACCGCCGTGGGCAGGTAGTCCATGCCACCGACGGCGAGCAGCACCGCGTCCGCCCGTGGCAGGAGCACCGAGTACACCTGCGGGTCACGCGTCATCGCCCACCACACGTCACGGGCGGTCCAGCCGACGCGGGCCACGATGTCCGCCCGCACCGGGGAGTCCGGGGTGGACAGTGCGGCGGCGGCGATGTTGGCGTACAGCCGGGGATCGTCGAGCAGCTCCCCGCGCTCGGGACCGTAGAACGTCAGCGAGTCCCCGAGCACCAGCAGGTGCCGCACGCCCATTCCCGCTCAGGCGCCCAGGTTGTACGCGTGCAGGACCCAGCGGTCGCCGCGCGCCCGGACGTCGGCCCACCGGCAGTTCCCCAGGGTCCCGAGCACGCGCGGAAGCCCGGGCGTACCGAGCAGGGACGCGAGGCCGTACCGGAGGGCGCCTCCGTGCGACACGACCACCACGGTGTCCCCTGTGGAGGCGGCGGCACGCAGGGCGTCCGCGGCACGGGCACCGACCACCTCGTTGGTCTCGGCACCCGGTACGTCGATGCGGCCACCGTCGCGCCAGGCGGCGTACCGCTCGGGATCGGCGACCTGGAGCTCGGCGTGCGTCGAGCCCTGCCAGTCGCCCCAGTGCCGTTCGCGGAGCCGGGGATCGACGGACACCGTCAGCCCGGTACGGACCGCGAGCTCCTCCGCGGTGCGCCGCGCACGGGCCAGGTCACTGGAGACGATCGAGGCCGGCCCGAGGGCGGCCAGCACGGCTGCGGCCTTCTCGGCCTGCCGGATCCCCTCGTCGGCGAGCGGCGCGTCGAGCTGCCCCTGGATGCGGCCGGCGGCGTTCCACTCGGTCAGGCCGTGCCGCCACAGCAGGAGACGGCTCACCCGGCGGTGCCGTCGGGGGCCGCAGTCGGCAGAGCAGCGTCGGCGGGCAGGCCCGCGTCCGTGAACGGGATCGCCGGGCAGTCCTTCCACAGCCGCTCGAGGGAGTAGAACGTCCGCTCCTCGGCGTGCTGCACGTGGACGACCACGTCCACGAAGTCCAGCAGCACCCACCGCCCCTCGCGCGCCCCCTCGCGGCGGACGGGCTTGGCGCCGAGCTTGCGCAGACGCTCCTCGACCTCGTCCACGATCGCGGCGACCTGGCGCTCGTTCGGCGCCGACGCGATCACGAACGCGTCGGTGATGACGAGCTGCTGGCTCACGTCCAGCAGGACGATGTCCTCGGCCTTCTTGTCCGCGGCCGCCTGGGCAGCAGCGATGGCCAGCTCGAGGGCGCGATCGGAGGCGGGCATGCGCCTAGTTTCTCACGCCCGGAAGTCCTTCCCGACCACCACCATCAGGTCGGCGATCGACTGGCCGCGGTCGGAGACCTGGATCGGCGCCCCGGCCAGCCCCATCGCCCGGGCCAGGGCCCGCGCCCGCGCGACCGTGGCCGCCTCGGAGTCGAACACCACCACCACCGTCTTCGCCCGCCCGAACGGGGTCTCGTTCCGCGATCCGACGAACGTGAACCCCGCCGGGACGATGCGGTTCCGCACGGTCTCGCCGAGCCCCGGTGTGCCGACCCCGTTGACCACCAGCACCCGTCTGCCCCGCTCGCCGCGGCCCGGCAGGGCGGCGCCCGCGAAGCGGCTCGTGACGAGGGCGTCCGTGCCGGCGGCATCGAGGGTGTACGTCGCGGCGCCGTCCGCGTCGAGCGTCTTCACCGGCAGCGTCTGGTACAGCACGGCCGCCCCGGCGGAGGCCTTCGCGAGCCCCGGCAGGACCCCGGCGGCGGCACCGTCGGGACGGGCGCCGGGCGGCAGCGCGGCCAGCGCGCCGGGCCGGTCGGCGAGCCGCGTCAGCACCGAGGAGAACACCCGCTGGACCCGCGGCTGGTACTGGACGTCGTCCTGGTCGGCGGGACGGTCGAGCAGGTACGCGACCGCCTGCACGCCGTCGAGCGGGCGTCCCTTCCCGGCCGGGACCACGACCGAGCCCCCGCTGACGACATCGGTCTCGACGTCGACCGCGACGCCGCCCACCGCGTCCACCAGCGCGGCGAGACCGGCCCGGTCGAGCACCCACTGGGCGTCCACGCGCACGCCGAGCAGGTCCGAGACCGTGCTCCGGGACAGCGCCGCGCCGCCGTGCAGGCCCAGCACCGCGCCGAACTCCTGCCGGCCCGCACCGGGCACCGTCGCGATCAGCCGCGACGGCACCAGCACGGCCGCGCTCGAGCCCGATCCGGTCCCGTAGAGGACCGACGCCGCCGCACCGCCGGCGCCGCGGAACTGCAGCAGGAGCGTGGCCTGCCGTCCCGCCGCGCGGGCGGTCCCGGCGCCGGAGCCGGCGCGGAGGCCGTACACCACCCCGCCCGCGACCAGCGCCACCAGCGCGACCACGGCCACGAGGACGGCGGTACGGCGGCGTCGCCGGCCCGGCCGGGCGGGCGCGAGGATCTCGGGAGCCCGGACGGCGGGCCGCTCGGCGGGCTCGGGAACAGCGGAAGGGGCGTCGGGCGTACGCGGCGCGGGCGCCGCCGTGTGCCGCCCGCGCAGCACCGTCGGCGGCCGCTCCCTGCTCGCCGCATGCGCTCCGCGGCTCACCGGCCGCTCCGGTACAGCCGGCGCTTGTCGATGTACTGCACGACGCCGTCCGGCACGAGGTACCAGACCGGCCGGCCCGCGGCGACCCGCTGCCGGCACGACGTGGACGAGATCGCCATCGCGGGCACCTCGACCAGGCTGACCGCCGCCTCGGGCAGGTGGGCGTCCGACAGCGTGTACCCCGGCCGCGTCACGCCGATGAAGTGGGCCAGCGCGAACAGCTCGTCGGCGTCCTTCCAGGACAGGATCTGCGCGAGCGCGTCCGCCCCGGTGATGAAGAACATCTCCACGTCCTCGCCCTGCTTGCCGTGCTGGGCGTGCAGGTCGCGGAGCGTGTCGATCGTGTACGTCGGGCCGTCGCGGTCGATGTCGGCGCGGCTGACCGAGAAGCGGGGGTTCGACGCCGTGGCGATGACGGTCATGAGGTACCGGTCCTCGGCGGAGCTCACCGCCTCGTCGCTCTTCTGCCACGGGACGCCCGTGGGGACGAACACGACCTCGTCCAGCGCGAACA
>DASWRY010000066.1:0-33797 GCA_036402915.1 Mycobacteriales bacterium
TTCCGCGCGGGCGACCGGGAGGTGCGGGAGGTCATGACCCCGCGCACCGAGGTGATGTTCCTCGATGCGTCCACGACCGCGAGCCGCGCCGCCAGGCAGGTCGCGGACTCCAGCTGGTCACGATTCCCCGTGGCCGGCCGCGACGAGGACGACGTCGTCGGGTTCGTGCACGTCCGGGACCTGTTCCTGCCCGGCCATCCCGCCGGCCGGGCCGCCACCGTCGGGGACCTCGCGCGCGAGGTGAAGCGGCTGCCCGGCACGGCCGGCGTGCTCACCGCTCTCAGCGAGATGCGCCGCGAGAACCAGCACCTGGCGATCGTCGTCGACGAGTACGGCGGCACCGACGGCATCGTGACCCTGGAGGACCTCATCGAGGAGGTCATCGGGGAGATCTACGACGAGTACGACGACGAGGTGGCCCCCAACGGGAAGGACTCACCCGACGGCCCGCGTGAGGTCGACGGGTTGCTCAACCTCGACGACTTCACCGAGGTCACCGGACTGCGGCTGCCCGAGGGGCCCTACGAGACCGTCGCCGGGTACGTCCTCGCGGAGCTCGGCCGACTCCCGGCGGTCGGCGACACCATCGAGGTCGAGGGGCGCACGCTCACGGTGCTGGAGCTCGACGGACGGCGGATCGCCCGCCTGCTCGTCGACCCGCCTCCCGCCCCGGCGGATGCCGACTCCGACGACGCACACAGCGAGGCCCCGGCCGGCTGAGCCGATGGCCCCGAAGGAGATGGATCAGGCGCGGGCCCGGGCGATCTCCCAGGCGTCCCGCACGATGCCGGCCAGGTCGGTGTGCTCGGGTGTCCAGCCCAGCTCCGCCCGGATGAGGTCGCTCGAGGCGACCAGCTGCGCCGGGTCACCGGGGCGCCGCTCGCCGACGACGACGGGGATCGGGTGGCCCGTCACCTCCCGCGCCGCGTCGACCACCTCCTGGACCGAGAACCCGGTGCCGTTGCCCAGGTTGTAGATCCGGTGCTCACCCGCGGCCGGCGCCGGCAGGGCGAGCAGGTGCGCCGCCGCGAGGTCGCCGACGTGCACGTAGTCGCGGATGCAGGTGCCGTCGGGCGTCGGGTAGTCCTCGCCGTAGACGGTGAGGGACTCACGCCGGCCGGCGGCGACCTGCAGGGCGATCGGGACGAGGTGGGTCTCGACGGCGTGCCGCTCGCCCCGCCCGTAGGCGGCGCCGACGACGTTGAAGTACCGCAGGCTCACCGCGGCGAGCCACGGCGACCCGGCCAGCATCAGGTCCACGGCGAGCTTGGTGTCCCCGTACACGTTGGTCGGCTTCAGGCGGGCCGTCTCGGGGATGGGCACGGACTCGGGGTCGCCGTACACGGCGGCGGTCGAGGAGAACACGATCCGCGACACCCCGGCCTCCCGCATCGCGACGAGCAGCGCGAGGGAACCGCCGGTGTTGACGTGCCAGTACCGCCCCGGCTGGGTCATGCTCTCGCCCGCGGCGATGAGCCCGGCGAAGTGCAGCACGGCGTCGTACGACGGGTCGAGCACCGAGCCGACGTCGTGCAGCCCGCACTCGACGAACGTCGCGCCCGGCGGTACGCCGTCGCGGGGGCTGGTGGACAGGTCGTCCACGACGGTGACCTCGTGCCCCGCCTCGAGCAGCATCGTGGTGACGATCCCGCCGATGTACCCCGCACCGCCGGTGACGAGCAGCTTCACCGTGCCTCCCGCAGCATCTCGGCGGCCCGCTCCGGCGGGATGTCGTTGACGAAGACGCCCATGCCCGACTCCGATCCGGCCAGGTACTTGAGCTTCGCGGGCGACCGGCGGATCGAGAACAGCTCGAGGTGCAGGTACGCCAGGTCGCGGTCCGCGCGCACCGGGGCCTGGTGCCACGCCGCGATGTAGGGCATGGGCCGGTCGAACACCCCGTCGAAGCGCCGGAGCACGTCGAGGTAGCAGTGCGCGAACTCCGCCCGCTCGTCCTCCGCCAGCGCGGGCAGGTCGGGGACCTGGCGGTTCGGGTACAGGTGCACCTCGAACGGCCAGCGCGCCGCCGCGGGCACGAACGCCGTCCAGTGCTCGCCCCGGTACAGGACCCGGCTCCCGTCGGCGACCTCGGCGGCGAGCACGTCCGCGAACAGGTTCCGCCACGTGCGGCGCCGGTGCCGCCGGGCGGACTCCGTCATCGTGCGGGTCCGGGGCGTCACGAACGGGTACCCGTAGATCTGGCCGTGCGGGTGCGCGAGCGTGACGCCGATCTCCTCGCCCCGGTTCTCGAAGCAGAACACCTGCTCCACACCGGGGACCTCGGCGAGCGCGAGCGTCCGGTCCGCCCACGCCTCGAGCACGGTGCGGACGCGCTCGGGCGACAGCGACGCGAACGACGCGTCGTGGTCGGAGGTGAAGCACACGACCTCGCAGCGCCCCACCCCCGGCCCGCGGCCGTCGGCCGGCGGCACGACCGGTCCCGGCGCGAACGACGGGAACCGGTTCTCGAACACCACCACGTCGTAGTCCGGCGACGGGATCTCCGTGTGCCGCCCGCCGGTGGACGGGCACAGCGGGCACTCGTCGGCCGGCGGGAGGTGGGTCCGCGTCTGGCGGTGGGACGCGACCGCGACCCACTCGTCCAGCAGGGGGTCGTACCGCACCTCGGACGACGTGTGCGCGGGCGGCAGGTCCCGGGGGTCGTCCAGCACGCGGACGGCGTCGTCGCGCTCGTCGAAGTAGATGATCTCCCTGCCGTCCGCCAGCCGGGTGGAGGTCCGCTTCATGGGGTGACCGTACGACTCCGCGCTAAACTCCACATCGTGACGGCACCGTGCTCGTAGACATCGCGATCGTCCTGGTCTTCGTGCTCGTGGGCGGGATGTTCGCCGCGGCCGAGATCGCGCTCGTGTCCCTGCGCGAGGGCCAGGTGAAGGCGCTGGGCGAGCGCGGCCCCCGCGGGCGCCACGTCGCCAAGCTGGTGTCGGACCCGAACCGGTTCCTCGCCGCCGTGCAGATCGGCGTCACGCTGATGGGCTTCCTGTCGGCGGCGTTCGGTGCGAAGACGCTGTCCGCGCGTGCCCAGACGGGCCTCGAGTCCCTCGGGCTGCAGCCGTCGGTCGCGGGCCCGGTCGCCTTCGTCGGGATCACGCTGGTCATCAGCTACGTGTCGCTGGTGCTCGGTGAGCTCGTCCCGAAGCGCCTCGCGCTCCAGCGGACCGAGGGCATCGCGCTGCTGGTGGCCTCGCCCCTGGACCGCCTCGCCACGGCGTTCCGGCCGCTGATCTGGCTGCTCGGCAAGACCGGTGACGCGCTGGTCCGCCTGTTCGGCGGCGATCCCAGGGCGAACCGCGAGTCGATCTCCGGCGAGGAGCTGCGGGACCTCGTGGCGGCCCACGAGTCGCTCGGGCGGGACGAGCGCGCGCTGATCGACGACGTGTTCTCCGCCGGGGACCGCCAGGTCCGGGAGGTGATGCTCCCGCGGACCGAGGTCGAGTTCCTCGACGGTGCGATGACGATCGGCCGGGCGGCCCGCATCGCCGGCGCGTCCCCGCACTCGCGGTACCCGGTCGTGGGAGAGTCCTCCGACGACGTCGTCGGGTTCGTCCACCTGCGGGACCTGCTGGTACGCCCCGACGGCGACCGCTCCGCCACCGTCGCCTCGGTCGCCCGGGAGGTCAAGCGCCTGCCCGGGACCAAGCGGGTGCTCGCCGCGCTGTCGGAGATGCGGCGCGAGGGGCACCACATGGCGATCGTCGTCGACGAGTACGGCGGCACCGACGGCATCGTCACGCTCGAGGACCTCATCGAGGAGGTCATCGGCGAGATCCACGACGAGTACGACGCCGTCCCGGGCACGGTCCCCGGCCGTCCCGACGAGCTCGACGGCCTGTGCAACCTGGACGAGGTCCGGGAGTGCACCGGCCTCACGCTTCCCGAGGGCCCGTACGAGACCCTCGCGGGCTTCGTGATGGCGGGCCTCGGCACGCTCCCGACCGTCGGCGCGGAGGTCCCCGTCGACGGCTGGACGCTGACCGTCACCGAGCTCGACGGCCGCCGCGCGTCCCGTGTCCGCGTGGCCCCGCCCGCCCCCGCCGGCGAGACGTCCCCCGCCGGGTCCCCGTCCGACCACAACCCCTCCGAGGCGACGGCCGTGACCGGCGTTTCGGCCTCCACGGAGTCCTGACACAATGCCCACCATGTCCGACCCGCGCCCCCGCGTGTTCTCCGGTATCCAGCCGACCGCGGATTCCTTCCACTTCGGCAACTACCTGGGAGCCGTGCGTCACTGGGTGCGCATGCAGGACACGCACGACTGCGTGTACTGCGTCGTCGACCTGCACGCGATCACCATGGGCCACGACCCGGAGGTGCTGCGGCGGCGCACGCGCGTCTCCGCGGCCCAGCTGCTCGCGCTCGGGGTCGACCCGGAGCGCTCGACGCTGTTCGTGCAGAGCCACGTGCCGGAGCACGCCCAGGCCGCGTGGGTGCTGTCCTGCATCACCGGGTTCGGCGAGGCGCGCCGGATGACCCAGTTCAAGGACAAGACCGCCCGCGAGGGGGAGGGCGCGGCCTCGGTCGGCCTGTTCACGTACCCGATCCTCATGGCGGCGGACATCCTGCTGTACCAGGCGGACGCGGTCCCCGTGGGTGAGGACCAGCGGCAGCACCTCGAGCTGTCGCGGGACCTGGCGCAGCGGTTCAACACGCGGTTCGGGGAGACGTTCACCGTGCCGTCGCCGCACATCGTCGCCGGCACCGCGAAGATCACCGACCTCCAGGAGCCCACCGCGAAGATGAGCAAGTCGGCGTCCTCGCCGGCGGGCATCATCGACCTGCTCGAGGACCCGAGGAAGAGCGCGAAGAAGATCCGCTCGGCGGTCACCGACTCGGAGGCCGTGGTCCGGTTCGACCCGGCGACCAAGCCCGGCGTCTCCAACCTGCTGTCGATCTACTCCGCGCTCACCGGCCGCACGGTGGCCGACCTCGAGGACGCGTACGCGGGCCGGATGTACGGCGACCTCAAGAAGGACCTCGCGGACGTCGTGGTCGAGTTCGTCACGCCGATCCAGCAGCGGACCGCGGCGTACCTCGACGACCCCACCGAGCTCGACAAGGTGCTCGCGATCGGGGCCGAGAAGGCGCGGGCCCTCGCCGGGCCGACGCTCGCGACGATGTACGACCGGGTCGGGTTCCTGCCCCGCGAGGGCGGGGCCCGGTGACCCGCACCATCGGAGTCGCCATCGCCATCCCGGAACCGTGGGCCACCCAGTTGGGCGACGCGCGCCACGCGTCGGGGGACCCGCTCGCGGTGAGCGTGCCGGCGCACATCACGCTGCTCCCGCCGACCGAGCTGACCGAGGCGGAGCGCAAGCCCGTCGACGAGCACCTGGCGGAGGCCGCGTCGCGGCACCGGCCGTTCGAGCTGCACCTGCGGGGCACCGGGTCGTTCCGGCCGGTCACCGACGTCGTGTTCGTCGCGGTGGCGACGGGCATCAGCGAGTGTGAGCTGCTCGAGGCGGACATCCGCCGCGGTCCGCTCGACCGGGAGCTGCGGTTCCCGTACCACCCGCACGTCACGGTCGCGCACGACGTGGACCGCGACGCGCTGAATCGGGCGTACGACGGACTGTCCGATTTCGACGCGCGCTTCACCGTCCGAGGCTTCACCCTGTTCGAGCACGGGTGCGACGGCCGGTGGCGGCCGGAACGGGAGTTCCCCTTCGGCGGTGCGTAGGAGAGGCAGGCGGCGTGCTGGAACGCTGGCGGCAGCGGTACGGATGGATCGACCACGCCGTCCGGGCCGGGTCTCTCTACAGTGAACGGAGCGGGGGCCGCCTCGCGGCTGCGTGCGCGTACTTCGGCTTCCTCGCGATCTTCCCGCTGGCGTTCCTGGCGTTCGCGATCCTGGGCCTGGTCTTCCGGGGCAACTCCACGGTGACCGCGACGGTCGCGCGTGCGCTCGCCCAGAACTTCCCCGTGCTGAACGTCTCCGACATCTCCTCCGCGGCCGGTACGGCGGGGATCCTCGGTCTCGTGGGCTTCTACTTCGCGGGCCTCGGGTGGATCGACGTGCTGCGCACCTCGCTCCGTGCACTGTGGATGCGCGAGGAGGCGCCCGGCAACGTTGTCGTCCGCAAGGCCCTCGACGCGGCGGTGCTGCTCGGCCTCGGGGCCGTGACCGGCACCTCCATCGCGGTGTCCGCGGTGGCGAACGGCGGGACACAGTGGGCCCTGGACCTGTTCGGTGCCGGCGACTCCCTGGCCGGCCGGGTGACCCTCGGCGTGCTCGGCGTGCTGCTGGGCCTCGCGGTGAACGTGGTGCTGTTCCTGGCCGTGTTCACGGCGGTACCACGGATCCGGCAGCCGTTCGCGCGGCTGCTCTGGCCGTCGGTGCTGTCGGCCGTGGGGCTCGAGATCCTCAAGACCGCCGGTGCGCTCTACATCGGACGGACACAGGCGAATCCCGCGTACAAGGCGGTCGCGGTCGCCGTCGGGTTGCTGGTGTTCCTGTACTGGCTGCACCAGCTCCTGCTGTACTGCGCGGCGCTCACCGCGACCGATACGCGCGAGACGGTACGCGATCTCGCGACCGGGGGTGACGAGCTGGTGCCGG
Source organism: Mycobacteriales bacterium (assembly GCA_036402915.1). Lineage (GTDB taxonomy): Bacteria > Actinomycetota > Actinomycetes > Mycobacteriales > HKI-0501 > JAVEDU01. The sequence goes on from DASWRY010000066.1 coordinate 6,578, forward strand.
CCGACCGGAGCCGGGTGGTCGCGTCCGGGGTGGTGCAGGACGGCGGTACGGGCGGCGGGCAGCCTGCACCCGCCGGCGGCGGGCGAGACGGAGCCTGACCCGTACCCGCAGCGCCGCGACCAGCACCGTCAGCGTGCCGAGCACGCTGAGCAGGGCCGTGCCGACCCCGCTGCCGCCGGCCCGAGGGGCCGACGCCCGGCCCGGATGGCGGACGGCCACCTCGGCGAGGACCTCCGGGCGGTGCGGCGCGGACCCGGCGGCCCCGGACCCGGCGGCCCCGGACCCGGCGGACCCGGAGGGCGCCGGGAGCACGGGGGGCACCGCGGGGAGGCGGTCGACCGGCAGGGCACCACGCGGGACGGCGAAGCCCCAGTCGAGCAGTGCCGCGGCCTGCAGGCGGATGCGCACCGGGACCTGCTCCCCGCGCATGAGCGTGACGACGAGACGGCGGCCGCCGCGCTCGGCGGCGCCCACGTACGTGTGGCGGGCGACGTCGGTGAAGCCGGTCTTGCCGCCGATCGCGCCGCGGTACGTCCGGAGCAGCAGGTTGTCGTTCTGGATCTGGTAGCCGGGGTACGACCTCGCCTGCCCGTCCGGCAGCGTCACGTGCTGCGGCGGGATCTGCGCGGTCGGCGTGGCGACCAGCCGGCGGAAGTCCGCGCGGGCGAACGCGGCACGGGCGATGATCGCGAGGTCCCGGGCGGACGTCTGCTGCCCCGGCGCGTCCAGGCCGTGCGGGGTCACGGCACGGGTCGTCTGCGCGCCCAGGGCGGTCGCGGTGGCGTTCATGGCGTGGATCGTCGCGGCCCGGCCGCCCGGCCCGCCGGCGACCCGGGCGAGGACGTTCGCGGCGTCGTTGCCGGAGACCAGCAGCAGGCCGAGCAGCAGCGTCTCGACGCTGTACGTGCCGCCCTCGACCAGCCCGACGGCGCTGCTGCCGGGCTCGAAGTCCAGGTCCTCCCTGGTGACCGTGACCAGCCGGGCCGGGTCGAGCCGGGGGAGGACGGTCACGATGGTGAGGAGCTTCAGCGTGCTCGCGGGCGGGTGTGGGTCGTTCGCGCCGCACTCACCGAGGACGGCGCCGGTGTCCAGGTCCGCCACCATCCACGACGCGGCGGTGAGGTGCCCGGGCAGCGGGCCCGAGCCCGGGGCGAGTGCACCGCCGGCGCACGCGGACCCCGCCGCAGCGGCGGGGGCGAACGCGGTCACCCCGAGCAGGGTGAACGCCGTGATCAGGGTTCGGAGTCGCATCGCCCCCGGAACGTACCGCCGTCAGGTACGGCGGCGGGTCCCGACAGGCCGGGGGCGGCGCCCCGGAAACAGTGCGAGTCCGGCGAAACCGACCGCGCCGAGGGAGAGCGAGGTCTGGACCGAGACCGGTGTCGCGGCGCCGTCCGCGCTCACCGGCCGTACCGGCGCGGTGGGCGTCGGGGTGGGCTTCGGGGTGGGCGTGGGCGTGGGCTTGGGGGCCGGCACCGGGATGGCCGGCTTCGGCAGGGCCGACGCGACCAGCGTGCCGAGCGTGCCGGGCTGGGCCGGCAGCGCGAAGCCCCAGTCGAGCAGGGCCTTCGCCTGCTGCGCGATGCCCGTGTCGTTGTACAGCAGGGTCACGAGCAGTGTCCGGCCGCCGCGGGTGGCCGCCGCGACGAACGTCTGCCGCGCCGCGGTCGTCCAACCGTTCTTCGAGCCGATCTCGCCGCGGTACCCCATGTGGTACATCTCGTTCTGGCCGACGATCGTCTTCTTGGCGCCGCCGTACGGGCCGAAGCGGTAGGTCCGCGTCGCCATGATCTGGCGATAGCGCGGGTCCGCGAACGCCGCGCGGTTGATCAGCGCCAGGTCGTACGCGCTGATCGACTGCCCGCGGCCGTCGAGGCCCGAGGGGGTCACGGCCTTCGTGTCGAGGGCGCGGAGCTGGCGGGCGGTGGTGTTCATCAGCGCCAGCGTGCGGGCGCGGCTGCCGGTGGACGTCGCGAGCAGCTCGGCGGCGTCGTTGCCCGAGCGCATGACGAGCGCGTGCAGGAGCGCCTCGACGGTGTACGTCTTGCCGAGCTGGAGCCCCACGCACGCGCACTCCGGCCGCGGGACGGACTTGGTCATCGTGACCCTCTTGGTGAGCGGCACGTTGCGCAGGATCGTGAGCGCGGTGAGCGTCTTCAGGGTGCTCGCGGGCAGGCTGCGCGTGTGGCCCCGGCGCACGGCGTACACCGCGCCGGTGTCCAGGTCGGCCAGCACGAACGCCCGGGACTTGATCTGCGAGTTCGGGAACACCACCGTGCTCTTGACGATCTTGGTGGTGTTCTGGGCCATGTTCACGCCGCCGATCGGCACGGCGCCGGCCGCCCCGGGTGACGCGGCGACCACGCCCAGCGCACACGCCGCGGCGAGCAGGAAGCCGGCGACGCGGCCGGTCCGGCCGAGGCGGCGCGTCCGGGGCGCGTGGTGGGTGGCGCCCTGGCCGGTGGAGCGCCGGGGGATAATCGTCATGTGGTCCTCACTCGCCGCTGGTCGGTCTTCCTCATTGCTGTCGCCGTGTGGAGCTGGGTGATCTGGCCCCGGTTCGCGAAGGCGATCTGGGACGATCCCCGCGCCTGGGACGGCGCCACGCCCACCGGCTTCCTGTGGGTGCACGCCGTGCTCATCGCGTCGGCGCTCGCCATCGGCACGACGGTGGGCGTGCTCGGGGTGAAGGGCTGGCGCCGGGCACGCGGCCGGGCGACGGCGGGCGGTCCGGGCGGGGTCACGTCCAGTTCATCGGCCGGGCGCACCGGCACCTGAAGTCCCCTGCGCCCCGATCTGGGGCCGGTGACCGCAATGTGGCCCCCGGGAACGCCGGAGCGGCGGCACCCTGGGGGTACCGCCGCTCTCGACGCGGGTGGAGCGGGTCGGGGAGGTGGTGGGTCAGACGCGGCGGAACAGCAGCGCGCGCTTGACCTCCTGGATCGCCTTCGTGACCTCGATGCCGCGCGGGCACGCCTCGGTGCAGTTGAAGGTCGTGCGGCACCGCCACACGCCCTCCGCGTCGTCGAGGATCTCGAGCCGCTCGTCGGCCGCGCCGTCGCGGCTGTCGAAGATGAACCGGTGCGCGTTGACGATCGCCGCCGGGCCGGAGTACTGCCCGTCGTTCCAGTACACCGGGCACGAGGTCGTGCACGCGGCGCAGAGGATGCACTTGGTGGTGTCGTCGAACCGGGCACGGTCCTCCGGCGACTGGATCCGCTCCCGGGTGGGCGGGTTGTCCTTCGCGATGAGGAACGGCTTGACCTGCCGGTACGCCTCGAAGAACGGCTCCATGTCGACGATCAGGTCCTTGAGCACCGGCAGGCCCTTGATCGGCTCGACGGTGATCTCGTCGCCGTCCTTGCGGACGATGTCCTTGACGAGGACCTTGCAGGCGAGCCGGTTGACGCCGTTGATCCGCATGGCGTCCGAGCCGCAGACGCCGTGCGCGCAGGAGCGCCGGAACGTCAGCGAGCCGTCCTGGAAGCCCTTCACCTGCATGAGCAGGTTGAGCACGCGGTCGCCGGGCAGGACCGGGACGTCGAAGACCTCCCAGCGCGGCTCGGCGTCGACCTCCGGGATGTACCGGCGGACCTTGAGCTTGACCGTGGACACGCCGGCGGTGGCCGGGGCGGGCCGGGTCTCGGTTGCGGTAGCCATCAGTACTTGCGCTCCATCGGCTGGTAGCGGGTCACCACGACGGGCTTGTAGTCCAGCCGGATGCCGTCGTCGGTGCGGTACGCCATCGTGTGGCGCATGAAGTTGACGTCGTCGCGGGTGGGGTGGTCCTCGCGGGCGTGACCGCCCCGGGACTCGGTCCGGGCGAGGGCGCCGGTGACCAGGACCTCGGCGAGGTCGAGCAGGAAGCCCAGCTCGACGGCCTCCAGCAGGTCGGAGTTGTAGCGGTGGCCCTTGTCGCCGACGGCGACGTTCCGGTACCGCTCGCGGAGTGCCTGCACGTCGGACAGTGCCTGCTTGAGGGTGCCCTCGGTGCGGTACACGGCCGCGTTCATGTCCATCGTCTGCTGGAGCTCGGTCCGCAGCGTGGCGACCCGCTCGGTGCCGGTGGACTCGCGGAGCCCGGCCACCAGGTCCTCGACCAGCGTGGCCGGGTTCTCCGGCAGGTCGGTGTGCTCGACGGTCTGCGAGTACTCGGCGGCGGCGACACCGGCCCGCCGGCCGAACACGTTGATGTCGAGCAGCGAGTTCGTGCCGAGCCGGTTCGCACCGTGGACGGACACGCACGCGCACTCACCCGCGGCGTACAGGCCGGGGATGACGGTGTCGTTGTCCCGGAGCACCTCACCGTGGATGTTGGTGGGGATGCCGCCCATCGCGTAGTGCGCGGTGGGGTACACCGGCACCGGCTCCGTCACCGGGTCGATGCCCAGGTACGTGCGGGAGAACTCGGTGATGTCCGGCAGCTTGGCGTCGAGCACGTCGGCGCCGAGGTGGGTCAGGTCGAGGAAGACGTAGTCCTTGTTCGGCCCGGAGCCCCTGCCCTCGCGGACCTCGGTGGCCATCGCGCGGGCGACCATGTCACGGGGCGCGAGGTCCTTGATCGTGGGGGCGTAGCGCTCCATGAAGCGCTCGCCCTCGGAGTTCCGGAGGATGCCGCCCTCGCCGCGGGCGCCCTCGGTGAGGAGGATGCCGAGGCCCGCGAGGCCGGTCGGGTGGAACTGGTAGAACTCCATGTCCTCGAGCGGCAGGCCCTTGCGCCACACGATGCCCATGCCGTCGCCGGTGAGCGTGTGGGCGTTCGAGGTCATCTTGAAGACCTTGCCGAAGCCTCCGGTCGCGAACACGACCGCCTTCGCCTGGAACACGTGGATCTCGCCGGTCGCGAGCTCGTACGCGACGGCGCCGGTGCACACCGGACCGTCCGCCGTCTCGGTGAGACAGAGGTCGAGGACGTAGAACTCGTCGAAGAACTCGATGCCCTCCTTGACGCAGTTCTGGTACAGCGTCTGCAGGATCATGTGGCCGGTGCGGTCCGCGGCGTAGCAGGCGCGGCGGACCGCGGCCTCACCGTGGTTGCGCGTGTGCCCGCCGAAGCGGCGCTGGTCGATGCGTCCCTCGGGGGTGCGGTTGAACGGCAGCCCCATCTTCTCGAGGTCCAGCACCGCGTCGATCGCCTCGCGGCACATGATCTCCGCGGCGTCCTGGTCGACGAGGTAGTCGCCGCCCTTGACGGTGTCGAACGTGTGCCACTCCCAGTTGTCGTCCTCGACGTTCGCGAGGGCGGCGCACATGCCGCCCTGGGCGGCGCCGGTGTGGGAGCGGGTGGGGTAGAGCTTCGTCAGCACCGCGGTGCGGCTGCGCTTCCCGGCCTCGAGGGCCGCGCGCATGCCCGCGCCGCCGGCGCCGACGATGACGGTGTCGTACTTGTGGAACCGCATCGTCGTCCTCTCAGGACATCGTGGGGTCGAACGTGAAGATCACGAGCGTGCCGGTGAACAGGATCAGGGCGGTCGCGGTGTACAGCAGGTTGGTGAGCCAGAACCGCGTCTGGGCGCGGTTCGTGTAGTCCGCGATGACGACGCGGAGACCGTTGGTGCCGTGGATCATCGCGAGCCACAGCATCACGAGGTCCCACACCTGCCAGAACGGGCTGGACCAGCGCCCGGCGACGAAGCCCCAGTTGATGCGGTGCACACCGCCGTCGAGGATGTTCATGATGAACAGGTGGCCCAGCACGAGGACCACGAGCATCAGCCCGGAGATCCGCATGAACAGCCAGGCGGCGAGCTCGCGGTTCGCGCGGCCCCGGGCCGTGTAGGCCTTCCGGGGGCTGTTGGGCGCGGCGAGCAGGTCGGTGTCGTGCGGCTCGCCCGTGACGCCGAGCGTGGGGTTCGTGGTCATCAGGCGCTCCCGAACACGTGGGACAGCGTGCGCTCGAGCATGAAGTACGCCCCGGGCACCATGAGGACGAGCCAGATGGCGACGACGACCCAGAGCATCTGCCGCTGGTAGCGCGGGCCCTGCTCCCAGAAGTCGATGAGGATGATCCGTACGCCGTTGAACGCGTGGTACAGCACCGCGCCGACCAGGCCGACCTCCATCACGTTCATGAAGGGGTTCTTGTACGCGTCGATCACGGTGTTGTACGCGTCCGGTGACACACGCACCAGGGCTGTGTCGAGGACGTGGACGAGCAGGAAGAAGAAGACGAGGACGCCGGTGACCCGGTGGGCCACCCACGACCACATCCCCTCCCGCCCTCGATAGAGGGTGCCTGCCGGGCGGCGAGCCGGGGCGGCGCTGGTCACGGTACCTCCGGACATTCGGGTGGAGATCGACCGGGCAGGGACACACGGCCGACGGAATGCTAGTCACCGGGGGGCGTCCACCCGGTGGGATGTGACCCACCCGACAGGCACCCACCCGGATCACGAACGGGTGAAGACAGTATGACGGAGTGCGTTCGGAGGGCGCGCGGGCGACTACAGTCTGCTGCGTTTGTGCATCGCGTCGCGCGGTGCCCTGGAGGAGGGGAGACCGCCTTGCGCGGTGGCATGAGGGCGGCGGCCGTACTCGCCGTGGCCGTGATGGGACTGGCGGCCTGCGGGGGCGCCTCCGGCTCGGGTGGGAACAGCGGGAAGGCGACCCTCAAGGTCGGCCTCGCGTACGACATCGGGGGCCGGGGTGACAAGTCCTTCAACGACGGCGCGTACGCGGGTCTGCAGAAGGTCGAGTCCGCCCTCGACGTCCAGGTGAAGGACCTCTCGGCGAAGGCCAACGAGCCCGCCTCCGACAAGGAGGAGCGCCTCCGGCTGCTCGCCGACAGCGGGTACAACCCGGTCGTCGCGGTCGGCTTCGTCTACGCCGATCCGCTGAAGAAGGTGGCCGCCCAGTACCCGAAGGTGAAGTTCGGCATCATCGACGGCGTCGTGGACGCCCCCAACGTCACGAGCCTCACCTTCGCCGAGGAGCAGGGCTCCTTCCTGGTCGGTGCCGCGGCGGCGCTGAAGAGCAGGACGCACTCGGTCGGCTTCGTCGGCGGGTGCAAGGTCCCGCTGATCGAGAAGTTCGACGCCGGGTTCGCCGCGGGCGCCCGTGCGGTCCGCAAGGACATCAAGGTCCAGTCGAAGTACCTGTCGACCCCGGCCCAGCAGTGTTCCGGCTTCAACGACCCGGCCGCGGGCCGCACCGCGGCGGCGGGGATGTACGAGTCCGGCGCGGACGTGGTCTTCCACGCCGCGGGCGGCTCGGGCGGCGGCGTCTTCCAGGCGGCGAAGGCCGCGAAGGCGCTCGCGATCGGCGTCGACTCCGACCAGTACGTGACCGCGGACGCGGCCGTGCGGGACGTCATCCTCACCTCCATGCTCAAGCGTGTGGACGTCGCGGTGTTCGACTTCGTCAAGGGCGCCGCCGACGGGAAGTTCCAGGCCGGCACCCAGGTGTTCGACCTGAAGCGGGACGGCGTCGGGTACGCCACCTCCGGCGGCAAGGTCGACGACATCTCCGCGCAGCTCGACGCGTTCAAGCAGCAGATCGTCGACGGCAAGATCACCGTGCCGACGACGCCGTCCGCGTCCTAGCGGAGCGCAGATGGCGCACGTCCGTCCCGGGCCGCAGGCGGTCACGCCGCCTGCGGTCCGGGTCCGGGGCCTGCTGAAGAAGTTCCCCGGAGTCGTGGCGAACCACGACGTCGACCTCACGGTCCTGCGCGGCACCGTCCACGCGCTGGTGGGCGAGAACGGCGCGGGCAAGTCGACGCTGATGAACATCCTGTACGGGATGCAGCGCCCCGACGCGGGCACGATCGAGATCGACGGGCGCGAGGTCACGTTCCACTCGCCGCAGCAGGCCATCCGTGCGGGCATCGGGATGGTGCACCAGCACTTCATGCTGGCCGACAACTTCACCGTGCTCGAGAACGTGGTCCTCGGCGCCGAGCGCCTGCACGGCATCGGCGCCGGGGCGCGGCGCCGGATCGAGGAGATCTCCGCCGCGTACGGCCTCGGCATCGACCCCGGCGCACTGGTGGAGGACCTCGGGGTGGGCGACCGCCAGCGGGTCGAGATCCTCAAGGTGCTGTACCGGGGCGCGCGCACGCTGATCCTCGACGAGCCGACCGCGGTGCTCGTACCGCAGGAGGTCGACGAGTTGTTCGGCAACCTCCGGGAGCTCCGCAGCGAGGGCCTGACGGTCCTGTTCATCTCCCACAAGCTGGACGAGGTGCTCGCGGTCGCCGACGCGATCACCGTCATGCGGCGCGGCACCACGGTCGCCTCCGTGACGCCGGCCGAGACGACGGCCCGGCAGCTCGCCGAGCTGATGGTGGGCAGCGAGCTGCCGAGCCCGGCGACCCGCGAGTCCACCGTCACCGACCGGCCCGTGCTCACGGTCACCGGCCTCACGGTGCCGGGAACCGGGGGTCGTCCCGCCGTCGACGGCGTGTCGTTCACGATCCGCGCGGGCGAGGTGCTCGGCATCGCGGGGGTCGAGGGCAACGGCCAGGCGGAGCTGGTCGAGGGGATCCTCGGCATCCGCCCGTCCACCGGGTCGGTGGTGCTCGGCGCGGACGACGTGAGCGCCTGGACCACGCGCCGCCGCCGCGAGGCCGGCATCGGGTACATCCCGGAGGACCGGCACCGCCACGGCCTGCTGCTCGCCTCGCCGCTCTGGGAGAACCGCATGCTGGGCCACCAGACCCAGCCGCCGAACGCCCGCGGCCCGCTCCTCGACCTGCGCGGCGCGCGGCGGGACACCGAGCGGATCGTGGCCGTGTACGACGTCCGGACGCCGGGCGTCGACGTGCTCGCCGGTGCGCTGTCCGGCGGGAACCAGCAGAAGCTGATCGTGGGCCGCGAGATGAGCCACGACCCGAGGGTCCTCGTCGCCGCGCACCCGACCCGGGGCGTGGACGTGGGCGCGCAGGCCGCGATCTGGGACCACATCCGCACCGCGCGGGCGGCCGGCCTGGCCGTGCTGCTCGTGTCGGCGGACCTCGACGAGCTGATCGGACTCTCCGACACCGTGAAGGTGATCCTCCGCGGGCGCCTGGTCGCCGACGCCGACCCCGCGACGGTCACGCCCGAGGATCTGGGCTCGGCCATGACGGGGGCCGCGTCGTGATCCCTCGCCGGGGTGCAGGGCTCGGCGGGCGCGTGAGGTCCCGCGAACTGCTGCTGACGCTCGCGGCGCCGGTGGCCGCCGTCCTGCTCGCCGCGGGCCTCGCCTCGGTCGCGCTCCTCGTGAGCGGCATCGACCCGGCCTTCGCCTTCGGGCGGATGCTCTCGTACGGCGCCGAGCCGAACAGCATCGTGGACATCCTGAACCGGTCGACGTACTACTACCTTGCCGCGGTGGCGGTGGCGATCGGCTTCCGGATGAACCTGTTCAACATCGGCGTCGACGGGCAGTACCAGCTCGCCGCGATGCTGTCGGCCGCGGTCGGCGGCGCGGCGGTGCTGCGCCACCTGCCGGGACCGCTGCTGCTGGTGCTGATGGTGCTCGTCGCCGTGGTGACCGGCGCGGTGTGGGCGGGCCTCGCGGGCCTGCTCAAGGTCACCCGAGGCGTCAGCGAGGTCATCTCCACGATCATGCTGAACGCGATCGGCGGCGGGATCGTCGCGTACCTCATCTCGGAGCACGGCTTCGGCGTGCTGCCGCCGGGCGGCAACATCACCACGACCCGGGAGATCCCGAGCGGTGCGTGGGTGCCCACGATCCCGCTGGTGCCGGGGGCGCGGGACGGCGTGTTCGGCTTCCTCGTCGTCGCGGTGCTGGTCGGGTTCGGGTACTGGTGGGTCCTCGGCCGGACGCGGGTGGGGTTCGACCTGCGGGCGGCCGGGGCGAGCGGCCCCGCGGCGCTCGCGAGCGGCGTCGACGTCCGCCGGATGGTCCTCACCGCCATGCTCGTCTCCGGCGGCATCGCGGGGCTGGTGGGCCTGCCGCTGATGCTGGGGGAGTACCACCAGTTCACGTCGCAGTTCCCGGCCGGCATCGGGTTCACCGGCATCGCGATCGCGCTGATCGGGAGGAACCATCCGGTGGGCATCGCGTTCGGGGCGTTGCTGTGGTCGTTCCTCGACCGCTCGCAGCAGATCCTGGACCTCGAGTCGGTCCCCAAGGAGATCGTCCAGATCCTCCAGGGTGTCAGCGTCCTCGCCGTCGTGGTCGCGTACGAGCTGGTCCGCCGCGTGGTGGTCCGCCTCGAGCAGCGCCGCGTGGGCGAGGCCGTGGGGACGGCCGGGACGGTCGGGACGGAGGTGCCCGCATGACCCTGATGGAGCCCCTCGCCGCGGCGCCGCCCGCGGCACGTGGCCGCCGGCTGCGGCTGCCGCAGGTGCTGCTGCTCGTCGCGGCCGGGCTGCTCCTGCTCGCGGCGGTCCGCGTGGTCACCGGCGCGGACGACCTCACCTCCCGCGGCACGATGCGCGAGGCCCTGCAGTGGGCCGTCCCGATCGGGCTCGCCGGGCTCGGCGGGTTGTGGTCGGAGCGCGCGGGCGTGGTCAACATCGGCCTCGAGGGGATGATGATCCTCGGGACGTGGTTCGGGGCGTACGCGGGCGTCCAGTACGGGCCGTGGGCCGGTGTCGTCGTCGGGATCCTCGGCGGGGCGCTCGGCGGGCTGCTGCACGCCCTGGCCACCGTGACGTTCGGCGTGGACCACATCGTCTCGGGTGTGGCGGTCACGATCCTCGGCGCCGGGCTCGCGCGGTACCTGTCCGGCCTCACGTTCGCGCACATGACGGGCGGTGGTCCGACGCAGTCGCCGACGATCGCGGACATCGGGACGATCACCGTCCCGGGATTCTCGACGGCGATGAAGGCGGTCGAGGACCGGCACTGGCTGCTGGTGTCCGATGTGGCCGGTCTTCTCGGCGGCATCACGACCGAGCTGTCGCTGCTGACGATCGTCGCGGTGGCGCTCGTGCCGCTCACGTACCTGGTGCTGTGGCGTACCCCGTTCGGGCTGCGGCTGCGGTCGGCCGGGGAGAACCCGGCGGCGGCGGAGTCGCTCGGCGTCGACGTGTACCTGTACAAGTACCTCGCCGTGATCGTCTCGGGTGGACTGGCCGGGCTCGGCGGCGTGTACCTCGCCGAGGTGTCCTCGAGCATCTACCGCGAGGGGCAGACGGGCGGGCGCGGGTACATCGGTCTCGCCACGATGATCTTCGGCAACTGGCGGCCCGGCGGGCTGGCCGCGGGCGCGGGGCTGTTCGGGTTCACCGACGCGCTCCAGCAGCGCCCGGCGGGCGGCCAGTCGGTGCACGCGCTGCTGCTGTTCGTGGCGGTGCTCGTGGCGGCGCTGGCGGCGTGGCACGCGTACCGGCGCCGGTGGGTCTCGGCGGGCGTGACCGGTGCGGTCGCGGTGGCGCTGCTGGCGTGGTTCGCGTTCCAGCCGTCGGTGCCGGACGAGTTCGTGCGGTTCATGCCGCACCTCACGACGTTGCTCGTGCTCGCGCTCGCGTCCCAGCGGCTGCGGATGCCCTCGGCGGACGGGGTGCCGTACCGGCGGGGGCAGGGACGGTGACCTCGGTGGACTGGGCCGCGCTGCGGGCCGCCGCGACGGAGGCGATGCGGTCGGCGTACGCGCCGTACTCCCGCTTCCCGGTGGGCGTCGCCGGACTGGTGGACGACGGCCGCGTCGTCACCGGGTGCAATGTGGAGAACGCGTCGTACGGCCTGGGGCTGTGCGCGGAGTGCGGGATGGTGTCCGCGCTCGTGGCCTCCGGCGGCGGGAAGCTCGTCGCGGTGGCCTGTGTGGACGGTGCCGGCACCGTGCTCATGCCGTGTGGACGGTGCCGGCAGCTGCTGTGGGAGTTCCGGGCCCCGTCGTGCCTGGTCGACTCCGTGCGGGGCCCGGTGCCGCTCGCGTCGCTGCTGCCGGACGCGTTCGGACCCGAGGACCTGTCGACGAGAGGCCGAGATGCCTGAGCTGGTTCCCGCCCCGGCCCGCATCCCGGTGCCCGGCGGCGCGAGCCGGCGGGCGAAGCGGCCGGCCCCGTTCCGGGCGGGGGCGTGGGACCCCTCCGACGGGTACCCGACGCACGACCGGCCCGCGGCGGGGGTCCCGAGCGTCCGTACGATGGTCCGGTGAGCGCTGCCGAGCCCGTCCTGCCCAACGTCCTCGCCTCCCGCTACGCCAGCCCCGAGATGGCCCGGCTGTGGTCCGCCGAGCACAAGGTCGTCCTCGAGCGGCGCCTCTGGATCGCGGTCCTCCGCGCGCAGGCCGAGCTCGGCGTCGAGGTCCCGGACGGTGTCGTCGGGGCGTACGAGAAGGTCGTCGACGACGTGGACCTCGGCTCGATCGCGGCCCGCGAGCGGGTCACCCGGCACGACGTCAAGGCGCGCATCGAGGAGTTCTCGGCGCTCGCGGGCCACGAGCACGTCCACAAGGGCATGACCAGCCGTGACCTCACCGAGAACGTCGAGCAGCTCCAGGTGCGCGACGCCCTGACGCTCGTCCGCGGCCGCATGCTCGCCACCCTCGCCCGGCTCGCCGAGCTGGCCACGCGGTACGGGACGACCGTCCTCACCGGACGGTCCCACAACGTCCCCGCCCAGGCGACCACGCTGGGGAAGCGGTTCGCGACGGCGGGGGAGGAGCTGCTGCAGGCGCTGTACCGCGTGGACGACCTGCTCGCCCGGTACCCGCTGCGCGGCATCAAGGGCCCGGTCGGCACCCAGCAGGACATGCTCGACCTGCTCGGGTCGGCGGAGAACGTGGAGGTCCTCGAGGAGAAGGTGGCGCGCCACCTCGGGTTCACCGCGCGCCTCGGCAGCGTCGGCCAGGTGTACCCGCGCTCGCTCGACCTCGACGTCGTGTCCGCGCTCGTCCAGGCGGCCGCCGGACCGTCGAGCCTCGCCAAGACGATCCGGCTCATGGCGGGCCAGGAGCTGGTGACCGAGGGCTTCCAGGAGGGCCAGGTCGGCTCGTCGGCCATGCCCCACAAGATGAACACCCGCTCGTGCGAGCGCGTGAACGGTTTCGCCGCGATCCTGGGCGGCCATCTCGCGATGGTCACGGCGCTCGCCGGCGACCAGTGGAACGAGGGCGACGTGTCCTGCTCGGTCGTCCGCCGGGTGGCGCTGCCGGACGCGTTCCTGGCCCTGGACGGGCTTTTCGAGACGATGCTGACCGTGCTCGCGGAGTTCGGGGCGTACCCGGCGGTCATCGAGCGGGAGCTGCGGCGGTACCTGCCGTTCCTCGCGACGACCAAGGTGCTCATGGCGGCGGTACGCGCGGGCGTCGGCCGGGAGACCGCCCACGAGGCGATCAAGGAGCACGCCGTCGCCGTGGCGCTGGGGATGCGGCAGACCGGCGCGGAGGCCAACGACCTGCTCGACCGCCTCGCCGCGGATCCGCGTCTGGGCCTGGACCGCGCGGCGATCGAGGCGGCGGTGGCGGACCCGATCGGCTTCACCGGCACGGCCCGGGCGCAGGTGGCGGCGTTCGCGCACACGGTGGGCGAGCTGGTCGCCGCGGATCCGGAGGCTGCGGCGTACACGCCGGGGGCCATCCTCTAGCGTCAGGGGGGTGCAGCCCGGAAACCCCACGCCGGACCTGATCCGGCGCGCCCCCAAGGTCCTGCTCCACGACCACCTCGACGGTGGACTCCGCCCGGCGACGGTGGTCGAGCTGGCCGCCGAGACCGGCTACGCGGGCCTGCCCACGCGAGATCCGGAGGAGCTCGGGCGCTGGTTCTCGGAGGCGGCGGACTCGGGGTCCCTCGAACGGTACCTGGAGACGTTCGCGCACACGGTCGGCGTCATGCAGACCAAGGAGGCGCTGTCCCGGGTCGCCGCGGAGTGCGCCGTCGACCTCGCGGCGGACGGCGTCGCGTACGCCGAGGTGCGGTTCGCGCCCGAGCTGCACGTGGAGAACGGCCTGACGCTCGTCGAGGTGGTCGAGGCGGTACAGGAGGGCTTCGCCGCCGGGTCCGCGCGGGCGGCGGCGAACGGGGACACCATCCGGGTCGGCACGCTGCTCACCGCGATGCGTCACGCGGCGCGGTCGCTCGAGATCGCCCAGCTCGCGATCACGTTCCGTGACGCGGGCGTGGTCGGGTTCGACATCGCGGGGGCCGAGGCGGGCTTCCCGCCCACCCGGCACCTGGACTCGTTCCAGTACATGCAGCGCGAGAACGGCCACTTCACGATCCACGCCGGGGAGGCGTTCGGGCTGCCGAGCATCTGGGAGGCGCTCCAGTGGTGCGGCGCCGACCGACTCGGCCACGGCGTCCGGATCGTCGACGACATCGAGCACGGCCCGCGGGGCCCGGTGCTCGGGCGGCTCGCGGCGTACGTGCGGGACACGCGCATCCCGCTCGAGATGTGCCCCTCGTCCAACGTGCAGACCGGCGCGGCGCCGTCGATCGCCGAGCACCCGATCGGGCTGCTCCGGGACCTGCACTTCCGGGTCACCGTGAACACGGACAACCGCCTGATGAGCGGCACCACGCTGAGCCGGGAGTTCGCGCTGCTGGTCGACGCGTTCGGCTACGGGTGGGACGACCTGCGGTGGTTCACGATCAACGCGATGAAGAGCGCGTTCATCCCGTTCGACGAGCGGTTGTCGCTGATCGACCACGTGATCAAGCCGGCGTACGCGGCGCTGTCCGCGGTGGACACGGTCACTCCGAGGGCATGAGCACCCAGAGCACGAGGTAGGCCACGAACTGCGGTCCCGGCAGCAGGCACGACAGCACGAACAGCAGCCGGACCACGCCGACCGGCAGTCCGGAGCGCTGGGCCAGGCCGGCGCAGACGCCGGCGAGCCGGCGTCCTCGGCGGGGACGGGTCAGGGTGCGCATCGCGGGAGGTCCTCTCGGTCGGGTGAGGTCTCCACGGTAGGGAGCCCGAACGCCCGCGGCATCGGGGTTGTCCCCGGTTCCGGCCCCGGTGTCAGGCCAGGGCGCGCAGGCCCGCGGTCACCGCGGCCGCGGTGATCACCACCACCAGGAACGGCGCCCGGAGCGCGAGCGCGACGACCGCCGCGGCGAGGCCCGCGGCCCGCGCGTCGACCGTCAGCCGCTGCCCGTTCGTGAACGTCTGGATCGCCACCAGCGCCGCCAGCAGCGCCACCGGCAGCAGCACCCCGGCGCGGCGCGCGAACGGGGCGTCGAGCACCCGCTGCGGCAGGGACAGGCCGGCGAGCTTGAGCAGGTAGCAGCCCAGCGACGCCCCGAGGAGGCCGATCCAGAGCGTCACCGGGCCTCCTCGAGCTCGGGTTCCCGGACGTCCCGGCCGACGCGCCAGCCGACCGTGACGGCGGCGACGGCGGCCAGCAGCACCGGCAGGCCGTAGCCCAGGACCGGGCTGAGACCGAGCGCCACCAGCGCCCCGACGACGAACACGGTGGGCGCGCCCGCCTCCCGCAGGCGCGGCGCGACGAGCGCGAGGAACGCGGCACCGACCGCGGCGTCGAGGCCGAGGACCTTCGGGTCCGAGATGGACTGCGCCCCGACGGCGCCGGCGAGTGTGGCGAGGTTCCAGAACACGAACACCGACGTCCCGGTGGCCCAGAACGCCAGCCTCGACCGCGGCGGGGTGTCCTGCGCGACGGCCATCGCCGCGCTCTCGTCGATCGTGAGCTGCGCGGCGGCGAGCCTCCTCGCGCCGCGGACCCGCAGCAGGGGCGCGAGGCGCAGGCCGTACAGGCTGTTGCGCGAGCCGAGCAGGACGGCGCTCACCACGGCGGCGATCGGGCCGCCACCGCTCGCGATCGCGCCGACGTACGCGAACTGCGACCCGCCGCTGAACAGCAGCAGGGACAGCGCGCACGCCTGGAGGACGCTCAGCCCGGCGGCCGTCGCGAGGGCGCCGAACGACAGGCCGTACGCGCCCACGGCGAGCCCGACGCCGACGGCGTCGCGGATGATGCGGCGGCGGTCGGGGGTCAGTCGTGCCATTCCACCGCGGCGGTCAGCTTGCCGATCATCGTGCGCCAACCGATCGCGACCTGCTCCACACCGATCTTCCTGAGCCGCCGGCGGGCCAGGAACCCCTCGCTCCGGATGCCCTCGTCGAGGTCGTCGAGCGGCGAGCCGGGCTCGAGTGCCACCAGGACGTCACGGAGGCCCAGCGCGAAGCCGAGGTCGCGCGCCAGCTCGCCCGCGCCGATGACGAGGTCCGGCTCCCAGACGTCGTGGCCGCCACGGAGGTTCTCGACCACGAGGTCCAGCTCGTACCGGTCCTCCTCGTCGGCGACGACGTCCTCCGGGGACACCTTCTCGGCGATCTCCGCCCAGCCGGGCACGGTGGTGAGGTCGTGCGGCGCGTCCGAGCGGATGAACTCCACCAGCCCGGCCGGGGACCGGAACAGGTGCAGCTTGCCCTCGTGGGCCAGGAACACCGGTTCCTCGGTCTCGTCGCCGCTGGAGTCGGTACCGGGGCGGTAGTACCGGAGCGTGTACCCGGCCTCCTTCGGCAGCGCGATCTCGACGGGGACCACGCCGGCGTCGGCCCAGAAGAGGGCGGTCTGCGGGGTCTGCTGCGGCTCCTGCTCGTCGTCCCGGTGCGGGTCCAGCGAGTCGGTGTCGGTCTCGGTGTCCTCGCCGCGTGCCACGCTGCCTCCGCTCGTCGGTGCTCTACGTCGAACAGTACTCGAGCGCGGAGCGATCACCGGACCACCCCTCGCGGTGCCTCAGACCCCGATCGGGTGCCACACCGTCTTCGTCTCGAGGAACGCGCGCAGCCGCCCCAGCCCCGGCTCCGCCGACCAGTCCGGCTGGGTGTCCGGCCGGCGCAGCACCCGCTTCAGGTTGTCCGCGGCCGCAACCTCGAGCGCGGTCGCCAGCTCCTCCGGCGCCCCCGTCAGGTCCAGCCCGTCCACGTCCGCGTGCGACGCGAGCCGCGGCGCCGTCTCCGCGACGCGACCGGTGATCACGTTCACCACCCCGCCCGGCACGTCGGACGTCACCAGCACCTCGGCCAGCGTGACCGCGGGCAGCGGGCGCGTCTCGCTCGCCAGCACGACGGCCGTGTTCCCGGCCGCGAGCACCGGGGCCAGCACCGAGACGAGCCCGAGCAGGGAGGACTCCGGCGGCGCCAGCACGCCCACCACGCCGGAAGGCTCGGGCGTGGACAGGTTCAGGTACGGCCCCGCCACCGGGTTCGCGCTGCCGAGCACCTGGGCGAGCTTGTCGGTCCACCCCGCGTACCAGACCCAGCGGTCCACGGCCTCGTCCACGAGGGCCAGGGCGTCCGCGGCCGACAGCCCCTCGGCGCGGGCCACCTCGTCACCGAACTGCGCGCGCCGCCCCTCCATCATCTCGGCCACCCGGTACAGGACCTGACCCCGGTTGTACGCCGTCGCGCCCGCCCACCCGCGGAACGCCGCCCGGGCCGCGACCACCGCGTCCCGGACGTCCTTCCGCGACCCGGCGGCAGCGTGGGCCAGGAAGTCGCCGGACGCACCCAGCACGGGGTACGACCTCCCGGACTCGCTCCGCGGGAACGCGCCCCCGACGTAGAGCTTGTACGTCTTGTTCACGCCCAGACGCTCAGACATCGAGGTACGCCTCCAGCCCGTGGCGGCCACCCTCGCGGCCGTACCCCGACTCCTTGTACCCGCCGAACGGGCTCGCGGGGTCGAAGCGGTTGAACGTGTTCTGCCAGACCACCCCGGCCCGGAGCCGCTGGGCGGTCCACAGCGCACGGGAGCCCTTGTCGGACCACACCCCGGCCGACAGGCCGTACGGGGTGTTGTCGGCCTTCTCCACCGCCTCCGCGGGCGTGCGGAACGTGAGCACCGACAGCACGGGCCCGAAGATCTCCTCCCGCGCGATCCGGTGCGCCTGGGTGACGCCGGTGAAGATCGTCGGCGGGAACCAGTACCCGCGATCGGGGAGCTCGCACGGCGGGGACCACCGGGACGCCCCCTCCGCGTCACCGGCGTCGGCCAGCGCGCGGATGCGGTCGAGCTGGGCCGCGGAGTTGATCGCGCCGACATCGGTGTTCTTGTCGAGCGGATCGCCGACGCGCAGGCTCAGGAGCCGGCGCTTGAGCCGGTCGAGGACCTCGTCGTACACGTTCTCCTGCACCAGGAGCCGCGACCCCGCGCAGCAGACGTGGCCCTGGTTGAAGAAGATCCCGTTCACGATGCCCTCGACGGCCTCGTCCAGCGGCGCGTCGTCGTACACGATGTTCGCCGCCTTGCCGCCCAGCTCGAGCGTGAGCTTCTTCCGGGTACCGGCGACCGCGCGCGCGATCTGCCGTCCGACCTCGGTCGACCCGGTGAACGCGACCTTGTCCACGCCCGGGTGCGAGACCAGCGCCTGCCCCGTCGAGCCGGGCCCCGTGACGATGTTGACGACGCCCGGCGGCAGCTCGGCCTGCCGGCAGATGTCCGCGAACACGAGCGCGGTCAGCGGGGTCGTCTCGGCGGGCTTGAGGACGACGGTGTTGCCGCACGCGAGCGCGGGGGCGATCTTCCAGGCCAGCATCAGCAGCGGGAAGTTCCACGGGATGACCTGCCCCGCGACGCCGAGGGGTCGCGGCGACGGCCCGAAGCCCGCGTACGCGAGCTTGTCCGCCCACCCCGCGTGGTAGAAGAAGTGTGCCGCGGCGAGCGGGATGTCCACGTCGCGGGACTCGCGGATCGGCTTGCCGTTGTCGAGCGACTCGAGCACGGCCAGCTCACGGGACCGCTCCTGGATCAGCCGGGCGATCCGGAACAGGTACTTGCCGCGTTCCCGGGCCGGCAGCGCGGACCAGCGCTCGAACGCGCGCCGCGCCGCCGCCACCGCCCGGTCCACATCGGACGGACCGGCCTCGGCGACCTCGGCGAGGACCTCCTCGGTCGCGGGGTTCACCGTCTTGAAGGTCCCGGTGCCCTCCGACCAGGACCCGTCGACGAACAGCCCGTACGAGGGCCGGAGGTCGACGACCGCACGGGATTCGGGCGCGGGGGCGTACTCGAAGCGCATGTGCACTGTCCTCAGTCGAGGGTGACGTGGTCGGGGCCCGAGTACCGGCCGGTGGCCATCGTCGCCCGTTGCATGAGCAGGTCGTTGAGCAGGCTCGACGCACCGAAGCGGAACCACGCCGGGTCGAGCCAGTCCTCGCCCGCGCTCTCGTTCACCAGCACCAGGTACCTGAGCGCGTCCTTCGACGTCCGGATGCCGCCAGCGGACTTCATCCCGACCTGGCGCCCGGTGGCCGCCCGGAAGTCGCGGCACGCCTCGAGCATCACCAGCGTGACCGGCAGCGTGGAGGCGGGGGACACCTTGCCGGTCGACGTCTTGACGAAGTCCGCCCCGGCGAGCATGGCGAGCCACGACGCGCGGCGGACGTTGTCGTACGTGCCGAGCTCCCCGGTCTCGAGGATCACCTTGAGATGCGCGTCCCCGCACGCCTCCTTGGTCGCGACGATGTCGGAGTACACCCGGCCGTACCGTCCGGACAGGAACGCCCCGCGGTCGATCACCATGTCGATCTCGTCCGCGCCCGCGGCGACGGCGTCGCGGACGTCCGCGAGCTTGACCTCGAGCGACGCGCGGCCGGACGGGAACGCCGCCGCGACGCTCGCGACGCGGACCCCCGTGCCGCGCAGCGCCGAGACCGCGGTGGACACGAGGTCCGGGTACACGCAGACGGCGGCCACCGGAGGGCACGCGGGATCGGTGGGGTCGGGCCGGACGGCCTTGGCGCACAGGGCCCGCACCTTGCCCGGGGTGTCCTGGCCCTCGAGCGTCGTGAGGTCGACCATCCGGATCGCGAGCTCGAGTGCCCACGCCTTGGCGGTGGTCTTGACCGACCGGGTACCGAGCATCGCGGCGCGCGCCTCGGCGCCCACCTGGTCGACGCCGGGCAGGCCGTGCAGGAACGTCCGCAGCGACGACTCCGAGCTGGTCACCTCGCCGAACGAGGCCGTGACGGTCATGTCCCCGAGTGTAGGTGGGGGTGCAGGCCAACAGGTCGTGAAGCGTGTGTGAAGCCTTTCGTGCGCACGGCCGGAACCGCCCACCCGGCCCTAGCGTGACCGCCATGCGGGTCGCCCACTTCACCGACACGTACCTCCCCCGCCGTGACGGCGTGGTCACGAGCGTCCAGACCCTCGACCGGCAGCTCCGGCTCGCCGGTCACGACAGCTTCCTGGTCGTGCCGCGGCACCCCGGCGTGGTGGCCGAGGCGGGGCAGCGGCTGCTCACCCTCCGCTCCGTTCCGTGCGGTGTCGCCGGGCTGCGGCTCGCGCCCTGGCCGCGGCAACGCCACGTGGACCGGGTCGCGGACCGGGCACCCGACGTCGTCCACGTCCACACGCCCGGACCGGCGGGTCTGCTCGGCGTGCTCACCGCGCGGCGCCTCGGGCTCCCGCTGGTCCACACGTACCACACGGACCTCGCGGCGTACGTGGACGCGTACCGCATCCCCACCCGGGTGCTGCGCGTCGCCGTGGGGGCGTGCCGCCGGCGGCTGGGCGAGGACCCCGCGCCCGCCGGGGCGGCGCGCGACGCCGTGCTCGCCGAGGGGCTGCGCCTGCTCGTCGGCGGGGCCGACGC
This sequence comes from Mycobacteriales bacterium, assembly GCA_036402915.1. Taxonomy (GTDB): domain Bacteria; phylum Actinomycetota; class Actinomycetes; order Mycobacteriales; family HKI-0501; genus JAVEDU01. The sequence goes on from DASWRY010000066.1 coordinate 27,037, forward strand.
GGTGGTGGTCCCGACGCCGGCGGTGCTCGACCGCACGTCCCTGCCGGTCGCCGCCGATCGGGTCCGTGTGATCCCGACCGGCGTGGGACCGGCAGTCGTGACGACGGGGGCGGTCGAGGACTTCCGGCGGCGGTACCGGATCGCGGCGGGGGACCGGGTGGTGCTCGCGGTCGGGCGGGTCCACGCGGAGAAGGGCACCGGGCTGCTCCTCGAGTCCTTCGCCCGGGTACGCGCCGCCGAGCCGCGGGCCCGCCTGGTCCTCGTCGGACCGGTGTTCGACCCGGTGGCCGGTCCCCGGGTCGTCTGTACGGGGCAGTTGCCGCCGGAGCAGGTCGCGGCGGCGTACGCGGTGACCCAGCGGACCGGCGGCGTGCTGGCCTTCCCCTCGCAGACCGACACCCAGGGCCTCGTGCTCCAGGAGGCGGCGCACGCGGGCGTCCCGGCCGTGATGACCGACGCCGACCTGTGCGCGCGGGGCCCGCTGGACGGCGCGGCGCTCGTCGCGCGGCCGACCGCCGATGGGTTCGCGGCGGCGGTCACCGCGCTGCTCGGCAACGCCGTGCTCGCGCGGTCGCTCGCCGACCGGGCACGGCGCGCGGCGGTCGCCCATACGCCCGCCGCGTACGCCGACGCCATGCTCGGCCTGTACCAGGAGGTGAGCCGACGGCCGGTGGGGGCAGCCGCCTGAGCTACCGTTTCGGTCCGTGGACACCCTTCTCGTCGAACACCCCCTCGCCGCAGCCCGCCTCACGGCCATGCGGGACGCGCGCACCGACTCGGCGGCGTTCCGGGCGGCTCTCCGCGAGCTCACCGTGATGCTCGTGTACGAGGCCACCCGGCACGTCGCGATCGAGGAGTACCCGATCCACACGCCGGTCGCGAAGACGACCGGCACGCGCCTCGGCAACCCGCCGCTGCTCGTCCCGGTGCTCCGGGCGGGGCTCGGCATGGCGGAGGCGGCGTTCGGGCTGCTGCCGGAGGCGACGATGGGATTCGTCGGGCTGGCGCGCGACGAGGCGACGTTCGAGCCGCGCGCGTACATGGAGTCGCTGCCCGCGGATCTCACCGGCCGACCGGTGCTCGTGCTCGACCCGATGCTCGCGACCGGCGGGTCGATGGAGCACTGCATCCGCCTGCTCACCACGCGCGGGGCGACGGACGTCACGGTGATCTGCGTCCTCGCGGCGCCGGAGGGCATCGCGCGGCTCGAGAAGTCCGGTCTGCCCGTCCGGGTGGTGACGGCGAGCATCGACGAGCGGCTCAACGACTCCGCGTACATCGTCCCGGGCCTGGGTGACGCGGGGGACCGGCAGTTCGGCGCGGTCTGACGCGCCGCGGGCGCCCCGGCCCGCGGGGTCGGGCGCGCCGACGGCGGCTCAGCGGGCGAGGACGACGCCGATCTTGCCCTTGCCGTACCCGCCGACCTCGACGTCGAGGTCCACCCGGTTGCCGATGGACTTCACCAGCACGGCCACGTCGGACGGCACCGGCTCGCCGGGGGCGTGTACCGCGTAGATGCGCAGGTGCGTCGCACCCGGCTTGTTGAACAGCGCCGAGAAGATGTTCAGCACCTCGTACAGGTTGTCCCGCACCGCGCCGGACAGCTCGCCCTCGTCGACCTGGTCCTGCGCGCCGCCGACCGGCACGAGACCGATCGCGGCCCCGATCCACACGGACAGCGGCAGGTCGAGCACGGCGACGGCCTGCATCTGGTTCTGGTCGTCGACGTACACCGCCGCGCTGTGCCGGTCGGTCATCACGGGCGTGTACGCGTCGCACGGGGTGACGCCGATGTCGCGGCCGAGCATGTCCGCGAACATGTCCTTGACTTCCTTGGGGTGCGGGAGGGGGACGCCCATCAGCCCAGCACCGGCTCGAGCGCCTCGGCGAACGTCTCCGGGCTGAACGGCTTGGCGATGAGGAACAGCGCGCCGGCCTGCTCGGCCTTCTCCCGCATGTCCGGGGAGCCCTCGGAGGTCACGAACCCGAAGGGCACGGTGCTCCCGGACGCCCGCAGCGAGCGGAGGAACTCGAGGCCGTCGAGCTCGGGCATGTTCCAGTCGGACAGGACCAGGTCGGGCTGCTCGTCGGCGACCTTCGCCAGGCCCTCCCGCCCATCCGCTGCCTCGACGATGTCGTGGCCGTCGAACCCGGCCTGGCGGAGCGTACGGACCACGATCTGACGCATGACCCTGCTGTCGTCCGTGACGAGGATCTTCATCGTGCTGTGCCTTCCTGGGTGTCGGTCGTGCTCGCCCACACGCTGACCCGGACGGGCTCGCCCTGCCAGGTCAGATCGAGGCGCACGGCCTCGGCGGACGACGGGAGGTGGAGGGTCGCACCGCCGATGTTGACGAGCGGCAGCGTGAGGACACTCGGGCCGGGCAGCAGGCTCTTGATGTTGCCGCCGATCATGTTGGCGAGCTCGCCCACCGCGTCGGCGATGTCGGCGTCGGCCAGCTGGTCCTCGGGCGTCAGCAGCAGCAGCGCCGCCGCGGTCCGGGACGCGGGCAGGGAGCAGGCGAACACCACGTGGCCCGACCAGCCGCCCGTGATCGACACGCACGCGGCGACGGCGGGGTCGCCGGTGGACGGCGCGGCGAGCAGGGGCAGGGCCTCGTCGCCGCCGAGGAAGGACCCGAACACGTCCCCGACGATCTGCTCGACGTCGTAGGTGTCCGGGAGGACGGGGGTGGTCACGGGGCGCTCCCAGCGGGTACGAGGCCGAGCAGCGCGAGCTTCTCGGCGATGGCATCGGGCGTGAACGGCTTGATGACGTACTCGTGCGCTCCGGCGGCGAGCGCACGGACGATCTGCCCGTGCTCACTCTCGGTGGTCACCATCATCAGGGTCACCCCGCGGAGCTCCGGACGCGACCGCACGGCCGTGACGAACTCCAGCCCGTCCATGACAGGCATGTTCCAGTCGACGAGCGCGATGTCGGGGATCGGTCCCGCCTCGACCGCCTCCATCGCCTCCTGCCCGTTCGCGGCCTCGACCACGTCGAAGCCGAGTCCGCCGACGATGCGGCGCAGCACCATCCGCATCGCACGCGAGTCGTCCACCACCAGGGCCAACATCTGGCTCACACCCTTCTCCCTGCGGCCGCCGCGAGGGGATCCCGCGCGCGGTGCACCGAGGTCCGTCCGACGACCACTCGGTCCCAGTCCTCGTCGATGCCGATGGTCGTCTCGGCTGCCCCGAGGAACAGCCAGGCGTCAGGGCGCATCGCCGCCCGGATCCGCCGGAGGACCCCCCGTCGGGTCTCGGCGTCGAAATAGATGAGCACGTTGCGGAGGAACACCACATCGAAGCCCGTGGAGGGGGGGATGGGATTGGTCAGGTTGTACTTCCGGAAGGACACCCGCGAGCGGATCGCGTCGCCCACGACCCACTCGATGCCCTCCCTGCGGAAGTGCTTGACGAGCATCGCCGCGGGCAGGCCCCGGTTGATCTCGAGCTGGCTGTAGCGGCCGGCGCGGGCCCGGGCGAGGGCCTCGTCGGACAGGTCGGTCGCGAGGATCTCCGCGGAACGGCTCGTCGCGGCGAACTGCTCGTTCAGGATCATCGACAGCGTGTACGGCTCCTGGCCGGTCGAGCACGCGGCCGACCAGATCCGGACCGGCTGTGACACGGGCCGGTCCGCGATGATCGCCGGCAGCACCGTGGAGCGGAAGACCTCGAAGGGCGACCCGTCGCGGTACCACGACGTCTCGTTGGTGGTGAGCGCGTCGACGACCCGCGCCTCGGCGGTCCGGTCGGGGCTCTGCATGAGCTTCGCCACGAAGGCGCTCACATCCGGCAGTGCGGCTTCCCGCGTGAGCGGGGCGAGCCGCGCCTCGACGAGGTACTCCTTGCCGGGCGACAGCACGATCGCGGACTCGCGGTACACGAGCCGTCGCACGAAGTCGAACTCGGCGGCGGTCAGTGCCATCTCAGCGAGCTCCTGCCGGTTGGGGGCGGCGCATCGCGGTGATGCGCTCGAGAACCGCGGAGCCGATCTGGTCCAGCGGGAGAACTGCCTCGGCGAGGCCGGCGCCGGCCACCGCGCCGGGCATCCCCCACACGACCGAGGTCGCCTCGTCCTGGACGACGATGCGGGAGCCTCCCTCGCGGAGGGACTCGGACCCGCGCTTGCCGTCCTGGCCCATGCCGGTGAGGACGAGGGCGAGCGCCGTGCCCTTGTAGGCGGCGGCCACCGACCGGAACAGGACGTCCACGGCCGGGCGGCAGAAGCACTCGGGTGGGCCGTCGTGCAGGCGCGTGACGACCCCGGTGGCCCGGCGGACGACCTCGAGGTGCCGGTCACCGGGCGCGATGTACACGTGCCCCGGCACCAGCGGGGTGCCGTCGGCCGCCTCGGACACGTGGAGCCTCGAGGTCCGGTCCAGGCGCTCGGCGAACAGGCGGGTGAACACGGGCGGCATGTGCTGGACCACCACCACGGGGACGGGGAGGTCGGCCGGCATGCGGGTGAGGACGGTGGCGAGGGCCTCGGGGCCGCCCGTGGAGCAGCCCACGGCGAGGATGTCGATCGCCTTCGGCGGTCCGGCCGGGACGGCGGCGACCCGGACCGGGGCCGCGGCCGGGCGCGCCGCCGCGGGGGCCCGGCGGCCGGTGAGCGCCCGGATCCGGGGGATCAGCTGTTCCCGGACGCTGGTCATCGACTCGCGGACGCTGCCGACGTTCGCGGGCTTGGTCACGTAGTCGCTGGCGCCGGAGGCCAGTGCCTCCAGGGTCGCGGCACCACCGGCCACGCTCAGCGTGCTGAACATGATGACCGGGAGCTTCGCGTGGGTCTTCCGGATCTCCCTGATCGTCGTCAGCCCGTCCATCTCGGGCATCTCGATGTCGAGCGTGACGACGTCCGGCGCCAGCTGGGCGATCTTGGCGAGGGCCACCTTGCCGTTGGGGGCCGTGCCGACGACACGGATGTCCGGCTCCGCCTGGAGCGCGTCGGTGACGAGCCGCCTGATCACGACGGAGTCGTCCACGACGAGCACCGAGATCTGCGGCACGCGGGAGCCTCCAAGCGCGTACGGACGCCGGACCGGCATCCGCGGGGTTCGGGTGAGCCGGCGGAGTGCCGTCCCGCATGGTGTATCGGCGGCGGGGACGCGCGCTTGAGTCGATCTCGCCGTGGGCTACTCCGCCCAGCCGACCCCGATGGCCCGGATCACGGGGGCGAGGAGCCGGTGCGTCGCCGAGGCGTTCAGGAGGTCCCGCACCATGACCGCCTGGAGGGCGCCGCTGAGCAGGTTCCAGGTGCCGCCTGCCGCATCGGCGAGGGGGAGGCCCGCCGCCTCGAGCGACTCGACGAGCGCCAGCTGTGCCGCGGCGGCGGGGCGGACGCGGCCTGCGAGGTGCACGGCCCACGACGCCTCGTGGACCGCCGACGACCACGCCGTCCCGCGGCCGCTGCCCTCCGCGGCGGTGCGGAGGGCGGCGAGGTCCGCCGCGCCGAGGTGCCGCGCGCGGACGAGCAGGCCCCGCACGTCGGCCGCGGACGGGCCGAGGTCGAGGTGCCGTTCGGGCAGCCGCCGCACGGCCTGGGACCAGGGCCCGGCGAGGCGCCGGCGGTACCCGGCGTCGACGTCCTCCCCGGCATAGCACCCCGCGACGGCGTCGCAGACGACCGCCACCGCCCGCGTCGCCACCTCGTCCTGGACGGAGAGGTCGTCCACCGTGCGCCAGGTCCAGCCGAACACGTCGGTACGGACGCAGGTGAGCAGCCCGTCGAGCGTGCCGATCGGCGCGCGGGCGAGCTGCCGGAGCGTCCGCAGCGCACCCGCGCCGGTGTGCCCGGTGTGCCCGGTGTGCCCGGTGTCCCCGTCGGCCTCGGCGGCCTCGGCGGCCTCGGCTCGGGAGAGGTCCCGGATCGAGTCCCCGGGCAGCGCCGAGAGGGCGACCCATGCCGCCGTTCGCTCGTCGTCGTCCTGGTGCACCGCCGCGAGCGCGGGGAGGTCCGCCGGCTCGAGGGTGAGGGCCCTCCCGAGCACGGCCGCCACGCGGTGACCGCTGTCGCGGCGGATCAGGTCGAACCCGAGGACCGGTGCGCTGACGAGGCTGAACATGCGTCCCATCGTCGCACCGGCCCCCGTGCCCGGCACGACGCCGAACGGGTGGGTCACCCGGAGCTGGCCGATGATCACGGCGGGTCAGCTTCGCGGCCAGGGACCGGGTACGCCACCGGGCCGCCCCGCGTGGCCCCGGGGGCGGCCCGGTGTTCTCGCTCGGACCCGGATCAGTAGCGGAAACGCCCCACGAGCTCCTGGAGCTCCGCGGACATCTGCGCGAGCGCCGACGAGGCGTGCAGCGCCTCCGTGACGCTCTCCGCGGTGACCTGCGTGGCCGTGGCGACACCGGTGATGTTGGCGGCGATCTCCCCGGCCCCGGTGGCGGCCTCGGCGACGTTGCGGTTCATCTCGTTCGTCGTCGCGGTCTGCTCCTCGACGGCGGACGCGATCGTCAGCTGGAAGTCGTTGATCCTGCCGATGATCCCGCTGATCTCCGCGATCGCCTCCACCGCGCCCGCGGTGTCACCCTGGATCGCCTCGACCCGGCGGGCGATGTCCTCGGTCGCCTTGGCGGTCTCCTGCGCCAGCTCCTTGACCTCGGTCGCCACCACCGCGAAGCCCTTGCCGGCCTCCCCGGCCCGCGCCGCCTCGATCGTCGCGTTCAGGGCCAGCAGGTTCGTCTGCTCGGCGATGCTCGTGATCACCTTCACCACGTCGGCGATCTCGGTCGAGGACTCGCCCAGC